>JBEKBR010000013.1:0-68399 GCA_050015295.1 Candidatus Aquilonibacter sp. | reverse complement strand
GCTGAGGAAGAGGCTGCGGCAGAGGCGGAGGCCGAAGCCGAAGCCGAAGCCGAACTCACACCAGCGCTGGCCGACGATGCTGAGGCGGTCGCCTTAGGTGCAGCCGATGCTGCGACAACCGCTGAAGAGGATGCGCTTGTCGAAGCGACGAGCATTTCCGACACCGCCGACGCGTTGGCCGCGGTCAACGCACTGTCATCGCTATCTATTCCGGCCAATTGGGAATGGGCTTCCGAGTCGGCGCCGGGCGGTTCTTATGCGACAGACGACGTAAACGTTGATGGTAGCGGCGCCTTGTGGGGCTGGGCGTCCGGGTCGCAAGAAGTTAACGCCGGCACCGGCGCGGCTGTAAACCTCGGCGACGCATTTAACAATTACCTCGCAGCATATACCGGCGACGCGTCTCCTGCGAACACAAATCCATACCTCGACACGTCGCAATACTGGGCAGCGAACGATACTGCTTCCGACACCAACGGCCAGGTCTCCGATTCGCCGCCGACGACTAAGAGAGTGTACCTGGATGGTGGCTGGTACGATGTTCCGCTGACCGCGTCGGACTTCGGTCCGTTAGAAGTCCCGGCGAACGCGTCGGACACCGGTCCATTAACGGTTTACGGCTATAAGGACCCGTCCCCAACAGCCTCTCCGACCGCGTCCCAAGCGGCAGCGCAGGTGTCGCCCGACGCTGTGACTCCGTCACCACCAGCGCCGCCTCCGCCCGCGCCACCACCGCCCCCGCCGATCCCACCTGACTGGCCGGCAAGTCCGGTCGCCGACGTTGCGGCCCCGTACGATCCAATGGCTGACAGTCCGGTCGCGAATTGGTTATTGTACGGTTCGGACACCCCCGTTCGCGACTTCCTCACAAATGACGCGGTTTTGCAGGACGCGCAGTATTTCTTTACGGGTGTTGCAGCTGGCGCGCTCGCCGTTGCTGCTGCTGCGGCAGCGGCCGAGGCGGTCACTGCGGCATCACTGCGCGCGGCCGGTCAAACGGCCATCAGGCTTTTGAACGATACGTCCGGCAGTGCGCGATTGACAGACACTACCATCGTCAAAGGGGGCCTTACCGCCGCCACTGCGCTCGCGTACCGTCTGTACTTGCTCGCGTCGAACTCGAGTGTAGCCAACGATGTGGAAGAGGTCATCGACGATGCGAAATCGCTCGCGCCGGAAGTTCCATCGATGACGGAAAACGCTGGGCCTCAACCTGGCGGCCCGGGACAATTCCTCGCAGATTTTGCCGTGAGCAATATGAGCAGCGCGGCGGCTTGGTTTCAACAACTCGCCACCGGAGTTCGCTCAGGCTTCGGATATTACGTCTATAATCCGGCCAGCGGCGCATGGGTTCAATTTGACGGCTGGGTAGACGGCACTTTGCTCGAGGTAAAATACTACGCTGACAACGGCCTCTTCATGGCGGGGGCGAGAGCTTTCCAAAATAATCCGTATACGGAATTCGCGGAAGAGTGGGCTGAGGAGCGCGCCGCGCCTCTGTTGGAACAAGCCCTACGTCAGGTAGAGGCCGCCGACGGCGTGCCGATAGAATGGCGCGTCGCGGGCGAACAGGCGGCGGCGCTGATCCAGCAGATCTTCAACGCGTGGAATATCCCAATCAGGGTCGTGCATTTTTAACGACCCGTTCGTAGATCATGTCGCGGTTGTAGTAACGGCGGTCGATGAGTTTGACGATTCTTCCGCTGCTATCGGCGACGAAGATCAGTGTACCGGGGCGACCTTCGCGAAAGAACGCATTGGGTTGATCGGCGATGGCGCTCATCGGTAGCGCTGCCGATCCCTCGCGCCCGCCGAGAAGTTTTCCGCCGGCCATCCTAACGGCGAAGACGAGCGGACCCTCGAGCATGCGATAGCGCCCGACGTAGCGTTGTGCTTGCGCGGTCGTGAGGTGAGCGACGGGCGGATCGAGCGGCAGACGCGTTTGTGTGTCGGAGAGAAGCAGCCATCGATCGCCAACCCGATGATAGGTGTCGACCATGCCGAATTGCGCTTGAAAATGCTGACCGTAGATCGTTTCGTGCTCGTCAGCGATGAATGCGATCACGACGACGTCGCCGGTACGAGCGAAGTGCGGCCGGGTTACGCGCAAGCTGCCCGTTGAGCCCTTTGGCAGCGGTGCGAGCGCAGCCAGGAACTGGGCCTTGGTCGAGACGTGCCCCTCCTCGTCCATCAACAGCGCCGCATCGTCGAGGTCGCGCGCCCACACGGCTTTATCGCCGCTCGTAATTGCGTCGAGACGCGCCTGGATCTGCGTGACGAGCTGCGTTTCGAGCGTTGCCGCAAGGGCGAGAACTGCGAGCATGATCAGTGGCCGTCGTACCAGCGGTCGAGATCGGCTTTGAGTTTTGCAAGGCTCGCCGGGTCGATGTAGATCATGTGCCCGGACTCATAGCGCTCGATCGTCACGTTCCGGCGGAGATCCGCTGGGAGATGCAGGTGCGCGAAATCGTAGTCTTGTTGGAAGTACGGCGTCGACATATCGTAGTATCCCATCAACGCCAAGACGCGCATGCTCGGATTCTCCGCCATCGCTTCGGCAAGGTCGACGATCGTGTTCGGCGGCTTGATCAGCGCGGCGTCACCACCGAGATCGGTGGCGTGTTTCCAATCCCATCCGGCCAAGACGTCGTAGAGCGGGCGATACTCGAGCGGGGTGTGATAGCCGAGCTGGTTGCGCACGTAGTCGTTGAAGATCGAAACGACGGCCGGCGTGGTCGCGAGGTCGGAATTGTCCCACATCGGCGATTGGCGGTTGCCGACCACGTCGTAGCCGGAATACCGCGTATCCATGTAGCCGACGACCTTACCCTGCGAGCGTAGCAGATCGCTGCGGAAGTCGTTGGGCTTAATGCGCAGGTTCGCTTCGCGTATTACCGACTCCGACAGGCCTGTATATGCGGCGAGTTTCTGAATCGTGTCCTCGCGCGTCGCCGGCGCGACGTTGTCGCCTTGCGCGAGCGTGGTGAGATATTCGCCGAGCGCGAAGTGTTCGACGCTCGCGAGAAAAGTAGCGAGATCGGCCGGGCGATTCGGAACGAGGTGGTAATACCACGCCGTCGCCGCTTCGGTGGGGAGAAACAACACGAACGCCCAGTCGTTGCCGCCAACGTTCTCATCGTCCCACAGCACATCGAGATTCAATGCGTTCGACATCGACACGATGCCGTTGAGCTGAATCGCTTGCCCGAAGCCGTTCTCGAGTTGCCGCGCGACCGCCGCGGAGCGCACGGTGCCGTAGCTCTCGCCGAAAAGATACTTCGGTGAGTTCCAGCGCCCGAAGTCGGAGAGGTAGCTGCGGATGAACTGCGCGAATGCGGCGGCGTCCTGATCGATACCGAAGACCTGCGAGCCTTTACCGGCCGCGAGCATGCGGCTGAATCCGGTCGCCGGCGCGTCCACGTAGACTTCATCGGTTTTGTCGAGCAGCGAGTATTGATTGTCGACGACCGTATACGGCGCGCTCGGCGTTTCGCCGGGCTTTCCCCCGATGACGCGGACCGGTCCGAACGCTGCCATGCGTTGCCAGACGCTCGATCCGCCCGGGCCGCCGTTATAGAAGAAGGTGACGGGGCGCGTGCTCGGATTGACGCCGTCCTGCGTGTAGGCGGTGTAGAACATCGTGTCGATCGGCTGGCGCTTCTCGTCGTAGAGTGTGATCGTACCGGCGCGCGCGGTGTAGTGAATGACGCGCCCGTTCATGGTCAGCGTGTGTTGCGTCACCGCATCGGTCGCGAGCGAACGGATCGGGAGTAGCGCCAGCACAAAGGCGAAGAAGAGGGGTTTCATGTGAGGTGGACTCCTTTTGTTTCGGGCGCCCAACGCCAGGCGATGCCGAGGCCGCAGAGTGAGAGCAACAGTGCGCCCGCGACGATGCTCGTGATACCAAATCGAGCGAGCAGCGACGGCAGTGCGAAGGTGCCGATGAACGCGCCGATCCGGCTCACGCCGGCAGCGAATCCGGTAGCGGTGGCGCGAATCGAGGTTGGGAACAGTTCGGTTGGATAGGTGAGTTCGAGGCCCGCGGCTGCGCCGATGCCAACCGCGTACGCAAGGAAGCAGGTGACGACCATGGCGACATTGCCTGTGAGCAGCAGCGCAAACGCGATGACGGCAATTGCGAATCCGGCAATGCAGAGCGGGCGGCGTCCCCAGCGCTCGACGAGCGGAAGCGAGAGCAGCGAACCGGCGAGAAACGCGGCGGTGACCGCGACGCTGCCGGCCGGCGAGGATGCAGCATTGAGACCGAGTGCGCCGAGCACCGTCGGCGCAAACGTGTAAATGGCGAACAGCGGCACGACTTGCAGTAGCCACATCGCCGAAACGAACGCGAGTGCGCCCCGGAACTGCGGACGAAACATCGTGAAGAACGAAGCGTGCGCGTCGCCGGCGGCACGTGCCGCAAGCCACAGCGGCGATTCCGGGGCGCTCGCGCGCAAGAGGAGGCCGATAGCGGCGAAGAGCGCCGGGCTTGCGAGGATCCATTTCCAGCTTTGCGGACCGGCGGCGAGCAGCGCGTAGCCCGCGACGTACGCGACGGCCGCGCCGAGAAACCATGCGACCTGCATACTGTTGACGGCCGCGCCGCGCGTGCGCGCCGGAACCGATTCGGCAATGAGCGCGCCGGCAATCGGATAGTCAGCGCCGATCGCGAGGCCGAGTGCGAACCGCAGCACCACGAGTTCCCAAGCGTTGGTCGCAAAGATCTGCACGAACGAGATGACGACGAAGAACGCGAGGTCGGCGATCATCAGCACGCGGCGTCCGTGCCGATCGGTGATGTGCCCGAAAAGCGGCGCACCGATGAAAATACCGACGAGCGTGGCAGCACCGAGCAGCCCGGTCATCGCGGGGCTCAGGCCGAAGTGCGGCTGCAAGGTGACGAGCGCGAGGCCAACGCTGCTCAGGATGTAACCGTCGCAAAAGAGTCCGACGTTCGCATAGAGCAGAAGCCGCAGCATCGCTAGGGTATTAGGTAGCGCACCACGCAAACCTACGAAATGATCACCGGCATCCACGCAATCTTCTATACCAAGCGCGCCAGCGAGATGTATGATTTTCTCAAGGACGTGCTCGGCCTGCACTACGTCGACGCGGGAAACGGGCGGCTGATCTTTGCCTCACCGCCAACGGAACTCGCCGTCCATGAGACGGAAGACGACCCCAAGCACGAGTTGTGGCTTAGCTGCGACGACATCGCGGCGACCGTGAAGCAGCTCGAGGAAAAGGGCGTCAAGACGACAGCGGTCGTCGACCGCGGCTGGGGCTTGGTGACGACACTCGAATTACCTGGCGGCGATAAGCTTGGCCTCTACGAACCGAAGCATCTCTCGCCGCTCAAGAATGTCTAACATGCTCGCGCATTTGTTTTGAAGGAAAGGCCGCGGCGAGTACGCTGGACATTATCCAAAACAAAACGTTGGCAAGTACGCTGCTGATAAGGTCACCCATCACTTCCAACGGTCCCATAAAAATTCGTACTCTGGGGCCGGCGCTTTGTTGCGAATAGCTCACGCCGTCGGGCACGGCCGGAGGGCGGTACAGGTTCGATACGTGACGAACGTATCGGCATGAGCGAGTCTGGTCAGAGGGCAGCGCGTATTCTGCTGCCCGCCTTTGCGTTAACGTGGCTTGCCATGGTCCTAGCGGTATCCATCGGACCACCCGCCTATCATCCGGCATTTGAATTAGACAACCCCGGCTTGTGGCGCGCGGCAACGGTCACGAGGGCGAGCGCGGAAATGCAAGCGCTCGGTATCGTGCCGGGGGCGCACGTTCGACTGGATGCCATCCCCTGGGTAGACCGCATACGGCTGCGCTATGGTGCGAAAGGCGCGATCGTGAGCGTGCCATTGGAGACGCCGTCGGGAGTCCGCCTGATCGCCGTTCGAGAAACGGTTCCGCGCGTTGCCGACCGTTCGCAGCGAATCTTTGAGGCGCTTTCAGGCGCGCTCGCGTTCTTGCTTGTGGGGTATCTTGGATACCGTCGTCCAAGCGCAATGCTTTTCGCCTTGATCCTGTTCATCGGCGGCGGCTGGTTGAGCTGGTCCACCTTTGCCTCACAGCTTTTCTGGGTGCCGGCGCCCATCTTCGCCGTCATCGCCTGGATCTTGCGCGATCTGTGCAATATTTTTCCGGTCTTGGTGCTCGCATCGTTTGCGATTCGCTTGCCCGGTACCGCGCCCTCGCCGCAGAGGCTCCGCGCAATCCGCGTGGTCGATGCGATCGTCGTTGCCGGATTCTTTCTCGACGTCATCGCCGAAAGATGGCAACTTGGCTATGTGCTCATGTGCGGCTTATGGGCACTCGTGCTTCTTTGCGCGTCGGTGCTTTCGCTGCGTCTTGCAAAACCGGAAGATCGCGCACGTGTCGGCATCGTCTTTGCGGCGATCATGATCGGCGGCGTGGGCTATGCCATAACCATGATCGCCTTTTCGCTTGGAAGAATATCATTTACCGTCTTTCAAATTTACACCACGATATCGATCGACTTGATTCCGATTGCGGTGACCTATGCCATACTCAAACACCGCGTCTTCGATATCGAGTTCGTACTGAATCGCACGGTGGTATACGCGCTGACCTCGGCGATCTTACTGCTGATGTTCGCGGCGCTCGAATTCTTCGCCGAACGGTACCTGCTGGCATTGACGCGGGTAGAAAGTACGGTTGTAGACTTCATCATCGTTCTCGTGGTGATCGTCAGCGCGCGGGTCGTGCATACTCGGGTCGACCGTGCCGTCGACAGTATCTTGTTCCGCACGAGGCATGCGCAGGAATTGGCTCTTGTGCGGTATGCGACGACGGCGCAGTTTTATACGTCGACGAAACCGCTCATCCGCGACACCGTGGACACGGTCGGCCAGTATGCACTTGTGGATGGGACCGCCGTCTACTTGGCGGCGAACGGCGCCCTCGCGAACGCAGGATCGTCATGGCTTGAGGCGCCCGCAGAGATCGAGGAGAACGACGCCGCGTGCGCCGATATGCGGGCGCATCAAGAACCTCTGGATCTGCACGATCTCGCGACGGCATTTCCTGGCGTGCGTGCTTATCCCATGATCCTCGCCGGTCGGCTCGTTGGCGTTCTCTGCATTGGCGATCGCGCGGGCGGGGAGGCGATCCCGCCCGATATCGACAAGGCCGTTGCCCATATCGCCGGAGCGGTTGCAATTGCCGTTGCCGCGATTGAAACGGACGCCATCCGCGAAGAAAACGCGTTGCTGCAGCGTCGCTTGAGTGCCCTCGCCGCCGTATGAGAGCACTGATCGCGACGTTGCTGCTGGTTTTCGGCTGCATTGTCTGTACCGTTGACGCAGTCGGCATCTATACGAGCGGTTCCATCCCCACATTTACCACAAGCGCGGTAGACGGGGTGGGCGTCATCAGTACCGTCTCGCGCGAAGCCGAGGCACAAGGCCTTCGCGTCGGTGATCGCTATCGCTACGAGGCGAACTGGCCGGTGCTGCGCGCGACGGAGGGCTGGTCTACACGAGGCGCGCTTCCACCCAATGTCGACGTACCCGTAGCGATAGAGCGGGATGGGCGTAGGCTCGAGATTCACCTTCGTACGGCGGCAGCGACGCCCGCGCATCGGGTGGCG
This sequence comes from Candidatus Aquilonibacter sp., assembly GCA_050015295.1. Lineage (GTDB taxonomy): Bacteria > Vulcanimicrobiota > Vulcanimicrobiia > Vulcanimicrobiales > Vulcanimicrobiaceae > Aquilonibacter. The sequence continues at coordinate 60,778 of JBEKBR010000013.1, read as the reverse complement.
ATGTTGCTGGATGTCGCATTCAAACTCCTGGGCACGCTGATCGGCGTGCTGCTCGTTGCGCGAGGACGCGACGCCTTCGGTTTATACGCAGGTATCGCCATCGCCGGCATGTCGACGACGTCCGGGTTCATCAGCGGCCTCTACCTCGGCTCATCCCGGGTCACGGAAATCGTCGATGCGATGATCGTGATCCTCGCCTTGTTCGCGCGGTATTTTCTTATCGAAGCAATGTTGACTATCTGCAGCCTACGTCGCGCGGAAGCGGCGGTTATTCGGACGACGGCGACTGCAGCGTCCATTTTTCTGGTCGGCTTGAACCTTTCTATAGTGTATGCGAACAGGTCGATCCGGAGTATGAGAAGCAGGTCTATGATGACGGCGGCAATCTCGTATACGGGCCGACGACCACGATATTGCGATCTGGCCCGGTGTTTGACTATGAGCTGTATGGCTGCGGTGCTCGATACGAAGAGTTCAAGGCCGCTCTTATTCGAGTGTTTGAGCGATTTGGGCGTGGTGAAGGGTGAACGTTGAAGACGAAATAGAGAATGCGGACCTGCTAAGAAACATCTTTGGTGAGTGGCCGTCTTTTCATGACGCCGAAATAGTCTCGATGCGCCTCGAACGCGGTCCGCTGGCGCCGTTTCTCGAAGCTGCGATCCACGTATTCAAGATGACCAGTGAAATCGACCCGCAAGGATTCTATATTCTGACGAATCACACTCTCGCGATAATCCGCTTCAGTGGCATTGTTCATTGCGAGCTCGAAGGGTTTAACCATCAAAACGCCATTGACGGCCTTGGGGTTCGGCAAGTGTCCGATGGCGAGGGGCGTTTCGCCGTGCGCATGCTTGCGAACAATGGATGCGACGCACGCTTCAACTGTGACTCGATCGCAGTGGTGGACGCAACGCCTTTCGTGCCACCAGGTGCGCCGGTGTGAGTAGCGACAAACGCGGACTAGTCGAGGTGAAAGGCGTGTGCGACCAGTTCTTGCCCTCGGCGAGAGGCTTTGTTGATTGGGTGCAGCGGAACGCTTCCGGCGCCAGCAAACCCACGGTTCGCGAATTGTACTTGCTCTTGGCAGACCTCCAGATGGCGGCGTCGCGATTACCCTCGGATATTGGCGAGGAGAATCTTTCCGGCGAGGACGGTCCAACTGCAGGGCGTCGTGACGCGTGGGAGATGGCGAAGCGTATCTGCGCTGATCTCCCTTTCAACGAATACAGCATTGTGCTGAATCCGGTTGGCCCTGATGATCGCGAGGCCGTATTGAAGAACCTGGACGACGACGTTGGCGACATTTATGCGGATCTGCTGGATGGGATCCTACTGTACGAGAAAGGGCAGTTCGGTGACGCTCTGTGGGAATGGCAGTTCTCGTATTGGACACACTGGGGAAGCCATCTCGTCCAGGCGCAGGCAGCGGTCCATTCCTACTTAGCCGACGGCAACTGGTCCAACAACTAGCCTTGACTGGTCCAACAACTAGCGGCGAAAAAAGAAACAGGTCCAACAACGTTTCCGTTTGTTGGACCTGCACAGGTTGCGGGGGCAAGATTTGAACTTGCGACCTTCGGGTTATGAGCCCGACGAGCTACCGGACTGCTCCACCCCGCGATGGACTGCGTTTGATACGGCGGGTCGAACGCCTTTCCTTCCGAACCTTCGGGAAGCATGGAATCGATCGAGCCGGCCGTCGCAAGTCTACCAAAAATCCATCTCCACTGCCACCTTGAAGGGTGCCTTCGGCCGCAGACTTTTGTCGAACTAACCCGCCGCTATGGCCTTTCGACGCGTTATCAGCCCGGCCAAGCCGAGCTGGCGGGGCCGACCGATCCCGCGCAAGTCTACGAATTTTCGACCTTTCCCGAGTTCTTGTTGATCTTTGCTGCGGTGAGCCGGGCGCTTGCCTCGCCGGATGATTACGCGCGTCTGGCGCGCGAATTCGTGACCGACGCCCTCGCGCAGAATGTCGTCTACGGCGAGCTCTTCATCTCGCCGTCGGTCTGGGGATTCTTCCACCGCGAGCTCGACATTTCGGCCACGATTCGTTCGATCGTCGCCGAATTGCGTGCGGCGCGCGCACATGGCGTCGACTTCTCGCTCATCGTTGACGTGACGCGCAACTTCGGCGTCGACTCGGCGATGCGCACCGCGCAACTCGCGGCAACGCTAACGGGTGAGGGCGTGATCGGCATTGGGCTGGGCGGTGACGAAGCGCGCTTTCCCGCCGAGTTATTCGCCGATGTCTTCGCCTTCGGCCGCGCGAACGGCTTGCATACCGTCGCGCATGCCGGCGAGGCTGCCGGCGCGCAAAGCGTCGCGGCCGCGTTGGATATCGGCGCCGAACGCATCGGCCACGGCGTGCGGGCGATCGAGGATCCCACAGTGGTCGCGCGCTTGCGCGAGAGCGGCATTGCACTGGAGGTCTCGCCGACGTCGAATGCACGGACCGGTGTGGTGCCGCCCAGTGTGGAGCATCCGTTGCACCAACTCGACGCAAGCGGCGTGCGAATCACGCTCGATGCCGACGATCCGGCGATCTTCGGGACTTCGATCTCGCAAGAATATGCGCTGGTCGCGCAGCGCGCCGGCCTCGAGACGCTGCGGCGCTTTATCGCCAACGCTGCCGACGCGTCATTTCTGCCCCCAGCAGCGAAGTCGGCGCTGCGCCGCGAAGTTGTAGCGAGCAATGTCCGGACATAGCCATTTCGCCGAATCGGTCGAGGAATATCTCGAAGCGGTGTACCGCCTCGAACGCGAGGGTCCCGGGGTCACGACCTCGGGGCTTGCTTCGTCGCTCGGCGTCGCCCCCGCATCGGTCTCCGGCATGCTCAAGAAGCTGGCAAAAGACGGCTATTTGGAGCACGTATCGCGCGGCGAAGTCAAGTTGACCGAAAAAGGCTTAGCCGTCGGCGTGCGCGTGCTGCGGCGTCATCGTCTCGCTGAACGGCTGCTGACCGACGTGCTCGGCATGCCGTGGGATCAAGTCCACGATGAAGCGTGCATGCTCGAGCACGCGATCTCGGCCAATGTCGAAGCGCAGCTGCTCAAACTGCTGAAGGATCCCACGACCTGCCCGCACGGTCAACCGATTCCACCGAGTGATTTGAGTAATCCGGTGCAGACCGGCGAACCGCTTGCGCAAGTGCCCGAGGGGACGCACGGCCGGGTCGAAAGCGTCACCGAAGAATTTCCGGAGATTTTGCGCTATCTCGCCGAGATCGGCCTGCGTCCGGGGGTCGAGATCACGCTGGTACAAAAAGCGCCGCTCGGCGGTCCGCTCACGATTGCAATTCACGGCAAACGGCATGCGATCTCGCTCGAGCTTGCCGGGCTCGTCACGGTGCTCGCAGCGTGATTACGCGACTTCTGGTCTTTGCGAACGTCCTTGCCTTCTTGTGGGAAATCGCGGTGGCCGGCCCGGGGATGTTGGGCTTGAGCGGTGGCGGCAACGTAGATCGTGTGCTCGAGCTCGGGGCGCTGTGGCCGAATTCCGTGCTTATCGATCATCAGTATTGGCGGATTCTGACGTCGGCATTTTTGCACGGCGGTCTGCTGCACATTGCCGTTAACATGTATTCGCTCTGGTGGCTTGGACGATTTATCGAATCGGCGGTCGGGTCGCCACGGATGACGCTAATCTACTTCGTGTCGCTGATTGCATCGGGACTCGGCGTTGTGTATCTCAGCTCGCCGGCCAATGCGATGGTTCCAACCCTGGGCGCGAGCGGGGCGATCTTCGGAATCTTCGGTGCGCTCTTTGCGATCGGCCTCAAGCTCGGGCCGCCGGGCATGCAACTCGTGCGCGCCAACATCGGCATCCTCGTGCTCAACCTGATCTTCACGTTCTTCGTGCCGGGCATCTCGTGGCAGGCCCACGTCGCTGGACTAATCGTGGGCTTCTTGTTCACGCTGCTGATCTACACGCCGCCGCGCCGCGTTGCACCCGTGGTCGTTGACGCCCACACCGGCACGCACTACGAAACCGAATACCAAACGCATCATCAGCCGCCGCAACAATGAGTAGCCTCACCACCGAGGAGCTCTTCGCCCCCGGCGGACCGATCGCGCGGGCACTGCCCGGGTTTGAAGCGCGTTCCGGACAAGTGCAGATGGCGCAGTCGATCGAGCGCGGTATGCTCGAAGGCATGCACACGATCGTCGAAGCGGGGACCGGCGTCGGCAAGTCGCTCGCCTACCTCGTTCCGGCCGTACGCAGCGGCAAGAAGATCGTGCTCTCGACCGGCACGATCGCGCTGCAAGAACAACTCGTCCGCAAAGACATTCCGCTGGTCGAACGCGCGCTGGGCGTGCCGCTGCGCGTCACGCTGCTCAAGGGCCGCAATCACTATCTTTGCAAGCAGAAATATGAACGGATGCGCGCCGAGCGGCTGATCGCCTCATCGCGAACGATGGAGCAGATGTGGACGTGGGCAACGCAAACGCAAACCGGCGATCGTGCCGAGTTACCGTTCTTGCCGCCGGGCGATGAGTGGGAGACGCTCGACGCCGATGCCGATGACTGCACCGGCGAATTCTGCGAGCACTTTCGCGATTGCTGGTTTTTCAAAAAACGCGACGAAGCGAAGTACGCCGATATCGTCGTGGTCAATCACGCGCTCTTCTTTCTCGACCTCGCGGTTGGCGGCGGCCTCTTGCCGCCCTACGACGTCGCGATTCTCGACGAAGCGCATCAGTGCGAGCGCTGGGCGACCGACGCGCTCACCTCGACGATCTCGCGCGGCACGGTCGGACGCATGATGCGCAAGCTGCATCGCACCTACACCTTGCCGGCTACGTTCGATGGCGACTTGGACGACGGGATGCGGGCGCTGGAGTCTGCACTCGCGCGCGTGCCCGGCGATCGCTATCCGCTTGGCGCCAACGAGGACGCGTGGCCCGCGCTCGAGACGTTGCGCACAACGTTCTACAAACTCGAGAACTGGCTCTACGCGAACTGGCATGGCGCGCTGAAGAAACGGGTCGAAAACGACGCCGAAGCCGAGCGCCGGCGCGATCTCGCCATGCGAGCGATTCTCGCGCACCAAGGGGCGATCGATCGCGCGCAGTTGCCGGCCGATGAAGCGATCGCGTGGGTCGAACGCGGCGAGCGCGACGGCCGTTACGAGGTCAACAGCGCCCCCTTCGACGTGGCGGAGTTCTTACGGGCCGCGCTCTTTGCCCGCACCTCGAGCGTGGTGCTCACCAGCGCGACGATCTCGATCGACGGCAGCTTCGACTTCCTCAAGCGCTCGCTGGGCGTGAGTGATGCGCAAGAAGTGATCGCGCCGTCGCCGTTCGACTACGCGCGGCAAGCGCGGCTATATCTCGCGCCACCCGACGTCAATCCCAAGGCGAATGATTTTGCCCGAAAAGCGGCGCCGATTGTCGAAGAATGTCTCGATCGTTGCCGCGGTCGCGCGTTCGTGCTCTTCACTTCATACGCTCGCTTACGCGAGGTCTACGCGCTGCTGCGCGAGCGGCTACCGTTTCCGGTCAAGCTGCAGGGCGAATTGCCGCGCGCGCACCTCTTGCAGTGGTTTCGCACCACGCCGAACGCGGTGCTCTTCGCGACCGGGACATTCTGGGAAGGCATCGACGTCGTCGGCGACGCGCTCTCGTGCGTGATCATCGATCGCTTGCCGTTTCCCTCACCCGCCGATCCGCTCGTTGCCGCGCGCGTTCGCGATCTGGAGGCGCGCGGGATGGACGGATTCGAGGAGTACATGATCCCGGCGGCCATCGTCCGGCTCAAGCAGGGCTTCGGGCGTTTGATTCGCAGTACCAGCGACATCGGTGTCGTCGCGCTTCTCGACGGCCGCGCGGCGTCGACTCGCTACGGCGAAACGATCTTGCGCGCGCTGCCGCCGGCACGCCGCATCACTCACCTCGATGAGCTAACGGAGTTCTTTGCTTGAAAAACCGTACGATTGGTGCAATACTCGCACTCGCACTTGCGGCTGTCTTTATTCCGAGCGCCGTGTTTGCGTGGGGCGTCGTCGGACACACGATGATCAATCGCCTCGCCGCGCAGAATCTGCCGAATTCGCTGCCGGCGTTCGTGCGTGCACCCGGCGCCATCGATGAGATCGCGACGCTCGGCCCCGAAGAAGATCGCATCAAAGACGCCGGTCCGTCCTGGGACGCTGACAACGATCCCGGGCACTACCTCGACATCGGCGACGATGGCACGGTCGCGGGCGTGGTGCGCCTCGACGCGCTGCCGAAAGATATGGCAGCGTACGCGCATGCGCTGGCCGGGGCAAATACGGACCTCTATCGCATGGGCTACATTCCGTATTCGATCATCGACGGTTTCGAGCGCGTCCGTAAGGATTTCGCGATCTGGCGCGTGGACGACTATATGACGACGCACGCGACGACACCGGCGGCTCGCGAGATGTTCGTCAAAGATCGCGCGCTCCGTGAGGATCTTACGCTGCGCGACATCGGGGACTGGGGCCACTTCGTCGGCGACGGGAGCCAGCCGCTGCACATCACGATCCACTTTAACGGCTGGGGGAATTATCCGAATCCCAAGGGCTACACGACGAACCACATCCACTCGTACTTCGAGTCGGAGTTCGTCAACAAATATTCGAAGCAAGCCGACGTCGCGTCGAAGATTCCGGCCTATACGCCGGCAAACCCGGCGCAGCTACTCACCCAGACCCAGATCGCGTCGATCGTGGGCGCGTATCTCACCGACACGTCAAAGACGGTCGACCCGCTCTATGCCCTCTATGCCGCGGGCGATTTCCAGAACGGCTCACCGAAGGCGATCGACTTTGCCAATACGCAGCTTGCACACGGTGCAACGGAGCTCCGTAATCTCATTGCGCTCGCCTGGGAAGATAGCCTCAACGCCGGGGTCGGCTATCCCCAAGTTCCGGTGCGTGACGTCCTCTCCGGCAAGGTCGTCCCGACCGCGGCAAATCAGACGCCGTAGGAGTAATCCGTCAGCGGCGGCGAGGCGTAATTGATGCATGTTGAACATACTTCTTGCCGCCGCAATGGCGTCAGCGTCACCCTCGGCCAAGCCGGCCGCCATGCACTCGATGAAGAGCTCATCGTCGATGAAGAGCAGCAATCACATGATGATGGGCTCGCCTAAGCCCACGCACATGATGGGCTCGCCCAAACCGAAGCCATCTTCGCCACCTCGAACTTAGAAGCGGCGAATGTCCGCAGCTAGCCGCAGCCTCCGCCGGCGCGCGGGGCAGGGAGAAGCGCTTTAATCGCAGGCTCTGACAGGATCGCATTCAGCTCGTCGCTTTGCTCGCGGTAGAGCGGGAGCAGTTTGTCGTGCAGGGCCTTGCGTGCGGCCTCACCTTGCGCCGTGAGCTGATCGACGCGATACTCGCTGATGAACTCGACCTTCGCGAAGTCTTCCTCGACCATCCATACGCTCTGCAGAATCTTCAAGTCGCCGATCGAATCGAGGAATTTCCGTGAGTCGAACTGTCCGTTGGCTGATTCTTCGCTCTGCTCTTCGGCCGCTTCTTTGATAACGTCTAGCGTGAAGCCGTCCGGGAGCTTCTCGACCGCTTCGGGTGAGAGGCCGTGAGCGTCTTGCAGCTTCTCCAAGAACTCATGGAGGTCGGCGATCTTCTTCGATTGCGAGAGATTGTCGAGAAACGACCGGGCATCCGGAGCTAATCCGTCGGTTAACGCGAGTTGTTGGAGCATGTCGTCCGCGGTCTGCTCGATCGCCCCGCCCGCCTCGCGGATGAACTTATCACGATCTCGACGGAGCTGTGTTTGCAGCGCGCCGAGCCCCGTGGCACTGGAAGCAAGGCTTCCGTTGAGCACATTGAGGGCGCGTTCGGTGATTTGCAGTTGCTGGGCAAGGACGCGTGCGTGTTCGAGTTCCCGCGCTACACCGATTGCCTTTTCGAGGTTATCCGGTGAGTTGTGGAGCGTGTTCTCGGCCACTGAGATCGACTGGAGCGCGGTCGTGCCGCGCGTCGCTTCGCCGATAAACGCGGGGGCTATCGGTGATGGGACGCAGATGTGGCGTGCCGTGATGCGGCGCAATGCCATGTTCGTCGTCACGTGTTGCGCGCTGCCGCCACCGATCGTCGTCAGCGCATCCTCGCTCACATCGACGACCTGCGGCGGAGCGACCAGGCTGCTTTGCGTGAGATCGACGACCGAAGAATCTTGTGAAAACGGGTTGGCGCTGACGTTGCCGGGCGGGAACGGCGTCAATGAAACGCCACCCGTCGCGATCATCTTCAAGTGCGAGTGTTCACTGCTCGGATCGCCGTACATGTAGAAGTACATCAGTCCGGGAACCTGCGTGGGGCCTTGCCACGCGACGCGTCCTTCCCGCGGCAGACGAAACGCCGGATCGTGGAGGTGGATCCATCGTGCGGCAGCGGCGAGCTTTGCCGCTTCCTTGAGCTCGTAAAGAGCCAGAAACTTTTTGGAAAGCGGATCGTAGAGCGACGTCAAGAGATTTTCGTAACTTCCCGGCTGCGGCGCTAGGTCGCGGCCATTGGCAAGCTCGCGAATATTGAAGCGCATCGCGACGTCGCGGAACGAGAGTGTCTGCCCGTCGGCCGACTGCCGCGCATCCATCTTCGCAACAGAAATCCAAAGATGATATGAAGCTTCGGATCGAGCGAATTGCGGATGCGCGCGCTCGAATGCGAAGCTCGTCATGTAACCCGGAACGGATTTCGCCAAGTCGGGCTGCGCGATTAACCTTTTGCTGGTGTAGTCGCCAAAAAACATGAGGCGTGCTAATTGCGAGTTTGCCGGTACGCCGAAGTATTCGGGAACCACCTGCGGTGTAACGCCGAATTCCGTTTGGACGAGTTCAGGCGGGATCAAGATGCCTTGGGACCGATAGGCGAGCCCATCGACGATTTGCCCGAGAACTGGTTTGAGCGCGCCGCGGAGGGCATCGAAAACCGCGCCAAACGCGGTGACGAGATTCTGCGATCGCTGCACGTCTGCATCGAACGGCCCGGTTAGCGAACCAGCCGGCAATGAGAAGATCGTCTCCATGCGCTGCGTCATATCGTATTCAAGCTGACGTTGACCGGCGAACAGCGTCGTCTGACCGGCCTGAATCTGTGCGCGGATGCTGGTCGCTTCCGGAAGCAGCCCTTCTGCGGCGACCCATGAAACGGTTGCCACCGGCGCAAGCTGCGGATAGCGGTTTTGCACGGCGACCTCATCGTAATTGCCGATCGCTGTCATGAGGTTCGCCGCGTCGGAATTGCCGGCGTTCCGGTAGATCGTCGACATCACAGTGAAACTCGTCGTTCCGGTCCAGGGATTGCTATCCGGTGAAACGCCGAGCGTGATCGCCGGGGTGCTGACCTTGCCGTCGGCGGTCATATATTGAAGGTGCACCACGGCGCCCGCTCCGGCGAAGCGAACGCGCCGCGTGAATTCCTCGGGATAGTAGGCCGGAACGCCGTCCATCGAAAGAATCTGATCGCCGGCGACGATGCCCGCGGCAGCAGCCGGCGAATTCGGCGCGACGCTCGCGATGCGCACCGGCGTAGCGCCGGCCTGAATTTGCATTCCCAACGCGCCCGGTGCACGACTCTCGGCGACCGGTGAGACACCGAATGCCGGCAGCATATATCGGCCGATGTCGTTCACGAGTCCGGTACTCGGATCAATCCACTGGCCCCATTTTGCGGCCAAGGCGTCGCCCTCTGCCTGCGACATTCGCGTGTCGAAGAATTGGTCGACTCGTGCCGACGACTCGGGTGTCATCGTCAACGTGAACTCGGGTGCAGCCGACGCTTCCAGTAGCTCGGCCAGCAGCTGCAAGTAGGGTAGATGCGCCGTGTTAAAGTGCTCATCGCGGTGTCCGATCAGCGCGAGACGATGCGTTGCCGAATCGAAGTCGACGGCGTCGAGGACGTTCCACGACGCGCCATTCTCTACGGTGTAAACGCCGCGACCGGGCGGCGAAAGCCGCAGCTCGAGCATTCGGAGCGTCTGGGACTCGCTCGTCGCGATCAGTTCCTGGGATGCCTCGCTGCGTGCAGCGCCCACCGGCGCGTTGACTAGCACCGCGAAGATCAGCAGTCCGGCGAGCGGGCGCATGATCAGAAATACGCGAAGTCGAGAGGTGTTCCCTCGACTCCGCTTTCTCAGAAAAGACGCCAGGCGTTTACTCTTCGCGCGTCTCCGTCTTGGCTCGGTCTTGCAGTTCGGCAACGATTGTCGAATCGGCAAGTGTCGTGGTGTCGCCGAGGGTGCGTCCTTCGGCGATATCGCGTAACAGGCGGCGCATGATCTTGCCGCTGCGTGTCTTGGGCAGTTCTTGCGTGAACGTGATGTACTTGGGTCGTGTGAACTTCCCGAGCTTTTCCGCCACGTGATCGCGCAACTCGTCGGCGAACGCCGGCGTGCCGGTGTTGCCGGGCTTGAGCGAAACGAAGGCGTAGATCGCCTGTCCGGTCACGTCGTCGGTCTTCCCGCAGACGGCCGCTTCGGCAACCTTGGGATGATCGACTAGCGCGCTTTCGATCTCCGTGGTCGAGATGCGATGTCCGCTGACGTTCATCACGTCGTCGATGCGGCCCATGAACCAGAAGTTACCGTCCTTGTCGCGTTTGCATCCGTCGCCGGCTAAGAACTTGCCGGGGAACTTCGACCAGTACGTCTGCTTGAAGCGTTCGTCATCGCCCCAAATGCCGCGCGTCATGCCCGGCCAGGGCCGCGTAATGACCGCGTACCCGCCGCCACCGAGCGGAACAGAATTGCCCTGTTCGTCGACGACGTCGGCTTGGATACCGGGGAACGGCCGTGTCGCCGAACCCGGCAGCAGCGTGGTCAGACCGGGGAGCGGCGTGATCATGATGCCACCGGTTTCCGTCATCCACCAGGTATCGCATACCGGCGTGCGATTGCTGCCGATCCACTCGCGATACCAAATCCACGCTTCGGGATTGATCGGCTCGCCGACCGAACCCAAGAGTCGCAGCGATGAGAGATCGTGTTTTTCAGGATACTCCGTCCCCCACTTCATAAACGTGCGGATCGCGGTTGGCGCGGTGTAGAAAATCGTCACCTTGTACCGCTCGATGATTTCCCAAAGCCGATCCTTGTCGGGAAAGTCCGGCGTGCCTTCGTAGATGACGCTGCTCGCGCCGTTGGCAAGCGGGCCGTACACGATGTAAGTGTGGCCGGTGACCCAGCCGATATCCGCGCCGCACCAGAAGATATCTTTATCTTCTTTGAGATCGAAGATCAGTTTGTGCGTCGCGGTGGCCTGCGTGAGATACCCGCCGGTGGTGTGCTTGATGCCTTTGGGTTTGGCAGTCGTGCCGCTGGTATAGAGCAAGAACAGCAGATCTTCGGCGTTCATGCGTTCCGGCTCGCAGGTCGTCGATTGTCCGGCGGTCACCTCGTCGAACCAAAGATCGCGACCCTGATGCATGAAGACGTCATCGCCGATGCGTTTGGCGACGATGCAATGCTTCACGCTGGGCGTCTTTTCCATCGCGATATCGCAATTTTTCTTAAGCGGAAGCTTCGTGCCGCGGCGCCAGCCGTAATCGGCGGTAATGATCGCGACGCACTCCGAGTCGTTGACGCGATCGGTAATCGAGTCGGGCGAGAACCCGCCGAAGATCACCGAATGTGCAGCGCCGATACGCGCACACGCGAGCATGGCGACGGGAAGCTCGGGAATCATCGGCATGTAGATCGCGACGCGATCGCCCTTCTTAATGCCGAGCTTGCGAAGGCCGTTGGCAAACTTGCAGACGTCGTCGAGCAATTGCTGGTACGTAATGGTCCAGCGATCGCCGGGTTCGCCTTCGTAATAGTAGGCGATCTTGCTGCCTTTGCCGGCTTTTACGTGGCGATCCAAACAGTTGACCGACACGTTGAGTTCGCCGTCGTAAAACCACTTCGCGAACGGTTCTTTCCATTCGAGGGTCTTGGTGAACGGCTTCATCCATTCGAGCTTGCGGGCCCAGCCCGCCCAAAACGCCTGGTAATCTTTTTCAGCTTCTTCGTAGATTCCAGGTTGCGCGTTCGCTTGCGCCGTGAAATCCGGCGGCGGTGGGAAGCGGCGGCTCTCTTCAAAGAGAGCCTCAATTGCTTGCGTGCTCATGGCGCCGACTTCAGCGGCAGTGATTGCAAATGCCTGCCGAGAAAATTGCGCGTGATTTTGCGTCAAACGTGCTAAGGAGACGAAGCGCTTTTTGCAATACGCGCGCCTACATTTCAAAGGGATTGCGACCCCGGCCGCTGGCACTCCGGGCCCAGGAGTGCTAAGATAGCCCGCAATGAAGAGTGAGGGCGGACTCGATAAGCGCAAGGCCTACATTTTGGCGACCGTCGTGTACGAGTACATCGCGACCGCCGAGCCGGTCGGGTCGAACACGCTTACCCAGAAGTACAACCTTGGCGTGAGCTCGGCGACGGTGCGAAACGAGATGGCCGAACTCGAAGCCGGAGGCTACCTGGTCCAGCCGCACACCTCGGCGGGCCGTGTCCCCTCTGATGCCGGCTACCGCACCTACGTGGACGACCTCATGCAGCCCGAGACGCTCGGGACCGAAGACCGCAAGCGGATCCGCGAAGACCTGCGCGAAGCCAGCCGCGAGCTCGATGAAGTCATCGAAACGGCGACGCGGCTGCTCGGCCGTCTCTCGAACAACCTGGCCTTTGTTACCAAGCCGCAGCCTGATACGCAGAGCTTCAAGCACATGCAGCTCATTTGGCTCTCGCCGCGCACGGGCGTTGCGGTCGTCGTAACCTCGCTCGGGGTCGCGGCGCAAACGCTGTTCGAGGTTACCCACGACGTCGAAGCCGATGCGCTTACCCAGCTCTCCAACGCGCTCAATGGCCGTCTGGGCAATCGCCTCTTGCGCGACATCAGCGATCGCGACGTACAAAGCATCATTGAGGAACTCGGCCTGCCCGACGAATTGCGCGGCGCGGTCCTCGCCGCGCTGAGCAGCGCGCGCAGCGCGCAAGCGCCGTCGATCGCGGCGGCGGGCGCGCAGAACCTCCTCGACCAGCCGGAGTTTCAAGACCTGCGCAAGCTGCGCTCGATCTTGCGGATCGTCGAAGAGCAAAAGACGCTGTACGACATGGTTGCCGATGCAGTTGGGAACGATACGCCCAGCGTGAAGATCGGCGCCGAATTCGGCAGCGACGAGTTGGCAGATCTCTCGGTCGTCACCGTGCCCTACCGCTTCGGGCCGAATGCGGTCGGGATGCTCTCGATTCTCGGTCCGCGCCGTATGCCGTACGCGCGCCTCGTGGCGCTCGCCTCGGGAACTGCCGATACCCTTTCCGAACGACTTTCCGATATAGAGTAAGATGCCCACCAAGGACTACTACGAAGTACTCGGCGTTGCGCGAGACGCATCGCCGGATGAGATCAAGCGTGCTTATCGCGGGCTCGCCCGCCGGCATCATCCCGACGTCTCGCACGACAAGGCGGGCGCCGAGCATCTTTTCAAAGAGATCAACGAAGCCTACGAGGTCCTTTCGGATCCGCAGAAACGCGCCCAGTACGATCGCTTCGGCACGGCCAACGGCGCGCCGGGCGGCGCGGACTACGGCTTCTCGGGATTCGGTCCAAACGGCTTCGGCGACATCTTCGACATGTTCTTCGGTGAAGCGCGCGCGCAAGCGCAGCCGCGACGCAGCGGTCCGCAGCGCGGCTCGGACCTGCGCTACGATCTCGTGATCACGCTCGACGAAGCGTTCAGCGGGACGACGAAAGAGATTCAATTTTCCCACCTTGCACAGTGCGAAACGTGCAAAGGTTCGGGCGCAGCGCCGGGCTCGCTGGTTGCTGGATGCGAGCGCTGCCACGGTTCGGGCGTGATGCGCACGGTGCGTCAGACGCCGCTCGGACAATTCGTCACCCAAGCAACGTGCAACGTCTGCGGCGGCGAAGGGCATGTTATCACGCAACCGTGTGCAGACTGCGCTGGCCGTGGCCGTCATGAGGTCGAGCGCAAGCTCACCGTGCGCGTGCCCGCCGGCGTCGACGACGGTTCGCGGATTCGCATCGCCGGCAACGGTGAAGCCGGCATTCGCGGTGGTCCGGCCGGTGATCTCTACGTCTATTTGAGCATTGCGCCGCACCCGCTCTTCCGGCGCGACGGGCTCGAAACGTTTATCGATGTTCCGATCAGCTTTCCACTCGCTGCCTTGGGAACAACGATCGAAGTGCCGTCGCTGGAGGGGCCGTTGCAACTCGGCATTCCACCCGGTACACAAAGCGGGACGACGCTGCGACTGCGCGGACACGGCATGCCGTCGGTTCGCGGATCCCAGCGTGGCGATCATCACGTGACCGTGCACGTCGTGGTGCCGACGAAACTCAACAAGCGGCAGCGCGAACTGCTCGAAGATTATGCGCGCGCCGGCGGTGATTCAATAGAAGAGAAGAGCTTCATGGACCGGGTGAAGGAAGCGTTCCGGCCGGAGTGAGTCAGGCACCGTAATGCCGGCGCGCCGGTTTTTCGTTCGCGACGCACATCACGCCGGAGAGGTGGTCGCAATCCATGGCAGCGACGCCCATAAGATCGTCAACGTGTTGCGCTTACGCGATGGCGACGTGATCGAAGTCGTCGATTCGCGCGGCGCGATCTTCGCTGCCACGCTCGAGTCAAAAGACGGCGCATTGCACGCGCTCCTCACGCAAGCGCGCGCCGCGCCTCCGGAGCCGGCCGTTGTTATCGATGTCGCGCAAGGGATTCCCAAGGGCCAGAAGATGGACTTCGTCGTCGAGAAACTCGGCGAACTCGGCGTGCGCACGCTGCTTCCGTTGCAAAGTGAGCGCACGATTGTGACCGACGTCGGGCCGGCAAAGCTCGATCGGTGGCGCCGTCTGGCGCGTAGCGCCGCACAGCAGAGTGGTCGCACCGACCTCCTCGCCGTTACCGATCCGTTACCGTTCGCGCAGCTGTGCTTGCAATTCTCGGAGTACGATGCGGTCATACTTCCTTGGGAGGTTGCGCAGACCGAATCGCTGCGTGCCGTGCTACCCGCCATCGTCGATGGAGCGCGGACGATCCTCGTGGTGATCGGCCCCGAAGGCGGCTTTTCGCACGCGGAAGCCGAGTCCGCACAGGCCGCGGGCGCACATCTCATCTCGCTGGGCTCGCGCATCTTGCGAACCGAGACAGCGGCATTGGCTGTGGTAGCCATCCTCGGCTACGAAATCGGCGTGTAGAGACCGTCCGGCCAACGGACGATAACTGTAGTGAATGATTGAGCGCCGGAGTGTAAGCCGGCTGCGCAATGCCGGTACGGTGGGCGCGCTGGCGATTATAGGTGTCCTGGTTTTACAGGCCACCATTCTTATCGTATTGTCTATGACCGCCCAGCCGCCGTCACGCTCGGTGAACGCGAGCGGTCTGCGGCGTGCCTATACGATTCGCATCCTCTACGATGCGACCGTGCACAACGAAGCGGACCTGCACAACACCATCGCGGCACTTAGCGCCTCGCAGGCGCGATTTGGGGATCTCACGCCCGACCAGAGTGAGATCTTCTCCCGGTTCCTCACCACGCCCAATCAGGCCGACGGACAAGCGCTCTTCACGATCTTCAATGACAAGACGAACGCCTACGAGTCGAACGCCCGGACCCGCCGGAGCCCCTTCCGCGTTGTGGCCATTATCACGGGTCTGGTCGCGATCGTGTTGGTCGCGATCTTATATTATCGCCTCGCGCGGCCGGCCGAAGCGCGCTTTGCGAAGATGGTTGAGCGGCTCGAAGAGAGTCAAGAGCGGCTCAGCTCGATGTTCGATTTTCATCCGGATGCCGTCGCGCTCATCGACGCGAACAGTCGAATCGTTCGGGCGAATGCCGAGCTCGAGCGCCTGACGCTCTACCGTTCCGATGAGTTGATCGGTGCTCCGATCGACACGCTCGCGCCGGCGCAGGATGCCATCGAACACGCCGGCTTGGCCAGCCCGCTCTTTTCGGATAGCTCGAAGCGATTCGACGCGGCGCTGCGCGCCAGGAACGGATCGGCGGTCATCGTTCGGGTGGACACCGTTCCGATGCGTGCTGGTGGTGCGCTCGAGGGTGTCTACGTGATTGCGCGCGATGTTTCGCACGAGCGTGAGATCGAATTTCGCGAAGGACTGCAGCGGGAACGATTACGGGCCCTTTCGCGGATTGCCTCGGTGCATGCGAGTTCGGTCGACCGGCAGATCAGCGAGACGCTGCAGTACGCCGTGCGCGCGCTCGAAATGGAAGGCTCCGCCGTGTCGCGCGTGTACGACGACGAGGTGAAGATCATTCACTCGGTCGGCGACACGATCCAAGCCGGCGATTCGTTTCCTTTCGCGGAATCGTATACGCGGCATATCTTCGGTACGAACAAGATGATCGCGTTCTGGAACCACGAGAGCAATGAATGGGAAACCGATCCGGCGCAGGCGCGCTTTGGGTGGGGCGCGATGATCATCACGACCGCGTTCGCCGATGGCGTGCCGGTTGGTGCGCTAGCCTTCTTGTCGCGCAAGCCGCGCCGCCGTCCGTTCGAAGAAGCCGACCTCGATTTTGCTCGCGTCGTTGCAACGATGATCGGTGCGGCGCTTGCGCGCGAGCGCCGCGAAGAGGAGCTGGAGGAGATCGCATACGTCGACTCGGTCACGCGTTTGCCGAACCGTCGCTACGCGATGGATCAACTGCGGCTCTCGATTGCGCGTGCCGAGCGCTCGGGCGATCAGATCGTAGCGTATTTCATCGACCTCGACGGCTTCAAAGCTATTAACGATGAATTCGGCCACGCGATCGGCGATGATTTCTTAGCGATTACCGCGGCACGGCTACGCGCGGTGCTGCGCGAGGGCGATATCCTCGCCCGCGTCGGTGGCGATGAGTTCGTCGCGTTGCAGAGCGGTGCCGCGAGCGTCGACGGCGAGGCGCTGCGTCTTGGCGAGCGTTTGATCCAAGCGGCATCGGAACGTGCGATTTTCGACGGTCGCTCGGTCGCGGTCGGCGCCAGCGTGGGTATCGCGGCGTATCCGCGCGATGCAGCGACGGCAGAAGGATTGCTCGAACGGGCCGACCAGGCGATGTATGCGTCAAAACGCGCCGGCAAGGGCGTAGCGACCGCCGCTTCGTAAGCGGAAACCCACCCTGCCTCGTCGTATGGGCTCGGGCTAGACTATGGCCAAGCTCCCATTTTCCATCGTGGTTCCGACCTACAACGAAGCTGGAGGCATCGAGCGTTTGCTTCGGGCGGTCAGCGACGTCTTCAAAGAGCACGATCTCGACGGCGAGATCATCGTCGTCGATGACAACTCGCCCGACGGAACCGGTGCAATCGTCGATCGCCTTACGGGCGAACTTCCGGTGCGCTGCTTGCACCGGCCCGGCAAGCTTGGCCTTTCGAGCGGCGTTATCGATGGATGGGCGATCGCACGTCCGCAGTCGCAGGCGCTCGGCGCGATGGATGCAGACTTCAGCCACGACATCAAAATTCTGCCGCTGATGGTTGCGGCACTCGAATCGGGTGAGTATGGTCTCGCGATCGGAAGCCGCTACGTCAAAGGCGGCGGGATCGCGAACTGGCCCCGACGCCGCATCCTCACATCGCGCGTCGCGTGTGCGCTTGCCGCACCGCTCACGCCGGTGAAGGATCTCACCAGCGGCTACTTCCTGGTCAAGCGCGAGGCGCTCGACGGCGTGCATCTCGATCCGATCGGTTTCAAGATCGGTCTCGAGGTCATCGCGAAAGCGCACTACGGACGCGCGATCGAGATTCCGTACGTCTTCACCGATCGCATCGTGGGCGAATCGAAGTTGAATCAGAACGAGATCTTCAACTACCTCAAGCAGCTGCGCAAACTCTACGCAGCGCGCATTTTCCCAGGGCGCAACTGAATCGTGTCGATTCCGGATTGGCTGCTGCGCCGCCGCGGGAAGAACGCTGACACGCGTGATGCGGCGCTGTGGACGAAGTGTCCGGTCTGCGGGGAAGTGCTCTATCGGCGCGATCTCTCGGCGAACTACGACGTCTGCACGAAGTGCGGGCACCACTTCCGGATGAACGCCTACGATCGCATCAATCTGCTCATTGACGGCGACTTCACCGAGATCGGGAACGAGATTCTTCCGGGCGATCCGCTCGGCTGGGTCGACAAAAAGACCTATCCCGTCAAACTCGCCGGAGATCGCGAGAAGAGCGGCATCTCCGAGGGCGTCGTGTGCGGCATCGGGTCGATCGACGGATTTCAAATTGCGCTCGGTGTAATGGACTTTCATTTTCGCGGCGGCACGATGGGGACCGTCGTTGGTGAACGCGTGACGCTGCTTCTCGAGGAAGCGCGCAAACGCAAGATTCCTTGCATCATTGTGACGGCTTCCGGCGGCGCGCGTATGGAAGAAGGCATGTTTGCGCTGATGCAGATGGCCAAGACGACGGCTGCGGTGGCGCGTTTCAAGAACGACGGCAATTTTTTCGTCACGGTGCTCACCGATCCGACCACCGGCGGCGTGTCGGCGTCGTTTGCCTTTGAGTCCGACGTC
Source organism: Candidatus Aquilonibacter sp. (assembly GCA_050015295.1). Taxonomy (GTDB): domain Bacteria; phylum Vulcanimicrobiota; class Vulcanimicrobiia; order Vulcanimicrobiales; family Vulcanimicrobiaceae; genus Aquilonibacter. Next base: position 42,277 of record JBEKBR010000013.1, on the reverse strand, counting down.
ATCATCGCTGAGCCCAAGGCGATGATCGGCTTCGCCGGACGGCGCGTGATCGAGCAAACGATCCGCCAGAAGCTGCCCGATCAATTTCAGACCGCCGAGTTCTTGTTAGAGCGGGGTCAGATCGACATGGTCGTCGATCGCCACGACCTCAAAACCACGCTCGTGCGCCTGCTGCAATATGCGACGCCATATACCGGCTCGGGGCAGGCTCGATGAACGGGAACGTCATCGTCGAGCGCGAGCGCGGACTGCTCGAGGTCGAGCGGCGCATTTCGGACCTACGCGACGCCAACGTCAACCAGCCGGTCGATTTCTCGGCCGAGATCGCCGCACTCGAGCAAAAGTACGAAATTTTGCAGCGCGAGCTCTTCGGTTCGCTCACGCCGTGGGAAAAGGTCAACATGGCGCGGCACCCGAGCCGCCCCACGAGTTTGGACTTCATCTCGCAGTTCGATCGCTTCGACGAGCTGCACGGCGATCGGGAGTTTCGCGACGACCCTGCGGTCGTTGCCGGCTTTGCGTTCTTGCGGGGCCGGCCGGTGATGGCAATCGGCCAGCAGCGCGGACGCGATACCAAGGAAAACCTGCGGCGCAACTTCGGAATGGTCACGCCCGAAGGCTATCGCAAGGTGCGGCGCCTAGCACACACAGCCTCGCGTTTGGGTGTGCCGATCGTCACGTTCATCGATACCAAGGGCGCCGACCCCGGCATTGCTTCGGAAGAGCACGCGCAGTCGGAAGCGATCGCGATGTGCCTCTATGAGTTCACCGAAGCGCGCGTGCCGATCGTGGCATCGATCATCGGCGAGGGCGGTTCAGGGGGCGCGCTGGCGCTCGGTATCGCCGACCACGTGATCATGCTCGAGAACGCGGTCTACTCGGTTGCATCGCCCGAGGGTTGCGCCGCAATTCTCTGGGGTGACGCAAGTAAAGCGGAAGAAGCGGCATCGCGGCTGAAGTTGACCTCGGCAGATTTGCAGCAGTTTGGTATTATCGATGAGATCGTTGCCGAGCCGCTAGGCGGCGCTCATCGTGATGCCGCGACCGTCGTTGCCAATGTGCTCGGCGCGGTATCGGCGGCAGTGGGGCGGCTCGCACGTCTGTCGCCGCAGGAATTGCAAGAGGCTCGCTATCGGAAGTATCGTCGGATAGGCGCATGGCAAAAAGAGCGCCAGGGGGACGTGGGAACACCGGCACGGTGAAGCGCCGCACGCGCGCTTCGCTCGTTTGGCGCTTTCTTGGACGTCTCGGCGCCGCCACCGTCGCGCTCTTGGTCTTCACCCTGGTTGCCATTCAGTTCGCGCGTGTCGTCGACGCCAACTTTGCGCTCGCTCACGAACTCTCGACGACGCAGAGCGATATCTCGCAGCTGCAGGCCCGGCGTGAATGGCAGCTTCGCCAACTCCACCGCCTCGAGGATCCCGAGGGCGCAGTTCCCGAGATTCACGATCGCTTGCGCCTGGTGCGCCCGAACGAGGCGATCGTTTTCGTAAGCCCGATACCATCACCCCCGCCCTCACCGACTCCGTGAACGAACGCGTCTACGGCTTCGTGATCAACGTCAATGCGTACGGTGCGGCCGTTCGACTGGAGAACGGCGAGCTGGCAAGCGCGCCGGCCGGTGACGTCGAGATGCACCGTTTAGAGTACGACCGTGGGATGTCGGAGCGCAAAGCGATGGCTTTCGTGTTGCACCCCGGATCGCGCCGGCCGATGGTGACTATCGTGCCGCGCATCGACGAACCGGAACTCGACGCCCAAATCGCTCGCTATCTCGAGAGTACGGCCGAATGGGAGAACGACGTCGACGGCGTCCCCGCCCACGAACGGCACTTCCTACAGAAGAAGAAGCGCGCCGCGCACTTTGAGTAAACGCTACGCCATCATTTCGATCGGCACGAACTCGGCGCGCGTCGTGCTGGCCGATGTGGGGTCAAACGTGCCGCATGTCGATCTCGCACGCTCGATCGGCACGCGCATTGGCGAAGGCTTGCGCGAGAGTGGCGCACTCGGTGAGGAGCCGATGCAGCGAACGCTGGATGCAGTTGCGTTGCATCTGCGCGCGGTGCGTGGGCACTACGTGCGTCTTTTTGCCATCGCGACGAGCGCACTACGCCGGGCGACCAATGGCGACGCTTTCACCGCGCGCGTCGAGGCGTTGCTCGGTGTGCCGGTGCACGTGCTCAGCGGCCACGAGGAGGCGGTCGCGTCGTATCGCGGCGCCATCACGGTCTTCGGTCCGCTGCACAACGAAGAGTTGGGCGTGGTGGACGTCGGCGGCGGAAGTTCGGAGTATGCGACCGGCAACGGTCCGCTTCCCGATCGCACCGAATCGTGCGAAATCGGTGCGGTTCGCTTGACCGAAGCGCTGCCGTTGCTCGGCGGTAACGATGGCGTCGTGGATCTCGATACGATCGAACGCGCGCGCGAGCTCGCGCGTGCCGCGCTGGCGCCGATCGCGGATTTTCCGAAGGTCGGCCACATCGCGTTTGTTGGCGGCTCGGCGACGTCGGTGGCGTCGCTGATTCGCGGCAAGCGAATGAAGATCGACCAATATGAACTCTCGCGCAGCGATTTGCAACGCGCGCTCGTGCGCTTGTGCGCGCTGCCGCTCAAAGAGCGCAAAAGCCTGGCCGGGATGAAGCCACAGCGCGCGGACATTCTTCCTGCCGGCATCATCGTGCTCGAAACCGTGCTGGACCTTATCGGCCACGACCGCGCGACCGCAACGACCGCCGACCTGCTTCTCGGCTATTTGCTGCAACACGACGACGCGGCAGGACGACCGGGCCACGACCCCGGATGGAATACGCATGGAAGATCAGGCTATACACCAGCATATTGAGTCGCTGGTCGCCGAGGAGCACAAGTTGCTCGATCATGGGGATAGCGGGAAACTGACGCCGCAGGATCGTTTGCGTTTGGAAGAAGTCCAAGTGCAGCTCGATCGCTACTTCGACCTGTTACGACAGCGCCGCGCGCGCCGCGACGCGGGACAAGACCCCGAAGTCGCGCACATGCGCACGGCCGACACCGTCGAACACTATCAACAATAGCAAACCACCTGGGACGGTGGTGGAACTGGCAGACACAGCAGACTTGGGATAAGACCCCTGAGCCGCAGGATCGGAAACGCCCTGCGGGATGCGCTCAAAGTCGGCGAACTCTTTACTGACAACGCCGAGCCAAGCAGGATTCGCGCTTCGGCGCGAATCTCCGAAGGTGTAGAGACTGGACGGGCGCGACCTAAGGAGATTCGTTACAACCGCATCTCTACGGTCAAGGCACAGTCCGGACCACAAACGTGAAAGCGGTAGCGAAAGCTATAGTGGTGCGAAAATTTGCCGCTCGAAAGAGCATGCGGGTTCGATTCCCGCCCGTCCCATTAACTTCTCGCTCATTCAACGCGGGAGCCGCCTATGTCAAAGCTCGGGGCCACCACACTTATAGCAATCGGCGCGCTCGCCATGGTGATCGGCGCGCCCGGTGTGTATCTCGCGCTCTACGCGTACGCTAGCGTCGACGCTCTCAATGACGGCAGCTTTCTGCTTACCGTCGGCGGCATCGCGATTGCTGCGGCCGCCGGTATCTTTGCCGCCTACAACGGTGGCCCCAACCAACGCTTTCCGGCCTGGGTTCTAAGCCTGGTTATCATCGTGGCAAGCCTCTTAGGCATCGGTTACGGGACCGTAAACCGATTGCAGCTGGAACGCGACCGAATCAGCGCGGTACACGCGCAAGATGCCCTCCGTCGCGACAACGCCGCCCTCGTGGTGGAAAACGCGCGCGTAAAGAAGACCGCCGAAGAGACCTACGCTGCGGCGCTCAAGCTCGATCGGACCAGCGCGCAAACACTTTTGGCCATCCAACGTCAAACCGCGACGGCTGGACTCATCAATCAGCGGACGCTCGACACGGCAGCGCAAGCCGCGTCCTTACAGTCGTCGGCCAGCGCAGTGTTGCTCCGATTGGAACAACTTACGATATCCGCTACGAAGAAGAAGCCGAACCGGCCTTAAGCGACCCTGAATGCCTCAGGGTCGATCTTAATGTAAGCGTGCATTACCTTCATGCATCCGATTCGCATAAGCACGCCGCCGCCCAAACCGACGCCGCCTGCGCCCAGACTGCGCGCCGGTGGGGAGAGGACATACATCTTCCACGCGGACTTCGAGCCGAACTAGCGCTAGTCGATCACTCGTCGCGGTTCGCGAGATCAGCTCGCATGTAGGCGGCGATAGCGTTGGCGTCGGGATTCTCGAGCATCTCCAGCCCCTTGATCACGCCGGCGACGTTCTCCACCGGATGGTGCCGATTGAGTTTGAACAGCCCGGTCAGCGCATCGACGCGCATCTGCACGCCGACGATCGCCTTGAGTTGCGATTCCATGTAGTCCGCCGGCGCTTCGTCGATCGTCCAGCCCGCGCCGACGCGTGCTTCTTGCGAGACGGTTAAGCGCGCGACGAACTCACGCAGCCAAGCGGTGTCTTCAATGAAATGTACCGGCCCGCGCGCTTCGATCGCGACGTAGTCGAACGTCGGGACCACGCGGCCGGTCTGCGCTTTGGTTGCATACCAGGTTGGTGAGATGTAGTGATCGGCCACGCGGAAGAGCGCGACGCCGGTACCGTCGCCGCCGTGCCACTGATTGTTAGCGCGGGCGATGTGGCCCTCGAGGTAGAGCACACCGTCGGCCTCCCGCGCGAGCATCGGCACGTAGGTGACGACGGGCTCGCCGTCAGGTACGGTAATGAACGTCGCCAGCGGATGGGTAGCGATGAGCGCGAGTAGCGGCGCGCGGTCGTCGGCGCGGACGTGCGGAGGGCGATAGGTCATGCAGGCGCAACCTCTGGAAGCATCAATGTGTACGAGGTTTTCGTGAGCAAGCTGTTCTCTCCCATGACCTTGCGCGGAACGACCTTTGAGAATCGGATCGTGGTCTCGCCAATGTGCCAATATTCATCGACCGACGGGAACGCCAACGACTGGCACGTCGTGAACCTCGGTCACTTTGCGCTCTCGGGCCCCGGGCTCGTCTTCTTCGAAGCGACGCACGTCAGCCCCGAAGGTCGAATTACGGATCGGGATCTGGGTCTCTACTCGGATGAGAACGAAGCGGCGATGGCGCGCGTGGTCGGCTTCATCCGCACGTGGGCGCGCAGCAAGATCGGCGTGCAACTCGCCCATGCCGGACGCAAAGGCTCGACTACCCCGCCGTGGAACGGCGGCGGCCCGGCGAGCGGCGAGCACGCGTATCAAACCGTGGCGCCGTCGGAGATACCGTACTCGGATTGGCCCGCGCCGAACGCGCTCGATGCCGAAGGGCTGCAAAAGATCCGCAATGATTTCGTCGCCGCGGCGAAACGCGCGCAGCGCCTTGACGTGGACGTGATCGAACTGCACTTCGCGCACGGGTATCTCGCGCACGAGTTTCTCTCACCGCTCTCGAATCGGCGTACCGACGCGTATGGAGGCTCATTGGAGAATCGCCTTCGCTTCCCGCTCGAACTCTTCGATGCCGTCCGTGCGGTGTGGCCCAAGGAGAAGCCGCTGGGCGTGCGCATCTCGGCAACGGATTGGGTTCCCGGCGGTTGGGACGTCGAGCAGTCGATCGCGTTCGTTCGCGAACTGCAAAAGCGCGGATGCGATTTCGTAGACGTCTCGAGCGGCGGCCTCTCACCCGATCAGAAGATTGAACTCGGACCGGGCTATCAGGTGCCGTTCTCGCAAGCGATCAAGCAAGCCACCGGCATGACGACGATCTCGGTGGGCATGATCACACAGCCGATGCAGGCCGAAGAGATCGTGGCGACCGGCCAGGCAGACGCCGTCGCGCTGGCGCGCGGCTTCATTCGCAATCCGAATTGGGTCTGGGATGCCGCCGATGCACTCGGCGCTGAGTCATTTGTCCCAAACGAATACCTTCGCGGCCGCAGATTAACCACGTAACGTTTCGGTTTCGGTGCGCCCGGGTCCAACGAGATTCTTCGGGTATTAGCCGATGATATATGCGGGAGGTGTGTACCATGAAGGCACTACTCGCACGTATTTTCCGCGTCGCACCGGCTACCGCACATGACGACTCGTTGCGCGCCAATCGCTTCGACGACGCCCGCGGCACGAGCCCGTGGCTGATGCTCCTACCGCGCATCTAGGGGTTGACAGCAGGGCGTAAACTGAATAAGGATTCCTCGTTAGGTGAGGCGTCTGTACGAGAATAAGCCGCTGCCCGGAAAGGTCGAGAGACCCCAATGGGTTACCAGGCACCGTCGAATCAAGGCGGTACCTAATGCGGCTGAGGGAAGACGAACTTTCCTCTACGGCGTGCAGTGCTAAAGCTCGACGTTGAGGGGGAGCCGGAGCAGCGCTCCGTGCGATTTCTACAACCGTCGTGACGAGAATCACGATGGTTTTTTTGTTTTGCGCGGCGCGAACGCGACGCGTGCGAGAGGAGGTGATTGATCCGTATGGACGATGGACCGAGTCGATTCCACAGGCTCGCGAGAGCCGCTATGACCGCGCCGTTCATGCGGCGCTAGCACACTATTTCTAACTCACGGAGGCTACGTGCCATGAAGGCATTGCTGGCATTTTTCTGGTCCGCTGCGCAAAATGCGCACAACGACGCCCTGCGCGCCAATCAGTTCCCCGAGACCCGCGCGGTCTATTCACCCTGGCTGATGCTGTAAGAGCGGCGACGGTCGTGCTTTCCGCATCGCCCCTCAATCCGTGGCGGCGGATCGTGATGTTCCTGTCCGTAGTCGGGCCGGGGATCATCACGGCCAACGCCGACAACGATGTTGGCGGAATCCTCACCTATTCGCAGGCTGGGGCGCAGTTCGGCTATACGCTCTTGTGGCTGCTCATCCCGGTGACAATCGCGCTGATCGTCACACAGGAGATGTGCGCGAGGATGGGCGCGATCACGGGTAAGGGACTCTCGGACCTGATTCGAGAGAATTTTGGCGTCAAGGTCACCTTTTGGGTGCTGCTGATGTTCGTCATCTGCGACATCGGAAACACTGCGACGGAGTTCGCCGGAGTTGCCTCCGTCGCGCCCGTCTTTGCCGGCTTCATGCACGTTGTCAGCGCCGGGCTGCTCAAGGTCATCATGGTTGTCGCCGTCGCGGCGTTGGTGTTTCTTGCCGTTACGCGCGGAAATTACAAGGTCGTCGAGCGCGTATTCTTTGCGTTCTGCGCGGTCTATCTTACGTACGCGGTGAGCGCTATCATCCTGCACCCGGATTGGCGAGCGATTGCGGAGCAGACGATCTTCCCGCATTTCTCGTCGTCGAAGGCATACTTCCTCATGATCATCGCGGTCATCGGAACGACGATCTCCCCCTGGATGCAATTCTACATTCAGGCCGCGGTGGTTGACAAAGGCATTCGTGAAGATGAATATTCGATGTCGCGTCTGGATGTCGTATCCGGTGCGGTGCTAACCGATGTGATCGCCTTTTTCATCATTGTGGCGTGTGCCGCCACGATCTTTATCCACAATCTGCACGTGCCGGCCGCCGCGCAGATTGCCGTCAACGATCCGAGTGACGTGGCGGTCGCGCTCCAACCGTTAGCCGGAAAATTTGCCGCATTGCTGTTTGCGATTGGCTTGCTCAACGCCGCGATCTTCACGGCCTCGATCCTCCCGCTCTCTACAGCGTATTACGTCTGCGAGGCCTTTGGCTTCGAGCGAGGCGTCGATCACCGTTTTTCCACGGCCAAGGTTTTCTACACGCTCTATCTGGCGTTGATTGTCGTCGGCGCAGGTGTCGTCATCATTCCCAACGCGCCGCTACTGGCAATCATCTTCTACTCTCAGGTCCTCAATGGAGTGCTGCTACCCGTCGTCCTGGTCCTGATGCTATTACTCATCAACAACAAGCGGATCATGGGTGCATGGACCAATGGTCCTGCATTTAATGTGATCGCTTGGGGAACCGTCGTTGTCGTTGCATTGCTAACCGGCATCTCAACGCTGCAGACAATTTTTCCGCAATTGGGAGCGCAATAAGGGGGCGATGGAAGAAGCTCAGCGAGCGCTGCCGAACCAACCCGGCCTTGTGACGTTAACCGCGGGTCGTGCTTTGCGCACGCTGATCGTCCTGTTGCTCGCCACTGGGCTGCCGGCGGTTGTTCGCGCGCAAACGACCGCGGCGCCCTCCGCGTCACCGTCGTCCTCACCGACGCCGGGCTTTTCGTTGCACGTTCAAGGCGCCAACGTCTTCGTGTCGCAGGGCGAAAGCGGCCCGGGACTTGCGCCCCCCGAAGCGCGCGCTTTTGAAGCCGGCCTCCCGCTTTCTCCGATGTCGCCCTACGATTGGTTTACGAGTGCCGCGCAAACGCCGGGTAACGCCGGGATGCTTCAATATCTGGTCGATGGTAACGATCGCATGGGCACCGTCACGCTCGATGGGCAGGTGCTCATCGGCGCATACGGCGGCGATCTAAACAATCTCATGTATTGGAGCGAACCCTGGCAAGGCCCACTCGATCCGCATGAGGGTCACTCGCCGATCAATTACGCGATCAACTTTCCGCAGAGCGGTGGCGGCGGAATCGAAGGTGGTTCAGCGCAAGCGGTCGTGCCGTATGCGGCGTCTCTCGCGACGAACGACGGCGCGTGGAAAATCAGCGGCGGCTACGTAAATCTCACGCAAACCGATCGTTTTGTGTTCGCACCGCCAGCGGTGACGAATGCCAATCCGTCGATCGGGATCCCGACGGCCGAAACGCTTGGGCCAGGTACGCCGAACGTCGATGCGTGGAGTGCTTCTCCGCAATCGCTGCCGCTGCTTGGTGCTGACCTCGTCTCGTCGCACGGACAGTCGACGATCGAACTGACCGATGCGCTGCTTCCTGTATTGCAAGGGACGCAGGCGCGTTTAGCGATGGGATCTTACGTGCTCGACCGCGGTGACTACGGCCGTTTCTCCGCGCAGGTCCTCAACATCACGACATCGGGCCAACCGATAGTTACGACGACGTTCTTCGGAGCAGATCAAACGCTCTATCCCGGCCCACAAGGGCGCCTCTTTTCGAGTGTCCTTGCCGATCAAGCGCAAACGATTGCCGGAATACGCGGCTTTTTTCATCCGTTTCGCGGCGACGATGTGCTAATCGAGCTCGGAGAGGGATGGTATCACGACGGCCTCGCTGCGCAGCCCGGTACGCAATCGCCGGGGAGCTACGAACACTTCAAATTTGGCCGGCATTTCGATGCGAACGCCGATGCCGGCGTCGAGTACTATCGCTTCGATCCGCGTTACGCGGACGTGATCTTACCGTACGGCGTGCCCGAAAACGTGTGGAGCGTCGCCTGGTCGTGGCCGGGCCAGTGGCTGAAGTCGACCTATCAAGCGGTGGACAACACGATCATCGGTATCAATCGCGAAGGCTACCGCGCGTATGCCAACTATTCGCACGGACGGTTGCAAATGCACGCCGACACCTACGTTTGGCGCCAAATCGCACCGAACACGCTAACCAACTCGTCGCAGGAGGGCTGGATCGACGGGTACTTCTTGCCGCAACTCGATCCGGACGCAACGCTCGGGTGGCAGCGCCAAGCGGCGTTCTATGCGGTCTGGCATTGGCCGAACGACGACCTCGTCCTCGATTCAGTCTGGGATCGCTCGTACCGGCCTGCGATCGATTCGTTCGATTTGGTTAGCATCAACTATCCGCAGGTCATCGGGACGTTGCAGCATCACTGGAACAAGAAGATGGTGGCAGCGGTCGGGTATGGGCGCTACAGTGCCAACGGCTACTGGTCGACCACTCCGGTCCTCGGGATCTACGGCGAGGCCTTCGTCGGGGGCGAGTGGGACTTCACGAATGGCCAACAGCTCTTGATTCAGCTTCGGCGCTATGGGCTGACCGGGCTGCCCTCCGAGCCAGGCGGTCCCCCGCCGACCGTGCGCGGGACCGCATTGGTCGTGGATCAGAGGATTCAGCTTTAACCAGCCCTAACAGCGCCGGGTTCTCCCCCACATGTCTGAGGAGGTCAGGTTCTCCACGTGAAGATCGTGGTCACGGTCAAACTTGTGCCGGATCCGAACGCCGAAAAGCGAATTGATAACGGTACGAAGCGTTTAGTGCGTACCGGCGTTGAGACGGTGCTCAATCCCTACGACGAATACGCGCTCGAAGCTGCGCTGCAGATAAAAGAAAAAGCCGGCGGTGATACCACCGTCACGGTGTTCAGCATGGCGCCCGAGTCGCTCAAAGAGACGCTGCGCAAAGCGCTCGCAATGGGCGCCGATGATGCGGTGTTGCTCAGCGACGCCGGGCTCGAGGGCAGCGACGTCTGGGCGTCGTCGTACGCAATCTCACGCGCGCTCAAAAAGATCGGCTTCGATCTGTTAATTGTGGGTGGACTTTCCGACGACGGTTCGACCGGTGCAACGCCGGGTGCACTGGCGGAATATCTGCAGACGCCGCTCATCACCAACGCACGCAAAGCCGAGATCGCCGATGGAAAATTGAAGATCGAACGCGAAACCGATACCGGCTATCAAGACGTAACCGCGCCACTGCCGTGCGTATTGACGACCGCCCTGACATTCGGGGAACCTCGCTACGCGTCGCTCAAAGGCATCATGGGCGCAAAGAAAAAGACGATTGCGCCGATGAGCGTTGCCGATCTCGGTCTCGATCAGGCGGTCGGACAGAGCGGTTCGAAGACTCAGCTGCTTTCCTTCGCTCCGCCGCCGGTTCGCGGCAAGGGGCAAGTGATCGAAGCCGCTGACGCCGCATCCGGCGCGAAGGCGATCTTTGATTTCCTCAAAGAGAGGAAGCTCGTGTAATGCAAAACGTTCTGGTTTACGTTCAGCATAAGAGCGGACAGACGCCGAAGGTGACCTTCGAGATGGCGACGCAAGCGCGCAAGCTCGCCGACGCGCTCGGCGGCAAGGCGCATGCGCTCGTGGTTGGTCCGGGGTCGTCGCAACTTGCCGAAACGCTCAAGACGTATCCGCTCGACGCGATCCACGTGAACGACGACGGCGACGTCGACAAGTATCTGCTCGACCCGACCATTGACTATCTCGACGCCGCGGCCAAAGCGATCGGACCGTCACTTGTGTTGGTTGCCAACACGCTGACCGGCAAGGACGTCGCCGGTCGTCTCGTTGCACGTTTGAACGCCGGCATTTGCGCCGATGCGGTCGATTTCAAGATCGAGGGCGGCAAGGTCGTCGCGGTGATGCCGAAGCTGGGCGGAGCAGCGATCACCAACTGTGAACTGCTTGCGGGCGACTACGGCGTGGTGACGATTCGTCCCAACGCCTTTGCAGCGCAAGCCGGCGGCGCCGGTGCAGCCGTGCAAGCAATCGAAAAACCGGCCGGCAAGAGCTACGGTGTGGTCGTCGAGAAAGACGTCGAAGAGAGTTCTGGGGAACTCGCGCTTGAGGAAGCACCCGTTGTAGTAGCAGGCGGTCGCGGTCTGGGTGGGCCCGAGCCGTTCGACACCTTACTCAAGCCACTCGCGGCGGCGCTGGGAGGCGCCGTGGGTGCCTCGCGTGCAGCAGCGGACGCGGGATGGGTGCCCTACAACCTACAAATCGGTCAGACGGGCAAGACCGTCAGCCCCTCACTCTACATCGCGGTCGGGATCTCGGGCGCGATACAACACAAGGTCGGCATGCGTTCTTCGGGTACGATTGTCGCCATCAATAAGGATGGACAGTCGCCGATCGCCGAGTTTTCGGATCTGCTGGTCGTGGGCGACGCGTTCGCCATCGTGCCTGAGCTCACGAAACTCGTGCAAGCCGCCAAATCATAAGCTAAGGATCTCGAACACCTTGAAACGTTTCACACTCCTGGTCACCATGCTCGTCGCGCTCGGCGCGGCCTTCGCCGTGACGCAACCCAATGCTCAGGCCGCGCTTTTCGGCGGGAATAAGAGCGCCGCGTCGCCCTCGCCGTCTCCCTCGTCCTCGGCCCTGCCGACGGCGTCACCCGAGCCGCCTTCGGTTGCGATCCCGAAGCTGCAAGCTCAACTCAAGGCCAATCCCAACGATCAGGATGCGATGACCAAGCTCGACGCGCAGTTCCTGGGGATCAGCCGTCCCGATCTTGCAGCGCAGCTCTCGCAGCATCTGCTGCAAATGGGCGACAAGACAGCGCAGGTGTACTATCTCGACGGCTACGCGATGGACGCGCTCGGCCATGAGGACGTCGCGATCAGCGACATGGAACAGGCTGAGAACCTCGACCCGAGCAATCTGGGCGTGCTCGAGCAACTCGTCTCGCTCTATCTCAAAGGCAATCGCTTTACCGACGCCGAGCGCATCGCCAATCGCAGTCTTGTGCTCAACAAGGGCGACGCCGAGTCATATTCTATGCTCGGTTCGGTGTACGCGGCCGAGCAGAAGTTCGACGATGCACGCACGCAATTTCAAACCGCTGCGACGAAGGATCCGAAGAATCCTGATCCGCTGATGCAAATCGCGCAGACCTATGCGCAGCAAGACAACATTCCAATGGCGCTGCAGTGGGCCGGCAAAGCGATCGCGGTCGATCCGAAAAACGTCCAGGCGTTGGTCTTCAAGGCTGATCTCTACGCGCGCCAGCACGACGATCAGCAGGCCTCGGCGGCCTTCGACGACGCGATCGTTGCGGCGCCGGACGATGCTGCCAAAGTGCAGATCCTCACGCGCAAAGCGGCCTACTTCGCTCAAGAAAAGAAGTATCCGCAAGCCGAGGCCATCTACCAGCAAGGGGTCACGCAGTACCCGAAGGTGCCGCAGATCTACGTTGCCTACGGCGACTATTTCGCCTCGCAGAAGAACTTGGACAAGGCGAAAGCCGAGTGGCAAGCCGCGCTCGCAATCGACAACGCGGACCTCGACGCGCTCAGCCGGCTCTCCGAGCTGTCGATGGATCAACAGCACTACGCGGACGCGATTGGGTATCTCAAACAAGCGACCGCGATTCAGCCGGATCCTCTCGCATTCGCAGCGCTCGGCCAAGCCTACGCGTTCCAGCACGACTTCATCGACTCGAAGGACGCTTGCAGCAAGGCATTCCAACTGCAGCGTACGCCGCAATCACTCGCGTGCATTGCCGGCGCCGATTACCAACTCAAGAACTTCAAGGAAGCGGCGCAGATCTTCGACGTGATCGACAGTAACGCCAAAGGCTTCTTGGAACAGAATCCGCAGTTTCTCTACATTGCCGGGCGGAGCTACCAAGAAACGAATCAGCGCACCAAGGCGGTCGGCGCCTACAAGCGCTTGTTGCCCATGATGAAAAAAGGCAGCAAGCAGTACGCCGAGGTTCAAGGATATATCGCGGATCTGACCAAGCCCGCACCGGCGCCAAAGAAAAAACCCTAACGCGTTCACGATGACATGAAGCTCGTCTACGACGCGCTCTACGGCGACCATCTCCGCGATCTCGGGCATCCTGAATCACCCGACCGCGTGGAGGTGGTCGCTGCGCGTTTGAATCAGCGCGGACTGGCGGATAATCTGTATCGCGCTCACGACGCTGCCGATAGTGAGATCGAGCGCGTCCACGAGCACGGATATGTCGAGTTGGTCAAGCGCGAGATCGGCGATCTTACCGGGCCACGCTATCTCTCGACTGGCGACGTTGTGGTTGATGGGCGCACTCTCGACGTCGCGCGCCGTGCCGCCGGCGGCGCAATCTCTGCGGTCGAGGCGACGGTTGAGAGCAACGCTCCGGTCTTCGCACTCGTCCGTCCGCCCGGACATCACGCCGAATCCGCCCGTGGAATGGGCTTTTGTGTCTTCAACAACGCGGCAATCGCTGCTCGGGCGTATCAGGCGCGCGCCGGCGGCCGCGTGTTGTTGATCGATTTTGATTATCATCACGGCAACGGGTCGGAAGACGCTGTCGGTGAGGGACTAAGCTATGTCTCGACGCACGCATCGCCGGCCTACCCCGGCACGGGTTACCAAAGCGCGTCGTTTGGCGACGACGCGTTGATCAACGTTCCGTTGCCCGCATCGGGGATTACTACCGAAGCCTTCGTCGCGATTTGGGAACACTTGCTGGCGCGTGCCGCCGCGTTCGTGCGGCCGGACCTCATCGTCGCGAGCGCGGGATTCGATTACGTAGCCGGCGATCCGGTCGGCGATCTTGGCGTCGACGTCGGCGCAGCATCGGCGCTCGCGCGAGCGATCAACCGTACCGCCGCAGAGTATTGCGGCGGCCGCGTGGCCTACGTCCTAGAAGGCGGCTACGACATCAATGCGCTTACCGAATCGATTGCGCAAGTGATCGAGGTGACGAATCACGCCGATACGGGCGAAAACGACGCGCAGCCGCAGGCGATCCCAGCCGCGCAGCGCGACCTGCTTAGAGCAGTCGACGAGCGCTTTCGGCGCTAAGCTCTTCCAACACGCGCAAGGCTTCCTCGCCACGGTCGATCGGCACGAAGAGATGATCGTGATAAAAGCCACATACCACGTTGGCAGCAATCGTGTGCCTGGCTAGCGCCGTGGTGACTGCAGCAGTAAATCCCACCGACTCGAGATCTGATTCAACGCGCAGCGTGATGCGCCGCGCTGGGAATGCGTACTCCAAACGGTGTTCGTCTGCCACCTTGCGTTCGATCACGATCGTGATGCCTTCGCTTTCGCGAAACGCTAAGAGCGGGCGTGCGCTCTCGGTTGGAAACGATCGGTCCACACAGCAGAAAACCCACTCGCGTGGGTCTAACGCTGGTTTCATGGTGATCAGAAGCGTCGATAAATCGCGTTCGGGCACTCGCCTAGGGTAGCACACTCGCGCCGATTTTTTCCAGCTCAACGACGGTAAGTTCGCCGACGAGCGCAAAATGGCGGTTGCCATCAGCCCATGCAAGTAATGTTGTTGGACCATCTTCGACATAATGTGCCGGATGATCGGCGACGCTGGTCGCGATCGCATGATAGTGCGAAAGATCGACCGCAGCGTCCTTTTCGTTTTGGAAAAGCGACACCGTGCGAATGCCGTCGGAATAGATCAGGTGCAAGGTCGGCACATTGTTGATCGAAACGAGATCGCCTGCGATCGGGCTGAAGCCTTCGGGCAGATATTTTGGCACGCGTGCGGCGAAGCCGGCGCTCGATATGACCTGGGCAATGTCGGTGGATTCTTGTCCGCGCGCCGCGCCGTTGACCCGATCCATTCCGGATGGAATGTCGAAGAGCGCCGGCGGGATCGCATTCGTATAGCGGATTTGCTCCATGCGGGTCTGCGCGATCAAGGATCCGTTGGCGGCATATTGCTGGCGTTCGAGCACGAGGTGCGTCTGCGCGTCGATATGCACGCGCATCGTCGTTTGCCCGGTATACTTGTTGTTGAGTACGACGACGTGGACGGACCGGCCCGAGAGGTTCTCGTCTGGCGCGTAAACGGCATGATAGTTGGCCATAAGTATATCGAAATTGCCCTGGTCGGCGATTTGCTGGTCGGCATCCTCGCCTTGCGACACCACGACGCGTTGGCGCTTGACGTCGATTGAATAGTTCGTTGAGCCGCGGCTGATGGTCGAATCGCCGTAGAGATCCTGCGGCGCTAGGTACCAGCGCCGCGTTAAATCCGGCGCCCGGTGTTCGACGCGATAGATCGTCGCGTCGGAGTGTTGCGCACCGATGCGAAGCACTTGCACTTCCCCAACATAGGAAACGCGCTGCGGCGCCGTCAGGGCATCGCGCAGCAAGTCGGTAGGCGATGGGGCAGGCGTGCCGCCCAGCAACGTCACCGCAAAGAAGAGGAGGCCGCTATTGCGTGCCATCCGCGTTCTCAGTTGTGAAGAGCGCGGTCGGCACGATGTTACCTTCGTTGAAGGGGACGGCGCTGGTGAGCGCGGCGTGATCGTCGAGATAATAGGCGGCATCGATCGTCGTGCGTGCGCGGTGCGCGGCCGAGTCGTAGCCGGCGAATGCGACAATCAGCACGGCGGCTGCAACCGGAATCGCGATTGCGGGACGAAGCCAGCCGGCCAGCCGTGCGGTCCACCCGACCTCGCCTGCTGACGCTTCGATGGCACCGAAGATGCTCGCGCGCACTCCCGGCGGAAGATCACGCTCGCTTACGCGGGCGAAGCTACGCAACTGTTCCGAGAGGCTCGCCTCTTCTTCGTAACGTACGCGGCACGGATCGCAGCTTTCGAGATGCAGCAAAACGGACGCGTCCTCGCCGGGGGCGAGTTCGCCGTGAAGGTAGTCGACGAGTTGTTCTTGGTTCAGATGCGAATTCATGATTTTGGTTGTGACTCGACGAGCCGGCGCAGTTGGTGGCGTGCACGATGCAGCCGTGAACGCACCGTCCCGATCGAGCAGCCGACGATGTCGGCGATCTCCTGATAACTATATTCCTCAACGTCCGCGAGGATCAGCACCTGCCGTTGCTCCAGCGACAGCGCCGCAAGTGCCTTCGACATCCGTTCGCTGAGCTGCCGTTCGACCAATTCTTCGATCGGCTCGCTTGCCAGCGGACGTGCGCCGCCGAACTGCTGCGGGGCGTTGTCCTCGGGGATCTCTTCTTGATAACGGCCTTTCCGGCGCCGAAGTTCATCCCGGTAGAGATTCGTGACAATCCGGTAGACCCAAGAGAGGAAGGAGGTCCCCGGCTGGAAGCTGCGCCAGGCGCGATAGACCCGGATAAAGGCTTCCTGGGTCAGGTCGCGGGCGTCGGCATCGTTGCGGGTAAGCCGCAGGGCATAGTTATAGGTCGCTTTGCCGTATTCGTTGATCGCCCGCTCGAGGAACGCGGTCTGCTGGGGACTCGGCGGGTCGAACGGCTTACGCGGTGCGGCCATGCTGGGGCTTTATGCCGGTCTGCTCCACAACACCCGCCCCACGATCCATAATGCGATTGTCACCACGATCACGATAATGAAGAAGAGCGCGACCTCCAGCATCACGATGCCGGCGAACTGGCTGCCGCCGCACAGCGCGACGACACTCGCGATGAGCGAGAGTTTGAAGCGTTCGAACGGGTTGCTGGCCATGCCGTCGACCGCCCGTGCCTCGGCGACGACGCCGTGCGGATCCCAGCCGGCGGTGTCGACCACGTAGGCAACGCGGCCTTCCGGCGTGACGATGAACAACTTATCGCTGTGGACGTATCTCGCGCTGTCAGTTTGCAGCGACGAAATCCCGAACTCGTCGAGCACGCGCTCGATCGTCGAGCCTGTGCCGGTAAGCATCGTCCAGATCGCCGGATCAGCGCCGAACTGCTGCTGATAGGCGCGCAGCACGGCCGGCGTATCGTACGGCGGATCGAGGGTGATCTCGACCAGTGCGAAGTGGGCCGGGTCCAAGTCGTGCTGCATTTGCGCGTACTTGCTGCTGATCGCGATGCAGACGTCGGTATCCGGGCAGCGCGTAAAGATGAAGGAGAGCACCATCGTCTTACCGCGGAACGCGTCGTGCAACTGCACGAGTTGTTCGTGCTCATCAATCAGCGTCGCGCGCGGGAGCGGTTTACCGGCATCGACCGGAATGACGCGCCCCGGGACGGGAAGGCCGGCCACAAAGGCTGCGGCTGGTACGGGGTCGCGCAAGGTCCACAGTTGCGTTGAGCGGTCGAGGAATGCGTCGACGCCCGTGCCGGGGCGCAGCTCGATGCCGGGCACGAGGCGATAGAGTCGTGTTTGCGGCGGCAGCGTGCGCGGCATCACGGCGCTGCTGACCACCGCACGATCGTTGGGCAGCGTGGATAGGACGACGCCGTGAAACGGCAGCAATGCGGCCAGCACGAACGCGATCATGACTGCAAAAGCTCTCGCACGTCGGCGACGTAGTCGCGCTGCGCATCATCGTCGCTGTGAACCACGCGCCAATTGCCGTTGCGATCGATGAGGAAGGTGAAGGCGCTGTGCTCTTCGTCGTAGTCGGTTCCACCGTGCGGATTGGGCACCGGCTTCGACCAAACGTTGTAGGCATGCTCGACCGCCGCGATCTGGGCAGGCGTTCCCGTCAATCCCACGATCGCGGCGCCGCCAAATCGGCGAATGTATGCGTGCATTACCGCCGGCGTGTCGCGCTGCGGGTCGATGGTGACGAACACGATCTCGGCGCGTGCACCGGCCTTGTCGCGATGCAGTACGGCCGCGAGCTTGGCAAGCGTGGCCGGGCAAGTATCTGCGCAATGGGTGAATCCGAAGAAGAGCGCGACCACCTTGCCATGCTGTGCGGCAAGCGTCCACGGCGTCCCGGTATCGCTCGTTAGCGTGAAGTTCGGGGCGGGTGCCGGCGGCAGGACGACGCCGGTAAAATGCTGCGCCGCGGCCTGCGCGCAGCCGGTCAGCAGCGCGCCCGCGAGCACGAGCGCGAAGGGGGATCTCATGCGCTAGCTTCCGGGATGAAGGATCGTCGTAATCGTCATCCAGACGCCGAGCACGACGATAACCGCTGAGAGCGAAAAGGTGATCGCGTTGCCGAGCAACGTGTTTCGGCGATCGCCGATCACGCGCTTGTCGTTCACGAGGAAGAGCAAGAATCCAAGGACGATCGGTAGCACAAAACCGTTGAATGCTTCGACGTACACGGTGATTTGGATCAGCGGCAGATTCGGGATCAGCACGATCGACGCAGCGACGGCCACGCAGGCAACGTAAAGCGACGTGAAGCGCTTTGCGCGCGCGCCGTCATTGAGCGAAGCGCGCCAGCCGAACGCTTCGCCGAACGCCCACGAGGTCGCGAGCGCGACGACGAACGCGCCGAGCATCGACGCGCCAATCAACCCGACGCCGAACGTCACACCGGCGAAACGCCCGACCAACGGCTGAAACGCGAGCGCCGCGTGCGCGGCATCGCTCACTGGAATGTGATGAACGAAGAGCGTCGCCGCGGTGGTGATGATGATCGCGATCATGATGCCTTGGGTCAGCACCGCGCCGAGCGCGGTGTCGAAGCGCGCAAAACCCAGATCCTTGACCGTGAGGCCCTTGTCCACGACCGCGCTCTGCTGATAGAAAATCATCCATGGCATGATGACCGCGCCGATGTTCGAGGCGATCAACAACAGGTAACTGTAGTCGGTCAGCGGCTGGCTGCCGAAGATGCCCTTCATCACGATGTCTCGCACCGGCGGATGTGCGGCAAACGCTGCGGGGATGAAGAGCAGTTCGACCAGACACAGCGCGAAAGCGAACATCTCGGCCCGCTTGTACGACGCGGTGAAGATCACGACGATGAGCAGCAACGCGGCCACGATCACGAGCGGCGCCGCCGGCAAGCCGAAGATCAATGCTGCGCCCGCGATGCCGGCGAATTCCGTCACCAGCGCCGCGACGTTGGTTACCAGCATCGTACCGAGTGAGACCCACGCCCATCCAAGGCCGTAGAACTCGCGAATCAGTTTCGCGTGGCCCTTGCCGGTCACCGTGCCCAGTCGCACCGTCATCTCTTGCACGACGAAGAGCGGCACGATCAAAAGCAGCTGCAGCAGAATGAGTTTGTAACCGAACTGTGCGCCCGAGGTCGCGGCCGTCGTGACGCTTCCCGCTTCGGTGTCAGCGAACGCCACGATCAGGCCCGGACCGGTAACGGCCAAAAAGCGCAGAATGAGCTGCCAGACTGAGCGGCGCGCGGGGGCGGCGGCGACGGGCGACTGGACGGTGGCCATGGTCGTTGTTAGGTTAGCCTAATTTGGTTCCGGCCCTCTGCCGGAAAGGTATGGGTTTGATGGTCGTAGCGGTGGCACGCCTGGTGCTGGGAGGCCTTCTGATCTGGGCCGGGGCGCTCAAGATCGGGCACCCCATTGATCTGGCGTCGGCCATCGCGGGATTTCGCTTGCTCCCGCCCGACCTGGTCGCGCCGCTGGCGGTCATTCTCCCGTACTTTGAGGTGCTGCTCGGGCTTTATCTGTTGGCGGGACTCTTCACGCGGGTTGCGGCATGGGTAGCGGCCGTGCAATTCGTGATCTACGCCGCCGCAATCGCCTCGGCAGTAGTGCGCGGGATTCCCGCGAACTGCGGCTGCTTTGGCCCGGGCGACGCGGCCGTAGCGGACTGGCCGCACGTTGCCTTCGATCTCGCGCTTGCCGCTCTCGCCATCCTGATCGCTCTTCGCGCCCCCGGCGCTTTCGCTCTTGACCGGAGACTACGTCCTCGATGAATCAACGCGTGCTCGCAATCGTCTCGCTGATCGTGCTCGTCCTACTCGTCGCCGGCGGCATCCTCTACGTCAGGTGGAACGGCGCGCAGGTCAAAAGCGCGTCGACTGCTCCGGTCAACGCGTCGGCAACGATCGGCCAAAAAGCGCCTGAGTTCCAATTGCCCACGACGGCCGGCGCGTTCGATCTCAACACCGTGAAGCAGCCGGTGCTCTTGGAGATCTTCGCGACCTGGTGCCCGCACTGTCAGCGCGAAACAACGGTGATGAACCAGCTCTACGCCGCCTACGGGAAGCGCGTCGCGTTTCTTGCGGTTCCCGGCAGTGACACCGGCATGGACGAAACGTCGCCCGAATCCCAGCTCGACGTCTTGAATTTTCAAATTAAATTCAACGTGAAGTATCCGATTGCGGAGTACGATCCGAATCTCACCGTCGCCAAGATGTATCTCAAGGGCGGTTACCCGACGATTGCGATCATTGACCGCAACAAGACGATTGCCTATATCAACGACGGCGAGATCCCGTATAAGGACCTCGCCGCCGCGTTGAATCAGGTGCTGAAGTAAGCATGAAGCATCGTATGTCCGCCGTTCTTGGAACGCTGGTCTTGCGTCTTGCGCTTTTGTCGCCGATGCACGCTATTTCTGCCGGCACGCTCCCTATCAACGCACCGAAGACGCCGTCGTTGCCGACTGAGCCAAACTTGGACTTTGGTCCGTGAAGCTTCGCTAGCTAGTCGCCAGGCGGGAAGACGTAATTCGGTGGCGGCACCGTTGGCGTGCCGACTTCGAGCACGACCTGCTGGTGCGAGCGCAGCGGAATTGCGCGTAGATCCCCATCGTACGGTGCGCCGTTCACGTACGCGATCACCGGCCCTTTGAGCCCGGCGACGTCGTCGCGCGTTAGCGGCTGTCCCCAAATATCGAAGAACATGCCCAACTGGAATCCCGGACTGCCCTCCGGCGCGATGACCGGCGACTCGACGTGAATGATGCCGTCCTGCGAGTGCGTGTGGATCCAATACAGGCAGCCTTGCGGCGGAAGCGGTGCCGCGCCGATGAGCTTGGGAACCGCGACTTGCTTGCCATCATAGAAGATTGCGAGATGCGTGTGCGTGTGGAGCGTGCTGTACTCCATGCCGCCGCAGGTGATGCTGTCGATTGCCTGGCCTTGGCCGCCGGTCGGCGTGTCAGGCAGTCCATTCTTGGCGAGTTTGATGAACGGTTTTCCGATCGTATCACCATCGGCGAGTTGAATCGGCTTCGATGTCGGTCCCGTCGAGGCAGCGGGTGTCGGCGTCGCGTAAGCTTCGGTAAGCTGGTGTTGCTGCACCAAGTTCACAATCGCGAAGATCGCGATGATGACCACGACCAGAACACCAGCACTGATGTAGACGATCATCATAGGATCGCGTTTTGGCGGAGGGGCGGAACCGCCGCGCGACTGACGGCGACGTTCTGAGCGGGAGTTTGACATCAATCCTCGTTATCGTAGGGTGAGCGCTTCGGCTTGCGCCGGATCGAGCAGACGGCCGGGCTCGAGATAATTCGACACGTAGTCCTGCACGGCGTCCGCGAGCGGCGTGATCGGCGCGGTGTAGCCGTTCGCGCGCAGCCGTTCGATCCGCGCCTGGGTAGAATACTGATATTTCGGACGTAAAAGTTCCGGCATCTCGATGAACTCGATCCGCTCGGGAAGCCCGAGCGCGGCGAAGATCGGCCGCACGAGGTCGAGCCACGTTTGCGCCCGTCCCGATCCAATATTGACGAGGCCGGTCGCGCTCTGCGCGACGGCGATCGTCATCTCGACCGCGTCCTTCACATAGATGAAATCACGGCGCTGTTCGCCGTCACGGAACTCAGACCGGTAGCTCTTGAAGAGCTTGACGCTCCCGCCGGCGCGAATCTGTTCGAACGCCTTAGATACGACGCTGCGCATATCACCCTTGTGATCTTCGTTAGGACCGAAAACGTTGAAGTACTTCAACCCAAGGATTTGCTCGCTCATCCCGCTGCGCTGCGCGTAGAGGTCGAAGAGCTGCTTCGAATAGGCGTACATGTTGAGCGGGCGCAGCGTTTGTAGATCCATCTCGTCGGAGAGATCGTCTTCGAGCGCGCCATACGTCGCCGCTGACGATGCGTAGATAAATCGCGTATCGCGCTCGACCGCCCAATGCGCGAGCGCCTTGGTGTATTCGTAGTTGTTGCGCATCAGAAAGTCGGCGTCGCGCTCGGTCGTCGCCGAGCAGGCGCCGAGGTGAAAGACCGTACCGACGTTCCCGAAGATGTCGGGTTGGTCACTGATCGCGTCGGCAAAATCGTCGGCGTCGACGTAGTCGAGAAAGCGCAGTGGTACGAGGTGGCGCCACTTTTCCGATTCGTCGAGACGATCGACCGCGATGATCTCCTCGACGCCGCGACGGTTTAGCGCCCAAATCAAGGCGCTTCCGATAAGGCCGGCGGCGCCCGTAACGACGATCGGTCGGGCTGAGAAGTCGTGCATGCGAAGCCGCGTATTCACCCTCAGAAATCTGAGAGTCCTCCGCCTTCGCCGAAAAGGTCGCCCCTACCCCACGCAGGTGGCGCAGGTACCGTAAAAGGTCACCGCGTGATCTTTGACCCGGAATTTGGGAGGGACGAGCTTACGGAGGCTGTCCACGCAACCGGCGATATCAAAAACGCGCTCGCACTTTTCACACTGAAAATGGTGGTGGTGGCCCTTGTCGGATCGCTCGTAGCGAACCGGCTCGCCGGGGATCTCGACCGCCTCGATCCAGCCCTCTTCGAGCAACGCATTGACAGCCCGATAGACGGTCGCCACGCCGAGACCCTCGATGCGTTTTGCCGCCGACTCCAACAGCTCGCCGACGCTGAGCGGACGCTCGGCGCGCTCCAGGACGGCGTGCACCGCGTCGCGTTGCTTGGTTTTTCGGCTGATTCGATTCACGGGGTCCCCTTGCTGCCGTTGACTACTTGATAATGATAAGCTATTCTCATTTAAAACACAACTGCCTGGTTCAGTAAAAGGACGTTCGATGACCCGCTTGCTGCGGTGCTGCTTGAGCGCAGCTCTGCTTTCTGTTGCCCTCACGCTATTGTGGACCGTCCCGTCGCGAGCGGTCAACGCGAGTGCGTTCATTTCGGGCATCGTAACGGACGGCGGCCACCCGGTCGCGCACGTGCAGGTCACGGCAACCGGCAACAATCTAACCGTCAAGACGACGACCGACGCACAAGGCCGCTTTGCATTTCCGCCGCTCGCGCTCGGCACGTATGTGGTCGCGGCGACGTCTGGCGGTCACCAAGGCGCGGTGCGCGTTGACCTGAGCAGCGGGGGCGCCGTCGTTGGAATCACGCTCGTTCCGTTCAAAGAGATCGGCTCAGTCGTGGCGACTGCAGGCGGATCCACGGCGGGGATCTTGAGCGGCAGCGGCAGCAACGTGACGCTGAATCACACGCAGCTTACCGAGATGCCCTACAACAATAGCTTCTCCGAGATGGAGATCCAGATGCCCGGTGCCGTGCGCGGGGCGAATGGCGTCGTGCACATTAACGGCGATCACGGCGTGATTAACTATATGATCGACGGCGTCGCACTTCCGCAGGAGCTCAATCGCGACATCGGCAGTGAGATCGATCTCAACGATCTTTCATTTGTCGATTTGATCGAGGGCGCGTACCCGGCACAATATGGGCTGCGGTTCGGATCCGTCTTCAACATGGCGACGCGTGCGGGAACCGGACCGCCCGGTTTCGACGGGAACTTCTCGTACGGGTCGTACGGTACCGCGATCTCGACGATCGGCTACCACGCGCCGATCGCCGGCGGTGGCGGCTATGATATCGCGGTCAGCGGCGAGGAAACGACGCGCGGGCTTGATCCGCCGGACTTCAACTCCCCGCACAACGACGCGAGCGATCTCAACCAGTTCGCGCGCTTCACGCTCCCTAGCGGCGGCGGCACCAACTACACGAACATCACCTTCATCCACAGTCACAGCACGTTCCAGATTCCCAACGACGTGCAGTTCGGCGAACCGGCCGACACCGACGACAACGAAACGCAAGAGGACACGTTCCTGGCCGTGCAGTTTCGTCATGCGATCGGCGATTCGGGCGCAATCACCTACGGGCCCGCCTTCAAATCCTCGAGAATTCAAGATTTCGGCGATCCGAACAACGACTTCGTCTACGGAGAATCGCTCAACGTCACGCCGCCGCCGTACGGTAACGGCGGCACGTCAACGGACTGTGCTAATGCGTTTACGGCCGGTCCGGAGAACCCGACAGCCTTCCCGACGATGTGCGCCTATTCGCTGGCGGATGAGCGGACCGCGATCGACTACATCATGCAGGGCGATTACACGCAAAACTTCGGCAAGCATACGGTCTCGGCAGGCGGCTCCTACGATCTGGCGCGGATTTTGAAGTATTACGCGATCACGCTGCAGCCGAATAACTTTCTCGCGCCGATTCTCACGCCCGGCGCGCCGAACGCGACAGCGACCGTTATCGATGACTCGCCGAACCTAGGCAATACGTATCAGTCGTACATCCAGGATAGCTGGCGCATGAGCAACCTGTGGCAAGCGGACTACGGGCTGCGCTACGACTTCTTCACGATTCGCTCGACCTCGTTTTATCAAGGCTTCGGCGCGTTCAGCCCACGCTTCAAACTCACGCGCTTCTACGGGACGCGGGCGAGCATCTATGCCTACATCGGGCGATTCTTCGAGCCGTTCTCGCTCGAGAACGTGAGTCCACAAGCCGCGTATTTGCTCAATCTGCCGCTCCAGCCGGCGGAAGCGCAATTCGACCTCAAACCCGAGCGCGATACGCAGCTCGAACTCGGTGGTCACGTGCCGCTCGGTGCCGGCGACCTTGGATTTCGCGTGTGGCAGAAGAATGCCAACGATCTCATCGACGACACTCAGGTCGGCGTGACGCTACTCCATCAGGATATCAACTACGTGCTCGGACGGCTTTCGCAGGAGGCGCTTGTCTATACGCAACCATTGCCGCGCGGTGGACGCGCCTATCTCCAGTTTGCGCACGTGATCTCGCTCAATAGTGGCTGCGAAACGCAACTGCTCGCGCCGTGCTTCGGTCAGCCGACCGGTTATACGCCCGCCGATCACGAGCAGCGCTACACCGTCAACGGCGGCGTGCTGCTGCGTGACAAACGCAACGGCTGGTTCTCGATGGACGGTGAGTACGGTAGCGGGCTCTCATCGGACGTGTGCCCGGATACGACGCCCGGCTACTGTAAAGAGACGCCGCATACGATCTTCTCGATCGAAAAGGGCATCGCAATCGGGCGCAAGACGGCGCTCACCTTCGATGTCCAGAACCTCTTGAACGATCGTTACTACGTGACGCTGCTCAATGCGCAGGGGAACCATTACGCTCCCCCGCGCACCTTCAGCATGGGCGTGCGATTTAGCCCGTAACGTGTTTAGAAAGGCTCCGTAACGCGCAGCAGCACGGCGCGGCTGTTCGCGATTTGCGTCGTGTTGAAGCCGTTCGCGATTTTGATCACGTACTGGTGATTCAAGATGTTCTGCACGTCGAGCGTGACGCCCAAGCCCTTGGAGTTCGGGCCGCCGTTGATGATGCGTCCCGTGCTAAGATCGAACGTCGTGTGCGCCGGCAGCGTGCCGCTCAGGTTGACGTTCGCATCCTCGAACTGCACCGGGAAGCCGCTACCGTAATCTGCTTGCAGCGTCCCGAACCATGCGCGGCCCGCACCAAAGTGCGCGGTGTAGCCGGCAGTCGAGTCGACCAGCTGCGAGTGATCTTCGATGCTAAGCTGCGCCGGCGAAGAGATCGGCAAGCCGTTGTTGATGTTGGGTGGGAAGAGGAAGGTCGAACCGGAGATGCCGCCGGCCAGCGACTCGGAGATCGTGGAGGTGAAGAACCAGTTGTTGCCGTTCCTCAGGCGGTCTTGGAGGCGGATTTCGAGCCCTTGCGCATGCCCAATCGCGTTGTTGTAGACCGCGAACAGCGGCGTGTTCAATAGCTGCGTCGTGTCGAGGACGTTGACGACGTTTTTCTCGTACAGGTTGACCCAGCCGGTTAAATTGCCGCTGAACGTATGCTGCATGCCGATCTCATAGTAGCTATCCATCTCGGGCTGCAGGTCGTAGGGTGGTGACGTGGTCGAGCAACCGTTTTGCGCGGCAAAGATCACGCACGCCTGCCGCACGTCTTCGAGGAGCGGCGCAGCATAGTAACGGCCGTAGAACATATGGAAGACGTTGCGTCCGCCGTCGGAGACGTTGACGCCAAAGCGCGGCTCGATCATATACCCGCTCGTGTAGCCGGTCGAATGATCGTAACGGAGGCCGTAATCGAAGACGACGTTCTGACTAGCTTGCCACTTGTCTTGGGCGTAGATCCCGATTTGGGAACCGGCTTGTGCTTGCGAGGACGACGAGGCAGAATATGGCGTCGCGACGGGCGGCGTCACGCCGCCACTTGGTAGCGCGCACGCGACGTAGTAGCACGCGTAGGTTTGCGATCCGGACGAGTTCGAGCGATTGACGTCAAGACCGACCTTCCAGGTGTGGTTCCTGCTCGAACGCAACTGCGAGACGCGTAAACCGAGGTAGCTCGCGTAGGTAGTCTGCGCGAGACCGACGTTGTTGATGTAGTTCGGATCGGGCGGCGTGTCGGATTCGCAATCGGGATAGTTTGCGCAACCGAAGTTTGGGCCCATACCCTGCACGTCGGCGGCAAGGTCGCCATCATAGTCGACGCGCGTCGAGCGAAACCAGGGGATGAACTGGAATACGCCGTTGCCGTCCTTCGATATTTGCGTGAAGTTGAGATTGGCGAATTGGTCGTACTCGAGCTGCGTGTCGTCGGTGCCGGGAATGGCGTAAATCGGGTCGTTGATGTTGTTCGGATCCGTGTTGATCGGGATCTGGAACTGCGAGAGCTGGTTCGAGAAATCGAAGGCCAGTGTCGCACGGTCGTTGAGTTTAGAAACCCAGCGCAGGAATTCGTCAGCTGCCGAACTCTGATCGTGAATCGGATTGTACGTCGGAGCGTCGATGCCGCGATCCGTGCTCGACGTGTTGAAGTTCAGGAAGACTTCGTTGTTGCCAAAGCGCGAGACCATATCGAGTTGGCCCAGCGCCTGCGATTGATTGCCCGCGCCGCCGGTAAGTGTGCCGTACGTGCCCTCGGGAATGTCTGCGAAGCGATCCGTGATGATGTCGACGACGCCGCCCATGCGATCGCCTCCGAATTCAGCAGGAATCGCGCCGGTGAAAATTTCCAGCGAATCGATGTCTTTGGGGTCGACGATCTCGGCGAAGTTCGACGTCGTCGCGAGCGGTAGCGGGGCGCCGTCGATCTCGTAGGTGACGCCATGAAAGCCGTTGATCACTGGTTCGTTGTACGAGAACGAGACCGCGCCGGGAACGGTCGTGATCAATTTGTTGAGGCTATCACGATCCGGCGAGGCGTCGATTTGGGCACGGTCGATCGTCGTGGCTCCGACCGGCGTGCCGCTCGCGCCTGCCGACGCGGAGGCCGAGGTAACCACGATCGTTTTGAGCAGATCGATGTTGATCGTTGCGACCGAGCCGCCCGCAACCTCGACGTCGGCCTGGCGATCTTCAGCGCCGGTGCGGTGTACGAGGAGCTGATAGCGTCCGAACGGCACCGCGGCAAACGAATATTCGCCGTGCGCATTCGTGGTAGTCGTAAACCGCGAACCTTCGCCGCTGAGGGTAATCGACGCGCCGGCGGCCGGCGAGCCCGATTCGGTGATGACACCGCGTACGAAACCGGTGACTGCGGCGAACGCCGGCGCTGTGGAAAGAAGCATGCACGCGACGATGGCCGTCGCGATCCAACGAGACATGGGTACTCCTCTGAAAAAAGTGATGCTAAACGGGGATTGCTAGCATCACGCCCGGTGGCGGCCGAACAAAGCGCCGGTAGACAAAACATGTCCGGCGCGCAGAGGAGCGGTGAGCGAAGCGGCGGCGGTAACAGACCGGCCGGCGCAAAAACGGCGCACGGGCGATCGCGACCACGATCGCGGCGATGGCGCGGACGAGTGCGCGGCTCGCCAGGTTGATCAGCAGGCTGGCGGCGACGAGAAGCAGGGTAACCAACGCAACGGAGGCATGCCATACATGCGTAGGTTCGAGACTCTCGATCATGAGGAACCACAAGCTCGCGCTGACCGCCAAGGCAGCGACCGGCGGAACGAGTGGCCGGAGTGCCGCCGCCAGTATGGAGCCGTCGGCGTGACGCCGGGCGCCAATCCAGGCGAGGGCTCCGAGCGAGACGACAAAG
Source organism: Candidatus Aquilonibacter sp. (assembly GCA_050015295.1). Lineage (GTDB taxonomy): Bacteria > Vulcanimicrobiota > Vulcanimicrobiia > Vulcanimicrobiales > Vulcanimicrobiaceae > Aquilonibacter. The sequence goes on along the minus strand of JBEKBR010000013.1, from coordinate 13,884 downwards.
CCTCCTACGCCTGCGAGGGCGAGGAGCAGCAGCGTTGCGTGGTAGGCGCCGCCGGCCTGATGGTCGCCGCCGTAGCTGGCCGCATGCGCAGCAAGCGAGGCAAGCAACCCCAAGATCGCGACCGCCGGAAACTGCCGGAGTCTCACGATTGTTACCATTCTACGTGGGCCGCAGGGGGTGCCTGGAGGCCGTGTCGTATCAGGTGGGCCCAGTCATGAATAGCCGTCTTCCCTTAGAGAACGCTGACACCGTCAGCTTGGTCTGTGCGCTACTAGTGCGCTTCCCCGAACTAGCATCGATTCGCTCGATGCCGGCCGAGGGCAGCGTACGGTTGACCTTTGCGTTGCGCACGCGTCTTGATAAGCGCGGGCAGGCGGCGTTGGCTGACGCGATCGACGATCACGTCCAGGGCTACTTGTTATTCGCGAAGGACGAAGCGCGCGCGCTGCGGATCGAATGCGAGGGCGACCGCTCGACCACCTTCGTGCACGTCACCCGCGACACCGATACGTTCTCGAAGGACGAACTGGAACTGCTCGTCTCAGTTTTGCGCGAACGCTACCCTGAGGCGCTGGTGCACAACCCGCTGCCCGAGGATCACCTCGACGCCGATGCGGCAGCGCAGGATGAAGCCGCGCTCTACGCGATCGAAGCACTGCGCGATCCGGCGCAATCCAAGAGTCTGGTCGGCTTTCGCGAAGAGGCGCGAGTGCTGGTCTACTTCTTGAAAGCGCAACGGAAAGCGAAGGCTTCGTCTCGCCGCTAGAAACGCTCAACCTTTTACTGATCGGTGACGTGGTTGGCTCGCCCGGCCGCGACACGCTCAAGCGCTGTCTCGCGCTGGTGCGCGATCAGCATCACATCCATGCTTGCATCGCCAATGGCGAGAACGTCGCGGGCGGCTTTGGTTTGACGGCGCAGACCGCCGACGAACTCTTCGAAACCGGCGTCGATTTTATTACCAGCGGGAACCACATCTTCGACAAGCGTGATTTCAAGACGTACTTAGAGACGAGCGATCGCGTGCTGCGCCCGGCCAATTACGCGCCGGGACTTCCCGGGAAAGGTCACGGGACGTTCGTAGCCGACGGCACGACGGTGGGCGTGCTCAATATCATGGGACGCACCTTCATGCCGACGGTCGACGATCCGTTTCGCTGCGCGGACGCGTTGGTCGACGAACTCCGGGCGGAGACGCCGGTGGTGATCGTCGACGTGCACGCGGAAGCGACGTCGGAGAAGGTCGCGCTGGCGCGTTTCTTGGACGGCCGCGCCTCCGCTATCTACGGTACGCACACGCACGTGCAAACCGCCGACGAGCAGATTCTCCCCGGCGGCACCGCCTACATTACCGATCTCGGTATGACCGGCCCAACCGACGGCGTCATCGGGATGGAGCAGAAAGCCGTACTGGATCGTTTTATCACTGGGTTTTCGGATCGCTTCAGCGTGGAGAAGGGCGGCCCGAAGCAGTTTTGTGCCGCGGTTGTGCGCATCGATCGCACGAGCGGACACGCGACCGAGATCAAACGGGTCTTTCTGCGCGGCATCGCATGATCGTCGATTTCCACAGCCACACCAGCGAAAGCGACGGGACGCTCAAACCGCAGGAGCTCGCCGATTTCATGGGCGAGCGCAAGGTTGAGGTCTTCTCGATCAGCGACCACGATACGATGAGCGCCTACGGGAAATTCGAGCCGCCGGCGGGCGCACGGGTCGTCACAGGGGTCGAGATCAACACGACCTACCGCGGCAACGAGGTACACGTGCTCGGCTACGGCATGCCGGCCGATTCGCCCGAGCTACATGCGATGATCGAATACAATCGCGACGCGCGGCGTCTGCGTGCGCAGCGGATGGTCGATCAGCTCCAGCGCGCCGGCTACGGCATCACGCTCGACGAGGTGCTGCGTGAAGCCCCCGACGCCAAGGCGATTGGCCGGCCGCACGTGGCCAAGGTGCTCATCGCCAAAGGCATGGTGCCCGACATCGAGTCGGCATTCCGGAATCTGTTGCGCAGCGGGAAGCCCGGATATGTTCCATCGCTGCACATCACGCCGCAAGAGGCGATCGAGCGAATCGGCAAGGCCGGCGGTGTCGCCGTTTTGGCCCACCCGGGGCGGTTGAAAGATCGCAACTTGATCGATGAACTCGCGCCGCTGGGGCTTCGCGGTCTCGAAGTTTTCTATCCGCTCCACGACGCGGACGATGTCCGCGACTTTCGCGCGTTGGCGCAGCGCTACGGTCTGGCGATGACAGCCGGTGCCGATTTCCACGACATCCGCTACCACACGCGCGGCGTCGGCATGGAAGTCGATCCCGCCGACATCGGCCCGTTTCTCGATTTAGTAACGTAGCTCAATTTACGGGTAGAGGCGCTACCAGGCAGGTGTCAAACTCAGTCTCATGTCGAGACGCTTTCGTTTTGCATTGATCGCTGCGTTGCTTGCGATCGTCGCGCCGCCTGCGGGCGCGCAATCTTCCGCACCACCCGCGACAGCGGTTCTAAGCGCGCTGCACTGGCGCAACATCGGTCCAGGCATTGGCGGACGCTCTGTTGCGATCGATGCCGTGCCGGGCGATCCGTTCACGTTTTACTTCGGCGGCGTTGACGGCGGCGTCTGGCGCTCGACCAACTATGGCCTCACGTGGACGAATATCACCGACGGGCAGCTCAAGGCTTCCAACAGCATCGGCGCGCTTGCCGTAGCTCCGTCGGATCCGAACGTCATTTATGCCGGCACGGGCGAGGGCGACATCCGCAATACCTTCGTCACCGGCGACGGGATCTACAAGACAACCGACGCGGGCAAGACGTGGCATTACACCGGACTCAAGGATACGCACACGATCGCCAAGATCGTCGTCGATCCGCATGATGCCAACGTTCTGTACGCTGCGTCGATGGGGCACGTCTTTGCTAAGAATCCCGAGCGTGGCGTCTTCAAGTCGACCGACGGTGGTGCGCACTGGAGCAAGGTGCTCTACGTCGACGAAAACACCGGGGCGGGCGACCTGGTAATGGACGTGTCGCATCCCAAGACGCTCTACGCGGCGATGTGGCAAGCGCAGCGCAATCCCGGATTGCTGGTCAGCGGCGGTCCCGGCAGCGGTCTCTACAAGACGATCGACGGCGGCGCGCACTGGACCAAGATTTCGACCAACCCGGGTTTCGCGACCGGCTTGCTCGGCCGTATCGGCGTGAGCATCGCCGCCAGCGATCCGAAGATCGTCTATGCGATCGTGCAGGCGAAAGAGGGCGGTGTTTTCCGCACCGATGACGGGGGCGCCCACTGGAAGCGCGTCAACGCCAGCATGGAGATGCGGCAGCGCGCCTTCTACTATATGGCAATCTACGCCGATCCGAACGATCCGAACACGATCTACGTCCCGAACGCCCGCTTTTTCGTTTCGCACGACGGCGGCAAGGACTTCAGTCTGCTCCGCCCGCCGCATGGCGACAACCATACGGTCTGGATCGATCCGAAAAACTCGAAGATCATCCTGGAGGCGAACGATGGCGGCGCGACCGTCTCAGTCGACGGCGGAGCGACGTGGAGCAGCGAGCACAATCAGCTCACGGCGCAGTTCTACCGCGTTGCGCTCGACGAGGCGTTTCCGTTTAACGTCTACGGCGCGCAGCAAGACGAGGGTTCGTTCGAAGGGCCGAGCGCTTCAGCGAACGGCTCGATCCTCACCAGCGACTGGAAACGGACGGCACTGGGCGAGAGCACGTTCATCGCGCCGGAGCCCGGCAAGACGAACGTCGATTACGGCAGCGGCTACTTCACCATCATGGAGAAGTACGATCCGGGCGACGACGAGTACAACAGCGTCAGTCCGTACCCGCTCTATCGCGAAGGTGCAAGCTCCGCTGAGCTCGAGTATCGCCTCGCGTGGACGCATCCGATTTTCTTCTCTCCGGTCAATCCGAAAGAGCTGCTCGTCGGCGCGCAATTCGTGCTGAGCAGCACCGACGACGGTCAGACCTGGAAGAAGATCAGTCCCGATCTCACCCGTAACGATCCAGCGACCGAGGGCCCGAGCGGCGGTCCGATCGACTACGACGCGTCGAGCGCCGAAGTCTTTCCGTACGTCTCCGCCCTAGCCGTCTCGCCACTGGACGGTGACGAATTATGGGCCGGCTCGGCTGACGGCCGCGTGCACGTCACGATGGATCACGGCGCGAACTGGACCGAGATCACACCGCCCGAACTGCCGAAGTGGACGGAGATCACCTCGATCGAACCGTCGCACACGGACAAGGGCACGGCGTATCTGACGGCGTCGAGTTACCAGTGGGACGACTTCCATCCGTATGTGTTCAAGACCATGGATTTCGGCAAGACGTGGGCGCCCATTGCTGTCGGTATCCCGCTGGACGACTACGTGTACACGGTGCGCCAAGATCCCAACGCAACGAACCTCTTCTTCCTGACGACGAAGAGCACGGTCTACGTGAGCTTCGACGGTGCAGCGCACTGGCAGCCGCTTACGCTTAACCTTCCTAACGTCGAGGTTCGCGATCTCGCGTTCGACGCGCGCGAAGGCAAAGTGGTCATTGCGACTCACGGCCGCTCGATGTGGGTCCTGGACAACCTGACGCTCCTCGAACAGCTTGCGCAGTCCACGCCGGCAAATGCAAACGGCGCGGTGCTCTATGCGCCGCAGCGCGCATGGCTCACCTACGCCTATGGTAGCGGCTTCGGCGGCTTCGCGAACGCGGCGGGCAATGGCGAGAATCCGCCCTTCGGCGCGACGGTGATCTTCTACGTTCCGAGATCCTACGATGGCTCGACGCCGGCGACGCTGACCTTCAAAGATGCTGCCGGCAATGTCGTGCGCTCGTTCCCGCTTCATCTAAAGAGCACAGCGAAACCGGAAGCGCCAAGCGAGCGATACCATCCGACTGAAGATAAGCAACACGCGTACGCTCGTCTGACCGGCATCGGGCCCGGGATGAACGTGTTCCAGTGGGATCTACGTTATCCCGACGCAACCGAAGTCACCGGCTTCGAGCCCTCGGGTTCGGGCGGCGGCCTCGAAGATTCGCTCCTCGGGCCGCAGATCGTGCCGGGTAATTACACCGTCACCCTCGATTACGGCGGCGCGCAGACCTCGCAGCCGCTTGTACTTACGCTCGATCCACGCGCCACCGCGACAGCGGATGACCTTGCCGCACGGCGCGATCTTGGGCTGAAGCTCCACGCGCTGCAAGATGAACTCGATCGTACGGTCAACGCGGCGATCGCAGCACGGGCGACGGTCGCTCCCGGCAGCGCGGCTGCCGCGAAGCTCGACGCGGCGATCGCATCCGTTGTCGATATCGTGCACCCGCAAGCCGACGAAGGCTCGCTGCTCTACGAATCGAGGCTCCGTAACTTCATCGCCTACTTGAACGCCGAGGTCGATACCGGATACGTGCGGCCGACCGCGGCCGAGTACACGATCTACGCGAAGCTCAGTGGCGACGCGGCGAGCGCGGAAGCGACGCTCAAGGCGGCGATGCCCTAAACCGAAAGCACCGCGGCAACTGCGCGGCGGATGCGCGTAAGCAGCGCCCCGCCTTCACGCTCGTACCGCTCGAGCGCATGGCGCTGCGCTTCGATGGCGGGGATGTCGCGCATGAACTTGTGGTTGATGCGCACGTTATACGCACACGCGGTGAGCGCGGCGTGCGCAAATTCACCGGCACAGCCAATGTCGCTGATCAGGTTGGTGTTGTGCAGGTCGAGCGCGTTCTCCGTGAAGCGCAACAGATCCAACGCATTTTGCGCCGCGGCGAGCGGTTCTGCCGCCGCGTGAGCAAGCGCGAGTTCGAGCGCGGCACGGCGCGCGTGTTTTTCCGAATCAGTTGCCTTGGGCATGGCTGTTGCCGCTACCACTCGATCGAAGGCCGCTTCGTCACGCTCGCGGGACCGTAGAAACTCCTCGCGCAGCGCATCGGCTTGGGCGACGAGCTCGATCGCTAGGTCGTGCTGCGCGGCGTACTTGGGGTTGGCCGAGCAGATCCGCGCAACCATCGCGATCAACGACGCGCCGGCGGCTGCGACCATCGTCGCAGCACTGCCCCCGCCCGGGGTTGGCCATTCGCTGGCAAGCGCTGATAAGTACTCGGAGAGCGTTTCCACGCCGGGGGCTTTCCGCGCCGGGCTCGAAAAGCTCCCCCTTCAGAGAGCCGCCTCCGGCGGCCAATCCTACTTTTTATTCGAGGAGTTCCATCGTGCCCGTCACGGAAAAGCTTGCTGGTGATGTCAAAGACCGCAGCTTGGCAGAGGCCGGCCGCTCGCGCATCGCGTGGGCCGGTGCGTACATGCCGGTGCTTGCCCAGATTCGCGATCGGTTTGAGATCGAAAAGCCACTCAAAGGCGTGAGGATCGGCGCGTGCTTGCATGTGACGACCGAAACCGCCAACCTGATGCTGGCACTGCAAGCCGGCGGCGCGGAGATCGCGCTGTGCGCGAGCAACCCCCTCTCGACGCAGGATGACGTCGCCGCTGCGCTGTGTGAATACGGTATTCCGACATACGCCATCAAGGGCGAAGACAACGCGACCTACTACTCGCACATCGAGTCGGTGATCGCGACCAAGCCGCAGATGTCGATGGATGACGGTTGCGATCTCGTCACGCAGATCTACACCAAACACAACCACCTTTTGAAAGACATGATCGGCGGCTGCGAAGAGACGACCACCGGTGTGATTCGTTTGAAGGCGATGCAGAAGGACGGCGTGCTGCCGTATCCGGTCATCGCCGTCAACAACGCGCTAACCAAGCACATGTTCGATAATCGCTACGGCACGGGCCAGTCGACGCTCGACGGCATTATTCGCGCGACCAACGTGCTGCTCGCCGGACGGAACGTCGTTGTCGTGGGTTACGGCTGGTGCGGTCGCGGCGTAGCGTCGCGCGCAGCCGGCATGGGCGCGCACGTCATCGTCACCGAAATCGATCCGCGTAAGGCGATCGAAGCAGTCATGGACGGCTATCAAGTAATGCCGATGAACGACGCCGCCAAGGCCGGCGACATCTTCGTCACCGTTACCGGCAACTATCACGTGATCGCCGAGAGCCATTTCAAACTCATGAAGGACGGCGCGATCGTCTGCAATTCAGGTCATTTCAACGACGAGCTGGATCTCGATGGCATCAAGCGCCTGGCGAAAGGCGTGACGGTGCCACGGCAGTTCGTCGAACAGTATGAATTCCACGACGGCCGCAAGGTCTGTATTCTCGCTGATGGACGGCTGGTCAATCTTGCCGCGGGCGAAGGGCACCCGGCGGCAGTGATGGATATGTCGTTCGCCAATCAAGCGATGGCGGCTGGACATCTGGCGAAACACCACGCGAGCTTGAAGAAGCAAGTCTACGACGTTCCGGTCGAGATCGACGAGGAAGTCGCTAAGCTCAAGCTCTCATCGATGAACATCGAGATCGACACGTTGACGCCGGAGCAAGTGAAGTACATGGCGTCGTGGTCGGAGGGAACGTAGATGAGCGACTACCGTCGACTCTTTACCTCTGAGTCGGTGACCGAAGGCCATCCCGACAAAGTCGCCGACCAAATTTCCGACGCCGTGCTCGACGCGCTCCTCAAGGAAGATCCCTACTCGCGCGTCGCGGTCGAGACGTTCGCCATCACCGGTCAGATTCACATCGCCGGTGAGGTAACGACCAAGACCTACATCGATATCCCGCGCATCGTGCGTGAAACGATTGCCGAGATCGGCTACACGAAGTCGGCGGTCGGCTTCGATGCCGAGACCTGCGGCGTGAGCGTTTCGATCGACGAGCAATCGCCCGACATCGCGATGGGCGTCGATAAGTCGCTGGAGGCCAAGGGCGGCCGCGACGACGAGTTCGAGCAGACCGGCGCCGGCGACCAAGGCATGATGTTCGGCTACGCGTGCCGCGAAACGCAAGAGCTGATGCCCCTGCCGATCGTGCTCGCGCACAATCTCACGCGCCATCTCGCCGCGATGCGCAAGAACGGCGATATTCCGTACTTGCGCCCGGACGGCAAATCGCAGGTGACGGTCGAGTACGACGGCGACACGCCGGTTCGCGTCGACGCGGTCGTCATTTCGACCCAGCACGATCCGGATATTTCACTCGAAGTCATTCGCAACGAAGTCACCAACAAGATCATCAAGCACGTCATTCCAAACGGGATGCTCGATAAGAACACGCGTGTCTTTGTCAATCCAACGGGGCGCTTCGTCATCGGCGGACCCAAGGGCGACGCCGGTTTGACCGGGCGCAAGATTATCGCCGACACGTACGGCGGGATGGCGCGTCACGGCGGTGGCGCGTTCTCCGGTAAGGATCCGACCAAGGTCGATCGCTCGGCAGCGTACGCCGCGCGGTGGGTCGCAAAGAATGTCGTCGCGGCCGGCCTTGCCGATCGTTGCGAGCTGCAAGTCGCGTACGCGATTGGCGTCGCCGAACCGGTGAGCGTGCTCGTCGAGACATTCGGCACGTCGAAGATCGCCGAAGAGCTAATCGCTAAAGCGGTCAAGGAAGTCTTCGACTTGCGCCCGGCGGCGATCATTCACCACCTCAACCTGCGCCGGCCGATCTACAAGCAGACCGCGGCATACGGACACTTTGGTCGTCCGGATCTCGATCTGCCCTGGGAACGGCTGGACAAGGTCGAAGCGCTGCGCCGCGCAACCGGCTTCACCGGAGAGGCATTGCGCGTGCCGAACTTCGCGCAGTGAACGTCATTGCTGCGCTCGCAGCCTTTGTGCTCGCGATTACGACGCTGCAGCATTCGACGACGCTGAAGGCCGGCGCACGCATCGCGTGTGTCATGGTTGCCGCTGTCGACTCAAGCACCGCGCAGGCGGGCGACACGTTCAAGCTGCGCGTGACCGATCCGTCCTATCCGTTGCTCGATGGATCGATCGTTAACGGCCACATCACGCACGTGTATCCGCCACGCGGCTTGAATCGCGCGGAGATCGCGTTCCTCTTCGACAACATCGTCTTCCCGAACAAGTCGCGCGAACCGATTCGCGCCTTCGTGGTCTCGAGAAACGTCGTACAACGCACGGCCAACAGCGCACCCCCGCCGTCCCTATACGGACCGGTGACGATGCCGAATACGGCCGGGCCACCCAATCAATCGACGATGGTCTGGTCAACGAACTTCCGTGTCGGTGGTGGCAGCAAGGCGCCCGCGCCAACGGCGCAGACCGGCGGGTACGCGTACGCAGCGGCGCAGAACAAGCCGATCGTCGTGCAAGCAGGCACACCGGTGACGCTCCAACTCGCTAGCGACTTACAAACACCTTAGAACCGGAGCCCCGCGGAACTTCTCCGCGGGGTTCTCGCGTTCGGAGGTGAAAAGGAGGAGCTATGAGATTTCGAAATGGATTGATGGCGCTCACCTTGCTCGCCGCATTCGTCGGCTCGACCATCGTCACGTCCGCTCAGGAACAGTTGACGTTGTATCAGGGAGCGCAGATCAACGCGCGCATGCGCACCGTGATCGATAGTGGGAAGGCGCACGTCGGCGATCGCTTCGTTATGGATGTCGTCCCGCCATATCCTAGCGGCAACCCCGCATTTCAAGGCGCGATCATCGCCGGTGAAGTCACCAGCGTGACGTCGGCCGGTCAGGGACGTAAGCCATCGATCGGTCTGCAATTCGATTATCTTCGCTTGGCCGACGGCAGTACGGTCGACATCTCGGCGACGATGACGGCGGATCAGCGCAAACAAGAACATAAGAACGGACTCAAGGTTATCGCTACCACGCTTGGCGGTATGCTGCTCGGCAATGCGATCGGGAAGACGATCTTCCACACCGGCGGCGGCGGAATCGTCGGCGCGGCCGGCGGCTTGCTCTACGGCATCAACGGGAAGGCCAACTTCACGCTGCCCTCGGGGTCAGACGTGCAGATCACGCTCAATCAAACGGTGACCATTCGCCGGCAAGCGCCTAACGCGCCGAGCAACAACCAGTAGATGTTGTTTGACGCGCTGCTCGCGTGGGCTTACCGGCGGACCTGGGTCTTCCTGGGCTTGGAGGTTGTGCTGCTGGCGTTCATTCCGTTGCTGGCAACCCTGCTTGCCCACGGGTACGACTAGGCTCTAATTAATTCTTTAGTTGACAGTCTCGGCCGGCCGGAGTATCGTAACGGTATCAACTAATTCTTTAGGAGAACCGAAAAATGCTGGGCCGCTTCCTCGTCAGTCTCGCCGCCGCCGCCGTGCTCACGTTCCTGGGCACCGAGGCACTGGGGGCCGCAATCACGCCGGCTCCGCTTAAGATCATCGCCACCGTCGTGGCGCATCCGCATCCCGTTTCTACCAACGTCGCCCGTTCTTAGCACGAGCTTGCATCGGGCAGAGGGAAGTCCGCTTGCGCCTGGGTAGCCGTATCCAGTAGAATCCCGCAGTACCCCGCGAGAAATTGTGGGTGTGACTTTCCCGGTTAGCTCAGTTGGTAGAGCAATTGACTGTTAATCAATGGGTCGCTGGTTCGAGTCCAGCACCGGGAGCCATTGAGATGGGCCGTCGCATCAGCGACGGCCTTTTCGTTTGTCTTCGCGACCTCATATAGGCGAAGACGATGGAAAGTATTGCTTGTATCGGCTTTGACTAGTCGGTCTCGTCGGCTAGCATGAGTGAGTGGCGCTTATGCGGCTCGGCCGCGCAGCGCCCTTTTGCACGACATGAAGGAGATGGAGTCTTGTCCCAAAGCACGTGTCCGATCCACCACCAGCAGGACCCCGTCGGCCGGTTGAACCGCGACTGGTGGCCCGAGCAGCTTCGCCTGACGATCTTGCGCCAGAATGCGCCGCAGTCCGATCCGATGGGCGCGAGCTTCGATTATGCGAAGGAATTCGCCAAGCTCGATCTCGCCGGCGTGAAGCGTGATCTGCGCGCGCTCATGACCGATTCGCAGGATTGGTGGCCGGCGGATTTCGGCCACTACGGCCCGCTCTTTATCCGCATGGCATGGCATGCAGCCGGCACCTATCGCATTGCTGACGGACGCGGGGGCGCCGGCGGTGGCCAACAGCGCTTCGCGCCGCTTAACAGCTGGCCGGACAACGTGAATCTGGATAAGGCTCGTCGCCTGCTCTGGCCGATCAAGCAGAGGTACGGGCGCCAGCTCTCCTGGGCCGATCTCCTGGTTCTCACCGGCAATGTTGCGCTGGAATCGATGGGCTTCAAAACGTTTGGTTTTGCCGGCGGCCGTCCCGATCAGTGGGAACCGGATGAATCCGTCTATTGGGGTGCGGAAGACACATGGCTCGCCGACGAGCGCTACGCGGGTGAGCGCCTTCTCGAAAACCCGCTCGCGGCCGTGCAGATGGGCTTGATCTACGTCAACCCGGAGGGACCAAACGGGAATCCCGATCCGCTCAAGGCCGCGGTCGATATTCGCGAGACGTTCCGCCGCATGGCGATGAACGACGAAGAGACGGTCGCACTTATCGCGGGCGGTCACACGTTCGGAAAGACCCACGGTGCGGGCGATCCTTCGCACGTTGGCCACGATCCTGAAGGCGCCGATATTGTTCAACAGGGCCTCGGATGGAAAAACTCGTTCGGCAAGGGCCACAGTGAACATACCATCGGCGGCGGTCCTGAAGTGACGTGGACGACCACGCCGACCAAATGGAGCAACAACTTCTTCGAATCGTTGTTCACCAACGAGTGGGAGCTGACGAAGAGCCCAGCCGGTGCGAAGCAGTGGATTGCCAAGAACGGCGCAGCCCCGGTACCGGATGCGCACGATCCCAACAAGCATCACAAGCCAACGATGCTCACAACCGATCTCGCGCTGCGCTTCGATCCAATCTACGAAAAGATCTCGCGTCGCTTCTACGAGCATCCCGATCAATTCGCCGACGCGTTCGCGCGTGCGTGGTTCAAGCTAACGCACCGCGACATGGGACCGCGCGCGCGCTACCTCGGCCCGGATGTGCCGGCCGAAGTGCTCATTTGGCAAGATCCGGTTCCCGCGGCCAATCATCCCCCCGTCGACGCAAAAGATATCGAAGTGATCAAAAAGCAAATCGTTGACTCCGGACTTTCCGTGTCGCAACTTGTCTCAACGGCGTGGGCATCGGCGTCCACCTTCCGTGGTTCCGACAAACGCGGCGGCGCCAACGGCGCGCGCATTCGGCTCGAACCGCAAAAAAACTGGAAAGTCAACCGGCCCGAACAACTGGCGACGGTGCTCAAGAAACTCGAAGACATCCAAAGCAAGTTCAATGGCGCACAATCCGGCGGGAAGAAAGTTTCGCTCGCCGATCTGATCGTGCTGGCCGGAAACGTGGGCGTCGAGCAAGCCGCGAAGAAGGCGGGATTCGAAGTTGCCGTGCCGTTCGCACCGGGACGTACCGATGCGTCGCAAGAACAAACCGACGTGGAATCGTTCGAGGCTCTCGAGCCGCTGGCCGACGGCTTCCGCAACTACGTCAGGCACAACACCGGCATCCCGTCGGAGATGATGCTGGTGGATAAAGCGCAGTTGTTGACGTTGACGGCTCCGGAGATGACCGTGCTCGTCGGCGGAATGCGCGTGCTCGATACCAATGCCGATGGCTCCAAGCACGGCGTGTTGACCAAACAGCCGGGCGCGCTTACCAACGACTTCTTCGTGAATCTGCTCGACATGAGCGGCGAATGGGATTCACCGTCAAAAGATCAGACGGACCAGACAGTGTACCAACGGCACAATCGCAAGACGGGTGCGAAGGACTGGACCGGCACGCGTGTCGATCTCGTCTTTGGCGCCAACTCCGAACTGCGAGCGTTGGCCGAAGTTTACGGGAGTGCGGACGCCGGACGCAAATTCGTCGACGACTTCATCGCCGCGTGGACGAAGGTCATGAACGCGGACCGCTACGATCTCAAGCGATGAACTCGTGATCGCGGCAGTTTGATTGAAGAACGCCGGCGCGATGCGCCGGCGTTCTTCGTCTTACGTTGAGATGCCGGCGTCGATCAACATACGCGTTTCAACGACGGCGCGAACGCAAGCCACACCACCAGCGATCCGGCGGCTAGCGCTCCAAGCAGCAAGAACGAGACGCGATAGCCCATCGTTTGCGCGATGTAGCCGCCCAGCAAGGGGCTCAGCGCCGCGCCGACCCCTTGTACGGTCATCACTGCGCCTTGCGCGACGTTGACGCGGCCCGTGCCATCCATCAACCGCGCGACCAATCCAGGAACGGCAACGCTTTGCATGCCGGCCCCGATGCCGTCGAGCGCCTGCACCGGATAGACGCCCCACCATCGGATGAACGACGCGGCGATTACGGCGCGTATCGGCAGCGCCAGAAACGTCAAGAGTATGACGATCCAATACCCGCGGGCCTGCGCCAACCGCATCGCAGCGAGCGATGCGAACACCATGACGCTTTGAGCGACGACGATGGTCAAGGCGACGAACGCGGCCGGATCACCTTCGTGAGCAGCAACAACTGCCAGTCCGTAGAGCGGAAGCATCGCCGCGTTCCCGAGATGAAACATCAAGAGTGCTGCCGCTAAAACGAGCAGTGGCTTGCACTCCACGATGATGCGCAAACTTTTCGTGCCCTCATCATCGTTTCCGCCGGGTTCGAGCCCACGAGCGACGCGATCGTCGATCACCCGCTTGGGAATCGCGATTACCGAGACGATCGCCAAAGCCGCAAACGCCGCGGCCAACGCAAAGATGGCAATGAAGCCGAACTTCCAGCCGAGATATCCTGAAAGGGCCGCGCCGGCAACGTTGCCGGCGTGATTGAACGCTTGATTGCGACCATTCTGCTGGTTGAATCCCCGCTGCCCAACGATGCCGAGCGTCATTCCGACGATGCCGGGGCCGATGGCCGCGCCGGCGATCGCAGTGGCCACTTGCGAGATCGCGATGACC
>JBEKBR010000012.1:0-73104 GCA_050015295.1 Candidatus Aquilonibacter sp. | reverse complement strand
AAGGTTGTGCTGATCACGGCGGTCGGCAGCTCCAGGCCAAGGTTTTTTGCTAAACTGCCGTCGATTTCGAGTACTTCCGTATCCAGCTCGACCAGGGGCGGCACGACGTCGAGCTTGGCGATCAATTCTTTCGCGAGCCGGATGCTCGACGGATCGCCCGTGAGGATCAGCTCGGCAGCGTTTTGCATCACGGTGACGTGCAGTCCGGAAGCCATTTGCCCGAGCGCCTGCGTAACCGCTGTGGCGATATCTTGCGCGGTGGTGGATGCGGCGCCGTTGACCCCCGGAATTGCCGACTTGAGTTGGATCACAGCCATGTTGCCGTCGCTCATCGCCGCGCCACCGTTGGGCTGGCCCATCATACCCGGCGTGCCGCTCTTGCCGTCGAGCTGTTCGATCGCATCGTTGATACGCGTCTGTTCGCTTGCATTCGCGCGCACCGAGATCGCGTTGAGATCGGTATCGATCGCGACGGTCGCGTCGGGATAGGTCTTTTGCACGAGCGCGCCGACCGAACCGGCATCGACGCTCTTGAGGTGATAGACCTCGGTGAAGGTCGAGCCGGCAGGGGGGACGTCGAGCTGCGCCACGAGTGTTTTGGCTGCAGCGACCGTTTGCGGATCACCGGTGATCAGCAGCGACGATCCGCTCACGCTGATTCGCACGTGTGGGACGGTGCGCACTACGGCCCGCGCGACATAGGCAGGCTGTGCGAGCTTGATGTCGATCGCCTCGACCGGATCGGGCGGCGGCGAGGGCGAGACCATCGGCGCCGCGTCGAGGCTCGCAATCAGCGCCTTGATCTGCGTGCCGTCGAGCGGTTTGGCCTTGAGCAGCACGCTGCTCTTCGAAGCAACGGTAATTGAGGCGTTAGGAAAGAGCGGCGCGACCTTATGCACCAGCGCGTCGGGCTTGATCGTGTGGAGTTGCACGACCTCGAGTGCCGGTTGATTGGGATTGCGCACGTCGAGCCCGGAGATGACCGTGCGTACCGTTTGTACGTCATCCGGCGACCCAACGACAACGATCGCATTAGCGCCGGTATCGGTGCGGACTCTAACCTTTGGAAAGAGTTGATGAACGATGCCGGCCGCGCGATCGAGCGGCATCACCTGCACTTGAATGACCGCCGGGATCGGCGATGGCGTCGGTGACGGCGTGGCGCGTGGCGCGCTCGCACCGGCCGCTCCGGGGGAAAGGAACGAAGTGAGGGAGGCTACCGTTAGAAGCGCGATGATCGACGCGCGTGAGATGAACGAGCCCATGAGGAGATGCGCACACTTGAACGAGTAGGAGACCGGAGACCTGCCCTTCAGGCAGAAATGGACCTATCAAAATTGATACATACTTTGATTAGTTATTATTGACTATCATTTTGATTATCACTTTGATTATCACTACTGAGAGTACGGATCGCGAGGAGTCGCGAGTTTCCTTGCGCGAACGGGCCGCGACACATCGTCTTTGTGTGAGGGATTTATGCGTCGCTTTCTCGCGCTCGTTTTGATTGCAGTGTTTTCGTTGCAGACAACCGCATCTGCCACTTCGCCAGGTCAGATGCCAACGCCAAATATGCAGCCGCTGATTTCTGCGATCGAGGGTACGCAAATCTTCGCGCTGCTCACAGGCCAAGAGACGCGCTATGCGGCGATGCATGCGCCGGCACCGCGTTACGCGCGACCTACTAACCTGCGCCCTACCGATCAGCAGTTAAATTTCAGTCGTTCCCGGATCGTGCGCGGCATCGTGCGGACCGGAAGCCCAAGGATATTACACTTGCAGCAGTACGGGGATCGGGCACGTGCGGGAAAGGACCCGCTGGCGTCTGGACGATCGATCGCGCAATCTTCGTCTCAAAACCTTGGCGCAGTAAAGCCCGCAGTTCCCTGCGAGATCGCCGGGCAGCGCCGCGCGGCTGTAACCTGCTCGACTATCCCTCCGGTTCGGACGCCGACACCGTCGCCCAGGCCCACGGCGACGCCAACACCGACTCCCAGTCCAACTCCGACGCCTACACCTACGCCGACGCCGCGCCCGACGCCGACCCCTACGCCCACGCCAATTCCGGTGACGCCGACGCCGAGCCCAACGGCAACCCCGGCAGGATCGTTATCTGCCGCAACGACCGGCATTAATCGGTGGTGGACGTACGAAGATGGCGCAATTCCTGGGCTCGGCAAGTGGATGTTAAACGTAGCCGATGGCAATCTGATAGTGCAATCCGACGATGTTGATGTACCCGAGCGAGGCATCGAGCTTGCATTCCGACGTACTTACAACTCTCAGAGCCGCCATGATGCAGCAGGGAGCGACGGTTCGCTCCCGAGCGCGTTTGGCAATGGATGGACGAATACGTTCGATGCGCATCTCGCGTACAACGGCACGGTGATTAGCGTGTATGACATCGACGGCGCGAGGTATGATTACACCTCAAACGGATCCGGCTGGACGCCGCCCGCTGGCATGCAGGGCGTCACACTGCAATGGGACGGTGGATGCGGTTACCTCTGGACGAAGAAAACCGGAGCGGTCTATTATTTTGCCGAACCCGTTGCGCTATCGCAATGCTCAGCTACACCCCCGGCGGCTGAGATGGGGCGGCTGCAATACATTCAGGGGAGAAATGCAAGCAATCAGGTCACGTTCACTTATTCTTGGAGTGGAGACGGAAGCAATCCAAATCAACTGACACAGATTGTCGCACAGCACAGCGACGGTGACGTGTTGACGCTCGACTTCTCATTTGTTAACGGTAGTCCGGAGCTCGCGTCAGTCACGCGTCCGGACGGTCTTCAGGTTACATACTCCTACGATGGAAGTGGTGACCTGGTCGGCGTGGAGCGGCCCGGTAACGGCACGACCAGCGAATTACCGGAAACGTACAGCTACAACGCAGGGACCTACGTCATGGCCGCTGCGGCCGGACCACGTTACACGATCAGTTACAATGCCTGCGGCTCCTCGACGTGCGTGACCGACGGTGACAGTGTCGCGTTCTCATACTCAGGCGCGGCCTTGACAATGGTACAGGATTACGGCGTGGTGAACTTCACGCCGCAGGACGGTATCAGTTCTGAACTTGCCAATGGCGGCTTGCTGCAACCCGGTGTTCCGAGTGGGGTCCAGATGTGGCATACCGAGGAGTTTTCTGGGGACTCGAGTTCGGCTCTCGGTGGAGGCGGCGGCACAACCAGCGACACCGACAATTTCGGACACGCCCGCGCATGGACGTACGATGGATCGGGTCGTGTCACAGAGACACAGGTGTGGGCCTCCCCGACGTCTTCGACGCCCCTCGCGTCGAGCGGGGAATGGGACACGTCGAACGACCTGACCTTAAGTATTGACGTCCGAGGGAATCAGACGAACTACACCTACGACGCGAACGGGAATACGCTCTCAGTCCAAGCGCCGCCCGTGCAAACGGATCTTGGGAATGGGTCGCCGGTGTCGATGTACGCCTACGACGCTAACAATAACCTCATTGCATATTGTGACCCCAACTACGTGTGGGCTAATCACCCGTCCTCGTGCACCGCAACGATTGGCACCACACACTACACGTACACCACAACAGCAAGCGAACCGTTCGGCGAGCTTACGGCGACATACTCGCCGCTGGGATATTCGTATTCGCTTGCGTACGATAACTACGGCGAGCCGACGACGGTTCAAGGCCTCGCCATAACGCAGCTGGACGGTACGACGCGACAACCTACACAAACGTTTGGGTACGACAGCTACGGCAATCTGACGAGCTACAATAAGGGCAACGGCGCATGGGCGGTGACCTACGATGACATGCATCGAGCGACTACCCACACCGATCCGGATGGTTACGTTTCCTATTCGTACTACAATAGCGATGGCTCGGTCAGTAAGGCTGAGACGTCTTATCAGCACGCAAATGGGTGGGGGAGCACCTCCACGTACGACGCTGACGGTGATCCGATCACACAGACCGTTATCCGTCAAGCAAGCCCAACATCAACGCCAGCGGCTGAATCGACGGCGAAGTACTATGATGGTGCCGACCGCCTAATTGAGGTGAAGCAGCCACAGGACCAAACCTACGACACATACTCGAATTCGTGGATCACGCGCTATATCTACGACTTAACTGGCGCAACGAATTTGAATTTCGGCGGGGCCATCGACTACGCCGCGTACGGGAACCTCTACAAGACGCAGGAATTGCTGCCGGGTGGTAGCGGGATTGTGTCGCTAACTACGGGCGCCGCGCCGCAGTCAATCGCAAACACCACGTTTTCGGATCTCAAGGGCACGGCCTTCGACGGGCTTGATCGTCCGGTCGCCAAATATTCGCTTGTGGATGCGAACAGCGGTTCAGCCGATTCGCTATCAACGGAGGCGCTTACGTACGATGGCACGAACGAGTATGGTTCGTTTCCAGGCGAACTAATCTCGGACTGCAATGCGATGTCAGCGTGCAAATATCCGGGATACGACGCGCTCGAACGGGCGGACGAGATCGGATTTTCGGACAGTACTCCGAGCCGGAGCACGCAATATGATCCGGATGGACGCACGACCTCGGTCACGTCGAGCATTTACGGCACGCAGAAATACACTTACGATGCCGATGGAAACAAGCTCAGCGAACAGGAGGCCAGCGGTGGTAGCGTTACATCCCCCGCGACGTTCACGCACGTGTACTACGGCGACGGAAAGCTCGCACAACTCAACGTTGCCTCGAGCGGGCTAAATCAGACTGGGCTTTTCGCGTACTCGTACCGCACGGATGGCCTCGTCCAAACGCAAACGATCAGCGATGCGACGCAGTCCAACGTGGGAAGTACGTCGATCGCATTTACCTACTATCCCTCGGGGCGCGCCGAGGAGCGGACTGAG
Organism: Candidatus Aquilonibacter sp.; assembly: GCA_050015295.1. Taxonomy (GTDB): domain Bacteria; phylum Vulcanimicrobiota; class Vulcanimicrobiia; order Vulcanimicrobiales; family Vulcanimicrobiaceae; genus Aquilonibacter. Next base: position 68,232 of record JBEKBR010000012.1, on the reverse strand, counting down.
AGTGGGCCCGGCGCGAATTCCAATCCCACCAGCTGGCAGTACGATAGCTATGGTCGGCTTTCACAGGTGAATTATCCAGCTTGCGCGAGCTGCAATAATGAGAACACGTCCCTTGCGTACGCGATGTACGATCCGCAAGACCAGATCCTCGAGGCCGGCTTGGCCAATCCAGGAGGCGCGGACTATACGACGTACGACTACACCGCGAGGGGTGAATATGCAACGACCGGATTGTCGCCGACGGCGCAGCCCGCTTTAGCCAACGGGGTCCAAACTTCGACGCAGATCGGAAACGCGGTGATTGAGGGGAAAACTTCGCAGGACCAGTGGGACGCATTCAGTGGCGTAACGCTTGCTCGCGCCGGTACAACGCCTGGATACAACAACATAATCGGAAGTTTCACCATTTCGAACGCGTCGAGTTTCACTTACGACCTAGCCGGGAGGCTGGTCTCAGAGACAAGCCAGACCTCCGGCAACTATGGAGGTATCGGCGACGGAAGTGACACGCTTGCGCGGACCTATGATGTAGAAAACCACACGCTTACTACTAGCGACGGGAACACCTCGACAACCGGACTAGCGTGTTGTTTGGGCTCTATAACAGCCTATAACTGGGGGCCTACAGGGCATCCGATCCAAATCGGTTCTGCTACCAGTACGACGAACGCGATCCCAAGCCTAAGTTCGGTTCAGTACGACACGTTACACTGGGACGGCGATCAACTCGTCTTTCAGACGAACGCTTCCGGCCAAGTCGACGATATCAAGATCGGCACCAGCGGGGATATCACGCCGCTCGACCCCTCATTCACGGGTTTGACTTTTTGGGATCGCGGGCCGGGGGGTGGAGTGGCGTTTTGCCACAATTCGGGTGGAACTGCCTTTACCGACAACCTTTCGCCGACTGCTAACGGAGCGACGATGTCCGGCTGCGGGGGAAGCTATCTGCAGGCAAGTGGCAACACCTTCACGTTTGCTGGTCCCACTAGCTTTCTGTTCACATCGGCAGCGTTCGCTACGGGCCCTGGCGCTGCTAATCGAAGGGCCTCGTACAAGATTGGTATCGGCCAGGGCGCGCTGCTCGGCATGTTCCGCACCGACGGTATTACCGACGGCTTCAACATACTGCAGGGCCCTAGAACAGTCGACTCCAGCTCCGGAACCTGGACAACGCCGGACGCGTACGCCGGAAACGTTAATGACCCTAACTCGCAAAAGTCCTATATGTGGAATAATAACAATCCGGTAGCGTATAGCGATCCTTCCGGCTATCTTTCGCAGTTGCAGCAGGGCGAGATGACCGCCTATATAAATGCCAATCCTCCAAACGAGTCTCCCATGGCATGCTCCGATTACATCCTCCAGGTCTATAAGCAGGCGGTGGACATCGACTTAAGTGCGATGATCCGGGCCGACTACGGATCCGGATTCCAGTGGATACTCAGAGGCTATACGTGGAATGGTTCTCGATCTGGTGAACCAGAACGATCAGTTGTGAACATTGCAATCTATATGGTGAATCACAATGCGTTCTATAGGTACACGGGTACGGGAAATCAGGTTGGCGACATACTTTTCATAGGGAAGGGCCTGTTTGGCGCGATCGATCATGTTGCGATGGTTGCTGCCGTCGACGGATCCGGTCACATGACGGCGATTATCGAATCAACTGGGACTGACGCAGGTCAAGGAACGGTCGAAAAGGACGCAGGACAGTTCGCTCAGGGCCTCGCCAGTCACAACCAATCCGTCGTGGGTTATGGCAGGGTCCCGACTATTGGCGATGTGTCTTTTTCCCAGTCGCTCTCGGACGCGGACGCGGACGGAGATGACGTGGTGGGGCCCGGCGCGAGCAGTGGGGGTATATCAGGGCAATATGGTGGCGCACCAGGAGGAGGCCGAAACTGATGGGCTTCGATTACGCGCGAGTATGGAGGATCACTGTACCTATGATTCTCCTGATGTGCTCGCCTGTCGGGACGCTGGGGCAGCCCCGCGGGCTGCCAATCTCGGACACACTGTACCTGCACCGTAGCTTCCAGCGCTCGGATGGCGCAGAAGGCTATCTGACCGATATTGTTACCAGCAAGGGGCGCGTGCAACGCTCCGGGTTCATTCTTACCTCGTACACGCCTTCCAAATCGATCCTTCGCTACGCACTACAGCCCCTGCGCTGGACTTTCAACGGAAAGACTATACAAAAGTTAAAATGCTATAGTGGCGGGCTCCCGCAGATCGCAATATCGCCGGACGGGAAATCTTTCGTCTGCATCGAGGGCGTTGAGCGATCAAGGCTGCTTCTCGTCCGCGACCCCGCGCCAAGCGCCGCGCTTAGAGTTACCGACGTCACTAACGCAGACGCTCAGCAGGTTGCTCGATCCGTAGCTTTCTTCGGCAACGACTCCGTTGTATTCTTGCGTTTATCTGGAAACCAATGTGATACGTACGACGCGATGACTGCAAATACGGCCGCGGTATCACGGGACCTTCGAACAGGTCGCGAGCGCACCTTAGGCTGTGCGGTCAACCTGATTGACAGGGGTTTTGCGGTTCCGGGCCTCGTCAAAAAGACGTCGCAGAACGGGCACGCGTACTCACTAGATGGTGGCGCGACCTGGCATGACGGCAATCTTGCCGCAGCGTGCGGCGACGACCTTTTCTTTTGGGAGCCACGTTCAAATGAACTAACGTCGTCAACGGGTGGCGCCTACAAAACCGCGGCAGGGACGAATGTGGTAACGTGCCAGGTAGCTGCTATTTCGGAGGTCTCGCCGAGCGGCGGACGATAGAAGCCCGCGCTCAAAGTGCCGCCGAGCCGATCGTCGTGCGAATATGAACAACGTCGATTATGAACACCGGCCTTACCGAGGTCCGATTTGACCTGCTTGGCCGCCAAATAGCAGCAACCGGGCGCTCAAGAAGGGCGCGGGTACCTTGGCGCTTGCGGCCCAGGAGCTCGCAGAGGAGAGTGACTTTCTAGCTCAGGGCTTAAGCGTACTGCACAACCTTCCGCAGTGATTGCGGCTGGACCGAACGGTAGTCGCTGCTGACGTTCAAAATTGGTTGTAAACAAGTGGCTGCGCCTGTCGTCAGAGAATCTTAAAGAACTTGCATGGGATTCGTAAGCCTTTTGGCCTGCTTGTACGCAGACATCTACGGAAGTATGCTCAATGGGCGAGTCTACCAGGGGGCAACGTTTTCGAAAACCGTAAAGCATTCGAGGGATGCGGATTATGTCGCCCTACAACCGACTCTTTGATATCTCGGAGCATTGTTCGCGCGAAACTCGCCTCGCCGTTTCTTTCACGTTGCGTCGGCATTAGCAGAAATGACGTGGAACTATGGCATCTATCCGAAAGAACGTATGTAACCTCAGCAACATTGCGCGGACGAAAGTCTTTGCTATGCGCGAGCCGTAAAGGCTGTGAAGGCCCAGTCGCTCACGAGTCGCACTACTTGGCGCGATCGCGGGGCGACTCAATAGGCGAACCCCAAAAACAAGATTGAATCGACGCTGCATTGCCTTACGGGGAGCAATCCTTGGCAACAACATACGTTTATGCATCCACAGGCACCGATGCCAACGTAGACCTGGTGCTTCGCGACCTTGGGCCGTCTCCGTTGGATGTACACCTGAAACGGGCTAGCCTTGGTCAGCATGAGAACTCCGTAACGATTCTTGATGTGCCCCGTCATCCTGCCCTCGGCGTCTACGATCTAGACATTTCCTTTACGATCGGGGAGAGTTACATCGCTTCGCTCGGGATCATCATGCGAGGACATGATATCGGCAGTTCTGCATGGTGGCGCTGGCGTACTGCCCGCATGGACATCGACTATTTTTTCAACGACTACACGAGTCACGTCTGCTATGTCCTGGCGCGCGGGATGCGGTACCGCTTTGTCGTCACTGGTCAATCGAATTTCCTCGGCTACGATGACGTTGCCGTCAGCCTGGACATCGCTTAACGGTGCCAACCAATGTCTATCTGACGACGAATACGTACGACGACGTGTCGATACAACTTAGCCACGTCGGGCCAAGTAGCGCCTACGATCAAAGCTATCACCTGAAGGCGTCGAGGGCCTCACGCGACGCGCAGGACGTACTCGTTCTCGAAATTGACCGCGGCGGAAGCCTGCACCCTGGCGATACGGTCGAAATCAGCGAATTGCGATTCATCGTCGATGGTTCGTTTTGCGCGGCCCTCCAAGTGATGCTTGATAACCGGAGCGAACCGGTAAAGAACACCATCCATTGGGGTTGGCGTACGCCCACCCCTGAAATCGAAGCATTCACCGATGACCGCGAAACGCACTCAACACGGTACGACGATCCCGATTTCAGCGTTGAATTTTCCGTGCAAGGTCGCTCGGCAGGGGTCTTCGACGACATTTATCTCAGCCTAACCGTTACACAGCGGTACTTTATAGGCCTAGCAGCAGTAGACGACCTCACTGGGCAGCGCGCGTTAGCTTTTATAGTCGACGACTTAGGATCTGCAACCGCCCACGAGTCACAGTTCAGCGACCCAATGGAATGGACGCTTCTCAAGATGCCTGATACGCCAAAGCTCACCGGGCTTGTTGCCATTGCAGCATCGATTAGAGAAGACGGGGCGACGCCATTCGTCTGCGCGGTCACGAAGGAACGAGAGCTCTGGGTTTGGGATATCGCACGAAACGTCGTCACCCAGCTGCCCTGGGACCTCGACGGCTCGAAGTCCGTCGTCGTTTCCGAAATCATCGGCGACCAGAATAGTTCGTGGTCTGATTGCTTCGCGGTGACCGATAAAAAGTTATTTCGACGGAAGCTACGGCTCACGCCCACCCCAGAATGGGAGAACAACTGGGTGGATTGGGGAGACTGTCTTGACTTCTCCTATACGCCCGGAGAGTATCGCTACGCTTTCAAGCTTGCGCCGACCTTGCTCGGAAATGTTACTCTGTACTATGCGCGGGCATACGATAAAGAAGACAATTGGGGCTGGTGGTACGCTCCATCACTTGGCGACTTCGTCCCTCAATTTGCGACTGGGGCGACGTGGCTCGACAACGGCGTTCCGAGGCGCGTCGGCGTTGTCGTCGTCGGAACGGACAGACGGATGTACTATGCAACCGACGAAGGCGCTCGGAGCTTATTTAGCTCATGGAAGATCGTGCCGGCGGACGATGTGTCGAACATTACGAGTAAACCCATCACTGCGGGGTGTCGCATAGGTTTGCCTCCGATAATCGTGCAACCGGCGAATACTCCTGAGCTGCTTGTGGCGAGGTTCTGGGTTAAAGAGGACCACATTGGCAGATTTACTGCGCTTGACAAGACTTCCAGCCCTCGTGTCTACGCTGGCTACGGTTCTGCGCTCAGCGGCGCGGAATACCTAATTTTCGAAAATTCTGGTTCCAGACAGTTCAACGTACAAGAACTCCCATCTTCCGCTGCGCGAAATACCGACGCGCCGTCGTGACGTCGACGAAGTTCAAGAAGCCAGGCGAGTTGATCCTCGCTGGCAGTTTCACGGCGCTAGTCGACCTTAATCGCTATTTGCGGCGGGTCTTGGGGTAGACGCGAGGCTTATCCAGGAGCTCCTTGAGACAATCGGCGCCTTGATGAATGAACTTGTTGAAGGGTTCGCAAGTCTCGATGTCTCGATGCTCATCCTCGCCTTCATAGTACACCAGTAGGCTACCGGCGACATGGATTGTCGTTTCGAGGCCATCCGCGGACGGGCGATCAGATTCGTGAGCTTTTGGCGCGACCCCGGGAAGAGTCTCTAGAATACCGGCACGTTGGTCACCCAGGTCCCCATAACGCCTACATATGGAGTCCCACGCAGGCGCGCTCCTCAAAGTCTCCTGGCTGAAGAAACCTAAGAAGCTCATCGGTCTTCGTCGGCAACACAGCTACAAACGCGTTCTCGCCATCAAAGGTGAGAGAACGCTTCATATCGGACGAGCAAAGTTCGTACTGCTGGAGACCTACGCGCATCACCACAATGATGGTTATCGGCTTTAATAAGGGATGGTACCGATTGGATAGGTAAAGCTGCACTTTGCGACCTCTAAGATCTAAAACTGATTTCAGTCTGCCGACGGTGTCGGAGAACACCATCGGAACGTAGCCGGCATTAGCACTAGTGAGATCGCAATGTTTCGAGGTGCACAGAACGCTTGAGGGGTCGAGTGGCACATATGCACCAAACTCAGATGGTGGATACCCTCTTGGCAGCGGAAGGTGATACGCGTCGATCGCGACTGAAGCATCGAAGAAGAACGAACGGACGCGCTCAGAGTGGGACCCAGCGGAGTACACTGAAGCGGTTGATAAACCGCGACGTATGTCGGTCGCAACGCCGCCCAACGCTGGATCGTCTGGCCTGAACGAGACGTACGCCTTTGCAGTTGGGTTATCAAACGGATAGCTCAAGGCCACCACATTGTCCAGGATGCTCTCGGACGTTCCCTGAATGTTCGTCGACTTGGCCAGCGATGCGTGGGTCAAAACCAATGTCGCGTGTGACAAACCTAGTGAGCTAGTGATCTGCTTTCGCTCGTATTGCAGGGTTGAATTTGCCTCCTTAAGTGTAGTCGAAAGAGCGTTGGCTCTTGCGAGCACGGTCGCCTGAGAGCTTGCCAATGCTATAGCTTGGCGACGAAGACTTTGCAGGCATGTATTCACAGCATCCGTTTGTTTGTCTGAGTATGCGTCTGCTTTCTGTCCATTGATACCAGTCAAGATTGCAGCGACCGCGACTAGACCGATAATGCCCGCGCCGCGTAGACTAAGGCGGTGCGACGTTTTGTCGATAATGCCGTCGGTGAAAAGCGCGGCTAGCGCTACAAGGCCTGACACCACGTACGTTGCAATTTTGAGGTAGTCTAGCAACGGTGGGGCCTCGATTTTGTCGCACGGTGCCGCAGGCGAGCTGTCCGGAATAAATACTATGACGAGGGCGGCACCAATAAGGATGAGCCAAGCTCGTTTGTTCATCGTAACCGCTATACTCCCAGTACATTCTAGCGCGGTTTCCGAATCAAACCGCGGTCCAAATATCCCATTTTCTGCTTGACTGATCGAGCATGGCGTTGTTGCACGTCAATGCGTTCGGCCCAAATTGTTATGGCACATGTTGCTTGATGGTCCATATAACCTTGGATCCCGGAATGGAATCATCGCCGAGTGCGCCGCACCTTGCCGTTGCACGCTTTTGTAGGTCATACGGATCATGCTCTAGGTCAACTGAGCACGCGATGGTCACAAGGTCTCAAAGTGCCGCTTTGGGATCTGCAGAATATCCCAAACATGACGAACATAGAAGCACTTCTAAGCGACGCCGAACGTGAGGTTCTCGCCCGCCTCCTCGATGGTATGAGAAACATCCGGATTGCGCGTGACCTTGGACTCTCCGACAAGACGGTGAAGAACCATATTTCGCACATCCTGACGAAGACGCGATGCGCGAGTCGGTTGGAACTGACAGTCAGGGTTTACAAGCAGCGCGAGCGGGACCTTAGGCGCCGCCTACGGGCAGCCTAGGTCGAAAGCAGCACGCGGTAGCGCGGAGCGGGTCTCGAACGCTGCATACGTCAGAAGACGCCGTCTTTCCGGTTGAGCCGCTTCAACGATTGTTGCTTTAGCTGAGCCTGCTCCTTAAGGACGTTTTCGAATTCGCGTGCGGTGTAATCGCGATCTACGAGGTACGGCGGAATACGATCGATGGGATGAATCACCGTGCTACCGTCGTCGCTCTTACCGACAACAGCTGTGATCAAAAGGCTCGGGATCTTCAGCACGCGTTCGTTTGTCAGCCGCTGCGCATTCGCGAGCACCTGGCGCGCGTATTGCTGGCCCGCGCCACCGAGGCGGAGCGAAGATGTCTGCGCACCAGCAGAGACAACGCGAACGCCTGCGTCTGAGAGCTGCTCGTCTCCCGTGTGCGTCATCTTCTGAAGAGGGGACGGCGCTGCCGCGGCCTTCAGCGAGATCGTGTAAACCGGTGTAGTTCTGTTTGGCATGGCTTCTGCTTGCATCGCAAGCGCATACGTATTCGCGAATCCTTGCGGAGCTCCCGGCGGCGGCTGGCCTCCACCCGCTGCACCACCGGGCGGGGGCGCTGCTCCTCCCGGCCCCGAGGTCACCACGAACGTGTCGGTCCACTTGCCCTGCGCCGACTGATAATTATTGCAGAAGTCGTTAAAGGCTGGATGCGATGGACCGTACCACGGATCCTCGATATGGAGCTGGTCTTGTGCAGAATCGTATCCGACTATTGCGCAGAAATGACCGTCTCCGGCGCCATTGTTCCAGCCGATCCGCACTTCGATCGGGTAACCGGCCTGGAGTTCCGTGAGGACGTTTGCCCGATCAAGCTGCCCGCTTGAGTAATTATAATTACAGCCAACCGTTGTGAGCGCGCGATCCAGATACCACGCAACGTTACACTGCTGCGAGTTGCCATTTGTGCAACACGTCGTCTGGTTGAGGTCGGTATTCACGAGCGTACACTGCTGATATTGGTTGGAGTTATAGTAGGCAGCCGCGCTCACCGCGTTTGCGGACCAACACCAGTCAGTCTGAGCCTGACTCTGCATTGAAAAAGTGGTTAGGTCAGCGCTCATCCTGTCACCGTGCCTTTCGGACGACGAATAAGGGTTATCGCCACCCCAATCACGCCGATGATCGAAATAGCGAAGCCGGAGATCGATGTGGCTGATTGCAGGAGCGAGCTCGGGTTGAACGCGTCGGATCCCGATATAACGAAGGTCGCTACACTTACGTCGGACGTGTTCGCGAAGATATCGATCCGCTGCGGCGAGACGGTCGAGGTGCCGATCACGTAGCGATTGCCTTTCACGCCGCTACCGAAGTCGATGCTCGTTCCGATGGGATTCTGCACAGCACCGTTTATGTAGAGCATTACCGGGCCCGCGAGCTGCGGACAGGTCTGGAAGCCGGCGATATCGATGGCGTAGGCGCCCGCCGCGGGAAGTTCGGGGGGTGCAGTCACTGCGAGGGTGCATCCAGCGACCGATAAGAACTTCTGTGCGGGCGGTGTTGCGGGGGCTCTTCCCGTAGCAGGCTTGGCGAGGTCGAATTCGAGTGCCGACGCCTTCGCGTGCGGCTTTGGCACGGTCAAGATCAGTAGTTGCTGTCCAGTCGTGCTTGTAAACGTCCAGTACATCGCGTTCGGACTCACGGTCGTCGGCGTCAACTGCGTGCCGTTCAGAAACAGCGTCGCATTTCGACAGGTCGTTGACGTCAGGGTTGCAACGACGCTGCGTCCGATGACGGTGCCACTCGGGACATGGAATCGGTCCGCCTGGTCGCAGCCCGGCACCGGAACGTCGATGGGCTGATGAAAGATCGGCAAAGCGAACACGATGAGGACACCAAATGCGACCAGCGTGATCATCGCGCTTAGCGCCGTCAGTGTTGATGGCGCGGTAGCGGGCGGCGGCGGCAGCGCCGCCGGCGGTGCAGCGCCACCAGAAGGTGGCCCCGCGGCTTCTTGGATCTTGACTTGTGCATCGAGGCGCTTTTGATAGAGGTTACTGCGCGACGTTCTGTCAGCGCGATCGAACGCGAGCGTTGCAACGAGTGCTGCGATGGCCGCACCGCACAGTGCGATAACTGCGGCCATCATACTGCGACTCTCGCGAGAGCAGGTAGCCGATCATGCCGCGAACGCCGTTGGAACGCGGTCTGGAAATTGCGTCTATCCCGCACGCAAATCACCCCGTTCAGGGAGAAGCCGATTCGTGGCAGGCAAGGTGCGGCCTGCTTGGGAGGCGACCACAAACATGGGCATTTGTACCCATACGATCGCTAGCGTAGGTATTTGTTCCCATGCGATGACGGCAAGTGGGGCTTATACTGAAGCAACCAGCCGACGTGTGGTAGCTTCGTCTAGGCCTTCTATTAGATGACGGGCATTCTTCCGGGAGGGAATGATCGACATGCTACGCCGAGCTTTATCAGTACTCGTCATTTTGGCGCTTGCCGTCGCGATCGCGGCTCCGCCGAGGCCAGTTCGCGCAGGATGGAACTGGACAGGCAAGACATGGACGACGGCGATCATCATAGCTGCCGGCGGCGCGGCGATCGGATATCTGCTCACCTACGTCGCGGCGACGAAGCAAGCCAATGGAAGTGTGCGTCAGGCGCAAGCGGTTATGGACTTGCCGATGTATGGAACGCCGGCTACACCGGCAGCGCAGAGTACCGCAATTCCGTCGCTGAGTATGCAGCAGCTACGTGGTCTGATTATTGCCAGCGTGGCGAGTGCGATCCGCAACTCCTCAGGCGCCCGCCGCGCCAGGCCAGGTCTACACCAACTACACCTCGTGGCGCGGTCAGTACGAAAAGTTACGATCGTGCTGGAACACGACACTGACGACGGCGCCGTCAGCAGCGCCATCGTCCTCGCCGTCGGCCTCCGCCTCGAGTGCGAGCGCAACGGCTGCACCGACGGCTCACAGTGGTACCAGTCATGGGCATGGCGCCGCAAGCACGACCGGGCCAACGAGGGTGGCATTAGTAGGTAGCCGGGTCGCTGCCGACGGAACGCATCCGGCGAGCGCGGCTTCGGCAGCTCCCAGCGCCTCCGAATCAACAACGCCCACGCCGACGCCATCTCCGACACCGTTGTCCGCGACAAAACAGGCGACGTGCGACGACCTCTTCGGTGCCGTGCTCGCGTCCTATCATGGGCAAGCAAACTCAGCGATCGACGCATGGAACAACGGTCCTATCGCAGCGCGCAATAACGCTATCGCGACCGCTAATGCGAACCGCACGCCCGGGACGGCGCCATCACCCACGTTGTCGCCGTTAGCATCGATCACAGACGAGCAAAAGGCCAACCTAATCGCGTTTTGGGAGGCCACGCAGATCGATCCCTCCGACCTCGCCGGTTACCTCTCGAGCTCGCCGAGTCTCATGGCGCAGCTCATCGACGAAAACGTTGGCTCGTACGCAACGGCCAATTATGTCCGCAATCTGTTTCTAGCAACTGCATCCGTCAATGTTATCAACGCGATCGCGGCGGCGAACCCTCCGAAGACGAAACAGGGCGGCGCCCCACCGACGTCGCCTGATTGGTTGAGTCTCGGCGGAACATTGGCATCCGACTGCTCTGGCGCCACATCCGCAAGTTCCGCGGTTAAGTGCCTAAACGACCTAGGCAGCATCGAACAGGCTGCCGCGACTGCGCATTTGCAGCGCAGGGCCTGTGACTGGGATAAGCACATCATGCTCCCGGCTTTCAGCGACATATACTATTGGGCAACACAGAGCGGTCCTTATGCGTCAACGAATCCGGCAGCGCCAACGCTTCCGGCGCCGCCGAAGTTCAATACGCCGATTTCGTTCGCTACGCCGGCGCCGATGACGAAGTTGAACTTCGCCGAGCAGCCCTTGATCGCTGGCGGCGATGGTGCTATAAGCACGTACGTGAGCAGCAGCTTCGATCAGATGGTCTTAACGATACCTGCTGGGTGTTAGAAAGCCCGTTAAACGAACGTAACGCTTCAACAGTGCAGCTGAAAAAAGTCATTGCCGAAGGCGACCGCGCGTCCAGAAACGGGTAGTAAAGCAATGGTCGACCACGTAGAAATGTCGGAGACGATCCGCCACATCGGAAGCCGCACGAAGATTCATGCGGATCACTCGGGAAAGCCTTATCCGTGAAAGTTTCGACGCCGGCTAAAGTTTCGGATGTGATCGAAAGCCTGTTTCCACAAGCTTTCGATGGCGAGAGACCGACGTGGCCTCCGGATGCGTTTGCGATCGCTGCTTCGATCCTCAAGCAGAGTGGCGCCTATACACAGTTGGTGAATCGCTGGCCGCCGCAGCCTCCGTTTGACGACGTCAAAGCCTGGGCTCGCAAGATCGGTTCGCTCAAAAAACAGTGGCGGAATAAATGGGAGGCATATGACTCTTGGCCGGTAGCCGTTAACCGTTGGTGGCGCGATGTTCTCACGCATAAGGGGACTGCACTCGACCAGGTCTTCAAGAATCCTGAACTTTTGACGGCGTTGGTCGGAATTGTTGCAGCCGCCGATGAGACGTGTTTCAATTTCGGTTCGTTATCGTGCGCTAGGGATTTGATGGACTACTATGCCGCTATAAATCTAGAGGTCAGTGGATCTCTTTGCTTTCAGGTCGATGCGTCGCGCGCGATCGTGCTTCCGAAACTGCACAATCCCTATACTGGAATGACGCTCAGATCCTTGACGCACAATCTGGCCCTCTGGCATTCGGCCGAAGTTACACCAGTCTGGAAGCAAATTTCGCCACCGAAATCACAAGCGACAATGAATCTTCTACTCGTGCCTTGGCCATTAAAGCTACAGGCTCGGTCGTTCCGCAAGGCGGATATCCCCGAGATCTCGCTGGCCCAAGGATATGACTTCTTCACCTATGACGATGGGCGGTCACCCGCGGATGTCGATCGGATAGCGATGCTCGTGGAACAAGCTGAGAACTTGGTTGGTCCGATATACGCTTTGGTGTTTCCTGAACTCAGTCTGACACGTTCTGACTTTGTGAAAGTACTGCGGAGTCAAGAAAACCGTTTAGTGATAGCTGGTATTGGTAAGCCCGCAAGAGCGGGACGGTACGGAGAAAACTACGTCGCGATCGGAATCGGTAGAGGCAAGGCGAAGCCGTGGCTGTCGGAGCAACAGAAGCACCATCGCTGGCTCGTCGATGAGCGCCAGATTGGGCAGTATGCGCTGTCCGGTTCCATGGACAATAGCAAAAAGTGGTGGGAAGCAATAAGGCTGCCTCGGCGCGAGTGCATCTTCTACAACGCAAACGAGTGGTTCACATTTTGCGCATTGATCTGCGAGGATTTGGCGCGTCAGGATCCTGTGGCCGACTTGGTTCGGTGCGTGGGCCCAAACTTAGTGGTCGCCTTATTGATGGACGGGCCGCAGATAGAAGAGCGCTGGTCGGCGCGATACGCGACAGTCTTAGCCGAGGATCCGCGTTCGTCGGTATTGACTCTGACGTGTGCGGGTCTCGTTGACATAGCGTGTTGGCAATACGGTGGCGGCCCTCGGAGCATTGCGCTTTGGAAAGACGCGACGAATCAGACGCGTCGGATTCTGCTTGAGCCTGACGCTGAAGCTGTCGCCTTGACCATCGTCCATAAGCCCGAAAGGGAGTGGAGTGCCGACGGTCGCGAGGATGGACGTCACACGGAGTACCTGCGCCTCGTCGGCGTTCATCAAGTGAAACCGCAGTAAAAGCGGAAGTTTTTGCTCAAATGTGGTAATTAAGAGGCACTATGGCTAGGGATTCAGTTGATCTTCGGGACGTCTCCAGGCTGCTCGTGATAGGCCATCTGAAAAAAGGGGGCCGTCGAGCAGAGGCGGAGACGCTTGCTAGCAAGGTCGTCAGGCAGCCGGCCAAGGAAGCGGCGTATCACCTGGTCCACGGCGGTTCACCGAAACGTGCCGACGCCAGAGATCTCGTCGACGAGGTCCGATCCTCGCTTAAATAGCTAGGCGGGGTGACGGAACCACTCTGTATGCAGGCGCCAAGTTGTGAGGCGCCTTTTTCATTTCCGTGGGTTCACCGCGGGCCAAGCCGGCTGCGATCGGCCGGTCAAGAAACTCGCGGTCGAAGCCGTAGACAGTCGCTGCCGACGTCGCTTTGTAAGTCGGCCGGGCCCGCAGCCACCCCGAGCGACGAACTACAAGTTCTTGTGGGCGAGCCAGCCGTAATATGCGCGCATTGAGCGCAACGAAATCTCCGCGTTGCTCGGCGAACCCGGTGGGGTGCCCGCTCGTGCCTGAAGCCAAGGCTCCTCGCTATGGGATAGGTCGCTGAGCGTTTGCGGCGACTTCGCGCCGTATGTGGCCAAAACGGCATCGACGATGGCGCGGGCTTCCGGCCCCACGTTCGCGGCGTCGCCGCCAGGAACAGACTGCACTTCGAATTCGCCGCGGTGCGCGACGTAGAGATCGCGTATGACCGGACCCTTCTCCCAAGCTTCGACTCGGTTAGGGTACAACGGTTCGCCCGTCCACGCCAGCGACCAGGCTTGGGTGTAATACACGAGCTTTTGAAGCTTCATGGCCGTCATCCGCCCGAGCATGGCGAGGATATAGGCAGCGACGTCGAGGGCGGTCATGCCCGCGAGTTCGCGATCATCTAACGAGCTCCCCGGGGCGCCCGGCGGTAGGCGGCCCTGGGTATAGGGTGTGGACAAAAGTGTGGACATTATGTGGGACAGTAATTGGTAGATTCGGCGTAATTCCCTTGACAATGCAGGAAAATTCGGGGACAATCTCGCAGACCGCCGCATGCACCAGCGTGCTTACGAGGGATCGCACCCTTGGCTCACCTTCCGCCTCGACACGGCCATGCGCGAGACACCTGCGCTCTGGATGCTCCTCGGTGAGTGCCAAGCTAAATGCGAGCATCTCGCCGGCGTGCTTATCGATCCCGCGTACGCCGCGAAGCTTCAAGTCATCTATTGCGCGCGTGGTGCCAGTGCAAGTACGCAGATCGAGGGGAACCCGTTAACCGAAGAGCAGGCGTTAGCAGCTATTGAGCATCGGCTGCATCTCCCGGCGGCGCAGGCGTACCAGGAAACCGAAGTGATGAACATCGTAAACGCCTGCAACGAGTTCTTGGCGGAACTAGAACGCGGCGATCGGCCGGCGATAACGTATCAGCGAATTTCGGATCTAAACCGCAAGGTTCTCAACCAGATCCCCAACACCGACGACAATGTTGTTCCTGGCGAGATCAGTAGACGCGGTGTCGTTGTCGGCGATGGCATCTATCGCGGAGCTCCCCGCGAAGACTGTAAATTTCTGCTCGATCAGATGTGCGCATTCCTGAACGGTTATCAATTTGACATGCCGGATTCAGCAACCATCGCGCGCGCGATCTTGCAGGCGATCGTCGCTCATCTCTATCTCGCTTGGATCCACCCGTTTGGCGATGGCAATGGGCGAACGGCGCGTTTGCTGGAGGTGCAGATTTTGCTGGCGTCGGGGGCGCCGGCACCCGCGGCGCATCTCCTGAATACGCACTACAACCAGACCCGAGACGCATACTATCGCACCTTGCGCGATTCAAGTGCTCACGGTGGCGACATTCGTTCTTTCATACTGTATGCGTTGCGCGGTCTTGTCGAAGGACTTGCCAACCAGCTCGCGGAGGTCGGTGAATACCAACGCGACGTTATTTGGCGCGACTACGTGAACAATCGCTTCGTCGAAATCGAGGGCAAGCCAGCAATCCGGCAGCAACGGTTGTTGCTTATCCTTTCGGGATTTCAAGGGCCAATTTTGCCGTCGAAGCTGCGCTCGCAATCTCCGCATGCGAAAGCGTTGTACGCTCAGTTTGACCAGAAGACGTTGACTCGCGACATTAACACGCTCAAGCAGATGGGCTTCTTGCGGCAATCGCCTGGCGGCCTCATCGTCGACAAGGATGTTCTTAAGGCGTTTGCCGTTCGGCAGTACCCAGTTCGTCCTACTAATGCGGCGGTGGCTTAAATGACGGTTACCAATTCCTTGCACAAAGAATCGGTCGTAAACGCGGTGCAACGACCGATTACCGAGGTGCCGAAGGTCCCACGCCTCCCCCACGCGGGAATCGTTTACGTTCCGGCCGCGGTCTTAAAGCCGGCCGAAGCGCGCGCCTTGCACACACTGCAAGGGAGTATCGCGAACGGCGTGTATCCGCTGATCATCGCGCGAGCGGTGCCCCCCGAGCGAACCGAGATCGACGACGAGACTGGCGAGCGGGTAATCAAATCACAGCCGTCGCTTTTCGACCACGTGAAGGCGCAGCGTGGACTTATCATAAAGGCGTTGGGCGTCGAGCAACAGTTCTTCAACAGCGGCGTTACGCGGTTGATGCTCGATACCTCGGCGTTGGACAAGCAGCAGGAGCGCGCAACACTCGGAGATTTTCGCGAGAGCTTGGGCGACAACGACTGCCGGTTCGTGGTCCCGATCATCAGCCCGGATCGCGACGAAAACAATCGCCTCGCAGCCGCCTGGGATCGCAAGTATTTTACCGGTGTTGCGCTTCGAGTGACGATTTCGAAATCTGCTTCATTCCCACAAGCGACCGGGCTGCTTCGTCTTCTGGACGCTCTTCGCATCAAAACCCAGCGTGTTGACCTTGTGATCGATGCGGGCAAGATTGATGAGCAGAACATATGCGACGTTCTCCCTGCGATAACGGCGTTTCATCTCGCCATGGCCGGCGCGACGCGTTGGCGCTCGGTCATTTTGACCTCGAACGGCTTTCCTAAGAGTATTTCTGCGCTCGAATTTAACATCAAGCATCGGCTGAAGCGGTGGGATCTCGTCCTTTGGAAACGCCACCGCCACGCGCTGCGGGATACCGCCTGCGATCAGCTACCGATCTACAGCGATTGCGGCATGGTCCACGTGAGCATTGCTGAAGGCGGCAAGATACCGCAACCGAACATGCGCTACACTCTCGAGCGCGATTGGTTGGTGTATCGGCGCGAGCACGATGAGGCGGCGATGCGCGTGGTATGCGGCGCCGTCACGGAGGAAGACTCGTTCCGAGGTGACACGTTCTCGGAGGGCGACGCCTGGATCAAAGGGTGTGCAGACGGCAAACAGCGACAGAGCTACGCACAGACATGGTTGCGTGCTGGCTGGCAGCATCACATTGCATTTGTAGTCGCGCAGCTACGCGGACGCACGTAGCGGAAGCGTAAGGGCGCGAACGCCGAGCTGTGGCCTCGGCAGCCTGCGGGCAATTTCAAGTCGCTCTTCCTCTGTTGCCACGCCCAACTGACGCGACGTCCAAGTCTTGCGCGTACGAAGGATCTCGAGTGACAGTTGAGCGAGCACGTCATCGCCGAGCAGGCCTCGTGCGCGCCGAACGAGTTCGTCTTTCGTCAGCATTGAAATGCGAGCTGTGGGATCATTCGCGCGAACAACTCGGGCAAGCTCGGTTGAGCGCAAGATCCGCGCCAACTGCGTGCTATCAAACTCGGGGTTCGGCTTCGCATTGCGCGCGACCGCAAGAGAAACGCCATCCGCCGTCTCTCGGGCTGTCCAGATGCCCCACCAAGGCGGCACACTGAAAGCAACATCTTCATGTGTCTCGTGGAC
The DNA here is from genome assembly GCA_050015295.1 of Candidatus Aquilonibacter sp. Classification (GTDB taxonomy): domain Bacteria; phylum Vulcanimicrobiota; class Vulcanimicrobiia; order Vulcanimicrobiales; family Vulcanimicrobiaceae; genus Aquilonibacter. The sequence goes on along the minus strand of JBEKBR010000012.1, from coordinate 51,105 downwards.
CACAACTGTGCACTCGCTGCACGCCTCGTTGTAATACCGAGTCTGTTTACGAAGGCGAGTTAGCTGGTCTCGCTCGCTCTTTATTTCGAACGCGTGCAACTTGTCATCGATGTGCGCAACGTCAATGAATGCACGGTGCGATCGCAGCTGCAACTCGTGTAGCGTTATTCCCCAATCGAATTCTGAGTGGACGGCTTCGATCAACGCGCCTCTTATACGTCGTTCGCTGTCGCTTGCCATAGGATCAGTATAGCATGTAAGCGTATACATGTATACGGTGGATGAGGCGAAAATTCGCAAAATTATGGATATTCCGTTAGGAGGTGCGCCGCAGCTTAAAGAGACTACTGCGCAGCAGTATATGTTTTACCTCCGACAGTACATCGCTTCCGTCGGCCCACTTGAAAAAGCGACTCACGCAAAGATCGTGGTGTATATCGAAGGAGTGGAGTCCGCTTGGAGTCAGCGCAGAGCGGCGTCCGCTTTTCGACGTTTCTTTGTCCGCGCGACGCCGGAGCTGAAACTCAAGTGCGATCCATCGATGGATCTCGCTGACTGCGGCTTTTCGCGTCCGAAAAATACGGCGCTCGTAAAACTGCAAGAGCGCTTGATCGAATTGGGAATGTCGAAAGCGAGGATCGCTGCGCTAACTTGGCACGATGTGAAACTGCTCGTCCTGTCTTCGCAACGGTCGGTTCTGTCACGCTACGTTGGTAAAAATGAACGAAGGCAGTTTCGCGAACTGCTACTGCGACGGTTCCCGACGGCCTCGCAGCTGGCAGGTACAAGCAAAAATGCCGAACTGTGTTTTTCGCTTTGGGCGCGGTCGGCGAATCTCCGAAAGCGGGCAAACTAATTGGCCTCCATTTTCCAATGGCGTTATCGGCGGCTCAACCGCGCAATGTCAGCCGTCAACCCGCTAAGTCGTGGTCGCTTGCTCGTGGAGATTCTCCCAACCGGTGGCGCTTACGATGTAGGAGTATAAGCCGACACAAAGGTTGAGTGCGAACAATGCATCGTCACGTTCCGATACCTGGAAGCCGCGATGGACGGGATGCGACGTCCATCCGAACAGCGCTCGAATCAGACTTCCGATGAGCGCCAATGGATCGTTTCCGACCCTGCGGTTCTTAAGTTTCTCCGCGAGTGCTTCGACAAAAGGGGCGAAGCTTTTGTCGCCTCGCGGCAAGCCGACGCGCGCTCCGATACTATCGATCATCCGCTCGACGCAAACGCGCGCGGCCGCAATGGATTCGCCGTAACGCCCCTCGGAAAAGGAGCGCGCGGCCAATTCCAGTTGATCCGCTGCTTCTTTGAGAAGCTTGTCCGGTTTCGGCGGATTCGGGAGTTCCAAAATGCGCACGATTCCGACTCCGAAGCCATCGAGCACGGCTTTCCATTTATCGCGCGGGATTTCGAGGGCTATGCGACCACCACTGGGAGTGTATCTTCCGAGAACGCCCGGCTCATCCGGAAACCCGATCGCGCGTAGGTCCAGTTCAAGGCGAAGTTCACCGCCGGCTCTCCGTTGTTCGAGCGAAGTGATTTCATGATCGGAGATAGGAACGACGAGGGTCGCAGTGCCGCGCCCGACGGTTTGAAGGGGAATGTGTAGCCCCACGTGTTGGGACGGCCAACAAAGCATGCCCTCGAACATGAGCGGCAGATCTTTTCCTTGTTCGTATATAACCTGAATGAATATCTGGAGGAGCGGCCCAAAAGGCGAACGCACCCCAATCACGCGCGTTGGATCGATCTCGACGACGGCCTTCGGCGTGCCCGGTCTTGCCTCCGAATAGAAATCAACTCTCATCTTCCACCATATCGTTCATAGTGCGCCGTCTTCTTTGAGGCGTTGACCGGGCATCGAGTCAATCAGGAGGAGCGCGTACGCGAAGAACAAGGCGGCCTTCATTGACCGTTCCGCGTGTCGCGATACCCTGCGGCAGCGGCCTCCTTGCGGCAGACGTACGCTCCCTGCTTGGTGCGACCGTACCAGCGCATGCCCTTCTCGTGCCAAATGCCGGTCTTGGTATTGAGCCACACAACCGTGTCGCGCGGACAATGTGTCTGTGCAGCATCCTCGGTCGCGAACATTGTGATCTGCGCATAGGCTACGATCTGGACTCGGGCCGGCGTAGTGGTCGCCGAGGCGATGACGGGGCAATTTAGAAACGCCGCAACCGCTAGAAACGCGATTAATGACAATCGTCTTGGCATAGCTCAACCTCGTAGTCGGTAATTCCGCATGCCAGGCCGATGTGCTCCAGGGTCATTCGGACTATTTCCGAGGCTCGCCGGGATTCCCGAGGCGCAGCGCCCGCGCCATCGCATCTAAAGTCGGGGTAACTCGTCGCGATGTCACGCCAACAGTCCATCCGGGGCACGTTGGGCTGTACCCTTTGTTCCCCCTCGTGCGCGTGTGGGCGGCACCGAGGTGCTGTAGTATTCCCGTTCGACGCCTGACTGCGCTACCAACGGCAGTAGGACAGCTTATAGTGGGCCATTGGACCCACGCGCAGGCTTAAACAAAGAGCCGCGTATTCTAAGCTGAATAGCGCTCCTTAATCGCCAAGGTGTCGATACTCAGCAAGCGCGATACAATCGCTTTCAATGCCACATGAACTGTCCTTCATTGCCCGGAGCCAAACGATGCGCGTTCTTTCAAGCGTCACTCCCACACCGGAGCAGCTCAAGATCCTTGAGGCGGACACCTATCAGACCGTCATTATCCGCGGAAGTGCCGGTAGCGGCAAAACATCCGCAGCTGCTCTGCGATTTCGCAAAGCGTTAGCGGGTATAGCCGCTGATCGGGAGCTGCGTTTCGACTCTAGCCCGATCCGCGTGGCCGTACTTACCTTCAATCGGACGCTGAAAGGCTACATCGAGAATCTCATCGATGAGCAGATCAGGAGCGTTCCATTTGCTGTAGACCCGATAGTCGATACCTTCGCACATTGGTCGTTCGAGCTTATGGGGTACCAGGAACCGATCGATGATCGTGTCCGCAAGAATGAGATTGCCCGGCTTTGGGGACGCGCACCAGTAAGCACGACGCTCGATGCGGACTTTATCTCTGATGAAGTGGACTACGTGCTGGGACGCTTTGGTCGGGATGGGCTGAGCGGATACCTCGGCTGCGAGCGGGTTAGCCGTGGAAAGCCGACGCTTGTCACCGCTCGAAGGCAGTCAATCATCGAGCATGTGATCACTCCCTACCTCGAAATCGTCGACGCTCGCGGTGTCATTGACTGGAATGACTGCGCGCTACGGATCCTTGAAGGCGGCGACGTGCACGACTACGATATCATCGTCGCGGATGAGGTTCAGGACTTTACGGTCCAGCAGTTGCGTGCCTTGCGCGCGCGGCTGAAACCACAATCGTCGCTCACGATCGTCATCGATACAGCTCAGAGCATCTATCCCAAGCACATTGAGTGGTCCGAAGTCGGGCTGGACCCGGCCATCGAGGCCGAACGGTACACGCTAAACACGAATTACCGAAATTCGCCCCAGATCGCGCAGTTTGTTCAACCGCTCTTGACCGGGATCCGCTTGAGTGACGATGGCACGGTTCCAAACTACCGCAACTGCCGCGGCAAGCCGAGCCGAAGAACCCCGACGCTTTTTTCGGGACTGTTTTCGCAGCAGCTCGCGTTCGCGATTCAGGTGATTAAGGCGGAAGTCAATCTCGACGAAGAAACTGTAGCCATCCTTACGCTCGGCGGCGATGGCAAAGGCGCGATAGCGAAGGCGCTGAACGCGGCTGGGCTACCATTCTGCAATCTGCAGCGTCAGAAAGAGTGGCCAAGGGGCCCCGAAAACATCGGCGTTAGCACGCTGCATAGCTCGAAGGGGCTGGAGTTCGATCACGTATTCATTCTCGGGTTTGACAATGAGTTTATTCACAAATATGAGGAGGATGTCGAGGATTACGAGTACCGGCACCTCAGGATGTTGCTCGCGATGGCGATTACGCGCGCAAAGCTGACCGTTGTGATTGGTTACCGAGAAGCTTATCGGCCCCCGATTCTGAATCTGTTCGACCGCGACACCTACCTCAAGGAGCCCGCATGACGATCGATGAGTTCGTTCTCGAACGTGGCATTCGCGAAGTCGTTCACTTCACGCAGCGGCGTGGGCTTCTCGGCATTTGCTTCACGCACGCCCTATTACCGCGTTCCGAGCTCTCGCACGAGCAGCTTCTCGAGTTCATCCTTAATGTTAACGCGGCTATCCGGAACGATAAGGAGTGGTTTGACCACGTCAACCTTTCGATCAATAACATCAATCGGCGGTTTTTCGATGCATCCACGTCGTGGCACAAAGGTGCCGAGAAGACATGGTGGGTCATCCTTTCCTTCGATCCGGAAATTTTGTCGCACGCGAAAGTATGGTTTGCAACGACGAACAACGGCTATCCGGGTGTCGAGCGTCAACCCGGAGCCGCAGGCCTCGAGGCGATCTATTCGGAGCCCATTACGCACGGGTGGAGTTGGCCAAAACACCGCCGGCATCCGACAACCCGTTACGAGGACCCCACTTGTCCACAGGCAGAGGCGCTGTATCCGGGCCGTCTTAGTACAAGGTATCTTCGCAGGGTCTACGTGCCCGACGAGGCAACATATCGAGAGGCATCCTCGTTCTTAACCTTCCTGCCCAACCGAAGAGATCTGACGATCACAATCGAAGAATCCCGCTTTTCGCCGTTTATCATTGATCCATGCAAGACCGGGCAGTGAATCACGTTGATCGTGTCGTCAACTCTGCTCTCTGGGCAGCGTACGGCGACGCACTGGGGTTTATTAGCGAAGGAGTCGATGAAAAGGGTCTTTCGCGTCGCCTAGACGGACGCGAGTTCGACACGTTTCCCTGGGTTCGCAAGGTTAGTCGCTTTAGCCCCGATCTTCAGCTTCCGGCTGGATTGTACTCCGACGACACGCAACTTAGACTGGCAACATCGCGAGCCATACGAACTGACGGCTCATTTGATGCGGACTATTTTTCCACCGTCGAGTTGCCCGCGTGGTTGAACTACCACTTAGGCGCGGGCTTTGGCACGCAGTCGTCAGCACGACGGCTGCGTGCAGGCATCGCGTGGACCGCTCTGGTTCGCGGCGATAAGGACGGGCGCTATGTAAATGGCGGCGGCAACGGTGCTCTGATGCGTATTCAGCCCCACGTTTGGAGCTCCACTGACGAGGACACCTATCTTCGTGACGTCGTGATTAACACCGCGTGTACGCACGGACATCCTAAAGCATTCGTCGGTTCACTGTTTCACGCCATCTGTTTAAGAGAAACTCTTGTTCATGGCAACCTTCCCGACATCGATGCGGCGCTCCTAAGGATCAATCATGTCGAAAAGCTTTCGGGTCTCCTGGCAGAGTCGCCGCACATGGGCCCAAACTGGATCGACCAGTGGGAGCGCTCGACGGCGTCGAACTTCCTGGGTGAATGGCTGCAAGCATGCGGTGAGGTCCGTCGTTCACTTGAGACGCTTCCACGTCAAACCGACGCGTTTGCCAAACGTGGTCACTACAAGGCGTGGCTTGCAAAGGTTAATCTGCATGATCCCTCTGAGCGAGGAGTTGCGACGAAGTGCGCTGTTGCCGGCTATGTGTCAGTCTGGCTTCACAAGGGTATGCCGCCCAAGCAGATCCTGCAGATGATTGCCTATCAAGTTGGAACCGACACGGACACTATTGCGACTCTCGCGGGGGCCTTCATAGGCGCATCTCTGGACGAGGAATGCCGCTCGGCAATTCTTGATCGGGAGTACGTTATCAGTGAGGCTACGCGGGTTTCCGTTGCCGGCATCGGAAGAGGTGCTGAACCGTCTGATGCAACGCGCCTACCCAAGAACGCATCCGTATTGCGCGGCCTGCTCTCGTTCGTTTCGACAACGTCGGAACCGATGGCTAAAAGAGCGTCTCGGGAAGCCTATCAGTGGGCGCGCCTGCCGTTTGGTCAAACGGTTCTCCTGCGCGTGCCTGTCACCGAACCGAAGGAACCGTCGTTGTTCGATGCAAACGCGCCGGCTGGCCCAACGCAGACGTCCGATGCGTCGCGCCATGACACAGAAAGGCGAGATCCAGTTTCGATCGCTCGCGCTGCGGCACAATCGGGTTTTGACGCAGAGCGTCTTGGCCGCTTCATCCTTAACTGTGCGCGGCTGCCTCATGGCGAAGGACTGGCGTCTTCTGTAGCTTACGAGGTGGTCCGCCTGTATCGGGACCGGGAACGTGCCTTGACTACGTCGGCTCCGGGCGAACCAAAAGCGCGCGAGAAGATGCCACCGTACCGGCAAGAACTTCACGCGGCGCTGCAGTTGCAACTACGAGCGGAAATGGTTAACGACGAACTGACGCTAAGCGGAAATCTTTCGAATTACGGGAGACAACCGGCGACCGATGTTGTGGTGACGATCGGCAAGAACCGATCGCTGCATGAATTAAAAGTGCCAGCACTTGACGTCGATAACACACTTGAAATCGAAGAGCACGCAAATTCGGCAATCGAGCACGGCACCGTAGTGGTGGTATCGTTCAAGAGCGATGGGCTTCCGATGCGGCAGACCGGACGATTTGAAACGGCGGCCGGCAACGATGCGATCCTACTTCTCAAAGGGCTGGATCTGGCCAAGCCAGGGATTGCTGGACGGCCCTCCGCTTAAATAGCAAAGCGTGTGGATCATTGCGTTGAATCATAAGCAAATTCGACATCGCTCCCTAGTATTCGCGCTCGATTTGGATACGCTACCGTTTCAGCGTCTTAGCAAATGTCGCGAACAGATCACGTACTTCCGGGCCGACGAATCCAGACATCGTCTTAGTTCTGCTGTCCTCGTCGAAGGTTTCCTTGGCACTCAGAGGGGCGTGAGAGCGTTCGATCTGCGCCTTATTTACCCGGGCCTCGCGTCTGACGAGGGACCCCTGTTCGGCACCTTAGGAGTATCAATCGACTCGTGGCAGGCAGTGAAAACAATATTGGCGGGAGCCTTGCTAAGGCGAAACTAAACGACTGCATGTGATCCGGCTATACCATGGAAGTGGCTCACAGGGCATCGAACTCGACGGAACCGCGGTGTCGGCCGACCAATGGGCTAAACTGCGTCAAATGTCGAGCAAAATGCTTCGCGCGCGCAAATTGCGCGCGGCCGCTGATTTGTTGGACGAACTTCCATTCGAGCTGCGCGAGGCCCATAACGGTTTTGGCGACGAGTTTTGGATTCTCTATTGGCGCGCCCCATTCGAGCCATACGAGAAGGCTGCGCAGTGGGCAGATGACCGCTCCAAGCGCGTGGAGTTTGAAGCGATAGCGAAAGCCGTGCAGGAGGTTACGTCGCAGCACATTCGATTCATTGCGGTCGAACTAAACACCGACGAAGTCGTTGGTGTCCCGACGCCAAACCTCCATTCCACGAGCGACGTCGTCGATCGTGCTTTGAGAGACGCGGAGCAACTATTGGCGACGACCGGTGCCACAAGCGGAGTTGATCGCGTTCACACCGCGTTTCATGGCTATCTAAAGGTCGTATGTGATAAGGCAGGCATCGCATATGCGCCGGACGCGAGCCTGACGACCCTCTTCAAGCTCGTTCGTGAGCAGCACCCGGCCTTCACGACGCCCGGACCGCGCGCCGAGGAGATCAAGCGCTTTGTCATGTCCTTTGCAAGCGCCGTTGACGCTCTTAATATCATACGAAATCAAGCCAGCGTGGCGCATCCCTCCGCCGCACTCCTGGAGGGCCCCGAAGCCATGTTGCTGATCAACGGGGTTCGCACCCTGCTGCAGTATTTAGATTCGAAGATCGGATAATGGCAAATCGACGCCTAACGGACGATGAGCGCGCCCGACTCGTTCCGCTCTTGGATCAAGTGCGTGGCGCGCTTACCGAACTGGCGGCGGGCGATGCCGAATTGCACTGGGCGTTCCGTCGGCGCCTTTTCAACCAACTGCAGTATGATGAACGTTTGAAGCCGCCATACCGGGCGGCACTGAAGAAAAAGAAGCGCATCGAGCAGAGCGGTCTTTGCAACACATGCAAAGACCCGTTACCCGAGAAAGGCGCCGTGCTCGATCGCCACAGGGCGATGGAAGGGTATACTGCAGAGAACACACAGTTGCTTTGCCCGACTTGCGATACCGCAAAGCAAAAAGGTCTCGGCTACACGTAAATGTTGTCGCTGCTCCTCGCATCGAGCTCTAGCGCGTGACGTTATCCTTCGTGATGCCGAAGTCGCTTCGGCGACCGAACCGGCAGCGCGCCAATCGTACCGACCGTGAGCGAACCATCAGTCCTGACTGAAAGCCCCCCAAACGCGCATGCGATGGCCTTCGCTAAGGCACGCTTATCGTCGTTTTTCGCGCCGCTCCAGAGCGATCGAGCTGATTGCACAAGAGCACGCGCATCATCTTCACTCCTGTGCGATGCCCGCACCGTAGCAATCTCCCGCTGAAGGGCCGACACTTGTATTTCGAGCGTCGTCTGTTGTTCTCGCAAGTCGTCAAGCCGCCATTGCAAATCTTTCCGCGCAAGGGCTCCGTTCTCAAATGCCGAGAAAATACGGCGTCGGCGTTCATCTAGCCCGCTCAGGTCTTTAGCTGCCGCCGCGAGCCTGAGCTCCAGAGCATCGATATCGGTGTCCGTTACCTGCGTCGCAAGAAAGCGCCGTAACAATGCATCGTCCGCGCTAAGACGATCGAGCAGCGCGAGAAATTGCTCTACAAGACGGTCGCTTCTATAGAACTTGTAGCGGCCCTGATGGGCCGGGGCGTTGGAACATGCGTAGTACAAGAAAACGCTGGTCGCACGCGGTCCGCGCTGGCCGACGAGATGGTAGCCGCATTCGCAGCGCAGAGCGCCACCGAGCGAATACTCGTGCCGTATCGTTGGACGGTGGATGTCGCGTAAAGGCCGTTGCGCACGCTCCCACGTCGCCCCGTCGACGATCGTGTCACGATAGCACGATTTCAGTAGCATGCGACGCACGCGATCGGTGGTCCAGCGCATCGCGTGCTCCGATCCGTCCTTCAACGTCATCGGGGGTGCTATGACGGCCAGCTTCTTCGCAATGAGGTGCGGACCGTAGCCTTGCGTCTTCATTTCAAAGGCGAGCCGGACGGGAGCGTCTTCAGGGGGCTTTGGCGCATAGTGCCCGTCTTGCAACTGCAGCCCATAGGGCATCTTCGACGAGACCGCTCGGGTTGGATCGGTTCTCTGCGCGACGCGCCGTCGCTCGTACATGCTGAGCAGTTTGTCGCGACGCACCTCGTTCTCCATACCACCGATGAAGAAACGCAGTACCGGCATGAGCAACTCCGAGGCGCGTCCGTAGCCGACGTCGCCGTCGAGGCGGGTGTGGACAACGATCCCCAGCCGGCGCACTTTGAGGAACACCTCCATGGCCTCAGAGCCATCGCCGCGGCCGAGCCGCTCAAGCCTGATCATCAGAATCCTATTCGGGCGTTCTTGTGGAGGCAGCCGCCCGAGATCCTCAATCATCGAAAGCGTCAGTCCGCGCGCTCCGACCTTGCCGCTAGAGACGCCTGAGATCGTGCGTGTGACGACCCAGCCGTTTTCGTGAGCAGCCTCGCGCGCCCAGGCCTCTTGGTCCGCAAGGGTATCGGCTTGTTGCGGATCGGAGACGACGAGAAAAGCCCACGCGGTGGGCGTGTGCGCTCGATTCATAAACGGCCCGAGGATAAGTTGGTGCCAAGTGTCAATAGCGCGCTATTGACAGAAGTTCCTTTCGTCCAGCAAACCAAGGCCGTGATCCAGCGGGTATACGAGCACGTGGCGGCAGCGAAGCGGCCGGTGTCGACCCGTGAGCTTATCACGGCGTTGCCCGATGCGAGTCGGTCGTCGATCACGTTCGCTCTCACCCGGCTAGTTCGAGAAGGCGATCTACGCCGAGTCGGCCATGGCCGATACGTTACGACGGACGAGAGCGATCCGACGGTTCGCTCGGAAGAAGACGATGAGTACCTGTTCGATCTACTCGAGCGCGTTCGCGGAACGCTGTCGTTTGCCGATCTGGCTTTCTTGTACGAGCTCATCGAGTCGTCGCGCCGACTTATCCCGGAGGCTTTCCGGATAGCACGGGAGCATGCCAAACGGCGACCACGCTCCGGCCCGTAAATCATTATGATTTCTGACCCTTCGCGCGTTTCTTACGCTTCGCACCTGGGCGTTTGGGCCGAGAGGCGAGGCTGGGTGCAGTGAGAACGTTTGCGGCCATGCGGTTTAGGACGGCGAGCACCGCAAGTCCGTCAACTGAGTCAGGAAGTCTGAGCTCATCGACTTCTTTCGAGTGCGCAGGTGGCCTTTGTGGCGGCCATTGTGGCTTACGCATGCGCGACTTGCCGCCCGAAACGGAAAGCCCGGCGATGTGCACGAGCTCCCGTACCGCATATGATGACCGCCGCGGCCGCCATTGTGGCTTTGACACAATAGCTAACCCACGATAAGGACCATTATTAGGGGTGATCGTGGCGATGTGGGTTTGGCTAATGGAACAGCGAGACAACATGCCAAATGTCATCACGAAACTGATGACAGTTGACCTGGATATTCAAGTCGCCCTATGTCAAATGGCGACAAGGTGGCGCGAGCAAAACCGTCTGTGGGAGCGGCTCTCCGAGATCTGCGTCTGGAGGCAGGTTTGTCGATCAACGCGCTCGCTCGGCTGGCTGGTCTTGACACAACAACGCTTACGCGGATCGAGGCCGAAGACCGTACTGAGGTCCGGTTTAGCACCGTGATTAAAGTTGCCAACGCCCTAGGGGTAACGGCAGACGAAATTGCTGTCCGGGCGGGGCTGATTCGCCGCAAGGCGCCGGCTCACGGTCCGCCTCGACACGTTGCTAATGCGAGGGACGGATTGCAGCGGCTTGAGGTGCTCCTGCAGCGCGGAATTGAACGTATTCAGGACATTAACAAGCAGCTCGAAGAATGAGATCGAGAATCCCACGATGCGGCTAACGAGACTTGTTCATTTTCCTGATCTACTCCGCGAAACGCCGCCGTCTAGTTACATCAAAGTACGGGTCCAACGGATCACGAGTAGCGCGTCGCCTGAGGCGTCATTTCCCGAGCCGGCGCGCCGCATTGAGAATTGCTCGCTGCGTGTCTTCGGAAAAGTCGTCGCGAAGCAGTATTGCTGGCGCGCGATCGCTTAGCGATGTATTTGCACCTTTGAACCAGCTCTGAACAATGCGGGGGCCGCACGAATCGGCGATCACCCGCGCCACCCGGTACGCAAAGCGCAGCTGCGCCTCGCGTTCTGGCTGACGTCCGCCGGCGATCCAATGCCGCACCGTGCGCTCGTTTTTTACGGCGCCAACGGTACCTGCGACGGAAACTCCAGCGAGTTGGACGAGTCGGGCTACGAGGACCGGCGTCGGAAGGCGGTACGCTTCGCGCTCGATCTCAGCCTCGGTTGCGGCATCCTGGGTCCGGGTCACTTTGGGCGCGATCGCGGGCCTCCTGCTGATCTTAGTATAGCTCCTACCTGAGGTGATCCACTAAGCCCGTGCTTCGATTGGAATATAGATATACGGATGTCGTAATGATGATGGAGCAGGCGAAGTCCCGGCGTTGGTATCGCGCATCGGTATTGACCGTCGTCCTTCACTCAGTACCTTCATTGCAAGGCGCTCGACTCTTCGAACGGTATCTCGACCATTGATGCTCTCGCGGGCAACGGCCCTTGCTGCCGGCACGCTTAGTCGAACCTTGAGTTTCCTCGCCGTCCGGACTGCGAGCTCGACACGATCTTCTAGCGATAGATCCAGAAACGCCACGACCTCGCAACGGGAGATGAGCGGAGGGGGCAAATCGCTTAAAGGACGGGTCGTCGCGCCAATGAGTATAAAGTTTGCCGGAACTCCGTCTTGGAAAAATGAGCGCATCCATTCAGGAGCGTCCGCGCCCGGCTCGTACGATTTTGCCGTGACACGCTCGATGCCGTCCTCCAAAATTTTCAACAGACCGTGTAACACTGCATTCTTAAGTTCGGCGATTTCGTCGATAAAGAGCACGCCGCCGTGGGCTCGTGCACACGCGCCAAACTGAAAATACGGCAGTCCTCGTGGCAGTCCGCCCCGTTTTGCAGCCTTCATCGCAACGCGATAGTAGCCTTCGATTGCTACAGTGAAGAGCTCACAGAAATTGTTAGCCTTATCGAGGTGTACTGCCGTGCCGTCGACCTCTTCAAAGGGAGCATCCTCCGCGAAGACGCTTCTCTGCGAAGACCTTGCAATGTCGAGGGCAAGGCGCGCGGTCGTTGTCTTTCCCACTCCGGCTGGCCCGACGAATAGAAGGTGCGAGGGACAAGAGCTGGTAAGAGCGTCGCGCGCTTGCCTCAATGCACGTTCCTGCCCGAGCACTTCTTCGATCGATTCGGGGCGAGGCATTGGTGGTCGCGGCGCGATCCCTCTACGCTGATACAGCTGCTCGGCGAACGAAAGTGGTGCCTGAACGTTGGCGCTTACCTCGACGTCGTTATCGGTCGATTCGTCTGTCGTGGGGTTAGGCTGGCGCGCAGCATCGTCGTAGTTGAACAACCAGCCGGAGGCAGAGGTACCGTCGGGAAGCAGGAGATCTCCGCGGTATTTTGCCGACTGTCCCACGACTAGGCAACGTCACGGGACATTGACGAGGGCACCAAATCCACGCTCGCTAAGAGTATGGTTTCGCACGAGGCTTTACTGACTTGCATTTATGCCAGTCCGCCTTGGTGAGGAAGCGCGTCAATCAGGCTTCGTGTACCCCAGTACGCCTTCCGCAAACGATACACTCTGTACGTGTGATAAGAGCGGAAGCCGGAGAGGCGCATGAACGTTACCGGGTCGTTCTGAGCATAGGTGCGATCGAGAAATGTGTGCCGAATATCAGCAAACGTAAAGGAACGCACAGGCACCATTTTCGATACCCAGACCTTGGAGAGTGATTGCCAGAGATTATGAGTATTGTTCCGCCTGTCCCAACGCGGACCCGCACTGCTAAGTCTGGGAACAGCGTAGGCATTGCCGCTGTTCGGCGGAGCTCTCCGTATCCAATCTTCAATATCGGTGCAAGCTACTGCACCGAGAGGTTCGGAGTGATCAATGCGATACTCGACGTCGCCATATCTTGGTGCGCTAAATCTTATGACAAGGCCGTAATCGTCGGGCTGCAAGTGTTGTATTTCGATCCGACTGAGGCCTGACGAGTTCAGTCCGGTGTACCAAGCAAGAAGTAAAGCTACCCGCAGCCTGTGTGTTTGATTGGGCGATAATGGACTGGCCCCAGGTCGAAGGCACTGGACCAGTGTTTGGAACGACTCACTCGGCACGAGATATCGTGGGCACTTATCAACCGTCGTGTTCCCAGCGTCAAATTCGTTTCGTAAATACGTTCGAATTAGGCGCTCATCGCTTAAGCGCGATTCCTCGCTCCCGTAGACTCGTAAGTCAACGGTCAACTGAATAAGCATTCGATGTTTTCTGAGGCCGCCGTTGATAAGCGACTTGAGCCAGGCGATTTTGTGCGCTGCAATTGCTTCTTCAGGAGAGACGCCGTTGCGCCGAAGCGTTGCTTCAAACTCGCCCATTCCTGGGGTTATCTTCATGAACATGAACTACACTCCCAACGACGCCATGAGGGCAGCGTCAATATAGTCATTCATCTGGGAACTAACATTGTGGCGGAGCTTGCGTTGAATTTGGTGAGGCGGCCAATCTAGCACTGCTGCCATTGTCGCTGCGCCTCGCCGGAGCGAGTAACTGGAGACATCCTGCGAGGTCGCCAACGCGGCGTGAGCGTGCCTCTTTAAGGCGAGGCAAAAGTTTGTTGTGTCTAGCGGGTGCGCCGTGGGAAGAAAGCCCTTAATACCGGGGAACAATGGGCCCCTCCAGTCGTCGCCGAGATATTCCAGCCATGTTCGAAGGCTGCAAACAGGGCATCGATTCTCCTCTCGCGCATGCCGAACCGCGAAATACTCTGGTTCGGGTCCGGAATTGACTTTCGAACTACGGACCGTTATTACAATACCGCGTTGATCGCTCGCATCAATGTCATCGGGGTATCTACGGCGTAACAGCTCACTTGGCCGCGCCCACGTGTCCCAGAACAGCAGCAATAATACGCGCATGCGCAGACCGTGCGGAGTTGAAGTGATGCATGCATCAATCAGCGTGTCGACGTCTTTCTGTAAGAGTGGGACAGCGCGTCTCGTTTCCGGTGCAATCTTTGCTCGCAGCTGACACGCATATTCGTGGGAAACGCTCGACATTGGAGAACGTAGGCCTCGGTTGGTACAATAATCTTGCACGAAACGCACGATCTCGGGGAGATATCTGGATGCTGGCTTGTATAGCATTCGTCCCCTCGGAGAATATGCAACGGGGCGGGAGACGCAGTAGTCCAGGAACGCCTGCACATGAGACTCTTCGACCGCGTCTCCCGCCACATCGAAGTGCTCGGCAGCGAGCGCTCCTAGCTGGGCCAAATACCGCTCTGCCACGGCGCGTTCGCTCCTGCTAAGCATGCACCCATCCGATGTTTCGCGGCACTGTAGCGCGGTTTACAAGTGATAACGGCACGTCTTTGGGTGAGAGAAGCCAGGGATCAATGGCCATTACGTACGGTAGAATGCCGCGGCGCGAACGGTGAAGTGTGACTGCGCAGATATCCTCAATAGACCAGCCGGCCAAGATGCCAGCGTGCACGACGCCATGCCGGAAGGAATGGCTTGAATACGAGTCGGCGTCGGGAATAGCGGCGTGTCTGAGGCCGGCCCTGAGGATGTCTGTGACTGCGGCTGGATGCAATCGGGTCGGTTGAAGATGACCCCATCGATCAATGGGACGAAAGAGTGGACCTTCCCGTATGCCTAAAGTTTCGAGTGCTGCAATGTAAGCGCCGACCCTGCACGCTGCGCAGGCGCGGTGCTCTGCCGAGTGCTTCGTCGCGGTTCGCAAGGGGCTGCCTGATCTATGCGTCTTGTCGAACTGGATCTCCAAGACGATCCCCCGCGCTTCAATGAGCGTCCGCTCAACGTCAAGCCCGGTTATCGTTGAAGCTCGCAAGCCGCGATTCACTCCAATAGAACAAATAGCGCCACCGCGCAACCCAGGCAGAGTGCTCTGGTCAAACGAATCAACGAGCGTCACGGCGTCCGTCCCATAAAGGGGCTTAGCTTTGTGGGTTTGTCGCGTATCCGACGCAAGGAGCTCACGTGCGAGCTGGCGGTGGCTCATCAGCATGGTCGGCGAAGGCAGTCCTCGTTCCCAATAGAGCTTACGAACGGCAAACATTGCCCGAACCACTGAGGCCCCTCGTCGGCGCCCCGTAGGAAGCTCTTCAGTGCCAAGTGCACGAAAGTACTCGAGCGAATGCTCCTGGGTGACACCGGACAGATTTCCGCTAGGTGCGCAATTGGCGAGAAAGCGAATTTGGTCGTACAGGTAGGCGCGATCGGTGTTGTTGCGACTATGCGCCGTTCGTGATGCCTGCAATGGCACATCGATCCCGAGTCGCTCGAACGCGGCCTTCGTCTCATCAGATTCCAGGAACACTCGCATTGCGATGCGAGTCTCCATTGAGTTATAGGTGGAGCGTTTCCAAAAACCGCGCAGGGGTGCCGATGATTTGGTACTCATTGCACGATATTAGGTCTTTGTAGGCTTGATCGTATCGCTGAACTTCCTTCTGTGCAGGAAACTTTAGGCGGAAAATCCTTCTTGCGGCGTGAAGGTTTGAACGGTATTCTCGGGTCAGCTATCGACGATCGCCGGCATGAAGAGATGAAAGATGAGAATATGTCGCGTCAGGCAGAGGAGATCCGCAGCTCTGCCATTCGTTTGTGGCGTAAGATCGGTGGGAAAGAAGACGAGCGCGCACTGCGGCGTCTCATCTACAATCGCTATTGTGCGGAAAGCGTCTCTCGGGAACGATGTACGGAGTGGGACGCCCGATTGCACCTTATGCGAAAGGCGATTGACGACCAAGTCGTTGGTAAATCGCGTCCGAACAACGAGTTCGAGTTTTACTGGCATTGCTTTGAACTGCTAGTCCGCGAGAGAGGACCGGTCGACCAAGAGCTGCTTCATCAGTTCAAGGCACTGGTCTCGGACTACTCCGATGGGCACGGTCGGCGACGCATTTGGAGGCGACCCCCATTAAACGAGAGTGGGAGCCAAATGCTTGTCTGCGTGCTCGTATCAGCCGCGGTATTAGCTGTTCTTTTGGCGTTATTGATTTACGCGATCTTGTCGCACTCCCACCTGTCCGCGGACATCGGCTAGGTCACCGTGCACGAGTGCGTCGGCCGGATCGAGTGACGGCGCCTGCGTACGGCGGCGCCAGGGGCCGCCGTCGCCCAGAATTACCGCGACCGCGCTTTGCAGCGAGTCGACGGCGTAGAGTTCGATTCCGTCGACCAATGCGGCTTCATCCGCATTGCGCTGCGGAACGACCAACTTGCAAAAGCCGGCATTGCGCGCGCCGATCACCATCGGGAGAATGCCGTTGACCGGACGCAGGGTGCCGTCGAGCGCAAGCTCGCCGAGCGCGATGAACCCTTGCAACGCAAGGCGATCGATCTGCTCGTCGATAGCCAGCAACGCGAGCGCAATTGCCAGATCGAAGGCGGGGCCGCCTTTGCGAACATCGGCGGGCGAAAGATTCACGAGCACGCGTCCAGGTGGATATGCGAATCCTGAATTGAAGATTGCGGCGCGCACGCGGCCGCTGGCATCAGCGAGCGCGCGATCGGGCAAGCCGATGATCGTGAACGCGGGCGATCCGGGAGAGGTGTCGGCTTCGACGCGTACGACGTACCCTTCGATGCCGAGCATGCCGGCGCAAAAGGAAAGCGAGAGCATATCAGCGCTCTCCTCTGCGTCGCGCGAGCGCAGTGTCTAGTGCGTTGAGCGGATGGCCGGCGCTAGGATGCGGACGACGATTACTTGCAGTGCCGCAGCAGCCGGGACGGCAAGAAATGCGCCGCTGATGCCGAGCAGCGTGCCGCCGACGACGGTGGAGAAGATAATCAACAGAAAACTCAGCTGCACGCGCTGGCCGAAGATGATCGGCGTGAGCACGTTGCCATCGAGGATTTGCACGACGGTGAAGATGATGAGGACGATGAGCGTCTTTTCCCAGCCGCTCGTCGCCAGCGCGACCAGAAGTACGATCGGCCCCGAGATGACGCCGCCGACCATTGGAATCGCCTGAAAGATTGCGGAGATAAACCCGAGCAGCAACGCGTAGGGAACGCCGAGGATCGCCAGCGAGACGCTCATCGCGACGCCCACCACCGCGCCGTTGATCACGACGCCTTGCACGTAGGCGCCCAATCGGACGCTGATGTCAGCGAAAGCCGCGTGCCAATTCTCACGCGGCTTGGGCGGGATCAGGCCGAGCACGAACTGCTCGAGCTCGCCGGCGGTGAGCATCCAGCCGATCGCGAGCAGGACGATCAGCAGGCCATCCCCGATCAGCGTGGCCACCAGTTTCGGACCGCCAAGCAGACTCATGCCCACCGAACTCGCCGCCCCGCTCACACCGTTCGCGAGAGCGCTGGCGAGTTGGCGCGCCGTTTGGTCGTTTTCGATATAGCGTTGCGCCGAAGCGAGCTCCGTTTGCAGGGCACCCGCATAGCTCGGTATCGCGGCGATCAACCTTCCAAGTTCCGCGGCAACCGGCTGCAGCAGTGCGAATCCCAACCCGCCGATGGCGACGATCGCCACACCGAACGTGACGCCGACCGCTGCGCCGTACGATATGCGCGTATTTAGACGGTCGACGATCGGCTCTAACGCGGCCGCGAGCAGCATCGCGGTGAACAGCAGCAACAACACCGGGATCGACGCCGCGAGGACGTTCCAGAGCAGGAACGCTGCGGCAAACACCGCAGCGGCAGTGACCCAGCCGCGTACACTCTCCACGTTACGCGTCGAACGTTCGCCAGTCGTACGGGGTGAACCCCGCCTGCGCATCCTCCCAACCGATGCGGTAGGCTTTACCGATGCCCTCCTCATCGCTAAAGGCACCGGTGCCTACGGGCAGTGTGCTTTTCGGCCGGACGTAGCGCAGGTCGGTCGCGGGCAGCGAATCAAAGAGCGTCCGAAACATTGGTTCCTCCTTCGTGAGGTTGCGCATTGCGGACGGCGAGAGTTGCGTAAACGCATGTTTCGCCAACGACTGAAAGTAGACACTGCGCATGTCGTTGGTGAGGATTTTCCGCTGCATCGTGCCAAACGTCCCGAGCGCGACGGCGAGCGCGTCGGTGTAGTCAGTGATGGGCTCGAAGGGCGGATCGATCAGGACCACGTCTACGGCCGCCGATACCGAATGCGCGACCGTCACCGGCGAATTGCTCGCCACGCCGCCGTCGCAATAGTCGTTGAGCGAACCATCGGGTTGCGGAATCGCGACCGGATCAAAGGCGAGTGGAATACATGCCGACGCAAAGATTTCGCGATGAAAGAGGTCAACCGATGCCTCGCGCACGACCGTGTTAGGGCCGATCGCCAAGTGCAGAGCGTCAATGATGACGCTCTGATCGCGTGGCGGCGCGTTCGGCGGACGCGCGTAAAAATATTCGGCTCGCTGTGCGGTCAGGTTCGTTGCGACCCACACCAACGGCACGAGCAGCGGCCGCTGTAGATCGACGTGGGTTGTGATCCAATCGAGCACGGGAGCTGAGTCGAGGAGTGCGGCCTCATTCTTTGTCAACGACGCGAGATACAGCGCCGATAAGAATCGATCGCCAACACCGCTGTTAGAATTCCGCAGCGCAGCGAATTTCGGCTTGAGCTGGATCAAGTGTGCGGCGCTTACACCGTACCAAAGCTCCTTGAGCGCGCTGTACTGTCCGGTAGCGACGAACCAGCCGTTGAGTGCTCCGATCGAGGTTCCGCAGACCAGACCGTACGGCGCAAGCGGCTCGCCGTCGCGAATCCCACCGCTGGCCACCATACTGCCGATGATGCCGGCCTCGTAGGCGCCGCGCGCGCCGCCGCCGCTGAGCACGAGCGCGCGCGAAATCGGGGCCCCAGCGTTTGGTGCGGCCGCGATCGTTCCGGGTACGGCTGCGACCGACCCGAGCATCGTCAAGAAGTCGAGCCGTGAACTATCCATTCGCGGCTATGCTATCACGCGGGGCGCGCGCATCCTATCCGGCTGGCGCAGGGACTGCGCCTTTGGGACAGTACCGCTCCGGAGAAGGTGCGATAATCCACAGGATTGGGGGACCCGCTTTGATGCGTATTCTCGTCGTGGCACTCGTCTTATTTGCGCTTGTGGCACCGGCCTCGGCGCAAACGACCATCCCGTTTACCACCAAGATGTTCCGAGTGAGTAAATGCGATCCACAAGCCAACGTTGTGACCAGCTATCCTGGCTACGTTCCCGCGTTCTATCCGGGGCGCCCGTATTTTTGGGGTGACCCGTACGGCTACAATTTCTATCAGCCGCCGGTCACGAGCGCGAGTCCCACGCTGAACGTCGATTTTACGAACGTCACCAACAAAGTGATGACGACGGTCGAATGGGGCCTGGTTGCCAACGGACGTCTGGTCGCCGAAGCGCGTGACGTCGGCACGTTTTCACCCGGCGCGGAGATCAAGCATAAGTATGGCCTCAGCCCGAATGTATTTCCGCTGCAAACCGGCTTGCCGCGCTGCATTGCGCTGCGCGTGACATTTGCCGACGGCACCGTGGTCCATAATCCGAACCTGCCGCAAACACGCCGGCAAATGTACGTGTCGCCTCCGCCACATTAGGCGAAGGAGGCAAAATCGACTTGCGCGTTCCGTCCGGGAAGAACTCGGCGTCAACGCCGGTCTTGTCGAAGCCGCCCATCGGACCGGCATCGAGGCCGTGTGCGCGCGCAGCGAGGATCGAGTATCCCGCTTGCAACGTCGCATTTTGCAGCGACATCGGATCGGCGTTTTCGCGCGCCGCGTCGAAATACGCGGTCGGCGCGTGTGGGAACAGGCGCGGAAGCGGTGGGCGCCATCTTGGTGTCGTCGACGATCGCTTCAAGCAGGACGATCCTTGTCAATATCATCTTGTTTAGGATGATCTCAATTTGTGATATAACCGCCCGCATGAACGTGACACACGAGGCGGGGAGCTGCAGCAAAGTCCCCGCCGTCCTGCGGGAAGGACTGGGATGGCCGGTCGCCCGGATCGCCCATGCCTTCACCGCAGCACACAACGAGGCGCTCGCTCCCTTTGGTCTGAATCTGCGGACCTTTGCCGTGTTGGCGCCGGTGGCTCGCTGCGCTCGCAACGCGAGATCGCGCAAAGCTTGGGGCTCGATAAGACGACGCTCGTCGTAACGATCGACGACTTGGAGCGCCGTGCACTCGTGTTGCGCAAGCCCGATCCTGACGACCGGCGCGCGCGCATCCTCGAGATTACCGCTCCGGGGGCGGAGCTATTTGCGCAGGCGAGCGAGGCGGTGCGCGCAACCGAACGCAATCTGCTCGCCGGTATGTCTGATGAGCGCATCGAGCAGACGCAGACAGCGTTGCTGGCGCTGCTTTCCGGACCGCTGCGCGAATACTTCGATCGCGCCGGCTCGTGCCTATAAGGTTGCGCTAGGGCGTAACTTCATCGCGCGTGTTGCTGCGCTCACCCGCGTAAAAGCCGTATTTTCCCTTGATTTGCTCCCAACCGGACTTGGGATCGCCGTAGACCCACGCGACATCGATCGCGCGTATTGCTCCGTCAACGTAGTCCGCGTAGTAGCATTTGCCTTTGTACGGACACGTGTAGTCGTGCGACGACATTTGCAGGTTCTTACTAACGGCGGCAGCGTCGATGTACCAATTCCCTTCGGATTTGATGACTTGATCGCCGCTCGCGTCGGCTAACAGCGCCCCGGTGCGCTGCTCGTAAATTCGTACGCGCATGGCGGAGCTTGTTTGTCGAGCCGAGAACCTGCGCCTTCATGCTCAAGCCCATCGTCGAGATCGACCGCTTCGTCTCCGCCTCGCCCGAGCCGCACTCGGTCGCGGTGCTGCGCGGCAAGGAGGTCTGGATCGCTTCGCGCGCCACGCGCCGGATCGACGTCATGGAGCGCGACGGGTGGCGGAAGATCGACGAAATCGAGACGCCGGGTATGCCTTGGGGCATGAACTATGGCGGCGGCGCGGTCGTGATGACCTGCGGCGAAGCGCCCGATGACGATCGGCGCGTGCGCCGCTACATTCCGGGCGACGGCTTCGATGATGTCGTTATCGAATGCCCCGACGATGCGGGCTCGCACTTGGCGCTTTACGGCGGACGCGTGCTGCTCGGTCAGTGGTACAACAAACGGCTGCTCTTGTTGAATGACGACGGCACCGTCGCGCACACGTGGAACACGCCGCACGAAGTTTGCGGTGTCGCGGTCATCGATGATATGGCGTGTCTCCTGGGCACCGACGACGAGGACACCGAAGAATACTTTCTCTCGCGGCTCGACCTGCGCACCGGCGTCGCCGACGATCTTGCCAGCGTACCATTTCGCGCACGCGGACTCGCCTGGGACGGAAGCCGTTTCTGGACCAATCATCGCGAGGCGGATAGGACCGTAACCTTCGCGTTGCTTCCCGACTAACGCGTGCACCTCACCGCGCTCGACTGGTGGATCGTCGTCGTCTCACTGGCGATTACGTTCGTCCCGGCGATCGTTCTCGCACGGCGCGCCGGAAAGAACACGACCGAATTCTTTGCCGCCGGGCGCCGAGCGCCGTGGTGGCTGATCGGGATCTCACTGGTCGCCACGACCTTCTCGACCGACACACCGAATCTCGTCACGAATCTCGTGCGCGACGGCGGTGTCGCGGAGAACTGGGTCTGGTGGTCGTTCTTGCTCACCGGCATGGCGACGGTGTTCTTCTATGCGCGCTTGTGGCGGCGTAGCGGCGTCCTCACCGACTTGGAATTCTACGAACTCCGCTATTCCGGCAAGGCGGCGTCCGTCGTGCGGTCGGTTCGAGCCGTCTACCTGGGCCTGTTCTTCAACTGCTTCATCATTGCGAGCGTCAACCTCGCGGCGGTGAAAATCGCCAGCGTGCTCTTTGGCTGGCCGCGCGAAGAGACGTTGCTGTTCTGCGCGATCGTACCGATCATCTTTGCCGCTGCCGCTGGACTGTGGGGCGTGATGGTCACCGACATGATTCAGTTCTGCATCACGATAACCGCGGCTTTTGCCGCCGCGTATTTCGCTCTACAGGCACCGGGCGTCGGTGGATTGCACGGGATGATCGCACACGTCGCAGCCGCTCACCCGCACCTGCTCTCGGTATTGCCGGATTTCGGCGATTGGCCGACGGCACTCGGTATTTTCGTGATCCCGCTCACCGTACAATGGTGGTCGGCGTGGTATCCCGGTTCCGAACCTGGCGGTGGAAGCTACGTCGCGCAACGCATGCTCGCTGCGCGCACCGAGAACGATGCGCTCTTCGGCACCTTCATGTTTCAAGCGATGCACTACGCGTTACGTCCGTGGCCGTGGATCGTCGTCGCGCTTGCGTCGACCATCGTCTACCCGACGCTCGCGGATATTCATGCGCGCTTTCCGTCGGTCGCTCCAGCGCTGCTCGGCAACGACATCGCCTATCCGGCGATGCTTGTCTTTCTCCCGGCGGGTTTCGCCGGATTCATGGTTGCCGGCATCTTTGCGGCGTATCGCTCGACGATCGAAACACATCTCAACTGGGGCACGTCGTACCTCGTGCACGATTTTTACCGCCGGCTCATTCGCCGCGACGCCGATGAGCGTCACTACGTCTTCGTGGGCCGCGTCGTTACGGTACTCTTGATGATCGCGGGAATCGGCGTGACCTATCTGCTCGACACCGCCAGGGATGCGTTCTCGCTCTTGATCTCGATCGGCGCGGGGACGGGACTGATCTATCTGTTGCGCTGGTTTTGGTGGCGCATCAACGCGTGGAGCGAGATCAGCGCGATGTGTGTCTCGTTTGTCGTCTCGCTCGGCTTCTTCGTCGGCGGCAAACTCGGTCACGGCGCAAGCAGCACCACCGTGCTGCTGGTGACGGTCGCGGTCACCAGCGTGGTTTGGATTACGGTCACGTTTCTGACGCCCGCCGACGACGAACAAACGCTGGCGCGATTCTACGCAAAGGTACGTCCGGCCGGTCCCGGATGGCGACGGGTGCGACAGGCAGCCGGGCTGCCGCCCTCGCCTGACTCACCGGCCCAAGCGCTGGGGAGTTGGGTCCTGGGCTTGGCGGCGATCTATGGGATTCTCTTTGCTACCGGTGCCTTTGTCTATGGTCGGCCGTTGCCGGGTACTATCTGGTTACTGGTCGCCGCGGCGGCGACCGTTGGTTTGATCCGCCTCGTCCGCGTTGCTTCTCCACAGATTGCACAAGGCTAAGGTCGCTGATTGTGGACAACGAGGGGCGGCGTTCCGCCACGGAAAAAGCGCCTGCTGATGCCTGAGCCTCCCGATCGGCCACGTCGCAGCGGCATGCTTGCCCTGGATCTCATCATTGCCGTAAGCGCGATAGTCATCTCGTTTGCCTCGCTTTGGGTGGCACTGCGAGCGGACCGCACGCAAGAACAGCTACTCCAAGCGAGCGTGTGGCCCTACATCGAGTACTTCTCGAGCGACGCGACGGAAAATGGCGATAAGCGGCTCGCTTTCGTGCTTCGCAACGCCGGCGTTGGCCCGGCTATTGTCCGCTCTTTTGCCGTCGAATACAACGGCCATCCCTACCCGAGGCTTCGCGGGGTGTTGTCTGCGTGCTGCAAACTGCAAGCCAACCGACATCACCCGGGGATTTTATCATCCACGGTTCGCGATAGTGTGATCATGGCGCACGAGGATATGCCATTCATCGAGGTGCTTCCGGGTAAAACTGATCCACGTGACTATGCCTCGATCGGTGCCGCGCGGTTTCACTTCTCGGTTCAGATTTGTTACTGCTCGGTATTGGGAGACTGTTGGTTTTTTGATACCGCCCGCGATGAACAGCCGAATGCGGTGCAAAAGTGCCCACCAGTCAAGGTTCCGTACCTTACCTAAAAGGAGATCACGTTGAAATCATCTCGCCTGCTTTGCGCAGCACTGTGCGCGGTTCTCGCGGCTTGTTCGAATTCGGGATCGTCGTCGAGTTCGAGCGCGTCATCGGCGCCAAAGGCCGCCGCGTCGGGCGGGAAGACGATCGGCGTCTCGATTCAGAACCGCGAAGCCGAGTTCTACCAAGGCATGGAGAGCGGGATGAAGTCCGAGGCGGCAAAATATGGCTATACACTGATCGTCGTCGATGCCAACCGCGATAACGCCAAGCAACAGAGTCAGGTCGAAGATTTCATTTCGAGCAAGGTCGATGCCATCGTGCTCACGCCGTACGACTCGACCGCGATCGGTAGTGCGATTGCCGAAGCTAACAAGGCAAACATTCCGGTCTTCACCGCCGACATCGCGAGTACGAGCAAGATCGGCACGGTCGTCGCGCACATCGCGAGCGATAACGTGCAGGGCGGGATGCAAGCCGCAACGCTGATCTGTAAGGCTGTCGGTTCGAGCGGGCAGGTCGCGATTCTCGATGAGCCCGAGGTGACGAGCGTCCAAGATCGCGTCAAGGGCTTTAAGGCTGGGCTTAAAGCAGATTGTCCCGGTGTGACCATCGTTGCCGACGTTGACGCCGGCGGCGAGCGTTCGAAGGCCGACAGCTCGATGGGCGATATCTTGCAGTCGAATCCGAACGTGAAGGGTGTGTTTGGTATCAACGATGATTCGGCGCTCGGTGCCGTGAGTGCGATCAAGGCGGCGGGTGCCACCGGGAAGATCGCCGTCGTCGGCTACGACGCGGAGCCGGAAGCACAGGCCGCGATCAAGGCCGGATCGATGTACGGCGACGCGATTCAATATCCGGATAAAATCGGCGCGCTCACGATCGATACGATCCACGACTACTTTGCCGGTAAGATGCCGCCGAAAGTCGTGCACGTCGCAGTCGGCACGTACACGCGTTGAGCGCAGCCGCGCCGCTGCTCGAGATGCGCGGCATCGGGAAGTCGTTTCCCGGCGTTCGCGCGCTTGCAGATGTCTCGCTGACGCTCTATGCCGGCGAAGTGCTGGCACTCGTCGGAGAAAACGGTGCGGGCAAATCGACGTTGATGAAGATCCTCGCCGGGGCGCAGCGCGCGGACCACGGCACGATCGCGATTGACGGCGCCGAGGTCGCAATCGCTTCGCCCCACGACGCGGAGCGGCTCGGCATCGGGATGATCTACCAAGAGTTCAACCTCGTGCCGCAGCTCAACGCGCTGCAAAACATCATGCTCGGCAGCGAGCCGATGCGCGGACCGCTGCTCGACGAGCGCGCGGCGCGCGAGCGTGCAACTTCGGTCCTGCGTGAGCTTGGGATCGAACTTCCGCTCGATCGTCCAGCGAGCCGCCTCTCCGTCGCGCAGCAGCAATTGATCGAAATCGCCAAGGCACTTTCGAAGCGCGCACGCATCATCGTGATGGACGAGCCGACGGCGGCACTTACCGACCGCGAGATCGATGCGCTCTTCGCGTTGATCGCACGGCTGAAGGCCGGCGGCGCGGGCATCGTCTACATTTCGCACCGCATGGAGGAGCTGCCGAAGATTGCCGATCGCATCACGGTATTGCGCGACGGATCGATCGTCGAGACCCGCACGGCCGCGGAATTCTCGCCCAGCGAGGTGATCCGCGCGATGGTGGGCCGGCCGCTCGACGCCCACTTTCCGCCGCTCGATCCCGTCAAGCCGGATGCTCCCGTAGTGCTCGACGTGCACGGCCTCTCGCGCCGTCCCGCGATTGAAGACATCACGTTTTCGGTGCGAGCCGGCGAAATCGTCGGGCTTGCCGGCCTCATCGGGGCCGGACGCAGCGAGATCGTCCGCGCAATCGCCGGGGCCGATCTGCCTCAACGCGGCGCGGTCTCGATCGACGGGAAAGTTGTGCACGTTCGCACGCCGCACGACGGCATCGAAGCCGGCATCGCGTTCATCACCGAGGATCGCAAAGGCCAGGGCCTGGTGCTGGGCATGACCGTCCGCGAAAACATCACGCTTGCCCACCTCGCGCAATTCGTCAATCGCGAACATCTGATCTCGCAATCGCGCGAGGAGGAGGCTGCTCGCAAGATGATTGCGGATCTGCACGTGCGTACGCCGAGTCCCGAGCAACTCGTGCGCAATCTCTCTGGCGGCAACCAGCAGAAGGTCGTGCTTGCGAAGTGGCTGCTGGGGCAAGCGCGCGTCTTTCTCTTCGATGAACCCACCCGCGGAATCGACGTCGGCGCGAAAGCCGAAATCTACGCACTGATGAAGGCCTTGCTCGAGCGTGGCGCTGCGATCGTCATGGTCTCGAGCGAGTTGCCCGAGGTTCTCGGGATGTCGCATCGCATTCTTGTCATACGCGACGGACGGATCGTCAGCGAATTCACGCGCGAAGGCGCCACGCCCGATGCCGTGATCGCCGCCGCAACCGGAGCGGCCGCATGAGCGCGATTCTCAAGAATCTCTGGCTGCGCAATACGATTCTGGTGATCGTCGTCGCGGTCTTCATGGGCATCGTAAATGCGGCAGCGCACGGGGAGTTTCTCAACCCGCGCAACCTGGTCACCGTGCTCGAGCAGATTTCGTACAACTGCATTCTGGGCGTGGGACAAACGTTCGTCATCATCACCGCCGGCATCGATCTCTCGATCGGCTCGCTCGTCGCGCTGACCGGTGTCGTGATGGCGCAAACCGCCAATCACTTGAGTTTCGGTGGCGTCGGACTCGTGCTCGTGACGCTGCTGGCGGGTCTTGCCGTGGGTGCCGCCGCAGGTTGGATTAACGCGCTGCCGGTGGTCAAACTCAACCTCCCGCCCTTCATCACGACCTTCGCAATGCTCGAAGTGACGCTCGGACTTTCGTATATCTTTTCAGGCGGACAACCGGTCGCGGTGAACAACCCAATTTTTTCGGCGATCGGGACCGGATCGGTCTTCGGTTTGCCGGTACCGGTGATTTGGATGGTCGTCGTCGTTGCGATTGCATCGGTCGTGCTGACCCGCACGCGCTTCGGCCGCTACGTCTTCGCGCTGGGCGGAAACGAAGAGGCGGCGCGGCTCGCCGGCATCGCGACCGCGCGCGTCAAGACGCTTGTCTACGTGATCAGCGGAATGTGCGCGGCCGTCGTCGGCTTTTTGTACATGGCGCGCTTCTCATCGGGTTCACCCGACACCGGCACGCACGACGAACTGCTCGAAGCGATCGCCGCGGTCGTGGTCGGCGGCACAAGTTTGATGGGTGGCCAAGGTTCGATCCTCGGGACCTTCTTCGGCGCGCTCCTCATCGGCTTGCTCTACAACGCGATGAACCTAATTCACGTCGACTCGTACCTGCAAAAAGTCGTCCTCGGCGTGGTGATTCTGCTCGCTGTCGTTCTGGACGAATTGCGCAAGCGCTACCTAGCGAAAGCGTAACTCAGCGCCGGTAAGCGGTAGCAGCCAATATGAACTGCGACCCGGCGCTCACCATCATGGGGCCACTGTTCGCGCTCGTCGGTTCGCTACGCTCGGGATGACGAGGCGAAGAAGCGCGGGGTAAGGTTTCGCGAGAAGTGTACGACTTTTCGCGCCATCACAGGATGCGATCTTCAAGGCTTGCCGTGCGCGAAAAGCGTCCAAGCAGAAAGGCCGCACGATGCGGCCTTTCGAGCGTCTTCGAACGGAGCCTTACTCCGCGCGTTCTCTTCCCGCTTGTCAGCTAAAAGGGAAAGTCGTTCTGTGTAAGCCCGGCGTTCAAGTTGTAGTCGGTGAACGATTGATCGAGCACGACTTGGGTGCCGGCGTAGAAGATCTCGCGCAGCGGCCAGTGCGTGGCTTGCGAGAGATAGAGCTTCTGTTCGCTCACGCCGCCGTTGCTCGCCGGATCCGCAACCTTGAGATCAAGTAAATCCGTGTTGACCCCACCGATTGGGCCGCCCGGTGCTTGCGTAAGCTCACCTTTGACGTTGGCATACGAGGCGACGATGTTTTGCGGCAGACCATCGGGGATCGTGTAACCGCGCAGCGACGTTGCGCGCCCGTCATGCAGATCGACCTTGAGGTGAATGCCTGAGAGAAAGCCCCCTTGATGGCCGCTGACTTGATCGCCGCCGGCCCAGACGCCGCCTGAGCCTTTGCCGGCACCCGATTCGATCAGCGTCTTGGCAAAGTGCGGTTTCATAAAGGAGTAGTCGTACACGCGGTCTTGCACATCGGTGCCTTTGACCTCGTGTGAATGAAGCTTGAACGTATACGAGGTCACTTGCGCGAACGCGGCGTTGAACGCATCAATCGCGGGTGCATCTTGCGCGGCCCGCGCGGCGTGTGGCGCACTCAGTGCGACGAACGCAGCCACGACGATGGCGAGTGCGAGTTTCCGTTGGTGCATGAAGCCTCCGTTATAAGTCGGGTGCGCCGGCTGGTCCCGGCTCGTCGATGAGCAGCGTGCCGTGCTTGCCTTCGACGCCGATGAGGACGTCGCACTTGGCATCGGCGGCGATCTCTTCGATCGTGCGCCCCAGCGGTGCGCCGGTGTATTTGCCTTCTCGGAACGAGCCGAGGATGATCAAGTTGGCTCTTTCGCGTTTGGCCAGGTCGAGTACCGCTTGTTTGGTCGATCGCGACTTGATGATTTCGGTGCGCAGCGAGACGCCGCTGCCACTCGCGATCGATTCGGCGGCACCGAGGGCGTCGAGCGCCGCGCGCTCCTCGATCGCCATCTCGGCATTCGGTGGAAGCGAGTAGGGGACTTCGATGACGTAGATCGCGAGCAACTCCGAGCGTTCGCCACGCGCGAGCTTGGCCGCCAACGCCATCATGTGCGTCGAAAGAATGTCGGCCGAGAAGACGACGATGATCGAACCGACCATCCGCTCAAGCTCGGTCGCCGCCTCTCGGGCAAGTTTCTGGATGAATGATGCCGGTGGATGCAGCATCCACCAAATCGTTGAGCTGATAGCAAGAAGGATCAGCAGCGCGATCAACGCACCGGCAAGCGTAATGGTGACGGTCCCGTCGTGGTAGATCACGAGCGCCGGGTTCCGCCGTACATCGCGCGCAGACGAACCGCACCCAGCGCCACCATGGCCAGACCCAGAATGATGCCGGTAAAACTGGCCGCAATCGGATAGTGCGCCATCCTAGTGAGGATGTAGCCGCCGATGGCGATCATCGCGATGGCGAGTCCAGTACGAACCGCGCGCACGGCGCTACCCGGCACCCGCGGCGCGGCGCTCGTCGCTGGCACGAACGTTCGCAACATACTCGTCCATCAGTTCGAGTTCACCAGCGCGCCGCAGAATCTCGATTTGCTCGCTGCGCCAATCACGCTTGCGCGAGCGAAAGAGCGGCAGACGTTTGCGCAGGCGATAGACAAAGTAGAGGATGATCCCGAGCGCGATCCACGCCGGACCGGCGATGCGGCCGATCGGGTGGGTGATCAACGTGAACACCAAAATGGCGAAGATGCCGATAAACCCGATGACCGCAACCACCGGAAACTCGACGCGCTCGCCTCGAAACCTCATCGGGATGTTGATCGGGATCTTGAATCTGCGCGGGCTCAACGGGTCCGTGAGCCTCAGCGCAACCAGCGCGATAAATACAAACGAGTAGCTAGTCGCCGCGCCGAAGGCGTAGAGATCGCCCAGGAAGCCGATGCCGCCTTCGCCGTGGAAATACTTTGCGTAGAGTGCCGCCATGCTTGGACTGAGCGACGGCAGGGCAGCAAAGATCACCTCGATGAGTGCCACGCCGGTGAAGACGACCAGGGAAATCATCGGAGTGCGATACCGTCCGTGGATGCGTTGGAAGATCGAGGGCAAGAGCCCGCCAGAGGCCATCGCGTAGGCGATGCGCGAGCTCCCGAAGACACCGGAGTTCGAGGAGATCAAGAGCAAAATCGCGCCGAGGACCGGCACGTAGAAGGCCGCGATTGCACCCCAATACGGCACTTGGCGCGCGATCAAGGCAACGGCCTTGCCGTTGTTGTCGTTGTTACCGAGCCACTGCCACAGCATCTGCGGATGGCCGTGCGCGTCGAGCGGAATTGGATGCCACGTATGCATGCCGAGCGCCAAATTCGCGTACGAGAGCGCAAAAATCAAGATCGTCAGAATCAAGGCGGTCGACGTGCGCGGAATCACCGAAGCCGGCCGTTGTGTCTCCTCGGCGGCTTGCGAGATCGACTCGAGCCCGACGAAAGACACGATCGCGAGCGAAATGCCTTTCATGAGGTCGAACGTTGACGGCCAGCTGCTCTGCATCGTGTGGACGAGCAAATCGGGGCTGAACGCGAAGAGAAAGCCCAGCGACAGGATTGCCGTTTCGCTGACCACGTCGAGCGCGCTCACGAATCCGTTAAACGCGGTCGATTCACGCACGCCAATAATGTTGAGAACGCACAACCCGATGATCAGACCGATCACCAAGATGAAGTGAGACCACGGATGGAACGGCGCGCCGACCTGCGGAAGCAGTTCGCTCAGATAATCGACGCAACTCCACGAGAACAGCGCAATGTCGATGGTGAAATCCAGAAGCACCGCCCAGCCGGCGATGAAGCCGAAGATGTCGCCCAGCCCGCGCAAGACAAAGTATTGGCCGCCGCCGGCAACCGGATACGTCGCGGCAAGCTCGGTATAGGCAAGACCGATGCAGACGTAGACAATGCCGGCGAAAAGGAATGCAACGTTCGATGCGCCCGCTGCCGCGCCGAGCACCAAACCAAGGCCGACGAAGATGTCGGCGCCGACGTCGGAATAGCCCCACGAGAACGAACCCCACGGCGTGACGGAACGCCGAAGTTCCGGTTTTCGGTCGCTGCTCATCCTACGGGGCTAGAAAATGATCCCGATCGCGGTGCGTTCAAGGGCGTTGATCATATATTCCGTGTGAGCGTATTGTTCGTGCAGGCCGAATTCGTGGAAGATGCGCAACGCCTCATTGAGGCGGTTTACTCCGTCGCGCAACTCATTGCGGTCGCGGCGTCCATCGGTGGCCTTCTGTAGAACCATGGTTGCGTACTTCAGCGCCGTTTTCGCATACTCCACTTCATTATTGATCGCAGAAAGTTCGTGCATCGCCGAGAGGTACGCGTCTTTGGCCTCATCGTAGTCGCGGCGCCGCGTAGCAATCATTCCCTTGAGGACATTTTCGAGCGCGTCGCTGCGGTTGCGGGAACTCGCGAGCGCGCGATCGAGCGCTTGCCGCAGCGTCGGATCGGTGGTGGTCCCGCCGGATGACGGCGAGAAAGTCTTCATCGGTTTGGTCTCGGGGACAGGCGCCGCGTGCGTGTGGGTCGCGGGCCCGAGCAGTCCTTGGATGTCGGCCATGAACTCGCTCGCGTTTTGATATCGTCTTCCCGGGTCTTTTTCTATCGCACGCATGATCACGATTTCAAGCGCTTCGGGAATGTTACGGTTGATCTCGCGCGGCGGCGTTGGTAAATCGTGTACGTGCGAGTACATGGTCGCAACGATGTCGTCGCGGTCGTTGCGAAATGGCAGGGTGCCGGTGAAGATTTCGTACATCACGATGCCGACCGAATACAGATCGCTGCGTACGTCAGCCGGCTTGCTCAAGAATCGTTCCGGTGCAAGATATGAAATCGTTCCGACGATTTGCCCGGTGCGCGTTGTTTGCGTCACTTCGCTCGCGCGCCGCGCTAACCCGAAGTCGGTAAGCTTGGTGTGCTTGCCTTCTTCGACAGTCATGATGTTCGACGGCTTGATGTCGCGGTGAATGATGCCTTGCGAATTCGCGTACTCGAGCGCTTCGAGGACTTCGTAAATGTAGCCCAGCGCCTGTTTGTACCCGAGCTCGCCGCCTTCCAGCGCCGAGAGCGTTTTGCCGCGTACGAGCTCCATCACGATATACGAAATGCCGGCGTCCTCGCCGGCATCATACACGGCCACGATCCGCGGATGATTCAATCGCGCCATCGCTCGAGCTTCCATCAAAAGGCGCGCGTTGGTCTCGTCGGAACGCTCAATAAGCACCTTTACCGCAACGTCTCGACGCAGTGTCTTGTCGAGGCCTCGGTAGGTGTCTGCGGTCCCGCCGCGTCCGAGTAGCTCGGCGATTTCGTACCGTCCGCCGAGGGTCCGTCCTTGGAGTGAATCCACTAAGCCGTCGTGTCCATGAGGTCAGAAAGCGTTTCGATGCACGGCTATACGATTACCGTCTATGGTCACGATATCGAACCGAATCGTTGCGCTTGGGGCGACGATCTGGGCGTAGTCCGCTGCAATCAAACGTAGCTTTCGGCGCTTTCGCCCGTCGACCGCGCTGAGCGCCGAACCGAAGCGCCGGCCTTGGCGCCGCTTGACCTCCACGAACACAAGGATGCCCTTCTCGACGCAGACCAGGTCGATCTCGCCGCCGGGCACGCGGACGTTGCGGGCCACGATCCGGTAACCGGCGCTGACCAAAAAGGCTGCCGCACGGTCCTCACCCCAGCGCCCCTTCCCACTCGAGCTCGAAGTTGTCACCCTCTTCCACTGCGTCGGGATCTTGGGCGAACAAGAGTTCGAGCTGGGCGTCTTTCACGCGCCGGAACGCGGCTCGGTGATGGACGCTCGGGCCGTGCAGTCGCAGGGCCGCGATGTGTGTCGGCGTGGCGTAGCCCTTGTGCTCGGCAAAGCCGTAACGCGGGTCCTCACGATCAAGCTGCTCGAGCAGCTCATCGCGGAACACCTTCGCGAGGATCGAGGCAGCAGAAATCACTGCGCACAATGCGTCGCCCTTGATCAGCGGTTCCTGCGGTCGCGAATACGAACGGATGCGCACCGCGTCAGTGTAGAGATAGTCGGGCTGTGCGCAGCCGAGCTCCGCAATTGCGCGCTCCATCGCGAGCACGCTCGCCCAATAGATATTGAGGCGATCGATCTCGGCGACGCTTGCGACGCCGATACCGTAGCCCGTGACACATGCCCTGATTTGCTGCGCCAGCTCGCGACGGCGCGGCGGAGGCACGACTTTCGAGTCATTGAGTCCCCGCAACATCAGCGGTTCAGACGCGACCACGCACGCGGCCACAACGGGACCGGCAAGCGGACCGCGACCGACTTCGTCGACGCCACCGATCAAAAGAAAGCCGCGTTCGCGCGCCGCATTTTCGAACCGGTGCAAGCGGTGCAGCCGGCGGCGTTCACGCTCGTAGGCGTTCTTCTGCTTACGCTGCTTGTTCGTCATCGTCGCCCGGAGCTTCGAGGCTGATGCGTCCAAAAACTCCGTCGTTGAACGCCTTGATGTACGCCTGCGCTGCGTTGTGCTCGTCGATCTCGCCGCCGCGGCGAACGAATCCGCGCCCGCTTGCAAACGCGGCAAGGTCGGGAACCGTCGTGCGCCCGCGGCTGCGCTGCACGAGCCAGCGATGGAACTCGATGCAGACTTCGTAGGGATCGTAGCGCTCGCGTGGCACCGCGCCGATCAACGCAAGCTTCCACTGCGCTTGCGCGCCGGCAATCTTTGGCACGAGAATGCCCGGTGTGTCCATCAGTTCGATGTTCGGCGCGAGCCGAAACCACTGCAATTGGCGGGTGACGCCGGCGCGATCTTCGGTCTTGGCCGCACCGCGACGCAACAGCCCGTTGATGATCGAGGACTTGCCGGAGTTCGGCACGCCGACGACGATCACGCGCGAAAGGCCGCTACGGGCTTTCGCACGCGCAGTCACGGCGGCAAGAATGCGTGAAACGCTCTGCTGGGCGCGCGCTTCGACCGCAATCGCCTCGCGGCCGTTCTCCGCGAACTGCTCGACCCAGCGTTTGGTTGTTGCCGGCTCCGCCAGATCGTCGCGGCTGAGGGCAATAAACCGCGCGCGCTCGCCGATCAGTTGGTCGAGCATCGGGTTAGCGTCGCTTCGCACGGCGCGCGCGTCGATGACTTCGATCACGATGTCGATCAGCTTGAGGTACTCGGCAATGCGCCGCATCGCGCGCACCATGTGCCCCGGATACCACTGAACGACTTTGTCGAGCTGCTCTTTCATAGCGCGCCGATCGAGCCCAGCGGCCAAATGCCGGCAACGGCCTTCCCGAGCACTTCGCTGTCAGGGACGGGACCGAAAATCCGCGAGTCCTCGCTCACGGCTCGGTTGTCACCGAGCACGTACACGCTCGCGGGTGGGACCGTCGTTTCGGCGACGCTGCGGTCGTCGCCGTAGCGCACGTACGGTTCCGTCAAGGGCGCGCCGTTGAGGTACACGGTCCCCCGATCGATCCGTACCCGGTCGCCGGGTAGCCCAACAACGCGTTTGATATAGACCTCGGGGGTAATCGATTCGTGCCGAAAGGCGACGATGTCGCCGCGCTGTGGTTTGCCGAAACGAAACGCCAGCGTATTGACGATCACGAATTCTCCGGAGCTGACGTGCGGCGACATCGACGGCCCCGAGACTTGCCAAAAGCGGATGAAAAATGCGGCGATCAGCGCGCCGAGGATCGCAAGTTGCAGCACGAGGCTCGCGAGCGAGCGCAATTGCACGAACCGGACCACGGGTGACGATATTCGCGGCTATTTCAGGATTGTCATTTGGTTCAGCGGCCAGAAGATCAGGAACGCGCGACCGGTGAAACCGGCGCGCTCGCCCTTGCGCGGTCCAGAGGCGAAGGTACCGCCGTCTTGCGCGAAGCCCCAGACGTGCGAATCTTCCGAGTCGTTGCGATTATCGCCGAGCATTAGAAAACAGTTCGGAGGAATCGTATCCGGCGCCGTCCACTGCGATTTCGGCGGTATGTTAGCTTCCGCCGGATCGAGCGCGCGCCATCCAAAACCATCGTTGACCGAGATACCGTAATTCGCGATCTTCAAGTCGTAGTCGGGCTTTTGTGCGGTATACGGTTCGCTCAAGGCGACGTCGTTGATGTACACGACGCCCTTGGTGATGTGCAGGCGTTCGCCCGGCAGGCCGATCACCCGTTTGATGAAGTCGTCGGGCGTTGGAATCGGCGGAGGAAAGACGACGATGTCGCCTTCGTGCGGCGTGTGAAAGCGATACTCGAACTTGTCGACCAGCAGCACGTCATGCACCTCGAGCGTCGGCACCATCGAGGCCGATGGAATGTAGTACGTGCGTGCTACGAACGTGATCAACAGCCACGCCGCGAGGCCCGCATAGATAAACGGATCCAGATACTCGCGTGCAATTGCGACGCTGCGTCCATTCGAGGCGGCGGTAACCGGTCGGATCGAGAGAGCGATTCGCGAAACCAGAATGATCGCGACCAAGCCGAGAAGATCGTATGGTGTCATAACACTTTCAGATGAGGCCAGATAATCATGAACGCGCGCCCGCTGAAGGCGGTTGTCCGTGCGAATCCCCATACGTGCGAATCGTCGGAATAATTCCGGTTATCGCCGAGTACAAAGAAGAATCCGCGGGGAATCCGATCGGGTGCCTGCCATTTTCCCCGCGAGGGAATGTCGGCCTGCGCCGGGTCCAAAGCGATTCCGTTCACGTAGATCGAGTAGTTCCGGATCGCGAGCTCATAGTTCGGTGGTTGGTTTTCGTACGGTTCGACTAGCGCCTTGCCATCGCGATACACGGTACCGCCCGAAATGCGAATGGTGTCACCCGGGATGCCGACGATGCGCTTGATGAACTCGTCCGTCTGCCCCGGAATCGGCGGGGTGAAGACCGCGATGTCGCCGTCTCGGGGCGGATGCAGGCGATAGGCGAGCTGATCGATCAGGAAGACGTCGCCGATCTGGAGCGTTGGAATCATCGATATCGATGAGATGTAGTAGGTACGGATGACGAAGACGACCAGCAGTAGCGCGACCAAACCGGCCACGATGATGATATCGAGATAGCTTCGCAGCGCAGCAACGGCCGACGACTCCTCGTCGCCGGCCGTAAAAGGCTTGGTGTTCAGCGCCACACGGGCGATCGCAAATACGGCGACCAGACCCAACAGAACGAAGGCCGTCAGTGGTCTACTTGACCGTCTTCTTTTCCTTGATGCGCGCCGCTTTACCGATCTTCTCGCTGAGATAGTAGAGCCGGCTGCGGCGGACGATGCCCCGCTTGCTGACTTCGATCTTCTCAACGCGCGGGCTGTGCACGAGGAACGTCTTCTCGACGCCGACGCCGTGAGCCACCCGGCGCACCGTTACCGAGGCGTGGGACCCGCCGCCCTTACAAACCGTGACGACACCCTCGAACATCTGGGTGCGTTCCTTGCCGCCCTCGATGACTTTGGAATAGACCTTGACCGTGTCGCCCGACCGAAACTCGGGGACCGACTCCTTGAGCTGTTCGCTATTCAGTACGTCGATGACGTTCATGGCACATATTCTCTATACGGCAGATGCAAATACGACAGGGCGTGGCCCCGCGACAACCTCGGGATAGTATCACGGCTGAGGGTCGTCCAGCAAGTCCTTCCGGCGGGCTGCGGTGCGGGCGCGGGACTGCTCCCGCCGCCACGCAGCGATCTTGGCGTGGTCGCCGGAGAGAAGCACCTCCGGCACGTCGACCCCGCGGAAGCGCGCCGGCCGAGTGTAGCTCGGGTAGTCCAGCAGGCCGTTGGCAAAGGACTCCTGCGCGGCGGAGTCCGGGTCGATGACGCCCGGAACCAGCCGAGCGGTCGCATCGAGCATGGCCAGGGCCGCGAGCTCGCCGCCGGTGAGCACGAAGTCGCCCACGGTGAACTCTTCGATCGGGTAGAGCGCTGCCAGACGCTCGTCGATACCCTCGTAGTGTCCGCAGATCAGGATCAGGCGATCGGAGGCGGCAAGCTGCTGCGCCTCCGCGTGCGTAAATGCGCGCCCGCCGGGAGCCGGCACCGCGATCGTACGCCGTTCGTTTGCCGGTGCCGAGGCGATGATCGCATCGAGCGTGCGTGCAATCGGTTCGATGCGCAGCACCATTCCAGCACCCCCACCGTACGGCACGTCGTCGGCGCGTTCGTTGCCCTGCAACGCGTCGAGTAAATGATGGTAGCGGATTGCGATCGTTCCCGCTTCGACGGCGCGTCCGACGATCGAAAGCCCGACGAACGGCGCAAAGACCTCCGGGAACAGCGTGATTACGTCGATGGTTAGCATGGGCGTGCCCGAGAGTTCTTGGGTGCGCAGGGGTGACCCCGCTGGGAGCCAAGGGAGGCTCACGTATGGCAGAGACCGAGCAGATCTTCCTTTCAGATGAGGTCTTAGCATTTATGCGCAACGCGGCGCGTCTCGCCGGGCAGCTGCGCGAACCATTCATCACCGTTCGGACCCTGCTCGTTGCGTTGCTCGAAGAACCCACGCTCGGCCCTACGCTTGAGGAAGTGCTGCCGCGGGAGAAGCTCGAGAGCTACGAACTGCCTGAAGATGCCGGCGTTCGGCTTACGGCCTCGCGCGTGCCCGAACCAAACGCGCAGGCCGGCGAGCGGCCGGCGCTGCTGCGCTTCAACACGCTGGCTTTCAAGGTGCCCGACGGCAGCAAAAGCGTCTGGCTCAGCCGCGAAGCGTACACGGTCTGGAACGAGGCCGCGAAGCGTGTGCCGGAAGGCGAAAAATTCATGCCCAAGCACGTCGCCTTCGGCATCGCTGCCGATGCGATCCGCTCACCCGGCGTGCTTGCTGCGATGCGCGTGTCACCCGGCGACGTCACCGAGGTTCTGCTAAAGCTTTGATGCTTCGACGGCGGTGAGTTCTTCGAGATATTCGAAGAGCTGCGGGAGCGTGATCTTTTCGAGCGCCGTCATTTCCTTGATGCGATCGGCGTCTTCGCCTTCGTCACGAATGTAGCAGCGCGTTTCCACGCCGTTCTCACTTTCGCTGATGAAAGAGACGGCAAATCCGCGGCCGGGCATCTCGTCGTAGATGCGCATCGTTTGCGGATTGAGAATTTCGATTGAGTGCGCTGCGTGATTCGCGTCGAAGATGAGAATCTTGAGATGCTCGTAGTTCGTGACTTCGATCGAACCGACGACGAAGACGTTCTTGGCGGAAAAGAATTCGTGACCGCGCTTGCTCCGACTCGAGACTTCGTAGAAGACTCGGTGGGCGACGAAGCGGTTGAGGATCTTACGGAGGGTCGCCAGCGAGGCGAGCGTTTCGGTACGATTGCCCCGCGTGTAGATAATCTTCACGGCGGACTCGCCTGCTTGTACAGGAGTGGGAGGATTCCCTTTTTCATCCATCGCCCTCCCCTATTCCCATTGCCTCTGGGGTGAAGCTGGGGCGGGCTCGCGACGTGAGCGTAAACAACAGAAGCGAGCGGAGCGAGCCCGCCCTAAGCTGAACCCCGAGGGTCAATGTTTTCTGTCCCAGATATTATGGTCGTCTCGGTGCTCGCGCTGTTGCTCTTCGGGCCCGATCAGTTGCCCAAGATCATGCGCCAAGCGGGGCGGGTGATGCGCGAGGTCCAGAACACGTCGCACTCATTCATCGCTGAGATGGAGCGCGCAGCCGACGTCAGCGATGCGAAGATGCCGCCGCCGATGCCGCCGTCGCCAAGTGAGATTCACACTCCGAAAGAAGACTAGCGCGAGCGAAGCCGCGTCTAGATATTGAAGTTTTGACGCAGTTCGGTGATGCGCTGGGCGACCAGCGTACGAACTTGCGCGTGGAGCCGCTCTTTTTGCTCGTCGGGAAGGCGGCGATAGACCATGTAACCGGCGGCCGAAACCAAGCCCCCGAGCAGGCCGACCAATAGCGCC
Organism: Candidatus Aquilonibacter sp.; assembly: GCA_050015295.1. Classification (GTDB taxonomy): domain Bacteria; phylum Vulcanimicrobiota; class Vulcanimicrobiia; order Vulcanimicrobiales; family Vulcanimicrobiaceae; genus Aquilonibacter. The sequence continues at coordinate 12,427 of JBEKBR010000012.1, read as the reverse complement.
TTGCCCACTTCGTTCTCGCCCGCTTCCGCGTTGGGCTCGGTGCCGAAGGCACCTTGATAGCCGTTGCCGGCGGAGTTGGTTCCCGACCACTGCTGATCGGGTGGGGTGGTACGAAACGCGTCAGACATAGAAATCTCCTTCGGTACGCTGCCTATCTTACCCGGTTTCGCGACGGCGTGTTACGCGAACGTGCTGCGGATATTGTTTGGCGATCTGTTCGACCGCGATTTCCGCAGTGGCAACGATGGCTGCAACCGCACGATCGTCGCGCTCGGATTCGGGAATCGTCACCTCGAGGTTCCCTGATGCCATCGTCGCAGCGGTATCGATTTTGGCGTGTTCCTCAAGTCCCGCGCGCGCAGCCTGCAGAATCGCCGAAACGGCGCCGCACACCAGCGAATACTCGTCGGAGCTGCTCTCCGGAATTTCGACGTGCCCGGAAGCGAAAAACCGGGACAGCCGCTCGCGGCCGTCCCGGTAAAAGGTCACTTCAACCACGGCTTTTAGTTAAAGCGTGATCTTGGTAATTTTGACTTCGGCGAAGCGTTGACGGTGGCCGTTGAGCTTGCGGACGCGCTTCTTTGGTTTATAGCGGAAGACCAGGATCTTCTTGTCCTTGGCTTGGCGCACCACGGTGCCGGTCACAGTCGCGCCCGAGAGGGTCGGGGCTCCGACCTTGATATCGCTGCCGGTGCTCGCGAGCACGACCTGGTCGAACGTGACGTCGGCTCCGGTCTCGAGATCGACGAGGTCGGTGCGAATGATATCGCCTTCCGCGACGCGCACTTGCTTGCCGCCGGTCTGAATGATCGCGTACATAACTGACACACACTACCAGGGGGGCACCCCTGGTGTCAACGCTATCGGGCGCCTACGGGGCCAGGGTCAGCCGATCGATGGCGGCGCGGTCCACGGCTGCATTTGAGTAGGGCAGGGCAAGCAAGCGTCCGGCGACCCAGTCGGCCGCCTCGTCCGTATAATGTTCGCTAGCCGGACGCCCCGATTCACCTTGCGGAATCGTGATACCGCCGTCGTCCCAGTTGCCGACGTCCCACACCGCGCGAAAACTTTGCGAGAAGCCGTTGTTCTGCACGTGCACGGTATAGGCGTCGCCGTTGCCGGCGAACTTCGTGCCGTTCAGAAACGACATGCCAAGAGCCGCGAGCGGGTGTTCCACTTGGACCGCGCCGGCGACGCCCCACGGTTGCGGCGACGGATCACCTACCGCAGCAACTGCGGTGACGGCTCCCGGCCGCGCGCGCGAACCGATCATTGCTTTGGTCATCCCGCTGAACTCGCGAACGAGCGCCAGGCGCAAATGATAGGCGGCGGTGGCGGCGGTCGAATCGGGTGTGAAGCGGCCGTCCCAGGTAATGAGCGCCGGAACGTAGGACGCGAGTTGACGCTCGCAAACCGAGAGTACGTCCATCTGCATTGAAGCGAAGTAGTCGACGTCGTACGTGCTGCGCGCGCGTAAAAGCTGCGCGACGCGATAGGCGCGGCACGGCGCACCAAAGGCCGCGCTCAGACGATACGGATACGACGGCCCGTAGATCTTGTTGTTCGAGGTCCACACGATCGCGTCGCGCGACGGCGCGACGTGCGGCAGTTTATCGAACGGCACGTTCGCGTAGTGTTTGGCGAGATCGCTGGCCGGATGAATGTCGCGCGACCATAGCGGATCGTCGGGAATCTCGCCGCCTAGTTGATAGGCGACGCGACCGCTCACGTCGGCGAGTACGAAGTTCTGCGTCGGACCCGGATAGTGTCGCAGTGCCGCGAGCGCATCTTCAATGCTGCGCGCACGGCTGAGTTCGTCGAAGGCAACGAACGGCGAGCGTGGTGTCTGGTAGGCGTTCCAGCGCACGAGGATAAAGCGTGGCTGTCCGCCCACCATCACGTCGGCGCCGAACTCGTGCGCTCCGCGGTAGTACCTCTTGGTGACGGGGCGTCCGATGCGCATGCGAAACGTTTCGGCCTGCCAATTCGCTGCGTCGAGCGATGCCGGCGGATCGAAGACGCTCAGTGCGGTCACCGTGCCGTTGGTCGCACCCCACGCGATGCGATCGTTGTGGCCGAGCGTAACGCCGGGCGTACCGGTGAGCGTTGCCCCAGCGACATGAAAGCCTGGCGACTGCAGATCGACGAGATACCACACGCCGGGAATACCGAGATGCAGATGCGGATCGTTTGCGAGCAGCGCGCGTTTCGTCGCCGTGTGCGCGGCGCCGGCAGCCCAGTTGTTGCTCCCGATTGGCGGACGTGCGTCGAGCAGGCTGCGAATCGCTCCCACGCGCGCAGCGTTCGCACTGCAGTGTGCCGGATCGGCAATACGCGCGAGACCCTCGGTTACCGGCGCGTCGAAACACGGATCGGTCAGCGGCGGTTCGTTGCCGATGCGAGCGGCGATGTCGTTCCAGTTGTCGGTAAGATCGAGCACCGTCGCAAACGAAACCGCAAGCGTGTCCTGCGGCTGCCACGGCGTCATGTCGTAGTCGAGCGCGCGAAACTCGACCGGCGTGGTCTCACGCTTCTGCGCCGCATTGACGCCGTCGGTGAAGGCTTGGATAAGCGCCCGCTCGCGACCGCTCAAAGTTTGCCATTGCCGTTCGACGATTGCCCGCACGGGCACGATGCGCGCGTTCTCGTCGGACCGTAAACCGGCCGAGCCGAGAATTTCGGAGAGATCGCCGTAGACGAAGCGGCGCAACAGATCGAGCTGAAAGAGCCGGTCTTGCGCTTCGACGTAGCCCTCGGCAAAGAAGAGATCGTGGTCGTTCCCTGCACGGATGTGCGGTACGCCGCGTGCATCGCGAAAAATTTGCACCGGCGCGTGCACGCCGGTGCCCGCAATCGTGCCGCTAACGGTTGCCGTAGAGTGCATTCCGACGGCGACGTTGCCGGCGTAGAGCGCGACAAGGACGATTGCGGCAGCGACAAGGATGCCGACCGCGCCAAGAATGGTGCGCAGCATCAGAGCTCGAGGTAGAGCGTACCGTTGCGCTCGACCACGATATAGGTGACAACCGGCATGATGGCCGGCATCGTGGCTGCACCGGTTCGCACGTCGAATGTTGCGCCGTGTCGCGGGCAAACCGCGCAGTAGCCCTCCAGCATGCCCTGATCGAGCGGGCCGCCGTCGTGCGTGCACACATCATCGATTGCATAAAATGAACCGTCGACGTTGCATACGAGAATCTCGTTACCGTCGACGTTGAAGGGCCTAGTGCGTCCGGGCGGGATGTCGGCAGCTTGGCCGAGTGGTCGTTCCATCACTGGCCGACTTTGTGGCAAGGCGCGAGGTTCCTCGGATCGGGCAAGCCGACGATGTGAAAGACGAGCCCGGGGCCGACAACGACGTTGCGCCCGTGGCGCACGTCATCGACCGCGGTGCGTACGATGCCCGGGACGGGAAGATAGCCGCTTGCGGCTTCGGTGATCGTCGCGGCCGGCGCCCAGATCGAGGTGTCGCGCGGATCCGCCATGACTTGAAGGAGGCGCTTTCCAAGAACGAGTTCGCGCATCTCGAGCACGATTGAGCCGTTGCGATTGTGGCTGCCGGCAGCCGTTACTTCGCGTACGACGCCGTAGCCGATCGTGTTCTGCGGGACGAGCACGTCGTCGATGCGTGCCGTGATCGTGATCTTGAAGCGAAAGGGCATGCCGGGGTATGCCGTCGCTGAATCGATCTTATCGACCATCGTCGCGGGGATGGCTGCTTCGCAGATGACGTCGTAGGCATGTGCCGGAGCGCGCGTTAGAAGAACGCACGCTACGACGGCGAGGAGGGCTGCGTCCTTAGCCGACAGCGCCTTCCATTTCCATTTTGACGAGCCGATTGAGCTCGACGGCGTATTCCATCGGCAGCTCCTTGACGAAGAAGTCGAAGAATCCGTTGACGATCAGCGCCGTTGCATCGGCTTCAGCCAGCCCGCGCGACATCGCGTAGAAGAGCTGATCTTCGCCGATTTTCGAAACGCTGGCTTCGTGTTCCACGGTCGACTGCTGCTCGTGAATCTTCATCGTCGGCTTGGTGTCGCTAGCCGACTTGTCGTCCATGATCAACGCGTCGCAGCGCACGCGCGTCTTAGCGCCGACTGCGCCCGGGAAAATCTCGACGAGGCCGCGATAGGTGGTCTTGCCGCCATGTGCGCTCACGCTCTTGTTGGTTACAACTGAAGTCGTGTTCGGGGCAGCGTGGATCACCTTCGCGCCGGCATCTTGATGTTGACCCTCGCCCGCGAACGCCATCGAAAGAATCTCGCCGCGCGCACCCTCGCCCATCAAGTAGATGGCGGGATACTTCATCGTCAGCTTGGAGCCAATGTTGCCGTCGACCCATTCGACCGTCGCGTTCTTGTTTGCGATGGCGCGCTTGGTGACGAGATTGTAGATGTTGCGATACCAGTTTTGGATCGTCGTGTAGCGAATCGATGCATCGTCGTGCGCGATTAACTCGACCACCGCGCTGTGCAGCGACGAGGTCGAAAACTTCGGCGCGGTGCAGCCCTCGATGTAGTGGATCTTCGCGCCTTTATCGGCGATGATCAGCGTGCGCTCGAACTGGCCCATGTTCTCCGCGTTGATCCGGAAGTAGGCTTGGAGCGGCATCTTCACTTCGACGCCCGGCGGAACGTAGATAAACGAACCACCCGACCAGACCGCCGAATTGAGCGCCGAGAATTTGTTGTCGGCGATCGGAATCACGGTCGCGAGATATTTCCGAACGATATCCGGATATTGCTTGACCGCCGTGTCCATGTCGCAGAACAAGACGCCCTGCGCGTCGAGCTCTTTGCTGACGTTGTGGTAGACGACTTCCGATTCGTATTGCGCAGAAACGCCGGACAAAAACTTGCGTTCGGCTTCGGGAATACCGAGGCGATCGAAGGTTCGCTTGATGTCGTCGGGTACGTCATCCCACGAGCGCTCGGTCTTATCGGTCGACTTCACGAAGTAGTGGATGTCGGCAAAGTCGATCCCGTTGAGCAACTCGGTGTCGCCCCACGTCGGCATCGGCTTGCTGATAAAAATCTCGTACGCCTTGAGACGGAACTCCAGCATCCAGTCCGGTTCGTTCTTCATCGCGCTGATGCGCTCGACGATTTCGCGCGTCAGGCCCTTATCCGACTTGAAAACGTAGTTTTCTTCGGTGTCGTGGAACCCGTGGCGATAGTCCTCGGAGACGGGGAGCTGTGCGGGTGTGGTCATTGCTCCCAAAGGGTATCACGCCGACCCCTATAGTCAAGATTCTGAAGTCTGATCTTCATTATCTTGGGGCCAACATTAAGGCCTTCTTATGCCAAGGGGGTTTACAGGGGGGGTCTGGGGCGATATTATGTTCGCCGGACCTGGGGTATTGAGCTTGGGCTGACCCCCGAGCGGTAGGTCCACGGTAGGGGGTAGGCGCGCCCTTTTCGCGCCATCGCGATGAATCGCCCGTGCACCGAAAAGCGCCGGCAAGAGTTCGTCGATAGGTCGGGGACGTGACGCTGCACAGCAGGCGCCAGCCGACAAGTCCGGAGGTGGGATTCCCCCGAGGTCTAGGAGAGCGGAAAAAATTGAAGGCACTCGGTACGCACATTGTGTGTGAGTTGTCCGGCTGCGATGCCGCGGCACTCACCAACGTCGATGCGGTCCGCGAGATGATGATTGGAGCGGCAAGCGCATCGCGCGCCACCATTATGGAAGTTGCGTTCCATCGGTTCGAACCGCAAGGTGTCTCCGGGGTGGTCGTTCTCGCAGAGTCGCACATCTCGATCCACACGTGGCCGGAGACCGGCTATGCGGCGATGGATTTTTATACGTGCGGCGACCACACCGATCCATGGCTGGCATGTGAGTTTGCAGCCAAGGCACTGAGCGCAAAGACGATGCTCACGACCGAGGTCAAGCGCGGAATCGCGCAACCCGGCGGAGCGTTCACCCACGCAGTCACGCGGGATCACGAGACGACCGCGCTCTCCGCATAGGTTACCTCAGGCGGAATCTCAAAAGGCCGTTGCACTAGCAGCGGCTTTTTCAGTTTCGTCCCAGTATCACAAGGGAAACTCTCGGCATGCGCACATCGATCGTCGGAACCGCTTTTATTGTCATTTGCCTGGCGCTTGCCGCCGGCTGCGGTGGCGGCAGTTCGAGTCCCTCCACGTCGGCCACCGCCTCGCCGACCTCCTCACCGACTACGGTCCCGACGGGACCACCCTCGACCTCGGCGCCGATAAGCACGGCGACGGCTAGCGCCGCGAGTGTGGCAAACGGCGGGTATGCCGTCTACGTGAACTTCCCAGCCTCGACGTCAGGGACCGCGACGATGGCACTATTGGGGTCGACGACCGTGGGAAGCAATCCCCCGGGCATCACGCCGTACAGCGGCTCAGGCACGACACTCATCTACGTTACGTTCCAGCCGAGCGCGACGGTGACGTTGCCGTCATATCCGCAGTTCCAACTGCAGATTCCGGCCGCGCAACCGCCGCAAGGCTACAATTTCTGGGGCGCGATCTACACCAACGATCCGACGTTCCCGCATGGCTATGACGCCTGGTTCGCGCAGTTCCTTGGCCCGGCGAGTGCCTCGGGCCAGACGTTGTACTTCCCGGCGCCGACCACATCGTTGACCTTCACTGCGAACGACTATTACGTTTTTGCACTCTATGAAGTGCCGGCATAGGCCTTTGTTCTCGCGACCATAGCGTCGCTACGCTAGAGCGAAAAAGGGCGCTCCCGCGGGGGCGCCCATTTCTTTTCGCGAAGCTGGCTGCCCGCAATGCCGAAGACCGAACACTGGCAGTGGTACGTTGAGGAGTCCGCTCCCACCGAAGCCCACCATCACGCGATCGAGAATGTTTATTTCTCGGGTCGCTCCGACTTTCAGCAAGTGGCCGTCATCTCGACGCCGGTGTTCGGCAAGATGCTGATCCTCGACGGCGACACTCAAAGCTCGCAAGGCGACGAGAAGATTTACCACGAGTCGCTCGTCCATCCGGCGATGGCCGGCGCGAGCGACCGCCGCGAAGTGTTGATTCTGGGCGGCGGCGAGGGTGCGACGCTGCGTGAAGTCCTGCGCAATCCGGACGTGAAACGCTGCACGATGGTCGACATCGACGGCCTCGTCGTCGATCTTTCCAAAAAATACCTACCCGAATGGGCCGACGGCGCCTTCGATGAACCGCGCGCGAACGTCGTGATCGGCGATGCGCTCGCCTACATGCGCGAGCATGATGAGAAATACGGGGTGATCATCTCCGATCTCACCGAACCGCTCGAGGACTCACCGAGCAATATCCTGTTCAATGAAGACGTGTTTCGCTTGATCAAGTCGCGCCTCGCCAACGGCGGCATCTACGTGTTGCAAGCCAGCACGGCGGCCTTCAATAATTACTCATTGCATTGCAAGATGTCTCGCACGTTGCGCCGCCACTACAAGCACGTCACGTCGTTCTTTCAGTTTGTGCCGGCCTTCGACACCGATTGGGCGTTCTTAGCCTGTAGCGATACTATCGATCTCGCGAAGCTCGACCCAGCGGCAGTCGATGCGTACTGCAAGGAGTTGCGTGGCGAGAATTTCTTCTACGACGGCGAAACTCATCGCCGCATCTTCTCATTGCCTCTTTACTTGCGTCGTGCGTTGGCAGCTGATGGCCCGGTTTTCTAAGGACCGCATGCATCCCGACTTCACCTCGGCGCCACATCGCTGGGAAAAGGAGAAGTCGCACTTCGTTGCGCTGCTCGATCTCAAGCTTGAGAGCGTCGAACACGGTAAGGCGACGATGCGCATGCCCTATCGCCCCGAAATTGCCAACGGCACCGGTGCGGTGCACGGCGGCGCGATCGTGAGCTTGTGCGACACCGTGTTTTACGTGGCGCTTTCGTCGATTTACGGCCGCCAGCAAGAAACCGTCACCGTGTCGTTGCAGTGCAATTTTCTCGCGCCCGCGTTACCGCCCCACGACCTTATTGCCGAGGCGCGCGTATTGCGCGCCGGCCGGCGTATTTGCTACGGCGAGGTTGAAGTTAAGAGCAACGGTAAACTCGTGGCGCATTCAACCCTGAACTTTCTCAACACGAACGCCGAGGAGGCGCCAAAAGCATGAGCACGTCAACCGGTCTGCGCCGCACCGCGCTGTACGACGAGCACGCCAAAGCGGGCGCGCGCCTCGTGCCGTTTGCCGGTTTCGAAATGCCGGTGCAATACTCGAGCATTCTCAAAGAGCACGACGCGGTGCGGCATCGCGCCGGCCTGTTCGATCTTTCGCACATGGCGCAATTCGTACTCGACGGTCCAAACGTGGCGCCGTGGGCCGAGACGCTCACGATCAACGCGGTCGAAACGATGAAGCCGATGCAGGCGCGCTACAATATCTTTTGCAATCCGCAGGGCGGCGCACATGACGACACAATTTTCTATCGCTTGAACGAGCGCTGGCTGCTGGTCGTCAACGGCGCCAACGCGGACAAGATGTGGGCGCACCTCAATGCGAATATTGCCGCAGGCGTTCGGCTCGAGAACCTCCATGGGCGCAACGCACTGATTGCGATTCAAGGGCCCAAGGCGCTTGCGATGCTGCAGCCGCACGTCAACGTTGACCTTGCCGGTGTGAAGTATTATTTCTCGGTCGAGGGCGAGGTCTACGGGCGTCCGGCCGTCATCGCCCGCACCGGCTACACCGGCGAGGATGGCTTTGAACTCTTCGTCTTCGGCGAACACGCGCCTGAGATTTGGAACGCGCTGCTGCGCGACAACGCCGGCGAAGGTCTCGAACCCTGCGGTCTCGGCGCGCGCGACGTGTTGCGCCTAGAAGCGGGGATGCCGCTCTACGGCCACGAGCTGACCGAGAACATCACGCCCGTGCAAGCCGGTTTGCAGTGGGCGCTGAAAACGAGCAAGCCGGAGTTCATTGGCCGCAACGCCCTGGTCGAGCAGATGCATCACGACGACTATTCTCGCATTGCCGGCTTGGTCATGAAGGGCCGGGCGCCGGCGCGCGAAGGCTATGCGGTCTACTTTGAAGGAAAACCAGTCGGCGAGATTCGCAGCGGTTCGATGGCGCCGGCGGTTGGCGGGCAGAACATTGCGACCGCGCTCGTTCCTAAAGCGGCTGCAACCGAGGGCGCGACGCTCGAGGTCGACATCCGCGGAACACGGCACGAGGCAACCGTCGTCCCCCTGCCTTTTTACAAACGCCCGAAGTAAAAGGGGGACCCGACGCGCGAAGTCGCGGCGGGGGGCGAATGGAATGCCAGAGCACCGCGCGAAGTGCGGTGCGATTTTAAAGGAGCACGAGAAGCGTGGCGCAACCCGAGAACCTGTTGTACAGCAAAGAACACGAGTGGGTGAAAATCGACGGTGGTACCGCGACGGTCGGCATCACCGACTACGCCCAGAATTCGCTCGGTGACATCGTGTATGTCGAGCTGCCGCGGGTCGGCAAGCAAATCGAGCAATTCGGCAACATCGGTGTCGTCGAATCGGTGAAAGCTGTCTCCGATCTCTTTACGCCGGTCGGCGGCGAGGTTCTCGAAACCAACGGTACGCTCGAAGCGGACCCCGCAGCGGTCAACCGCGACCCGTACGGCGCGGGTTGGCTCTTCAAAGTGAAACTCAAAGATGCAGGCGAGGGGAAGAATCTTCTTTCCGCAAGTGATTACGAAAAGATCGCGCACGACTAGCATGTATACGCCCCACACAGACGCCGACATCAAGGCGATGCTCGCCGCGATCGGCGTCGGCTCGCTCGACGATCTGCTCCAAGTCCCCGAGTCGATTGCACTGCACGCGCAGCTCGACGTAGTGCCGGCGTTGCCCGAGTACCAGATCGCGCGGCGTTTCGAACACTTCGCGGCAAAAAACACCGGCGTCGACTACGCTTCGTTCCTCGGAGCGGGCTCCTACCGGCACTATGCACCGCCGGCGATTGCGGCGCTCGCGATGCGCGGCGAGTTTCTCACCGCCTACACGCCGTATCAGGCCGAAGTCTCGCAGGGTTACCTGCAAGCGATCTACGAGTGGCAGACGTATCTCTGCTTGCTCACCGGCATGGATATCGCTAACGCCTCGGTGTACGACGGTGCGACGGCGCTTGCCGAAGGCGCGATCATGGCGCTCAACGAGAACGGTCGCAAGAAAGTGCTCGTCTCGCGCGCCGTAGATCCGAATTATCGCGCGGTGCTCAAGACGTACTGCGACGGGCTCGACGTTGAAGTTGACGAGATTGCCGTGACCGCCGACGGGACGACCGATCTCGCGAAGCTCGCCGCAGCGGTTGCCTCGAAAGAGTACGCCTGTGTCGCCCTGCAATCGCCGAACTTCTTTGGCAACATCGATACGCTCTCACCGGCTGCGCGCGAGGCGGTCAACGCAAGCGAAACGATACCGATCGCCGTCGTGAGCGAGGCGATCTCGCTCGGCGCGCTGGCAACCCCGGCGTCGTGGGGCGCGCAGATCGTCGTCGGCGAAGCGCAAAGCTTCGGTGTTGCGATGGCGTATGGCGGCCCGTACGTTGGCTTCATCGCCACAACGAAAGAGCATCTGCGGCGTATTCCCGGCCGCCTGGTCGGCAAGAGCGTCGATGGCCAAGGCCGCACCGCGTACGTCTTGACCCTGCAGGCACGCGAGCAGCACATCCGCCGCGAACGTGCGACCTCGAACATCTGCACCAATCAGGCTCACTGCGCGCTGATCGCCACGATCTACCTTGCGCTGATGGGGAAGACCGGGCTGCGTGACGTCGCCGCGCTCAATCTCGCGCGCTCGCGCGAACTCGCCACCGCGGTCTCGAAGCTCGACGGGGTCGATTTGAAATTTACCACGCCGTTCTTCAATGAGATCGTGGTGGATGTCCATCAGCCGGCGCGCGACGTGCTCGTGAAGCTGCAGGAGCGCAAGATCCTCGGCGGCGTCGATCTCGGACGCTGGTACCCGGAATTGCAGAGCTGCATCTTGATGAACGCGACCGAGCTGACCACCAGCGCGCAGATCGACCAACTCGCCACTGCTCTTGGAGAAATCGTTCGTGTCCACGCAAGCGTTTGATCGCACCGCAAGCCCCTTGATCTTCGAGCTCGGGCAAGACGGGCGCGCGAACCGTTACGTGGAGGAGGGACCGCCGCTCGAGCAGTTCCTTCCCAAGGACGCGTTGCGCGCCGATCTACCGCTGCCTGACAATAGCGAGCTGGACGTCATACGGCACTTCACCAAACTTTCGCAGCGGACGTTCGGCATCGACCTTGGCTTTTATCCGCTCGGGTCGTGCACGATGAAGTACAACCCGCGCATCAACGATGCCATGGCCGGCAAACGCGAGTTTGCGCAGCTGCATCCCTACACTCCTGACGAACTGGCGCAGGGCGCGCTGCAGGTGATGTACGAGCTCGAGCGTTCGCTCGCGTCGCTCTTCGGCATGGCGGCATTCTCGCTCAATCCGTCGGCCGGCGCGCACGCCGAACTCGCGGCGCTCTTGATCGCCAAGAAGTACTTCAAGGATCGCGGCGAGACGCAGCGTGACAAAGTGATCGTGCCCGATACGGCGCACGGGACCAACCCTGCCTCGGCAGCGATGTGCGGATTCAAAGTCATCTCGTTGCCGAGCGACGAACGCGGGCGGGTCAGCGTCGAAGAGATTCAAAAGGTGCTCGGTCCGGATACGGCCGTATGCATGATGACCAATCCGAACACGCTCGGACTGTTCGAAGATCACATTGCCGAGATCGCCGCGGCCGTGCACGACGTCGGCGGCTTGATGTATTACGACGGCGCCAACGCCAACGCGATTATGGGCAACGTGCGCCCGGGCGACATGGGCTTCGATCTCATGCACCTCAACACGCACAAGACGTTCACGATTCCGCACGGCGGCGGCGGCGCGGGTCACGGTCCGGTCGGCGTTGCCGCGCATCTGGTCGACTACTTGCCGACCCCGGTAGTGCGGGCCGTTCCAAACAACGGAACTGGTGCGCCGTCCGACGGCTTCACCTTCTCGCTCGACTTCGATCGGCCCAAGTCGATCGGACCGATGCGTTCGTTCTGGTGCAATTTCGCCCACGCGGTGCGAGCGCTGGCCTATATCTACGCTAATGGCGCGGACGGGCTCAAGCGCGTTTCGCAGCTCGCGGTGCTCAACGCCAACTACGTGCGGGTGAAAGTTGCCGACTTCCTCGAGACACCGTATCCAGAGATTTGTCGCCACGAGTTCGTCGCTTCAGCGCAAGAACTGAAGAAAGCGACGGGCGTCAAAGCGCTCGATCTGGCCAAGGCGTTGCTCGATCACGGCATGATGGCTCCGACGATGTACTTCCCGTTGATCGTGCCCGAGTGCTTGATGATCGAGCCGACCGAAACCGAGTCGAAAGAGACACTCGACTACTTCATCGCGGTGCTACGCGAGATCGTCGAAGAGGCGAAACGCGATCCGGCCGCACTTGCCGCCGC
>JBEKBR010000011.1:0-73152 GCA_050015295.1 Candidatus Aquilonibacter sp. | reverse complement strand
TGGTAGCGCCAACGGGAATCGAACCCGTCTTTGCCACGTGAAAGGCGGCTGTCCTAACCGATAGACGATGGCGCCACGTGGTACAAGACGGTACACTACCCGAGTGCCGGGGGCCTGTCAACCGGAGAGGACGGCCCGGTATCCGGGCGAAGGGCGATAGAGATGAAATACATCGCCACGCTGCTCATACTCCTCGGTCTCGCCGCGCCGGTTTCGGCCGCGACGCCGGCCCCGGACGCTTCGCAAACCACGACCCAATCAGCCCGGGTGGGCGTCAGTGGCTGGCGTCTCGAGTGCGATCCAACCAGTACGACAGCGCTGGCCTGCCACGTACTCAACTCGATCGTCCAGTCGCAGAACGGCGGCTTGGTGATCAGCTTCACCTTCTCTCCGACCCCTGACGGCAAGACACTCCTGACCATGCAGACCCCGCTCGGTGTCGCGATTCGCACGCCGATCGCGGTGAGCGTCGCAGGCGGCCCCTCGCAGAACTTCACCTTCATGTTCTGCTCGCAGCAAGGCTGCTACGCGACCGGCGCTATCAACAACGATCTGCTGACGGCAATGAAGACCGGCAAGGGCGATCTTCACGTGAGCTATGGCCTCCTCGACAATAACCTCGCTGAGCACGGCATCACCGCCTCGCTCCCACTGGCCGGTTTCGCGGACGTCGACGCTCGCCTGAAATAGCGTCCGCGTTTGGACGCTTTTAGGACGCCATGCGCGGCATCATGGGCGCATGGAGACGCTCTATGTGACCCTCTACCCCGGTCCGCGAACGCTGGTCAACGGCCTACTGCTCGAGATTGAGGACGATCGGCTGCACTTGCGCCTTTCGGCGGAAATCGAACAGCTCGAAACGCTCTACGCGACGCTGTGGCTCGAACCCGCGCCGATCAACTGCCATCTACGCATCCTCGAAAGCAGCGACGACCCGGTGACCGGTGAATTGCGCGCGATTGCAAAACCCATCGATCTTAGCGCACAAGAACGCAACTATCTCTGGGCGACGCTACCGGTGAGCGCATCGAGCGCGTGATCCATATTGGCGATTAGCGCGTCCATCCCAGTTACCGCGTAGCGTTCCGCGATCACCGATGCCGCAACGTACGCGACCTTAACCGCACCGTCTTCTTCGTAGACTAAGAGCTTGAGCGGAAGATCGAGGGCGGTGAGCGGGAACGCCGCCATCAGGCCCGTGCCGCCTTTGGGATTGCCGAAGACGATCAGGGTTGTCGGACGCAGGCTCAGGCCCACGCCGGCCGCGGCTGCGGCCTGATCGATCGTCGCGAAGATCGTATTGCCTGCGCTCGTGATCGCCTCGGAGAGCGCGGCGACCGTCTGGGCGTAGGAGAGTCGGCTCGTCTTCACTGTGCTACGCATGGTGCATGGTATCACGCTTCCGTCGCGTATTTCCTAGTATGACGACGACGATTCCGGCTACGACCGCGCGCCGCCGCGCGATGGTTGCTTCTTCCTTCGGCTGGGGGCTCGACGGCTTCGATTTCTACCTCTACGTGTACGCGCTGCCGGCGATCCTCACGGCCTTTTCGCTGAGCAAAGCCTACGGCGGACTCCTCGCGACCTATACGCTGGTCGCCAGCGCCATCGGTGGAATTGCGATGGGCACGATCGCCGATCGCATCGGCCGCAAGAACGCGCTGATGATCTCGATTGGGTGCTACGCCGTCTTCACGTTCCTGTGCGGCATTGCACCGAATTACGGCACGCTTGCCGTCTTTCGCGCGCTCGAAGGCTTTGGCTTTGGCGGCGAATGGGCCGTCGGATCGGTGCTGATGTCGGAGTGGGCAAACGCGACGCAGCGCGGTCGCGCGCTGGGCTTCGTGCAGGGATCGTGGGCCGTCGGCTGGCTCGCTGCCAACGTCGCCTTTCAAATCATCGCGGCAACGATCGGTCTCGCCGACGGATGGCGTTGGCTCTTCTTCCTCGGCATCATTCCGGCGATCTTCATCTTTTATATCCGGCGCAACGTGGAAGACGCGCCGGTTTACACTGCGACGCGCGCCGCTGCGGGAGCGCGCTGGTCGCTTGCCGGCATTTTTGCGCCCACGGTCATGCGCACGACAATTTTCGCATCGCTGCTTGCCATCGGCGTACAGAGCGGCTACTACGCGCTCTTTACCTGGATGCCGACCTATCTCACGACGCAGCGACACATCTCGGCCGTCAACAGCGGTTCGCTGCTCTACCTCTTGATCGCCGGCGCGTTCATCGGCTACATCACCGCCGGCTACATCAACGACGCGATCGGACGCAAGCGCACCTTCATCATCTTCTCGCTCTGCTCGGCGGTAATGGTCCCGCTCTATCTTTACGCCGTCGTCGCCGATTGGCAGTTGATCGTGGCGGGACCGCTGCTCGGCTATTTCGCCTCGGGCATCTTCAGCGGCTTCGGTCCATATTTGAGCGAGTTGTTTCCAAGCGACGTGCGCGGCGCCGGACAAGGATTTTGCTACAACGTCGGACGCGGCGTCGCCGGCATCGGACCGTTTGCGATCGGTTGGTTATCCGATATTGCGCCGATCGGCACGGCAATGACCGTTGTGGCTATCGCAGCGTATCTGCTCGCCGTAATTGCCGTGTTGTTCTTACCGGAAACGCGTGGAAAAGAGCTGACTGCCGCGTAGCTTTACGGGCTGCTTGGTTTCGGTCCAACCTTCTGTGAAAGATTGACCCACAACGTGCCGGCGTGCATGTTGTTGCTGAACTGATAGTTGCCGCCGACGCGCATACTGAACCCGCGGCTGCCGCCGAAATCGACCGATGGCGAGACGTTCCACAACGTGCGATCGATCGTGTTGTTGAACACCAGCGGTCCGAGCCACGTGGGCTGTCCTTGCAGCAACGCGGGGAGACTCGTCTGATTGTTCCCGATGAAGTGGGTGGCGTAGAAGTCGATGTGCGGGCGCATCTGCCAGTTCTTGCTGGCGAACGTGCCACCGAGTTCGAAGCCGGGCTGTATCGTGAGGAACGAGTCGCCCTGGTAGACGGTGTCGATGTTGAGCGCGCCCGCGCCGGTCTCTTTGGTCGGGCTCAGGCTCGTGCGCGTTTCGTTGAGCGCGAGATATGGTGTGAAGGCGAAGCCGTCGGCCAACGGGATGTACTTGTCGGCGCGCAGGCTGGCGTTGAAGAACGACACGTAACCGCCGCCATTGGCGACCACCGGCGGCGTATCAAACGAGCCAAACCCACCGGCACCGGATGACGTCGAGATCGTCGGGCTCGGGAATTGTATCGTGCGCCGCGTCTGATAGTTGCCCGAACCGCCGGTAACGTCGGCCGAATAGGTGACGCCGTTGTTCATCTCGCGCTTGAGAAGCAAACCAGCGGTGAAGCGCGAGCCCCACATCGACGCGGTGTTCGCGTACAGATTATCGTCGCCGAACGCGAACGCACCGCCGAAGAGCGTACGCTGATCCTTGCTCACGACGTTCTGGAAGCCGTAGCTCACGCCTGAGCCGTTCTCGGCGAAGCCGACCGCGTTGCTGGTCTCGACCTGCGTGAGCTGTGCGCTGCCGAGATTCCCCCACACGCAACGACCGCGCGAAAGCGAGGCGTAGTCGCTCTCGGGCGATCGGCAGGTCAGCATCTGCTGCGAGAAATTGAGCGCACCGAGCAGCGTTGCATCTTCCATCGCACCGTAGGTCGATGGCGTCAGCTCGTTATAGAGTTGGCTCAATTGCGCCGGCGAATCCGCGGCAAAGATCTGCGCGATCATGCCGGAAAGTTCTTTCGACGATCCACCGCCCTGGAGTTTATTGATGAAGTTGCCAAACGACGCGGTGTTGCCGGTGAGCTGCGCCGGTTGGAAGTTCACGATTTGCTGCAGCGTCAACGCGCCGCCCGGACCGCTGACCAGCGAGTAGGTCGAGACGACCGAGGTCGGCGCAACGATCGTAAGCCCAGATTGATTCACCGTGCCGCCGGCGGTCACCACGTTGTAGTCGTGCGTACCCGGTGTTGCGAGATTGATGTTGAGCATCGTCAGATTCAGCGTACCGGCGACCGTCGCGTTGCCGCTTACGTTGATTTGATCGTAGGTGCCGTTGGCCAGATTGACGTCCGCAGCCAGCTCGCCCGTCGACGTTTGCACGAAGTTCCCGGTGACGTTCGTCGTGCCGACCGTGCCGATGCCGCCCGGCGCGACCAGTCCAGCATTGCTGAACGTGTTGCCCGCGCCGAGATTGATCGTCGGTCCGGTGATAAAGACGCCGCTCTGCGAATTGGTGAGCGAGTTGGCACCTTGCGCGAGCGAGACCGAGCCGACCATCACACCGTTGTTGGTGATCGCGGTGTTGCCGGCGTCCGAAACCACCGCGTAGCCGCTCGTGCCGGTCAACGTCGTGATGACGCCGTTGTTCACCAACGCGTTGTTCATGCCGCCCACGAACTCGACCGCCGCGCCCGACGTGCCCGATGCAACCGCGCCGCCGTCCGTGCCGCTCCAACCGATGCGCGTCGCGATATCATCTTGGTATTGGCCGAGGTTCGCTTCACTCTGCGTCGCGATCGTGCCGGCGCCACCGCCGACGATGACGCCGTTCGCGGCCAGTGTGACGTTCACGTCACCGCCGCCGCTCGTGCCCGAGCTCTCGGCCAGCACACCGACGGCATTCGCCGAGGTGACGTAGATCGAGCCGTTGACGGTCACGGTGACGTTGCCGCCGCTGCCGCTGCCGCCCGCGCTTTGCGCGAAGATGCCGCTCGCGTTGCTGCCTTGCGTGTAGATCGTGCCGTTCTCGGTGACGTTGATGTTGCCGGCCGCACCGGTTCCGCCGGCGCTGCCCGTCAACGGCGCGATCGATGAACCCGGTACGCCCACCACGCCGCCGCCGCCGCCCACACTTTGTGCGAAGATGCCGTCAGCGCCGGTGCCCGTCGTCGTGATGTTCCCGTTGTTCACGATCGTCACGTCGCCGCCGTTACCGCTGCCGCCCGACTGCATCGCGGCGGTTCCGCCGCCGAACGCAGCACCGCCGCCGCCGCCGATCGACTGCACAAAGATGCCGAACGACCCGCTGCCGGTGGTTTGAATCGAACCGGTATTCGTGATGTTCACCGCTGCGCCGTCGCCACTGGAGCCATTGCCGCCGAGTGTCAGCGCACTGGCTGCAGCCGCGCCGCTGTTGCTGGCAACGTACTCGCCGCCGCCGCCACCGATCGATTGCACGAACACGCCGATCGCGTTCGCGCCCTGGGTAAGAATCTGGCCGCTGTTGCCGATGGTGATCGCGCCGCCTTCACCGTCACTGCCGTTGCTGCCGCCGACGGAAACCGTGGCTGCGGTTGCGCCGCTGTAATCATTGCTCAACACGCCGCCGCCGCCACCGATCGACTGCACCGCGATCGCGTTCGAGAGATTGCCCGAGGTCACGATCTGGCCGGCGTTGGAAATCGAGACGGTGCCGCCGTCGTTCGAACCCGCGCCGTTACCGCCGATCGCCGCATTCAACGCATACGTGCCGATAGCATTGAACAACGTCGACGAGGCGCTGCCGCCACCGCCGCCGATTGACTGCGCGAAGATGCCGTCGGAAGAATCGTTGCCGGTGTAGGTCTCGCCGCTGGTGTGATCGATCGTAACTGCGCCGCCGCCGTTGCCGGCACCGCCGGCGCCGCCGACGAGCGAGGTCACCGCAATCGTCGCGCCTTGCGGATTCACGCCGCTGGCCGCCGCGCTGGTGAACGACAGACTGCCGGTTCCGCCGCCGCCGCCGATCGATTGCGCAACGATACCGCTTGCCGCAAGACCGAAGGTCGTCACGCTGCCGCTATCGTTCACGACGACGCTGCCGCCGGATCCGTTATTGTTTGCGGCGCCACCAACGCTGAGCGCAACGTTCGTCGTCGTGGCTTCGCTCGCGGTGCCGAGCGCAACATTCGCGGTGATGGCGCCGTTGCCGCCGCCGCCGCCAATCGACTGCGCGAGCAGGCCGCTCGAAGTATAGCCGGTCCCGTCCGATTGGGAGCCGGTTTGAATCGCTCCGCTTGCGCTCACGCTCACGTCGTTGCCGTTACCGGTTCCCGGCGGATCGGTTCCGCCGACGAGCAACGCCATCGTCTTGGCGGCCGTTCCCGCGAACGCGCCCGAGATCGCTAAGCTGCCGTTGCCGCCACCGCCGCCGATCGATTGCGCTGCGATGCCGGAGGATTCATCGCCGAACGTCAGCACCGAGCCTTGGCTGGTGAGCGTGACCGTGTTCGCGTCATTGCCCGCACCGCCCGCACCACCGATGCTGACACCGAATTGCGTCGTCGCGATGCTGGTACCAAAAATACCATCGGTGCTCAAGCCGCCGTTACCGCCGCCGCCGCCGACTGATTGGCTGAGGATGCCGATCGAATTTGCGCCTTGCGTTTGCAAGTTCGCGGTGTTGTCGAGCACCACGGTTCCCGACGTCGCGCCGCCGCCACCGAGTCCGCCGATGGCAACGATCGCGTTGGCAGATTTTTCCGTGGTTCCGAGCGATGCGTCGAGACCGTAGCCGCCTTCGCCGCCGCCGCCGCCAATCGACTGTGCGACCACGGCGTCCGCGCCGATACCGTTGGTCAACGCTTCGCCGCTGTTCGTCACGTTGACATTGGATCCAAGCGTTTCGATGCCGCCCGCACCGCCCACATTGACGGCAATCGTCTGATTGTCACCGAGCGCGTTGGTCAGGTTGCCGGACACGTCGGCTGCGCCGCCGCCGCCGCCGATCGATTGCACCAGCATCGCGTGCGAATCGTTACCGCTCGTTTCCATCAAGCCGCTGTTCGCGATCGTTACCGTACCGGCGTCGTTGTTGGTCGCGCCGTTTGAGCCGCCGAGAAAGACGTCGATACTATTGCCCGTTCCACCGAAGCCGGCGCTGAACGCGAGACCGCCGGTGCCGCCGCCGCCACCGATCGATTGCGCAACGATCGCTTGCGATCCCGGCCCGATTGCTGCAATGACGCCGTCGTTGATCACCGTCACGTTGCCGGCCGTGCCACCGGCGCCGCCGTTACCGCCGAGGCTCAAGCCGATTGCCGTATTGTCCGCCAGACCGCCGGCGACACTGAAGCCGCCGTTGCCGCCGCCGCCACCGATCGATTGCGCGATGATGCCGTTCGATTGGAAGCCGCTCGTCGCGATGATGCCGTTGCTGCTGCCGATCTCGTTGTTCACCGTGACCGCGGAGGCGTTGCCGCCGACGCCGCCGTTCGCGCCGATGCCGACCGCGAGTGAGGATGCACCGCTGATCGCACCCGCGACCGCGAATCCACCGTTGCCACCACCGCCGCCGATCGACTGCGCGATCACACCGGCCGAAAGACTGCCGCTCGTGCCGATGCTGCCGCCGTTGTTGACGGTGACCATACCGGCATTCCCGCCGCCGCCGGCACTGCCGCCAACCGCAACGTCGACGGTATTCGATTGCGAGAGCGAACCCGCAACGCTGAATCCGCCGCTACCACCACCACCGCCGATGGACTGCGCGATCACGCCGGCGGCACTCGTACCCGCGGTTGTAATTTGTCCGGTGTTCGAGACGGTGACGCCGAGCGCGTTGCCGGCCGTGCCGCCCATCCCGCCGACGCCGATCTGTCCGGCGAACGATGTGCTGCCGGCCGCCGAAACCGCGAATCCGCCGTTGCCGCCGCCGCCGCCGATGCTTTGCGCAAGCACACCGGTCGAGAAATTCCCGAAGGTCGCGATGATCGATCCGTTGGTGACGCCGACTACTCCGCCGTTGCCGCCTGCGCCGCCGTTTCCGCCCATCGCGAACGTCAGCGCCGGTGAATTCGAAATCGTACCGGCAACCGCGAAGCCGCCGTTACCGCCGCCGCCGCCGATCGATTGCGCGACGATCCCATCGGCTTGGACGCCGTAGGTGGTGACCGTGGTGTTGGCTGTTGTCGCGCCGCTGCTCACCGTTACCATTTGCGCGTCGCCGCCATTCGCAGCCGTGCCGCCGAACGCAAGTCCGAACGAGTTGCCACCGGTGAGTCCCGCGGTGAGGCTGAATCCACCGTTGCCGCCGCCGCCGCCGATCGATTGCGCAACGATACCGTTCGACTGCGCGCCAAAGGTGAGAATGTTGGCTTCGGAATCGACCGTGACCTGACCACCATCCGACGCACCGCCACCGCTGCCGCCGAGACTGAATCCGGCCGAGCTGCCACTCGTGTCGATCGTTGCGGCCACGCTAAATCCGGCATTGCCGCCGCCGCCGCCGATCGATTGCGCAACGATACCGTTTGCGAGATCGCCGACGGTGGTGATGTTGCCGTCGTTCGTCACGCCAACGGTGTTGCCGATGTTGCCGCTGCCACCGTTGCCGCCAAGTGCGACGTTCCCGGCGATGCCGGTCGAGCCGTGCGCGAGGATCGCGAATCCGCCTTCACCGCCGCCACCGCCGATCGATTGCGCCGAGATGCCGTTGGCGAGTTCACCGAGCGTGACGATCTCGCTCGAACTCGTCACCGTCACCATACCGGCCGTACCGCCGCTGCCGCCCGAACCGCCCATTGCAATGCCGATGCCAACGCCGGGCGCGGCACTTCCCTGGATCACGAAGCCGCCGTCACCACCGCCGCCGCCGATCGATTGCGCAAGAATAGCGTCGGATTGCGCCCCGGCCGTCCACAACAGCGTTGCCGTGTTCCCAACCGTTACGTCGTTAGCATTGCCGCCCGGACCACCGCTCGCGCCAAAGCGCTGTGCGATGCCACTCAAACCGCCGCTCGTGCTGACGCCCGCTCCGACGTTCATGCCGCCATCGCCACCACCGCCGCCGATCGATTGCGCTTCGATGGCTTCCGCGTCGTCGCCGTACGTCGTGATGTTGCCGGAGTTCGTGACCTGCACCGTGCTCGCGCCGCCGCCACCGTCGGTCCCGCCCATATTCAATCCGATGGCGTTCGCAATTGGTGCAACGACCGCGGAGCCGATGATGCTGATGCCGCCGAAGCCACCACCGCCACCGATCGATTGCGCGAGAATGCCGGCCGAATTCACACCAGAGGTTTGAATCGCCGCGCTGCTGCTCACTTGAACGGCCTTGCCGCTTCCCGCGTCACCACCGCTGCCGTACGAGAACGTTCCCTCTGCACCAGTGTCGGTGAGTTTGCCGTCGGCATTAAATGCGCCGTTACCGCCACCGCCGCCGATCGATTGCGCGTCGATGCCAACGGCTTCTGCGCCGCTGGTAACGATCGTGCTGTAGCTCATCACCGTGACGGTGCCCGCGTCGTTGCCGCTTCCACCGCTGCCGCCGAGCGCGAATGCCAGCGTCGTGCCTTGCGCGACCGACCCGGCGACGCTGAATCCGCCGTTGCCGCCACCGCCACCGATCGATTGCGCGAGAATGCCGTCCGAACCGTCGCCACTCGTGAAGATGCTCACGCCCTGCGTCGCGCTGCCGCTCGATACGGTGACGGTCGAACCTGTGTTGCCAGTGCCGCCGCTGCCACCGTACGCGAGCCCAAAGTTCTTGCTGCTGCCGCTCGCGTCACCCGCAACCGCGAAACCACCGTTGCCGCCGCCGCCGCCGATCGATTGCGCGACGACGCCCGACGAATTTTCGCCGAGGGTTTGAACGTTGGCAATCGTATCGACGGTAACCGAACTCGCGGTCGATCCACTGCCGCCGCCACCGCCGACCGCGACCGAGAGCGTCGCACCGTTGCCGATCGTACCGTTGATACTAAAGCCGCCGTTACCGCCGCCGCCGCCGATCGATTGCGCGAGAATACCGTCGGATGAATTACCCGCGGTGAGAATCGTGATCGCAGTGTTGGTTCCGGTTGCATCGCACGCCGCGCCACTCGTTACGCACACCGCGCCGGAGCCGCTTCCGGCGCCACCGGCACCGCCGAATGCGAGGCCGAGCGAGTTCCCGCCGGTGATCCCGGCGTTGACAGCGAAGCCGCCGTTGCCGCCGCCGCCACCGAGTGATTGGGCGATGATGCCACCCGACGAATCGCCTTGCGTTTGAATATTCTGTGTCGACGACACGGTCACCGCATCGGCCGAGCCGCCCGAACCGGCCGCGTTGCCGTAGGCAAGCGAGACGCCGCTGCTGTTGCTGACGTTGAGCGATCCGGCGATCACCCAACCCGAATCACCGCCGCCGCCGCCGACCGACTGCGCGAGAATACCAACTGACGCTGCACCGAAGGTTTGAATTTCGCCGGTGTTGGTAACGGTCACGGCGGCGCTATTGTTGCCGCTGCCGCCGGCACCGCCGACCGCAACGTTTGCAGAGAGTCCGTTGGAACCGAGCGCCGCGATCGCGAAGCCGCCGGTACCGCCGCCGCCGCCGATCGATTGCGCTGCAATGCCGTCCGACATTTCACCGCTCGTCAAGATATCGCTCGAGCTCGTAACGCCGACGATGCCCGACGTGCCGCCGCTGCCGCCCGCGCCACCGACCGCGAGATTGAGCGCCCAGCCGTTGGTGATCTGGCCGCCGATTGCGAAGCCACCGTTGCCTCCGCCGCCGCCAACCGACTGCGCGAGAATGCCATCCGATTGCGAACCACCGGTAATCAACACCGCTGCGGTATTTTGCACGGTCACGTTGGTGCCGTTGCCGGCGTCGCCGCCGGTGCCGCCCGATGGCGTGCCGACGAAGTTTTGAATTGCGCCGGTGACGCTTGCCGAACTCGAGAATCCCGCCGCGATTGCGAACGCACCGTTGCCGCCGCCGCCGCCGATCGACTGCGCGATGATCGCGCCCGAATTTTCACCGGCGGTTTGAATGCTGCCGGAGTTGGTGACCGTTACGTCTTCGGCGCTGCCGCCACACGACGCGCTGCCGCACTGTGGACCCGAACCCATGCTCATGCCGAATGCATTGGCCGCGGCTGTCGTCGCGGCGTTGATCACTTGACCTTGCAACGACACACCACCGTAGCCACCGCCACCGCCGATCGATTGCGCCAGGATGCCTTGAGCGTTCTCGCCGCTGGTAAGAATCGTATTGGTGCTGGTCACGTCGACCGTGCCGGCATCGGCGCCACCACCGCCGCCGCCGAACGCGACGCCGACCGAACCCGAACCCGGTGCGATCGAACCGGTCGCCGAGAAGGCCGCATTGCCACCACCACCGCCGATTGACTGCGCTGCGATACCGGCGGAATTGTCGCCCTGCGTCCAGATCACGCTGTTGCTCGTGACGCTGACATTGCCGGCGTAATTGCCGTTGCCGCCGTCACTACCCATATTGAACGGCATCGAGAAATTGCTGCTGGTCGTTGCAACGCCGCCGACGGCAAAGCCGCCGTTGCCACCGCCGCCGCCAATCGATTGCGCAAGAATGCCGTCGGAATTCGCACCGGCCGTGTAAATCTGGACGGCTCCGCTCGCGCCCGGTTCGCCGCTGCTTACCGTGACGCCGGATGCATAGCCGCCGCTGCCGCCTTCACCACCGAAGGTCAGCGCGAGCGCATTGGATTGCGAAAGATCGACACCGACGCTGAATCCGCCGTTACCACCACCGCCGCCGATCGATTGCGCGATGATACCGGCCGAGGTGCTACCCAACGTTTGAATGTTGGCGTTGCTGGTCACCGCAACGATGCTCGCAAATCCGCCATCACCGCCGCTGCCGCCGTACGCGAGGTTGAACGAGCCGCCTTGCGACATCGTGCCCGCAACGTCGAAGCCACCGTTGCCGCCGCCGCCGCCGATCGACTGTGCGACGATACCACCCGACTCATTGCCGCTGGTGAGAATCGTGATTGCGCTCGTCGACGTGCCGGCCGTGACGTCAACCGTTGGCAAGGTCGTCGTTACACACGCGCCGGCAACGAGCGTACACGATGCACTTCCGTCGCCGCCCGCGCCGCCGAAGGCCATGCCAATCGATTTGCTCGAGCTCACCGACGCATTAACTGCGAAGCCGCCGTTACCACCGCCACCGCCGAGTGATTGCGCGATGATGCCACCGGCGGATGAACCGTAGGTTACGATGCTTGCAGTGTCTGTGACATCGACGCTCGACGCATAGCCGCCGGGACCGCCCGGGTTGCCAAACGCGACCGATGCATTACTACCTTCATCGAGACTCGCGGCAACGACCCAGCCGGAGTTACCGCCGCCGCCGCCGATCGATTGCGCAACGATACCCGCCGCGCCGTCGCCGGTTCCGCTCACGCTGCTGCCGGTAAAGATGTAGCCGCTGTCGGTGACGCTCACGTTTCCAGCGTTTGCACCGCTGCCGCCGCTGCCGCCGATCGCCGCGTTAGCCGCGAGCCCTTCGGAGCCTTGCGCCGCAACCGCGAAGCCACCGCTGCCGCCACCACCACCGATCGATTGCGCAACGATACCGGCGGAGAGTTCGCCCGCGGTTTCAATCGTGCTGCTGCTGGTGACGGTCACGTTGCCCGCACCACTGCCGCTTCCGCCCGACCCGCCCATCGCGAGGTTGAGTCCCCACCCGGGCGAGATGTTGCCGGAGACGGCCCAACCGCCGCTGCCGCCACCACCGCCAACCGATTGCGCCAAAATGCCGTCGGATTGCGAGCCGAATGTTTCCAGTAGTTGCCCGCTGTTGGTCACGGTAACGTTGCCGGCGCTGCCGCCCGAACCGCCGGGTGCGCCGATGGCTTGACCGATGTTCGCAACCACACTCGATTCGCTCGACAGTCCGGCACCGATCGCGAATCCGCCGTCGCCGCCGCCGCCGCCGATCGATTGCGCAACGATTGCCGCCGCGTTGCTGGCGTAGGTTGGCACGATCTCACTGGCGCCGATGAGATATGCGCCGGTTATGATGTTGCCGGTGTTGAGCACGGTGACGTCACCCGCATTACCGCCGCACGATGCCGTGCTGGCGCAGTCGTTCGACGTGCACGTGCCCGTGCTGCTGCAATCGGTGTTGGGTGTGCCCAGATTCAACCCAACGCTCGTTGCCGCCGACGACGCAAGTCCAAGCGCCGTGCCGGGCAACGACAATCCGCCGTAACCGCCGCCGCCACCGATCGACTCCGCGAAGATGCCGTTCGCATTCTCGCCGGCCGTGATGATCGAGTTGTAACTGTCGACGACCACCGCTGCGGAATTACCGGCGTTGCCGCCGCTACCGAAGTTGAATGCACCGGCGAGCGCACTGGTCGAAACCGACGCCGCCGCCGTCCACGCTGCGTTGCCGCCGCCGCCGCCGATCGATTCGGCCGCGATGCCGTTTGAATCATCACCGAGCGTTTGAATCGCGCTGTTGCTCACGACCGTCACCGTCGATGCGTACGCACCGCCGCCGCCGTCGCTGCCGAGATTCAAACCAAACGAGAACGAATCGCCGCTCGTTGCAACAGCCGAGACCGCGAAGCCGCCGTTGCCGCCACCGCCGCCGATCGATTCCGCCAGAATGCCGTCCGAACTCGTGCCCTGCGTTTGAATCGCAACCGCATTGGCATTGGTACCGCTGACAACGCTCACCGCGGATGCGGTGTTGCCGGTGCCGCCGTCGCCGCCGAACGTCAGATCAAATGCATTTTTCTCGGAGAGATCCGCGCCGATACTGAAGCCGCCGTTACCGCCGCCACCGCCGATCGATTGCGCGACAATACCGGCCGCTTCATCAGTGCCGTAGGTGTAAATATTCGTATTGCTCGTGACGTACACCGCACCCGCCGTGCCGCCGCTACCGCCGCCGCCACCATAACTCAGCGTAAACGATGGTCCTTGCGAGAGCGTGCCCGCGACGACCCATCCGCCGTTACCGCCGCCGCCGCCGATCGACTGCGCGAGAATTGCATCGGACTGCGCGCCATACGTGACGATTTGTACGGCCGGCGTTGTTAGCGTGCCACTCGAAACATTGACCGTACTCGCAGTACCGCCGTCACCGCCGGTGCCGCCGAAGCCCACCGTCAATGCATAGCTGCCGCTAATGCCGGCAGACACGTCGAACCCGCCGTTGCCGCCGCCGCCGCCGATCGATTGCGCAGCGATGCCGGTTGAGGCCTGGCCGTAGGTCGTGACGTTTGCAAGACTCGTGACGTAGACCGTGCTTGCGTCACTACCGTTACCGCCGGCGCCGCCGAATCCCGCGGCGACCGCGCTGCTCTCCGTCAACGTCGCGGCAACCGAGAAGCCACCGTTACCGCCGCCACCGCCAACCGACTGCGCGAGAATACCGTCTGACTCGTCGCCGCCGGTGACGATCGCACCGCTGCTCAATACATTGACGGCGCCTGCATATGTACCGCTGCCACCGGCGCCGCCAAGTGCGAGGTTCGCGGCAATGCCGGTCGAGCCGGTCGCGCTAACGGCAAATCCGCCGTTGCCGCCGCCGCCGCCGATCGACTGCGCCACGATGCCGCTGGAAAGATCGCCGTCGGTGTCGATTTGGCTTGTGCTGTTGACCGTGACCGTACTTGCCGTGCCACCGCTCGCGCCTTTGCCGCCCATCGCAAAGCCGAGGCCCCAGCCATTTGAAATGTTTCCGGCGACCGCGAAGCCGCCATTGCCGCCGCCGCCGCCGACCGATTGCGCGAGAATGCCATCGGCGTTATCACCGAACGTTACCAGCATCGCTGCGGTGTCGGTGACGGTGACGGTTTGCGCGTTACCGCCCGCACCGCCGGCCGAACCCAGTGCGGTGCTCAGACCGCTCAGACCTGAACCGGTGAGCGAGATGCCGCCATCGATCGCAAATCCGCCGTCGCCGCCGCCGCCGCCAATCGATTGCGCGATGATCGCACCGGAGTTGTCCGCGCACGCGCCGACCGCACCGTCGTCGCAATTTGCGACGTATGCCGTGCCGTTCCACACCGCGCCGGTGATAATGCTGCTGCCGTTGGTGACGATGACGTTTCCGGCGTTGCCGCCGCCGTCGGTGCTGCCAAAACTCAGACCGGCCGCATTCGCAAGTTGTCCGACGATGCCGATGCCGCCATACCCGCCGCCGCCGCCGACCGATTGTGCGAGGATCCCGTCAGCGTTGCTGCCTTGCGTCGCGATCCCCCAGCCGCTGGTGCTGCTGCTCGTCACCGTCACGTCGGACGCTGTGCCGCCGCTGCCGCCGCCACCGAAATCGATACTAGCCGACGCGCTTTGACTGGTCAGACTCAAGCTGCCCTTGACGCTCAACCCGCCGTTACCGCCGCCACCGCCGATCGACTGCGCATCGAGACCAATCGAATTATCGCCGGCCGTCGAGATGTTGCTCGCGCTCAATACCGTGACGGAACCGGACGTATTGCCGCTTCCGCCCGAACCGCCGATCGAGAATGCGAACGAGGTGCCGTTGGCGATGCTACCGGCAACGCTCATGCCGCCGTTGCCGCCGGCGCCGCCGATCGATTGCGCCTGAATACCGTCGGAAAATGTTCCTTGCGTTGAAATCGAGACGGTGTCGCCGATGCCGCTGGTGAGATTCACGGCGCTAGCCGTGCCGCCGGCCCCACCCGCGCCGCCCATCGAAAGCGCGATTGCCGTCCCATTCGAAAGGCCCGCGCCGATGCTGAACCCGCCGTTACCGCCGCCGCCGCCGATCGATTGCGCAACGATACCGTTGGACTGATCGCCGGTGGTAATCACGTTGCTGTTCGAAACGACGGTCGCCGTCGACGCGTTTCCGCCTGCGCCACCGAAACCGCCGACGCTTACATTGAGCGATGGACCGTTGTTGAGCGAACCAGCAATGGCGAATCCACCGTTACCGCCGCCGCCGCCCAAACTTTGCGCAAGAATGCCGTCGGATTCGTCGCCCTGCGTTTGGATCGTAACCGCTGAACCCGAAACACCGCTCGAGAGAAATACTAATCCGGAGTAGCTGCCGGTGCCGCCGGCACCGCCAAGCGACAATCCGAGCGACGCGCCGTTGGAGATTCCGCCGGCGACGGCAAAACCGCCGTTGCCGCCACCGCCGCCGATCGATTGCGCGACCAAGCCTGCCGAATTATCACCGACCGTCGTGATGTTACCGTTACTCTGCAGCACGACCGACGAACCGTTGCCGCCGGCGCATGCCGTTGGGAGCACGTTGCCGAGGAAATTCGCAAGCGCGCATCCGCCAACCGCAACATTGCCCGACGGGCCATTGGAAATCGAGCCGGCGACGCTAAAGCCGCCATTGCCGCCGCCGCCGCCGATCGATTGCGCAAGAATGCCGTCGGCTTGGAAGCCGTCGGTCGAAATATTTCCGGTGCTGGTCACCGACACCGCGCCGGAACTCGCGCCGTTGCCGCCATAGCCGCCGAGACTCAGTGCGGCGCCCGCGCCGGCCGTGAGATTTGCCGCGACGCTGAAACCGCCGTTACCGCCACCACCGCCGATCGACTGCGCGAAGATACCGGTCGAGTAGTCGCCGTCGGTCGTGATGTTCCCGACGCTCGTCACCGTCGCCGAACTTGCCGTGGCGCCGCTTCCGCCAAAACCACCCATGCTGAGTGCGAGGGAGCCGGTTGCTGAGACCGCGCCGCCGACACTCCAGCCGCCGTTACCGCCGCCACCACCGATCGATTGCGCGATGATGCCTTCGGACGAATCGCCGAAGGTGACAATCGAGCCGGTGCTATTGACCGTCGCGGCGCTGGCGGTGCCGCCGCTGGCGCCCGTTCCGCCGATGCTCGCTGCTCCGCTAAAATCACCAACGGCCGCGCCAACGCTGAAGCCGCCGTTACCGCCGCCGCCACCGATCGACTGCGCCACGATGCCGCTCGAATTGCTCGCGCATACACCGGTAGCACCATCGTTGCAGTTCTCAACGAATTGGGCACCGTTCCACACCGCGCCGGTGACGATGTTGTTGGTACTGGTAACCAACACCGAACCGGCATTCGAACCGGTGCCGCCGGGGCCGCCCATGCTCGCGCCGATTCCGACACCAGCGCTTAGCGCACCAGCAACGCTCCAGCCACCGTTGCCGCCGCCACCGCCGACCGATTGCGCCAGAATCGCATCCGAACCCGAACCTTGCGTCCAAATGTTGACGACGTTGGCGCCGCCGGTTCCGGTCGATGTCACGGTCACGCAGTTTGCGTACGCTCCGGTCCCGGTGAGGCAGCTGGTCGCGCCGCCACCACCACCGCCGCCGAGGCTAAGCGCAAGGCCCGCGCTCCCGCCTAAACCGCCGGCAATGCTAAAGCCGCCGTTACCGCCACCGCCGCCGATCGATTCGGCGTTGATACCGATCGACTGATCGCCCTGCGTTGCAATGTTGCCGGTGTTTGAAACGTTCACCCAACTCGAGGTCGCACCGCTGCCGCCGTCGCCGCCGAGGCTCACCGAGGCGGCCGCGCCACCCGAGAGCGTACCGGCCACACTGAAGCCACCATTGCCGCCGCCGCCACCGATCGATTGCGCGAGAATCGCATCGGAGAGATTGCCTTGCGTCGTGAGGTTGCCGGTGTTCGCAACGAGGACCGAGCTTCCCGTACCGCCCGATCCGGCGCCGCCGCCAACTGAAACGCCGGCTGAGAAGTCTAAGCTCGCGCCGGCGGCGACGGCGAATCCGCCGTTGCCACCACCACCGCCAACCGACTGCGCGAGAATTCCGGTCGAGTTTGCGCCCTGCGTTTCGATGTTGGTGAAACCGGTGACGTTGATGTAGCCCGCGCTGCTGCCGGAGCCGCCGGCGCCGCCGACCGCTAGGCCAAGCGTTGCACCGCCGGAGATCGCGCCCGAAACCGCAAATCCGCCGTTGCCGCCGCCGCCGCCGACCGATTGCGCAAAGATGCCTTGCGAATTATTGCCGTCGGTGATGATCGTGGCTTCGTTCGCCGCGTTCACCCCGCTCGCGACGTTTACATATGAAGCTGTGCCGCCGTCGCCCGCGGCGCCGCCAAGTGCGGCGGTCAATGAACCGGCGGCCAGACTCATTCCGGCGGCTACACTAAAGCCACCGTTGCCGCCGCTGCCGCCGACGCTTTGAGCAAAGATGCCCTCGGCGTTGTTACCACCGGTCTCGATCGTGTCCGCGCCGTTCGTAACGGTGACGTACGAGGCGCTTCCGCCGGTCGCACCGTTGCCGCCGATCGCCATATTCGCGGTCGCGCCGAGCGAAAGTGAACCCGAGACGCTGAACCCGCCGTTCCCGCCGCCGCCACCAACCGATTGCGCCATTAAACCGATCGCGCCGTCGTCGGTCGTCGTGATGTCACCGTAGCTCGTCAAATTGACGAAGTTGCCGCTGCCGCCGCTCTGACCATTGCCGCCGAGCGAGAATCCCGCGCCGACGAATCCGCCGACCGACGCGGCAACCGAGTAGCCGCCGTTGCCGCCGCCGCCGCCGACCGATTGCGCTTCGATGCCGATCGAATTTACGCCGGTGGTTGAAACGTTGCCGTTGCTCCACAGCGTGACGCTGCCGCCGCTGCCACCGGCGCCGCCGGTTCCACCAAGCGCTATCGCCGCCGAACCGGCAAGCCCAACCGCTGCTGCGACGCTTGCGCCACCGTTGCCGCCGCCGCCGCCGACCGACTGCGCGAGAATGCCGTACGCATCATCGCCGCCGGTGCTGATGTTGTTGTACGAAGTCAGATTGACCGTGCCGCCGGAGCCGCCCGAGTCCGCGTTGCCAGCAAGTGAAATCGATGCGCCAACGAGGCTCGCCGTCGCCGCAATACTTGCGCCGCCGTTGCCACCGCCGCCGCCAACCGATTGCGCAAAGATGCCATAGGACTGGAAACCGCTGGTGGTGATCGAGCCTTCGGTTCCGCAGCCGCTTCCGCCAACGCACATCGACACGTTGCCGCCGGAGCCGCCACCCGCACCGCTGCCGCCGACGGAGACCGCGATAGCGAATGCGCCGACCGCCGCCGAGAACGCGGCGCCGCCACTTCCGCCGCCGCCGCCGATCGACTGCACCTGCACGCCGCTCGAGAAATCGCCGCCGGTGGTAATGCTGCCGCCGGTCAAATTCACCGTAACGGTGCCGCCGGTGCCGCCGGTGCCGCCGTTGCCACCGATCGCGAGCGCTCCGCCTAAGCCAACCGCGCTTGCGCCGCCGCCGTTGCCGCCGTTACCGCCGACCGACTGCGCAAGAATGCCTTGTGAATAATCCGCGTACGTGGTGAGGCTGCCGCTGTTGGTGACGGTGACATTCCCGCCGTTACCGCCCGCACCGCCGCCGGCGCCGAGTGAGACCCAACCCGATGCCGAGCCGCCGTTGCCGCCGCCACCGCCGACCGACTGCGCGAGAATCGCTTGCGCGCCAACCGTGGTTGAGTCGACACCGGTCGTCGTGTAGGTCGTGATATTGCCGGTGTTGGTGACCGTGACGTTGCCGCCGTTGCTCGCGGCGCCGGCATTGCCGCCGAGCGCGAAGATGCCGGCTGCATCGCCGCCATCGCCGCCGTACCCGCCGACGCTCTGCGCGAAGATACCCTTTGAGAGCGCGCCGTAGGTGATGATGTTCGAACCGTTAGTGACCGAGACGTCGGATCCGGCGCCGCCCGCCGCGCCGTTGCCGGCGACCGCTAAAAACGATGCGCTCGACCCGCCGGTTCCACCGCCGCCGCCAACACTCTCGGCGATGATGGCATCGGCATCACTGCCAAGCGTGATGATTTGCGAACCGCTCGCGTTGTTGACGGTAACCGTCCCGCCGATACCGCCGTTCGCACCATTTCCACCGAAGGTGAGAATGCCGCCGCCGCCACTGCCACCGAAGCCGCCGATGCTTTGCACCACCATACCGCTCGAGCCGGCGCCCGCGGTAAGGATCGAAGCGCCCGAGAGCAATCCGGCGCTAACATTTCCACCCGACTGCCCATTCGCGCCGCTGCCGCCGCCGTAGAGTGCGGCCCAACCGGTGCCGCCGTTGCCGCCGCCGCCGCCGATCGACTGCGCGAAGACACCGAACGACTCGAAGCCGGTCGTATAGATGTTGCTACCGATTGAAAGCGTGACGCTGTTGCCAATGCCGCCCGGCGCGCCGTTGCCGCCGCCGCCGAAGCTCACGTAGGCGCCACCGCCATCGCCTCCGACACCGCCGGCGCTTTGCGCCCAGACGCCCGGCGCGAAGAGTTGCGTCGTGATGATCGCTCCCGTGGTTGAGGCGTTGATCACGCCGCCGTTGCCGCCGTTGCCACCACTGCCGGCGCTCGCACCGGCGTAGCCGTTGCCGCCGCCGCCGCCATTGCCGCCATTGGAAATGAGCATGATGCCGGGCTGCAGCAGTCCGGTCGAGTACACCGTCGAACCGAACGTGCCAAACGTACCGCTGATTGTGTTGCCGCCGTTACCGCTGTCGCCGTTGCCCGCACTCACGAAGAGCGCGCCGGCATGACCGCCGTCTCCGCCACCGCCGCTCGAGTTCTGCGAGATCGGCGCAACCAGCGGCGACGGCGCCGTGGTCGGCGTCGGTAGCGGGCTCACACCGCTACAGGTGATCGTGTAGTTGCCGCCCGATGGACCCGTGACCGAACACGACTGCGCTTGCGCGACGCGTGCGTTTGCTGCGAAGAGCAGCGTGCCCAACGCAAGCCCGACGGCGCCAAGACGTAACGGGCGCGCGCTCATTGCACCACCGTGATCGCCGTTGGCGAACTCAAGGCGGGGAATGAGGTTGACTGCAGCGTTCCGGACTCATTGTAGGCAGCAATCGACGTCGGATTGGCGACGTAGAACCAATGCACGTACGGATCGTAGGCGATCGCGACCGGCGAGGAAATCGTGTTAAAGGTCGCGATCGCGGCACCACCGGTGGGCGCATAGAGCGCGATTGTACCGTTGCCCTTGTTGAGCACGGCGATCTCGTTGAGATTCGTATCGTAGCCGACGCCGGAGGGCGAGTTCAGCCCAGTAAAAGTCGACACCGCCGGATCGGCGTTGCCATTTTCAAGGTACGCGAAGACACCGGTTGTCGTGCTCACGTACACGTCGTCGTTCGTGCTGTCAAATACGATACCCGTCGGGCTACTGATGGTAGGCGACGTGAGGCTCAGGGTATTTCCCTGCGCATCGAACGCTTGGAGTGACGTTCCGACGGAGTTGAGCACGTAAACGTCGTTCAGATTCGTATCGAACGCAAGTCCGGCCGGCACGCCGACGCCGGAGAAACTGCCGGTAAGCGTCGGCGTCGACCCGTCGCCGTTGTAGGCGACGACTGCGCCGGTACTCGGACCGACGGTATTCGCGCCGGTCGGGGTGGGGACGGGCGTCGCCGTGGTCACCGTTGCGACGTAGAGGTACGGCGAGGGCAGAGGACTCGCGGTGCTGCTGTTTGCGCCGAAGACCACCCCTGATGGGGCGTTCAAGCCGGTAATCGAGACGCTCTGCGCGGTGCCTTGCTCGTTGTACGTCGTTATCTTGCCCGCGCCGGACTGCGCCACATAGAGCCACGGCACGAGGAACTGCAGGTTGAACGTGCCGTTGACCGTGCTGCCGCCACTGTTTGGATAGGGCGAGGCCGAAACCACCAACGCACCGGCGCCGGCCTGCGATGGATACGTCGGCGCGTAGCTCGAGGTCAGCGTCCAAGTGTTGCTCGAGGCGGCGGTGAGCGTAGCGGGCACGGGCGAATTCGAGGGCACCGACGTGATCGACGCCGTTACGCCGAGCGAACCGGAGCCGACGATGATGTTGCCGTCGGCGTCGAGCGCATTGACCGCGACGGTCAACGCAGCCCGGCCGTACATCGTATAACTCGACGTGCCCGATCCCGGCGTTGCAAAGTTCGAGTTGCTCGAGGTGAGGCTGAAGCTCTGGGCGATGCCACCGAGCGTCACGCTGAGCGTGTTCGCCTGGCCGGCCACGAGCGTTGCGTTCACGCTGGTCGCCGCGGAGAGCGGTTTGTTTGACGCATCCATGAGCGTGAAGTTGAACGTGTGCGATCCCGGCGCAACGTAAAAGTTCACCGTGCAGGTGAGCGAACTGCCGGAGCCGGTGCAACCTGAGCTTGCCGGCGTGAGCGTCACCACGGTCTGACTCGTTCCATCGAGCGTCCACGCGAGCTGCGTCGTCGACGGCGAGATGTACGCCGGGCGGCGTGCGCCGTTCGTGGTCGTCTCCGGAATCACGATGCGCAGCGTCGCATCGGCAAGCGCGCCTTGCGACGAACCGCCGGCGCGCGGCATGCTCGCACCGCCACCGCCGCAACCCGCGAGCACGCCGGCAAAAATCGTCAACGAGAGCGCCCCGATGCGCAGCAACGTCGCGGGCGTCATTGTAATGTCACTCCGAGCGTCGAGTAGGTCAGCGTCACGGTGAGCGGCGTCGAGGAACTAAAGCCGGTGAGCGTTATCGTACACGATCCAGCGACCGGCGAGGCTGTCGCGGTTACCGTGAACGACGTGCCGGAACCCGAGACCGTCGCGAACGAACTGCATCCCGCAGGGGTCGACACGAGAATCGGATTGTTGAACGGCGACGAGGTGTAGCC
The DNA here is from genome assembly GCA_050015295.1 of Candidatus Aquilonibacter sp. GTDB lineage: Bacteria > Vulcanimicrobiota > Vulcanimicrobiia > Vulcanimicrobiales > Vulcanimicrobiaceae > Aquilonibacter. The sequence continues at coordinate 50,830 of JBEKBR010000011.1, read as the reverse complement.
GGCTTGCGTCGCCGTAAACGAATACGTCGATCCCGTCCCCTGACCGAGCGGCGCGTAGAGATCGATCTCCGGCGTGCTGCCGTTCGGGCCGTTGAACAGAATCGACGGGATCGGAGGCGCGAACGATATCGAGTTGCTCGTCGCACCGGTTGCCGATGCCGTAATCGTTACCGGGTTGATCGCCGCGCCGGTATAGTTCATCGCGAGCGACGATACTTGCGAACCGGCCGTCAACGTCACGGATGTCGTCAGCGAACCGCAACTCCCGAGCTGACAGAGTGTAACCGCGCTATTGTTACTTGATAGCGTTACGGTCTTCGAGAATGCGCCGCCGATTGGGTTCCCGCCCGAATCGAGGACTTCAAAACCCGAAATCGGCGTGGAGCTGAACGACGTACCCGCGGTTCCGCTCGGGAGCGTTCCCATCACGAACGACGCGGGCGGCGTACCGTTCGGTGCGGCCGTCGGTTGCGCTGTCGGGCTTGGTGACACGAACGGCGTCGGCGTTGCCGTTGCGCTCGCCGATGCGGTCGGCGCTACCGTTGGTCCGCCTGATGGTGATGCGATCGGACTCGACGATGTTCCGCCGCTCGGGAGCGACGACGGCGATGAACTCGGCGACGCACTCGAACTGCTGCCGCCACTCGGGACCGGGGTTGGGCCGCTCGAAGCGGTTGACGTCGGTTGACCGCCCGGTGAGTTGCTCGGCGCCGGCGACGGCACCACGCCGCCAGTATATAGAAGAAGGTAGACGGGGTTTTGCGCGGTGATCGTCAGCGACGGCAGCGTTGGCTGCAGGGTCACGCAATTGCCGGAAAGCGGCGCACTACATGCCGAGGGCGTCACCGGACCAGCAACCGTCGTCCACACGGTTTCGCCTTCGAGATAGGCAAGATAAAATGGCCCGTTCCCGGCACCGGCCGGCAGGTCGAACGTGAACCCGGGAAAGCCGGGCGAGTTACTCGACGCGGTAAACACCACTTGCCCAGCTGTCGTGAGCGAAATGAAGATCAACGGCGTGATCGTGCTCGCATCGAAAATGCGCGCGTTCTGCGCCATCGCGCGCATGTGTGCCGCGATCGTCACGCCGGTCGGATTGCCGGTTTCCAGCGTGATCTGCACTTGTGCAGCGGGATTCGCCGCTGGAACAAGGATCGTACCCGAGTAGCCTTCGACCGCCGGTAACGCCGTTGCACTCGGCACGGTGATCGGCGTGAATTGTCCGGGGAGTGAAGACTCTTGTTGACAGTTCGGCGGTGTGCCGACGTAGCCCTGAGGACACGGTGTCGGCGAAGCGTTCGGAACCACGTTTCCGGGGGCACCCAGCGAGCCGCCGCCACCGCCGCCGCCGCATGCCGAAAGAACTGCTGCGCAAAGAAGCAAAAATGCGAAGATCGAACCAGCGAGTAGCGGCCGTTTCAACGCGTCCCTCAGGGTAAAGTTTTCGTGAGGGGATTGGCGTTCGCCGCCCCATCGAAACCGCCCCTGGGTCCACCAGCCTAGTCTCAGTAAGCTGAGTATTAAGGGGAACCGTGGTTACTATTTCCTGGGCCTGGTAGGATTCGAACCTACGCGCAACCAGTTATGAGCCGGCCGCTCTACCGCTGAGCTACAGGCCCGCGGGGACCCCCGCGTTTTCGGGATACCCACGGGTCATCCCCGGCAGAATTCCTCATAATCGCGCTCCACCTGCGCAGCGTACACCCGCGCGAAGCGCAGCATGCCCTTCTCGAACGCGTCGCTTGCGCCCAAATAGTGCGCGAGCATCTGCGTGTCGCCCGTTCGAGCGTGCGCACGAGCCAGGACGCGGCCGCACCGGCTTGCGAAATCGATCAGCCGCCCGGCATCGATGCCGTCGACGTCGAGCGATGCTTTGCCGTCGCGGAATTGCCGCACGTAGAAGTCACGCTCGCCATCGCTGGTCCATCCCACGAAGAGATCGGTTGCGGCCTGCATCAAATGTTGTCCGACGATCGCGCGTTGGCCGTGATTGCTGTAGACCGACTTCCCTAGATACGGCTCGAGCGCCGAGGCCTGCGCCTGTTTGATTTGCAAATAGAGCGGCGCGCCTTCGCGCGACTCGAAATGCGCGAGGATGGTCAACAATCCGACGCTGCCGACGCCCACTGGATATTCGAAGAGTTCAACCGGGTGATATTTCTCGAAGAGCACGCGGACGTGGGGCTCGAGCGATTCACGGTACCGCTCGAGAACACCGCGAGCACTATGCTCGTGCTCGGGGGTCGGCTTCACGTACTCGGCGCCGCGCTGCGCCAAGAGTTCGCGCTTGAGCATGCCGCGAACGTTCACGTGAGAGTACCAAATTTGCAGCGGCGAGCGAACTGCGAGGGCGCGCATGTGCCGCCGATACGCTTGCGCGGCACGATACGCGGCAACGCTGCCGCAGCGTTTACCAAACGAACGCACGCGCGCGAGCAGTGCGACGCTCGCGCAAAGCCGCGCGACGTCCCACTCCCACGGTCCCGGCAGCGTTTCATCGAAGTCGTCGACGTCGAAAATGAAATTGCGTTCCGGCGTCAAGTAGCCGGCGAAATTCTGCAGGTGCGCGTCGCCGCACAGCTGCACCCGCATGCCGGTGATCGGATGGCCGGCGAGATCCGCCGCCATCAGCGCTGCGCCACCGCGAAAGAACTGAAACGGGTCGGCGCGCATTCGCTCGTGCCGCAGGACGAGTAGCTCGGGATCGCGTCCCCGCTCCGTCTCGTGCAAGAGCTGGACTGGGTCTCGGCGATTCGGCGCGGGCGTCCAATGCGCAAAACTCGTACGCGGGACTTTCTTGCGCAGCGCCTTTGCCTCGCGCGCGATGATCGTTATTGGCGAAATGCCGAGCGCCCCGGATACAGCGCCACGGATCCCAATTCATCTTCGATCGCCATCAAACGATTGTACTTGGCGACGCGGTCGCTGCGCGAGAGCGAGCCGGTCTTGATCTGCCCTGCCGATGAGGCGACCGCGATGTCGGCGATGGTCGTATCTTCGGTCTCGCCCGAGCGATGGGAGATCACGCACGTGTATCCGGCTTTTTGCGCCATCTGGATTGCATCGAACGTCTCGGTCAGCGTGCCGATCTGATTGACTTTGATGAGGATCGAGTTGGCGACGCCTTCCTTGATGCCGCGCGAGAGAAACTCTCTGTTCGTCACGAAGATGTCGTCGCCGACGAGCTGCACTTTCGAACCCAGTGCTTCGGTCAGTTTGCGCCAACCGCTCCAATCATCTTCAGCCAGACCGTCCTCGATCGAGATGATCGGATAGCGGTTGCACAGATCCGCGTAGAGTTCGATCATCGCCTCGGCCGTGATCCCGTGTTGCTTGTCGTGCGCGAAGTACTTTCCGTCTTGGTAAAATTCGCTCGAGGCCGGATCGAGCGCGATCGCGACGTCGCCGCCGGGCTTATAGCCGGCCCGTTCGATCGCGGTCACGAGCAGTTTCATTGCGTCGTCGATCGAGTCGAGCGGCGGTGCGTACCCACCCTCGTCGCCGACTTGCGTCGGCAGCCCGCGATCGTGGAGCAGCGCACCGAGTGTGTGGAAAATTTCCGCGCCGTAACGCACGGCTTCCGAGAGCGACGGCGCCCCGACCGGCACGATCATGCACTCTTGAAACTGCAGCGCGCCCGAGGCGTGCTTCCCGCCGTTGATCACGTTCATCTGCGGTACCGGTAAGAGCGCCGCCGTAGGACCGCCGAGATAGCGGAATAGCGGTAACGACAGACTCGATGCCGCCGCGCGCGCCACCGCGAGCGAACAGCCGAGCAACGCGTTCGCGCCGTAGTTGGCCTTGTTCGGCGTCCCATCGATCTCGATCAACCGCTCGTCGATCTCGCGCTGCGCGGTTGCATCGAGACCCTCGAGCGCGGGCCCTAGCGCTTCATTGACGGCCGCGACCGCTTTGCGCACGCCCTTGCCGCCGTAGCGCGACTTGTCGCCGTCGCGCAACTCGACCGCTTCGTTGGCGCCGGTCGATGCGCCCGAGGGTACGAGCGCTTCTTCCACCGCGCCGAAGCTCGTCGCAACGCTGACCGCTACCGTTGGGTTGCCGCGTGAGTCGAGCACTTCGCGCGCGTGTACGGCTTCGATCAGCGGCCGGCCGCCGCCGCGTAACGATTCAATGGACATGAGTGACCTCAGGCCTGCTCTTTGATCCAGCGATCCATATCGTGTTTGCGCGACACGAATTCGTTCTTGTTGAAGAAAATGTTCAGCTCGCGCTCGGCCGCGCCTTTGCTGTCGCTGCCGTGAACCAAGTTGCGGCCGATCGATTGTGCGAAATCGGCGCGAATCGACCCCGGCGCAGCGCTGAGCGGATTGGTCGCACCGATCAACTGCCTGCACGCCTCGATCACGCCTTCGCCTTCGACCGCCAGCGCAACCAACGGAGCGCTGGTTATAAAGTTCACCAAGTCGCCGAAGAACGGCTTATCTTTGTGTTCAGCGTAGTGCTCGCGCGCCTTATCGCCGGGCAGCTGGAGGAGCTTCATCGCGGTGATGATGTAGCCGCGCCGCTCGATTCGCGCGACGATTTCGCCGACCAATCCGCGTTGAACGGCGTCGGGTTTGCAGAGAATCAACGTTGTTTCTATTGCCATAGCAGGCCCCGAATACGTCGCAAGCGCACGCTCCACCTATGGACCCGGGCGAACATCCGTACGAGAGCGTGCAACGCGAACTGCGCGGCACCGCATTCGGCGCGATCCGCTACGAGCGCATCACCGAAAGCACGAATGACGACGCAGCGGCACTCCTCGGCGATCCCACCCACGCCGGCCTCACCATCGTGGCTGACGAGCAGACCAAAGGCGCCGGCCGGAAAGGCCGATCCTGGATCGCATCGCCCGGTAGCTCGCTTCTGATGACCACGCTCCCGGCCGGCCCGATTCCGTCGGCGAACGTGTGGATCGTCCCGTTCGGGATTGCGATCTGCGTGCGCCGCGCGCTGCGCACGAACGGCATTCGCAGCGACCTTCATTGGCCCAACGATTTGCTCGTGCAGGGTAAAAAGATCGCTGGAATCTTGTGCGTGTCGCGTGTGACCGGCGACCGCGCCTGGGTCGCGGCCGGCGTCGGGATCAACGTGCATCGCCCGCCCGGCGCCGACGAATCGATCGTGCCGCCGCCGGCGTTTTGCGACGACTTCAATCCCCAAATCACGCGCGCCGCGTTGCTACGTGATCTTCTACTCGAATACGACGTCTGGCACCATAGGCTCGACATGCCGCAACGCATCGCGCGCCTGTGGGAACACACCGCGGGTCTGCCCCAGCGTTATCGCATCCTCAAAGACGACGATACCGAACCGATCGACGTCGTAGCGATTGCACTCGCCAACGGCGGCGGCTTGATCGTCCAGCACAATGACGGCAGGCGCGAGACGATTGCGCTCGCCGATGCACGCGCTTTGCGTTAGTTACTGCCCGAGCGTCGCATCGAAGTACTTGTCCAAATCGCCGTGGAATTTTTCGAGCGACGGCACGTGGAGATACACCATGTGACCGGATTCATAGTAGCCGAAGCTGACGTGGTCGCGCAGCGCTTGCGGTAATTCGAGATGCGAGAACGTCCATTCAGCTGCGCCGAACGGCGTCGCCATATCGAAGTACCCGGCGCCGACGAAGACCCGCAGGTGCGGATTTTGGATCATGGCTTGCTGGAGATCGTTGCTCGTCGTCGGAGCGATCCACGGGAAGGTTCCCTTGCGCGTGAAGTCCCACAGTCCGAAGATATCGCCGGTGCACTCGTTGTAGGTCTCCTCGCTCTTCCATCCGAGATCGTCGCGAACGTAGGTGAGGAAGCTGGCTTGGAAGCCGGGATCGGTCGCGGCGTCGGCGGGATCGTAATCGGCGGAGTCGCCGAGCGGATCGAGATCGTAGCCGACGTAACGCGCATCGAGGCGCCCGGTACCCTGGCCGGATTCGATCAACAGCTCCTTCTCATAGCGCTGGGGCAACACGCGTAGGTCGGCCTTCTCGATATATCCGGTGCTCAAGCCGATCAGATGCGACAGTTGCGACGCGATCTGCCCAAACTGCTGATGCGAAAGCCGATCGCCTTGTATGAGCGCCGAAGCGTACGGCCCGTTGGCAAAGGCACGCGCCTCGCTCACGACGCTCTGCAGCGAGCCCTTGTTGGGCGAGTTCGAATGGTACCAATTGACTGCAGCTTCGGTCGGAAGATAGGTAACGTAGGCAATGTCGTTGCCCGGTCCGGGAGCGATCGTATCGAAGTCGAGCACCGACGAGAGCAAGATCACACCGTTGAACGCCATCGAGTTGTTGCTCTGCAGGTAGTTCACGAGCACGGCAGAGCGGGGCGTGCCATAGCTTTCACCGAGCAAGAACTTCGGTGAATTCCAGCGATCGTTGCGCGTGACGTACTGATAGATGAAAGCGCCGAACGCTGCCGCATCTTGGTCGATGCCGTAGACGCTCTTCGGATCGACTTTCGGCAACAGACGGCTGTAGCCGGTGCCAGGTGCGTCGATGAAGACGAGATCGGATTTGTCGAGCAGGCTGTACTCGTTGTTGACGAGCTGATACGGCGGCCCAACGTTGTGTCCCGCGTTCGGGAACACCACACGGCGGGGCCCAAGCGCCCCCATGTCGAGCGGAACGCTCGCGCAACCGGGTCCCCCATTATAAAGGAACGTGACCGGCCGATGCACCGGATCGGCACCGTCTTGCGTGTAGGCGATGTAAAAGACGCGCGCCTCGGGTGCGCCCTTGTCGGATTTGATCTCGATCGTCCCCGCGGTCGCGGTGTACGCGATCGTGCGGCCACCGACGGTCACCTCGTGATGCGTCTGGACCGCGTCGCCTGACGGAGCGTGTTCGGGCGGCGCCGCAGGCTTCGGCGCATCCGCCGCTCGCGCAACCGACGTAACGGTAAAAAACGCGCAAAGTAGCGCCGAGGCAAACGTTCGCATGTGCATCCGGAGTGCATTGGGCCTCGAAGCACGATGCCCTGCTGTGTCAAGAGTCTGTCCCTGAGCGTCGTTTTGTGTGAACGCGCCCCGCACCGATGCCGATATCATCACAAGGTCAGTCCTAACCTTTACTTATTGTAAGGAAGTATTTTCGTGCGTTACACCGTCGGTCGCCAGCTGGCTCTGGCATTCTCGGTCCCACTTACGCTGATCGTGATGCTCAGCGCGGTTGCCTTTTGGGGCTTCACGCAGCTCGGCCATTCGAACGCGCAGCTGAACAACGCCCGCAACGTCGCGATGCTCTCGCAGCGCGTGCCGTACGCAACGCTGATGGTGCGCGCGATGTCCAAGGAGTTTGGCTTTGCCCCGAATCCGGTCAACGCCAAAGCGGTCAACGACGCGCTGGTAAGCGTGCATACCGCTGTCGATGCGCTCGACAGCGACCGCGACGCAACCGCACAGACGCACCTGGCGCAGATTCGCGCACTGCTCGTTCCTTACGACCGCGACTTGAAGTTCGTCGTGAACAGTGACCCCAAGGACGTGTTAACGGCGTACAACCAGAATAAGAACCTGGTCGCCCGCACGCGCGACCGCCGCATCGCCACCGGCAAACTGATCGACAAACAGGCCAAGGCACTCATCCGTGAATCGGATCTCGCCGTCACTCGGGCGGATGTGGAGTTTTCCCAGACGCTGCGAACCGTCTTGATCGCCATGGGCATCTGTCTTGGGCTCTCGCTGCTCACCGGTGTCCTTGCGTCGATGCGCATGGCAAACCGTCTCAGCGGCCGGCTGCGTGCGCTCTCTCGCGCGCTCGATACGGTCATCAACGAAGATTTCGCGAGCCTCACCGAGGCGATGTTGCGCCTGCGAGCGGGCGATCTCACTGGACACTTCGTCGCTAGCGCCCAAGTGATCCGTGCGCGTGGAAGCGACGAAGTCGCCGACATCACCAAGAGCTACAACGCGCTCGTCGCCGGCCTCGATTGCGTCGGCGATAGCTGGAACTCGGCGACCGCGCAACTTTCACGCACGATGGACGACGTCCGTGGCGCGTCGGACGAGTTGAGCACGACGGGCCTATCCATCTCTGCCGCAACGCAACAAGCGAAGATCGCGATCACGCAGATCTCCGAAGCGATCGAAAGCGTCGCGGCGCTCTCACGTACCCAATCCGCCGACGTGCAGACCTCTTCGACGGCGATTGAAGAGCTGGCCGTCGCGGCAGCGCAAATTGCCGCCGGGGCATCGGATCAAACCAACGCGATCGAGCGCGCGGCCGGCCGCGTCAACGAGCTCGACGGGCAAGTCGTGACCTTCGCCGAGCTCGGCAGCAAACTCGCCACACTCGCACGTGAAGCGAGCCTCGAAGCGTCGCGCGGAAATCAAGCCGTGGCCCAGACGGCGAGCGCGATCGAACGCCTGCGCGAAGTTTCGGAGCGCACGATCGGCTCGATGCAGAAGCTCGTCTCGCGCTCGGAAGAAGTCGTGCGGATCGTCTCGACGATCGACGACATCGCCGATCAAACCAACTTGCTCGCGCTCAATGCTGCGATCGAAGCGGCACGCGCCGGCGACCACGGTCGCGGCTTCGCCGTCGTCGCCGCCGAGATCCGTAAGCTCGCGGAGCGCTCGACCAGCTCCACTTCCGAAATCGCGACGATTCTCAACGGCATCCGGACGGAAACGCTTGGCGTTTCCACCAGCATGTCGCAGACGCAGGAAGCGCTCGACAAGGGTCTCTCGCTCGCGGCGACCGCGCGCGAAGCGCTCGAATCCCTGGCCGTGTCGACGCAGAGCACGACCGAAACCGCCGATGCGGTCGCGACCGGCTCGACGATCATCCGTAGCGCGTCGGCCGAGATCAGCGCGATGATCGGCAGCATCTCGAGCGTGATCGAAGAGAGCGCCGCCGCCGCGACGCAAATGCAGATCAGCACGAGCTCGGTTACCGGTCTCATGTTGCCGATCGCGCGAGCGTCAGAATCGCACGCGACGACGGCTGAGGAAGTAAGCGCGAGCGCTTACGAGACCTCGGCGCAAATCAACGAGCTCAATCTGACGGCGGACACGGTGCTTTCGCAGTCGGAGCGCCTACGTCACGCGCTCGACGGATTCGTCATCGGCACGGTGTTGGAAGCTGCGCCGCGGATGGAGGCTTTAGTCGCGTAACCGCGTCGAGGTCAAGCAAGAGCGTCAAACGCTCGTCGCGATCGACGGCGACGCTACCGACGAACGACGCTTCCTGTGCCAGCGGCAGCTCCTTGACCTCCGAGCGGCCGATGCGTACGACTTCACACACCCGATCGGCCGCTAGCCCCACCGAACGTCCATCGACGTTCACGATGATGCAGACGTCGGATCTGCCGGGATCACGCCCGAGCGCCGCACGAAGGTCGATGATCGGAACGATCTCCCCGCGCAGCTCGATGATGCCGGCAATCCCGTCCGCAGCCCCCGCGACCTGCGTTGGCCGGTCGTTGCGACGGATCTCTCGTACGTCGAGAATATCGATACCATACTCGCTGCCGTCGACAACGAACCGTAAGTACTGCAGTGACGCGTTTAGGGAGGACATGGCGCTAGATTACCAGCGCCGCCTAACCAGCGCCTAACTAGCTTTCGCCGTTTCGATCAACTGCGATAACTGGATGCTGGTATCGACCCCGTAGTCGAGCTTCAGCCGGTCGGCATATTTGCGGAAGCGGCGCACGGCCTCGGCACGCTCGCCGGCAGCATCGAGCGCCCGCACGAGCAGCTCGATGGCGGGTTCGTCGTAGGCGTCGACGGTTAGCAGCGCTTCGGCCAGTTCGATCGCCGCGCCCGAATCACCGCGATCGAGCGCATCCCGGCCGAGCACGACGCCCAGCGAGTGGCGAATCCCGGCAATGCGCGTCTCGATGCGGTCGTACCAGGCGAACCGGCTGCACGCGGAGAGCGCCGGGGCGGTGAAGGTCTCGAATAGTCCGCGGAGGCGTGCGCGTTCGTACTCGCCGAGCACAACGAACCGGCGACACGCGGCAATCGTCCCTTCGGCCTCGACGATGTCACACGCCACCGTGGTGCCGGCGCGGTAGCCCTGTGGCACACGCAGGATTGCGTCCGAATCGCCGAGCTGTTTGCGCAGCCGGTGCACGCTCATGCGAAGCGACGCGAGTGCTGCTTCGGAATCGGCTTCGGGCCACACGGCATCGCAGATGTCTTCGACCGAAAGCGCCGTTGCCGAAAGCGCAAGCAGCGCAAGAATTTCGAATTCGCGCGCGCGTACCGGAAGGGCGGCGTGGCCACGGGTGACGCTGCCGTCGATGATCGAGACGCGGAGCACGCGCATGCCCTGGAGCAGCGTCGACTCCTCGATCAACCGTTGGACGGACGCGAACGGGCCGTTCGCCTTCTTCCCGCCGGCGATAGCCTGGACGTCGGTGGCGAGTTGCGGCGCCTGGGTTTGCTGCGCGTACGCAAGCGCCTCGGCAAGCAACCTCGTGCGTTCGCTCCCCGGCACCAGCGCGTGCGCCACGCGTACGAGCGCTGACCAGAAGGGCTTGCGCGCCCGATCCACCATCGAGGTTATCTCTTCGAGCAGCGCGGCAGCAACGGCGGCATCGGTCTCTTCAAAGGCGGCGTCGAGCGAACACAACACATCGATATTGAACGGGAATCGGCCACGCTCTGGAACGTCGGGATTGTAGCGTGCGAGTGCTCGCCGGTGCGGGTCCGCCGCTTGCATTTCGCGGCATGTACGCCTGAACTCGTCGCGATCGCGCGCAAAGAACGTCGCGATGGCGCGATAGCCGATCGCACGGTACAGCGCCGACGGGTCATCGAGCGCTCGCACCCGCGCTAAGGTGGTGTCGCACAACTCCAGCAGCGCCTGCGCGTTGCCTTGGTGCATGTACGCGGTAAACTGCACCCAAAATTCCTGAATTGGCATCGGCATATCAGGCGCGTCGATCGCCGCAAGCAGTGCTTGCGCATCGTCGATCTGCCCAAGCGAGGCGGCAAAGCCGGCCCGCTCGCCCCGGAAGAAGGCCGCCAGCAGCTCGCCACCTGCGGGCACCGGTGTCGCCACGAGTTCGCGCTCGCGCTCAAGCGCCTCGTCGGTCACGTTGGCAATGCGCAATGCGACGAACATCGCCACGTCGAGCCCGTAGCGCGCGATCGCATCGAGGCGATAATCGCGACGCTTTTCCGCGTCGCCAAGACGTTGGAGCATGGTCAGCGGATCGGTGCGTAACGTTTCCGACCCTAGGTACCAGGTCAGTAACCGCGGCGACGTCAGCACCCATTCGATCGGCATCTGCGGAAGCAACGCACGCGTGCGGGTGTCGACCGACGAGCGATCCCGCGCCAACTGGTCGAGCGATCGGGCCGCGACGTCCCACACCTCTGCAGCCGCCGCGATACGCGCGGCGCGCGGGTAGGCGCCACTCTTGTAGAACAACTCGGCTGCGCTGCGCCGCACGTTGCGCACGCCGCGTTCGTACTTCGCGAGCACGGTTGCGTTGACGAAGGTCGAGAGCGTGAAACGGCCGTCGCGCAAGCGAACGTGCCCGCTATAGCCATCGATCTCGCGTTCGAGCGCGTCGGCTGCACCGGGTCCGACCAGCTCGTCGACCTCCTCGGCACTCGCTTCGCCGAGCGCAGCGACGGCGACCATGGCATCACAGGTGTCGCGATCCAGGCGATCGAGCAAGTGCGTCTTCATGTACTGATGCACGTCGGTGAACGCAATTCCGGAGAGATCGCGCAGGCTCTCGGTGAGGCGCCCCTCGCGCGCCAGCCGCAGCAGCACGAGCGTGGCGACCGGCCATCCCGACGTCGCGGTATGGACCGCGCGGGCCGTCGCCGCGTCCAAGTCACTGTCTGCGAACAGCTCGACACACTCTTCAAGCGAGAACAACAGATCGTTGCGCGTGAGCGTCAGCATTTCGTGCGGAGCCGCAAACCACGAGAAATCGTAGCTCGGGCGCCGGCGGGCCAGCACGGCCAAGCGGGTCCGTTCGTCGATGCGGTGCAGCAGACGATCCAGCGGCGACCAAGCCATACGCTCGAGCGTCAAGACCTCGTCGAGCACGAGCAGATCGGGCCCGTTGGCCGTGCCGTTGCTATGACACGCGTCCTCTAACGCACGGTCGGCGTCCTGTTCGTCGATCACGTCGCGCAGATTGCAGTATGAGGAAGTCGCGGCGCGCTGCATGAGTTGGCGCGCGATGTAGGTCTTGCCGTAGCCACCGTCCGCGATCATCAAAAGGATGCGCGGCTCGACCCGACAGATCCGGCCCACCAGGGCCTCCCGAGGGACTCTCATTGCGACCTCTATCGGAGGGCTCTCGGCCTTCTCCCGAGCCGGGGTTACGTCCTGGTTATGTTTCGACCAGCGATGCGAATGCCGCGAAAACGCGCCGGAGGTATCCTCGGAGGCGTCGCCTTCCGCTCAAGGAGTTTCTCTCATGCGTTACACCGTCGGCCGGCAACTCGCGGTTGCCCTCGCAATACCCCTCTCGTTGATCGTCGCGCTCAGTTGCGTCGCTTTTTGGGGCTTCACTCGGCTCGATCGCGCCAAAACGCACCTTAACGCGGCGCACAACGTCGCGGCGCTGGCTCAAAACGTACGATATGCGACGTTGAACGCGCGCTTCGCCTTTCGGCTGTACGGATACGTTCCCACCCCCGAAAATGCTCGCCCCGTGCTGACCACCCTTACCGACGAGGACAATGCCATCGCGGTGCTCACCACCGACGGCTCGCGTACGGGCCGAGCGCATATCGCGCGCATAAATCAGCTCGAGCTACCCTACGATCGCTATACCAAGCTCCAGTTGACCGCCGATCCCAAGGACGTCCTCGCCGCCTACGCCCACGGTGCACACAACGCCGTCAACGTCCTGCGCTACAAGCGGATTGCGATCAGCAACGAGATCGATGCGCAAGCAAAGGACCTAATCGCCGACACCAACGCAGCAGTGAAGCTCGCGCAGGAGCAGTTCGCGTCGACGCAACGCACCGTCAGCATCGCCTTCGCCGTTTGCACGATCCTGTCGCTGCTCGTCGGCGTCATCGTCGGAACGCGGATTGCGCGCCGATTGAGCCGCCGTCTGCGCGCCCTCTCCGCGTCGCTCTATCAAGTGATCACCGAAGATTTTGCGAGCTTGACCCTGGCTATGACGCGGCTCGAGCAAGGCGATCTGACCGCGCGCTTTACCACTCGCTCAAACGCGGTCCGCGTACAGGGCAGCGACGAGGTTGCCGAGATCACCAAGAGCTACAACGCGTTAGTCGCCGGCCTCGAGAATCTGGGTGACAGCTGGAACAGCGCTACCGAACATCTGGGCGAGTCGATGAGCGACGTGCGTTCGGCCGCTGACGAGCTCAGCCAGACGGGCCTATCGATATCGGCCGCGACGCAGCAGGCGCGCATTGCGATCGCGCAGATCTCCGAGGCGATCGAAGGCGTGGCGACGATCTCGCGCCGGCAATCCGGAGACGTTCAGTCGTCGTCCACGGCGATCGAGGAACTCGCCGCCGCCGCGGCACAAATCGCCGCGGGCGCGAGCGATCAAACCAACGCCATCGAACGCGCCGCCGGTCGCGTCAACGAGCTGGATGGCCAAGTCGTAACCTTCGCGGATCTCGGCGCAAAGCTCGCGCAGCTTGCACGCGAGGCGAGCGCCGAGGCAGCACGCGGCAACGATTCCGTAGCGCTAACCGCGTCGGCCATCGAACGACTTCGCGACGTTTCGGAGCGCACGATTGCCTCCATGCAGAAGCTAGTCACGCGCTCCGAAGAGGTCGTAAGGATCGTCTCCACGATCGACGACATCGCGGATCAAACCAATCTCCTCGCGCTCAACGCTGCGATCGAGGCGGCACGCGCCGGCGAACACGGGCGCGGATTCGCAGTGGTCGCCGACGAGATCCGCAAGCTCGCGGAGCGGTCCTCGACCTCGACGTCGGAGATCGCCACCATACTCAACGGTATTCGCAGCGAAACGCTCGGCGTCTCGACAAGCATGACGCAAACGCAGGAGGCCCTCGATAACGGCCTCTCCCTTGCGGCAACCGCGCGCGAAGCGCTCGAACGCCTCGAAGCGTCGACCCGTAGCACCACCGACACCGCGGATGCGGTCGCGACCGGCTCGACGATCATTCGTAGCGCCTCTGCTGAGATCAATGCGATGATCGGTAGCGTTTCGAGCGTCATCGAAGAGAACGCCGCGGCTGCCACGCAGATGCAAATCAGTACCGCCTCGGTTACCGACCTGATGCTTCCGATCGCGACAGCCTCGGAGTCGCATGCTGCAACCGCAGAAGAGGTTAGCGCGAGCGCGTACGAGACGAGCATGCAGATCACCGAGCTCAACTTGACCGCCGAAACCGTCCTCTCCCAATCCGACCGGCTGCGCAAGGCGCTCGACGGATTCGTGACCGGTGACGCGCTGTGCGCAGCACCCGCCACGCCGGCCCTGGCCGCATGAACGTTATCAGCGCACTGATGTCCGAACCTAACGTGCCGCCGGGACTTCGCCTCGAGTCGCTTCGGGATGCACATAGCGGGGAGCTCGTCGGCCGTGAGGCCAAGTGGGAACTACAAGATCTGCTCGACGGTGACGAGTACGTCCTGGTCGATCGCTGGACGTTGCGCAGCGCGCTCGCAGCCGGCGCTGAGGTCGCGCACGAACATCCGCCGGTACCGACGCACGTCGATATTTACAGCATCACCGACGTCGATCCGGCGCTCGAGCTGTATCAGTGGCTGCGCACGCTAACTCCACAGCTTCACGATACACCACTCGCGCTCGAGATCGACGAACGCTTTGTCGTACCATACGCAAGTACGATCGGGGGGTTCGCACGCGCCGTGCGCCGGCTCGGCATTGAAGTCGTCGTCGATCACGCGCGAAACGCCGGCGAAATCGAAAGGGTTCTGAGGTGCGTTCAATGCGATGCCGTCAAAATCGATGCGTCGTTAATCGAGGCGACCGCATTCGACATGTCGGCCCTAAAGTCGACAAGCACAATCGTGCGCGCGGCACATGCATTGGGCACGTACGCGATCGCCGACGGCGTACTCGACCGGGAAACGTGGGAACGGGCACGCGACCTCGGATGCGATCGCGTTCAGGGCCTCGCCGAACTGCCTATTTAACCACACCGCCCAGCGCAACGCCGGCGCCGGAGAGTGCGGTCTTTGCTTGCGATTCGGCGCCGGTGTCGATCGACAGGCAAAGATTTGAAGCGGTGTTGACGGTTGCGGGTTTCGGGATCATCTTCGCCGCGATCCCCGCATCCTTGAGCGCCTTGGTGGCAATCATCGTATCGGCATTGCTGCCGAAAAACAGAATCAAGTCAGCCATGACCGCAGCCCTAACCTGCTTCTCCAGTGACGAGTTGCGTGAGTGCAGCAGCGACTTCGTTGAGCTCGCTCACGCGATTGGCCGCGTGCTGCATGCGGCTGCTCATCTCCTGAGAGAGCGTATCGATCACGATGATGTCGTTTTGCAATTCATCGTTGACGGTCTTGAGCTCTGCGAGCTTCGGTGAACCATTTTGCGAACTGATTTCGTCGATCAAACGACCGCTGCGCTCCGCGGCGGCTTTGGTCATCGCGACGTGGTCTCCGGAGACTTCGCTTCCAACGATCGCGACGCCGAGCTCCTTGGCAGCGGCGCGCACCTGTTTGCTACGCCGGTCGAGTGTATTCGAGAGCACCTGCACGACGGCGACGCCGAAAGCAAGCGCGACGATCGCCGCGATAAGGCCCCAGATGACGACGGTCAACGTCGTGTGGTTGATGATGTTGTTCAAATTCGCTAGCGGCGTGCCGTACCAGCGCGCGCCGATTACGTGCTGTTGATCGTCCAGGATCGGATCGATCCGTACCAAGTACTGCGTGCCGCCCTCGGTGTCGACACCGGTGTACGGCGTTCCACTCTTAGCCACGCCCGCAGCTGGTCCCACTTGTTGATCGACGGTGCGCGTTCCGTCCGGCTGTTGGATCGTACTCGAAACAATCGCATCGCCTTCCAGCACGGCCGACGAACCGCCCAGGGCCGCGGTGGTCTGATCGACCAAGTCGTAGTAGTGATTGAGGAGCACCCCGCCGTAGATCGCGCCGATCGTACGCTCATTCGCATCGCTAATCGGCGCGGCAGCAACGATTGCCAGCCCGCGGTCGAGGTGTTCCACTGCGGTTTTGCTGTCGCTACCTTTGATGTCAGCTTGCGCTTGCGGGCCGAGACCTTCACCGGCGAGTACCTGCTGATCTAGCAGCGTCGCCGTGCTCACGGTCTCGCCGGTTAACGCCCGTTGCACCAGCGGATTCCCGCGCAACGAACCGGGCGCGGCACCGTTTGCACGCGCGATCACGTTACCGCCGGCATCAACGACGGTTAGAAACGAAAGCCCGGAGGTCCGAGCGATATTGGAGAGTTGGTCGGTAAGCGCCGCAACGTTGTGACTCTGCAGGCTCTTACGAAGTGCATCGCTGACCGCGTCTTGCGCTACGAGCAGGCGAATCTGATCCTTGCGAGAGTCCCAATATCCTTGGAAGGCCCCGCCGGCATTGGTCACTTGGGTCTGGCCGAGCGCTGTGAGATCGTGTTGCAGTACGACGCGCGTCGCAATGACGCTCACCAAGAAGAAAAACACGATCGCCCCAACGATCGTGCCCAGAAGGCGTACGCGAAGACTAAACCTCATGCCCTTGCCCCCTCCGTCCCTGCTTCACTCACTTTGAACTGCGCGAGCCGCGTATCGATCTTTCCAGCCAGATCGTTCATCTGGTCGACGGATTCTAGCATGCGCTGCGCCGCGTCAGTGACTTCCTTGTTCACGTAGGTGAGCACCTCGACTGACGAAGCGTTCTGTTGCGAGATCGAGGAGATGTCCGAAAACGCTTTGCTGACTTCGTCAGACTGGCGTGTCATCGACTGCGTTGCCTTGAGGTTGAGGCCCACGGATTTCGTGATCTCTTCGATTTGGCGGATCACTTGGTAGGAATTCGCGCTCATAGCACGCGTGACCGAGCTGATCTCGCCGATCTGCTGATTTGCCGCGAGCACGGCCGAGACGATTTCTTGTAGCGCTCCCGAGGCCGAGCTCGTGCTTCCCGTGCTCTCCTCGACGCGTTCGGTCAGGCGCTCCATCGCACTCACGACTTCGAAAATGACGCCCTGGGTCGAACTGATGTGCCCGGCGATCTCTTTGGTCGCCTGGACGCTGCCGTCCGCGAGCTTGCGAATTTCGCTAGCGACGACCGCGAAGCCGCGACCATGTTCGCCGGCGCGCGCCGCTTCGATGGCGGCGTTGAGCGCGAGCAGATTCGTCTGCTCGGCGATGCGATCGATGACCTTGACGATATCGCCGATTTGTTCGGAGTTATTGCCGAGCTGACCGATATCGTTGGCCAGGTCGTTGATCGTCGTGCGGATCGTATGCATGCCGTCAACGATCGTTCCGATCGCGGTCCCGCCGCGCTCGGCGGTGCGCGACGTCTCGGCGGTGCTGGTCGAGAGCGAATCGACTTGCGCCGCAACTTCTTCAATCGAGCTTGCCATATTGGAGACGGCGAGTGCCGTCTCGTCGAGACTGCGCGTCTGTTCTTCGGCTGACGCGGCGATCGTCGAGATCGCCTCGGTCAGCACGACAACTTTCGATGTCGCTTCTTCAACGATGCGCGATTGTTCCTGAATGCCCTCATCGAGCTGCCCTTGCGCAACGGCAGCGCCCTCGATAACCGCTAGCGCGGTCGACGCAGTCGTGCGCAACTCGGTGCCCGCGTTGCCGAGGCTGCCGGCGTTTCCATGCAGTTGACGCAAGAACTCGCGCATCCCGAAGATCAACTTGTTCAGCGCGATTGCGAGATCTTGAAGCGCTCCGTCGCTGACCGCGATATTCTTGGTAAAATCACCCTGCGAGACTTCGCGAATTCCGGACGCGAGCGCCGATAGGCTGGTCGACATCGCCGTGCCGTTTGCCGCTTCGCCGCGGGGAAGCGCGGCGCGGGGTGCGGACCGGAACGCGGTCTGTCCCGGCGCAACATCGCCCGGCTCTTCGAGCGCGGTCTCGTCTCCATAAAACAGCAGGCTCACGACGACGCCGGGAACCAGCACGACCAGCGCATTGACCAGCGGGTCGCCCGCGCTATGCGTGCTCCGCGCAGCGTAGTCGATAACCGCGGCGATCAGGGCGGCGGCCGCGCCAAAGGGGAAGCCTGCAACGGCAGCGACCAGCGCGACGATCGCGACGAGCGGCGCTTCGATCGGGTAGGCGGACCCAAACCACGCGACCAGCCCACAGAGCACGATGCCGACGGCCGCCAGGCCCAGACGAGTCGGCAAACCTAGCCGTGCCCGAAGACCGGCGAAATAGGCAGAGATCACTACAGCCCCTTCAAGAACGAACTTCGGCGTTTATTAGAAGATTGACGGTCGAAAACGCCGTGACCTTTAGCTCAATTCCCGGCTAATTACGGCTGGGGCCGCGCTCCGCCCTGGCCGCCCGCGCCCTACGAGGTCAGCTTAACGCCGTGTTCAGCGTTCGTTACGCGCGCGGCTGATGCGCTTGTCGCACGTCTCGCAGAAGTGCGACATCTTGTTGTCGGTCTCGAAGATCGAATTCGAATAATACATCGCGCAGCGCGCGTTATAGCAGTGCCGCAAGCCGAAGGCGTGGCCAAGCTCGTGGACGCACTCTTTGAGCGTCCGCTGGAACAGCACGTTGGGATCGGGCTCCTCACCGTAGTATTCGGAACGAAGCCGATGAAGCGATACGGCAGCGACGCCTTGTGCCTCGTCAGCATCGCCATAGATGAAGCGATGCGACGTTTTATAGAGGTCGTAGTCGGTCAACGCTAGGAAGAGTCCGGCGCCGTCGGGATGCGCGCGGCGCACGCGCGCGATCAGCGTTGACAGAAAAAGTTGCGCCCGCGTCGCATTGAGCGTGCTGCGCGGAACCGCAAGCGCTCGCTCGATCTGCACCGTCGAAAGAAACCGTTCTTCCAAGCACGGAGCTAACCGGTCGAGAAACGCGCCCTCCATGGCGTTGATCGGGACGATGCGGATACGCGACTCCATCTTGAGGCGACGCGCTTCGACATCGCAGGTCCCGACACCGCTTGCAGCGCAAGGGCGTTTCATGATCGTCGGGATCGGCATCGACCTTGCCGAGGTCGAGCGTTATCGCTTCGACGAGCGCGCGCTCGCGTGGTTCGCGCGGAAGGTGTACACCGAAGAAGAGATGGCCTACGCGCTGCGCAAACGCCACTGGCCCGAGCGTCTCGCAGGATTCTTCGCGGCGAAGGAAGCGACGCGCAAAGCCTTCGGACACGCGATCCCGTGGCGCCAGGTCGGTGTGTCGCACGAGCGCAGCGGCAAGCCCATCATGCGTTTCTATGGTTCCGCCGCCGCGCTGCCGGCTGCGCGCAAGATTGCCGCCATCCATCTGACGATCACGCACTCGGCCACGACCGCCGCCGCCGTCGTAATCTTAGAAGGATGATGCGCGCGCGATGATCCGGGTTCTCACGCCGGCCGAGATGCGCGAAGCCGATGCGCAAGCCGTCGCAGCGGTCGGCGTCGACGCATTGATGCACAACGCCGGCGCTGCAATCGCCGCCTACGTGCGTGCGCACACCACACTCGGCAGCCGTATCGTTGCCTTTGCCGGGCCGGGGAACAACGGCGGCGACGCGCGCGCGGCTTTCGCCCAGCTGGGCGAGTACGACTGCGTCCTCTACGGCCCCGACGCGATGCCGAGTGACGACGACGCGGCACGCACGGCACTCGACGGCGCGGCGCTCGCAATCGACGGACTTTTCGGAACCGGTGCACGCTTGCCGATCGATCCAAAGTATCTGCCGGCGGTGCGCGCACTCGATGCTCGCGTGATACGCGTCCTGGCGATCGACATCCCGAGCGGCGTCGACGCGCTTACCGGCGCCGTGCCCGGTGAGGCGGTTCGAGCCAGCGCGACGATCGCACTTGCCGCAATGAAACCCGGCCTGCTCTTTGAACCTGCGCGCGCCTATTGCGGCGAGCTGTGGATTGCGGGCATCGGCATCGACGACGCAACGCTCGGCGCGCACGCGCACACCTATGCCACGCTCGACGATGACGCGTTTCTCGATCTCCTGCCGCACCGCTCGCCCGACGCCGATAAGCGCAGCGCGGGGGCGCCGCTCATTATCGCGGGTTCCGCGCAGTTCCCGGGCGCGGCGGTGTTGTGCACGCGCGCTGCGGCGCGTGCCGGCGCCGGCTACGTCACGGTTGCGACTGCACCCGACGCTGCGCCGGTGCTGCGCGCACATCTCACCGAGCAGGTTGCGGTCACGTTTGCAAACAGCGACGCGCAAACCGCTGCCACCGATTTGCTCGACATCGCAAAACGCAATACTGCGGTAGGCATCGGGCCGGGACTCGCGCTCGATGAATGGACCGGTGCGATGATTCGATCCTTTGTCGAGCGCTGCTCTTTGCCGATGGTCATCGACGCGAGCGCGCTCTTTCATTTCGCTAAGCATTTGGATCTGCTGCGCGGAAAAGCGTGCGTGCTCACGCCGCACGAAGGCGAATTCGCGCGCCTTTCGGGACTCGGCACGGTTGCGCCGGGGTCGCGCGTGCAGCGGCTCCGCGAATTTACCGCGCGCACCGGCATCACCACGCTACTCAAAGGTCCCGCCACGCTGATCGATGACGGGACGATCGTCCACATCAATCCAACCGGTACGAGCGCGCTCGCGACGGCGGGCACAGGCGACGTCTTGACCGGGATCATCGCGACCTTGCTCTCGCAGGGATTATCGCCGGTCGATGCTGCCTGCGCCGGCGCCTACTGGCACGGCCTCACGGCACGCTGCTGCGCACGCGAACGATCGGTCGGCGTGATCGCCGGCGATCTACCCGAGGCCTTGGCGAGCGCGCTCCCCGAACGCGCGCCGAATGGCGCGCTGCTACGCTACGCTTGAGATCGCGGTCAGCAGCCGCTCTTCGACACGAATGCGCTTGAGCAAATTGCTCACTAGCGTTTCGAGTTCGTCGCGAAATGCTTGGGTCAGCAGCATCTGCCCATCCGCGTGGCGCCACCGGGCGGCCAACACGTCGAATTGTTGCGGGAACTGCTCGTGCTCGAGGAGCACGCGTTCCGACAAGCGCCGCACAAAATCACTCGGATGCCGCAAGAGCAAACGATAGCCGACGGCGAGATCGATCGCGAGATGTGTTTCGAGGTCGTGCACAAAGCGCTGGAATGCGTTTGCTACAACATTCGCATCGCCGTCATCGAGCGAGCGAAATAGTGACGCGGCGTCGTCGTGCAACTGCGCGTGCCGCAGCAATATTTCCGTTTGGGTTATAGCGACCATGGTACCCACCCCCGTACTGACTGGTCGTAGGCAGGCTACTCCTCCAGCAGCCGCCGGAACCCCTCCTCGTCCAGGACGGCAATCCCTAGCTCGCGGGCCTTGGCCAATTTGCTACCGGCTTCGTCCCCGGCAATCACGTAATCGGTCTTGCGGCTGACCGAGCCGCTGACTTTCCCGCCCTGGGCCACGATCAAGGCCGCTGCCTCGTCGCGCGTCAGCGCGGCCAGCGTTCCGGTGAGCACGAAGGTCTTGCCGGCGAGTGGGCCCGCGCCGCGTTCCCGCTTGGCGCCGGCCATCACCACCCCAGCCCGGCGCAGGCGCTCGATCATGGCCCGGTTCGCGGGCTGCTCGAAGAAGAGCCGCACGCTCGCGGCGACCTCGGTCCCGATGCCCTCGCTGCGCTGCAAGTCGTCTTCGCTTGCCACCGCGATTGCGTCGATCGAGCCGAAATCGCCCGCCAGGATCGCCGCGGTTTGTTCGCCGACAAAGCGGATCCCCAAGCCCGTCAGGACGCGCGTCAGTCCCCGTGACTTCGAGCC
Source organism: Candidatus Aquilonibacter sp. (assembly GCA_050015295.1). Taxonomy (GTDB): domain Bacteria; phylum Vulcanimicrobiota; class Vulcanimicrobiia; order Vulcanimicrobiales; family Vulcanimicrobiaceae; genus Aquilonibacter. The sequence goes on along the minus strand of JBEKBR010000011.1, from coordinate 28,987 downwards.
CTCGATCGCCTCGAGCAGTTTGCTGATGCTCTTCTCACCCATGCGCGGCACCGACACGAGTTTCTCCGCATCCAGCGCGTAGATGTCGGCGATGTCGTGCACCACGCCCGATCCGGTGAGCGCATCGGCAAGCACGTCGCCGAGCCCCTCGATATCCATGGCGCCGCGCGACGCAAAGTGCCGCACACGTTCGAAGACCTGCGCGGGGCAGGCAGCGTTGGTACAACGCGCCATCGCTTCGCCGGGCGGATGATCGACCGCACTGCCGCATACCGGACAGCGGTCCGGCATTTTAAAGCGCCGCTCTTTGCCGGTCCGCTCGCTGAGCACCGGCCCTACGACGCGTGGAATGACGTCGCCCGCGCGTGTGACCAGCACAGTGTCGCCGATGCGAATGTCGTTGCTCGCGATGTACTCGGCGTTGTGCAGCGTCGCACTCTTGACCGTGACCCCGCCGATCGCCACCGGATCGAGCACCGCGTTAGGATTGAGCGTGCCGGTGCGTCCGACGGTGATCGTGATGTCGCGCAGCTTGGTGCGTGCCTCGCGCGGCTTGAACTTATAGGCAATCGCCCAGCGCGGTTCGCGTGAGACGGCGCCGAGCTTTTCTTGAAGCGCGAGATCGTCGATTTTTATCACCACGCCGTCGATCTCGTAATCAAGCGTGTCACGCGCAGTTTCCCAGCGCCGGCAGAACGCGATGATCTCGTCGACGCCGGCGGCCGCCTCGATGTGATCGTTCACGGCGAAGCCTGCGGCGCGCAGGAACGCGAGCGCCTCGCTCTGCGTTTTTAGCGCCGGACCCTGCGCGACCGCGTAGGCGAAAAACGAGAGCCGCCGCTGCGCGGTGAGCTTCGGGTCGAGCTGACGCATGCCGCCCGAAGCCGCATTGCGCGGGTTCGCGAAGACCGGTAATCCCTCGCGCTCGCGCCGCGCGTTGAGCTTCTCGAAATCGCTCTTCTTCAAATAGACTTCGCCGCGCACTTCGAGAAAGGCCGACGCTTTGCGCAAGCGCAGCGGAATCGTCGCAACGGTGCGCAGGTTCGGCGAGACGTCTTCGCCGATGCGGCCATCGCCGCGCGTGCCGCCGCGCACCAGCACGCCGTCGCGATAGTCGAGCGCGATCGCCAGACCGTCGATCTTGAGCTCGCACACGTACGAAACCGGGACACCGGCGAGTTTACGTACGCGCTCGTCGAATGCACGCAGCTCGTCGTCGTCAAAAGCGTTGGCGAGACTGAGCATCGGCTGCGAATGTTCGAACGGCGCAAAGCGTTCGGAAGGCGACGCACCGACGCGCTGCGTCGGCGAATCCGGCGTACGCAGCTCCGGATGCGCCGTCTCGATGTCGATCAACTCGCGCAGCATCGCGTCATATTCAGCGTCGGTGATCGCCGGATCGTCCAGGATGTAGTAGCGGTGGTTCGCGTCTTCGATCTGTGCGCGCAGTTCCTCAGCGCGCTTTTTTGAGGTCACCGCTTGGATCCGATTTGAATCGGATAGCCGTCGGGATCGCTGATCACCGCGATGCGCAGCGTGCCTTCGTCGTAAGGATACTGCAGGATCGGCACGCTGAGCGTGCCGCAATCGGCGACGAACCGGTCGACGCTCTCGACCGTAAACCCAAGTTGCAACGAGCCGGGCCGCACCGCCAGGAGATCGCCTCCTTGGTGCAGGCCAAACGTCACGCCTTTTGCCAACTCGAACTCGATCCAATGCGGCGAGCGATCCGAGAGCATCTTGAGCCCCATGACGTTTCGATAAAACTCGCGCGAACGCGCGAGATCTCTGCAGACCAGCATCACCACCGAGAACACAGTGGCTATGCTTCTATAGCGACGCGGTCACCCTTCGCAAGATCGTCGAGCGCGGTCATATTTTCGCGCTCGAGCCGCTCGAGCGCCGATGCGTCCGGGACGTGATGGCCGACCGCTCGCTGGTCTTCGAGCACGGGCACGAGGTAGGACCCCGTATAGGATGCCGGGTTTAGCGCCAGTTCCTCCGGCGTTCCCGTCCCAACCACGGTTCCGCCGCGATCGCCACCCTCCGGCCCCAAATCGATCAAGTAATCCGCCGTTTTGATCACGTCGAGATTGTGTTCGATCACGAGCACCGTGTTGCCGGTCTGCACCAGCTTTTGCAACACCTCGAGCAGCTTGTGAATGTCCGCGAAGTGCAATCCGGTCGTCGGCTCGTCCAATACGTAGAACGTGCGGCCGGTCGAGCGGCGCGAGAGCTCCGTTGCCAACTTGACCCGTTGCGCTTCACCACCCGAAAGCGTGGTCGCCGGCTGACCCATCTTGATATAGCCGAGACCGACCTCGCAGATCGTCTTGAGTTTATTGTGAATGCGGGGAATCGCGGCGAACAGTTCGTTCGCTTCGTCAACGCGCATCTCCAACACGTCGGCGATCGTCTTCCCCTTGTACTTCACCTCGAGCGTCTGCGCGTTATATCGTTTACCTTTACAGACTTCGCACGGCACGTACACGTCGGGCAAAAAGTGCATCTCGATCTTGATGATGCCGTCGCCTTCGCACGATTCGCAGCGGCCGCCCTTGACGTTGAACGAGAAGCGTCCCGGCGTGTAGCCGCGCATCTTTGCCTCAGGTACCATCGAAAACAGCTCGCGGATAATGTCGAAAGCGCCGGTATAGGTCGCCGGATTCGAGCGCGGCGTGCGTCCGATCGGCGATTGATCGATCACGACCAGCTTGTCGAGTTGGTCGGCGCCTTTGACCGTTCCGTAGGTACCGCCGGCGGGCTGATCGTGCAGATGCTGGTTGAGCGCGCGCACGAGCACTTGATTCACTAGGGTCGATTTGCCGCTGCCGCTCACGCCCGTCACCGCGGCAAAGACGCCGATCGGAAAGCGAACGTCGACGCCGTTGATGTTGTTGGCGGTCGCCTTGCGCACGTCGAGCCACCCGCGCGGCTTGCGGCGGTGCTTGGGAATCGGAATGAACTTCCGTCCCGAGAGATAGGCGCCGGTCTCAGAAATCGGATTTGCAATGATCTGCGCCAGCGTTCCGACGCTGAGAATCTCGCCGCCTTCGGCGCCGGCGCCCGGACCGATGTCGACGATTACGTCGGCAACACGCATCGTATCTTCGTCGTGTTCGATCACGATCAGCGTGTTACCGAGGTCGCGCAGCGTCTTGAGTGTCGCCAGCAACCGGTCGTTGTCGCGCTGATGCAAGCCGATCGACGGCTCATCCAAAATGTATAACACGCCCACCAGCGCGCTGCCGATCTGCGTTGCCAAGCGAATGCGCTGCGACTCGCCGCCCGAGAGCGTGGTCGCCGAGCGCCCCAGTGTGAGGTAATTCAATCCGACGTTGGTCAGAAACCCCAGTCGAGCTCGGATCTCCTTGGTGATCTGGTGCGCGATCTGTTCCTGGCGCGGCGTCAGCGTCAACGTGCGAAAAAACGCCTCGGCGTTCTCGATCGACATGCGCGTGACGGCATCGATGTTTTTATCGCCAATCGTCACCGCCAACGCTTCGGGTTTGAGGCGGGCGCCTTTACAGCTCGGGCAGGTCGAGGCCGACATGTACTTCTCGATGTCTTCCTTGACGTAGTCGCTGGAGGTCTCGCTGTACCGGCGCTGCAGGTTGTTGATCACGCCCTCGAACGACGAACGATACTCCCACGTCTTGCCGGAACGCGACGTAAAGGCGAAATCCTGTTCCTTTTCGGTACCGTAGAGAATGACGTCGAGCACGTCGTCGGAGAGATTCTCGATCGGCGTGGTCATCTTCACGCGATACTTGCGCAGCACGCGCTCGAGCTGCTGCAGATAGTATGGATTCATCGAGGGGAAGCGGCCGCCGCCCAGGCTCTTGCTCCACGGCACGATTGCACCGTCGGCGATCGACTTACTGCGATCCGGAATCACTTTCCACGGATCGATCTCGATCTTCTCACCGAGACCGCTACAAGACGGGCACGCGCCGTAGGGTGAGTTGAACGAAAAGAGCCGCGGCGCGAGCTCTTCGAACGAAATGCCGCAGTAGACGCAGGCAAACGCTTCGCTGAACGTCAGCTCATCCCAAGTCTTGCTATCTTCACCTTGCCGAAGGACGGTGACGATGCCGGTCGACAGGCGAAGCGTCGTTTCGATCGAGTCGGTAAGGCGCTTACGAATGTCGGGCTTGATCACCAGGCGATCGACCACGACCTCGATCGTGTGCTTGCGCTTCTTGTCGAGCGTGATCTTCTCGCGCAACTCTTTGACCTCGCCGTCAACGCGAACGCGCGCGAAGCCCTCTTTCGCCACTTCCTCGAAGAGCTTGGCATATTCGCCCTTACGTCCGCGTACCAGCGGCGCCAGGACTTGAATGCGCGTGCCCTCCGGCAGCTCCATGATGGCATCGACGATCTGCTCGCTCGACTGCGTGCTGATCTCGCGTCCGCAATTGTAACAGTGCGGCGTTCCCACGCGCGCGTAGAGCAAACGAAGATAGTCGTAGACTTCGGTAACCGTGCCGACCGTCGAGCGCGGATTGCGCGAGGTCGACTTTTGATCGATCGAGATCGCAGGCGAGAGCCCTTCGATATAGTCGACGTCGGGCTTCTCCATCTGCCCGAGAAATTGCCGTGCGTACGACGAGAGCGACTCGACGTAGCGGCGTTGCCCTTCGGCATAAATAGTATCGAACGCGAGCGACGACTTCCCCGATCCGGACAGACCGGTCACGACGATGAGCGCGTTGCGCGGCAGCGTGAGGTCGACGTTCTTGAGGTTGTGTTCGCGCGCGCCCTTGATAACGATGTGGTCAAGACCGGCAGCCATATAGTCTCCCTATGACTCCGTCGAGGGGTGGGTGAGTTTCAGGTACTCGCCCGCGATCACGAGCGAGCTGTAGGCGACGATAACCTGCTGAAGCAGTCCGGTCACCAGCCATCCGCCGGCATCCGAGACGCGTCCGGCAAGCGAGCCAAGCCAGCCGCCAAGGACGGCGATGACCGCGATGAGCGCGACCACGGCAAGCGTCGGCATAAAGTTGCCGAGCGCCGTGGCGGCGGATTGCACGATGCCGGCGATCGGCGGCCGTTCACCGATGACCACCGCCGCGAGCGTGTAAATGAAGAACACCGCGCACGCCACCAGCGAGACGCCGAAGGTGGCCGGGGCCAGGACCGTCGCGGAGAAGCCGATCGCGACCAGCAGCAACACCGCGCCGGCGATCGCCGCCCAACGGTGCGCGAGCGCCTTCCATCCATCGCCGAGACTCGTGCGCTCGTGGCGCCACGCCGCTCCCGCCATGCCGGTCACGTAAGCCATTTGCGCGAGTGAGATCGCCAGCATCACCGTGACGAGCAGGCACAGGAGCACGAGCTTATCGGAGACCGCCTGCAACCCAATTCCCACCACCGTTTGCAACCCGCCGGCGACGATGCCCGGCACGAGGATCACCGGATTGCGCATCAACAGCGTCCACGCCCGCGCAAAGGTATTCTCGAGGTCGCGAGCGCTCTGCGTCATGCGCGCTCCAGCGCAGCGAGAACTTCGCCGACCGTACTGCACGTCGCGTCGGGCGGCGGCGCACCGGCCGGGACGCGCTCGTTGCGAATGTTTAGCCAAACCGCGTAGAGCCCGGCTTCGAGCGCGCCGCGCACGTCGCGTTCATAACGATCGCCGACCATCGCGCTGCGCGCAGGAGCGGAGCCAAGCGTCGTGCATGCGTGCGCAAAAAGCAGCGGATCGGGTTTGATCATGCCGACTTCGTCGGCGATGAAGATCGCATCGAAGTACTCGCCGATCTCCAAGAGCTCGATTTTCTCTCGATGCGTCTCCGAGAACCCGTTGGTGACGATCCCGAGTTTGTAGCCCCGTTCGCGCAGCGCGCGCAGGAGTTCGACTGCGCCGGGAAAGACCGAGAAATACTTCTTGCGATATTCGTGGTAACTTGCGGCGCTACGTTGTGCGAGACCCGAATCGGCGATGCCGACGCGCTCCAGCGCGCTGTTCCACATCGCTTCACGCAGGCCGGCAAGACGGGTGCGCAGCTGCTCCGCGCTCAAGCGATGCCAAAATCCCTCCGACTCGGCGATGTACGCACGCTTGAGCGCGAGCGCGTCGACGCCGCGTTCGAGCGCGATCTCGCGCGCGACCTCTTCGGCCGCGCTGGTGAACGCGTACGTGTCGTCATGCAACGTGTCGTCCAGATCGAACAGGACGACTTCCAATTTTCGACTCATGTTAGAACCGCACGCGGAATGATTGCTCGCCGAAGCCGGTAATGCCGGCCACGATTGCCTCACCTTCGATGGTGGCGTCTGCATCCACTCCACGCATGCGCGCGCCGCAACGCAAACGCAACGTCCGGCCGGCACCGTCGACTTCGCGCACGTGCACGGTGACGCCGTCTCCGTCATCGGCAGGCTTGGTACGGGTGACGATCACCGCCGGATCCTCACTGGTAAAGAGCCGTACCTGCGGCGGGTAGGCGAATGCTTCGTAGGCTGCTTCCAGCAGCCCGTTCGAGATGCCGGGCTCAAACGGTGCAAAAGCCCACGCCAGTTGCGCCGCGCCGCGATTGTGGAGCAACGACGCACGAAAATGCATACCGCCCGCGCGCAACGCACGTGAGCTCCAATCCACCGGATCGAGAACGAAGAGCGCGAGGCCCGCGCGTTCGTCGCTCAATGCGAGATAATGCCGATCGATGCCGTAGTGCAGCGCCGGCGCGCGGAGCGCAACCCAGTTCTCGAGTACCAACGTCGCGTGCGCACGCCAATCGATCGCACAAGCAACGCGCACGAACGGTTCGCCGCGGCGTACCTCAATTGCCATCGTCAGCAGCGATGATCCCGCCACAAAGCGAATCTCGACGCGATCTTCATGCAGGTCGATTCCCGACGGTCGCACGCGCAGCCGCCAGCCCGCTGGAAAATCGCGGAAAGCACCGAGCAGATTAATTTGCGCCAGTGGAACGCGCGTGCGCGGCGAGGCGAGCTCGAGCAGCGCGCCATGTCGGTTGACGGTAGCCTGGACCAATCCGTTGTCGAAACGGACGTCGTCGCCGTCGCGTACCGGACGACACGGCTCGGGCGCACGCACGTTGGGCGCGCGGGGCAGCATCGCATCGGCGGATTTTTCGACCAATTCGATCTGGCCGTCCGTAAGTGCGGCGCGCAGCCTCTCGATCAAATCAGGGGGCGCGTGAACCGCGATACACCACGCGAGCTTTTCCTCGACAGCAGCGATCTCGTGTGGCGAGGGCGGCACTACGCGATCGTTACGCTCTCGCCGGGATGCATCACCGTCACCGCTGTTTGCGGCGCAAGGCGCGCGACTGCGGCTTTGAACATGTCTCCTGCCTGCGGACCGAGCACCTGCGCGTTGTGCGCGTAGTGTACCGGAATCGCGTGCGGCACGTTGAGCAGTTTCACCGCTTGCGCGGCGTCTTCGGGGTTCATCGTGTACGGGCCGTTGCCGGCCGAGAGCACGGCGAGCTGCGGTTGGTAGCGGCGGCCAAACTCCGCCATATCGCCAAAGAGATCGGTATCGCCCGAGGCGTAGACGCGCATACCGCCGAGATCGATGATGAAACCGGCTGACGGAAAACCTAGCGAGGTGGAATGGATCGCCGGTACGAGGCGCGTGTGAATCGTGCCGAAGGTCGCCGATCCGCCAAAGTTCATGCCGGCACCGCCGTTGAGGACGATCTTTGCCGGATCGAGGTTCGCGGCTTTGAATTTCGGCACTAATCCGACGCGAAAGAGATCGCTCTGGCCGACGGTCATGACCGGAACGCCGGCGGCGACCAGCGCGGGCAGCAGCTCGAAATAGTCGCCCATGTGATCGCCGTGATCGTGGGTAAGCGCCACCAGCACGTATTGCGGACTGCGCGATTTGATGTGCGCCGCAAAGGCAGCCGCGCTTTGCAGCTCGGGCGGTTTGTCGAGGTTGAACGCCTTCCAACCGGCGTTGTTCCAGATCCAGGCATCGACCAGCACGATTGCGCTGTCATCGGGCGTCGCGAGCTCGTACACCCCGCCGCCGAACCAGCGCACTTTGACTCGGCCGTTTCCCGACGGCGCCTGTGCGACGTCACTCGCGGCCGCCGTACCTACGGCCGCGACCGCACTGGTCTGCAAGAAATCTCCGCGCGATAACATCTATACCAGCTCCTTCAGTGCAGCATCAAAGATCTTAGGGGCTTTGCCTTGGAAGAGCAGCGACTCGTTGCCGCCGATCGCTCTGCGCAGGTCGATCAATTCGTCGCGTAGCGCCGCGGCCTTCTCGAATTCGAGGTTGGCAGCGTACTCGCGCATCTTCTTCTCGACGTCGGCCGCCATGCGCATGGCGACGTCGCGGGGAATCTTGTCGAGTTTGACCTTTTCGGCGGTTTCCTCCGTCGCTCCGACCATGCTGAGGATATCGCGCACTTCTTTGCGCACCGAGCGCGGCTCGATGCCGTGCTCCAGGTTGAAGGCGACCTGCCGCTCGCGGCGCCGCTTGGTTTCCCCAAGTGCGCGCGCCATCGATTCGGTGACGTTGTCGGCATACATGATCACCTTGCCCTCGACGTGGCGCGCTGCGCGTCCGATCGTTTGAATCAAGGACGTCGCACTACGCAAGTAGCCTTCCTTATCGGCGTCGAGAATGCCGACCAGCGAAACCTCTGGCAGATCGAGTCCTTCGCGCAAGAGATTGATGCCGACCAGCACATCGAAAACGCCAAGACGTAGGTCGCGCAAGATCGCGACGCGCTCCAGCGTATCGACTTCGCTGTGCAGATAGCGAACCTTCAGCCCATTCTCGAGCAAGAAGTCGGTAAGATCTTCGGCCATCTTCTTGGTCAAGGTCGTGATCAGCACGCGTTCGCCGCGCTCGGCGCGCAGACGCACTTCTTCCATGAGATCGTCGACCTGGTTGCGGGTCGGGCGGACCTCGACTTCCGGATCGACCAGGCCGGTTGGCCGGATGATCATCTCCACCGTCTGCGCGCTGCGCCCGATTTCGTACGTCCCCGGCGTCGCCGACACGTAGACGATCTGTTTGACGTGTTTGTCGAACTCGTCGTAGGTCAGCGGACGGTTATCAATGGCGCTTGGCAAACGGAAGCCGTGTTCGACCAATATTTCCTTGCGCGAGCGATCGCCGCCGTACATGCCATGCACCTGCGGTAGCGTCACGTGCGACTCGTCAATGAAATACAGATGATCTTCCGGGAAAAAGTCGAGCAAGCACCATGGCGTGGAGCCGGGCTCACGGCCGGTCAGGTGACGCGAGTAGTTCTCGATGCCGTTGCAATAGCCGACCTCGCGCAGCATGTCCAGATCGTAACGCGTGCGCATTTCCAGCCGCTGCGCTTCGAGCAACTTTCCATGCTCCTTGAAGTAGCGCAGCCGTTCGTCGAGTTCGACCTCGATCGATCCGACCGCACGATGCAGCTTCTCGTCGGGCGTGATGAAGTGCTTGGCGGGGAAGATCAACAGTTCGTCTTTGCTTTCGACGTATTCACCGGTCAGGAGATTCACGACGTTGATGGCTTCGATTTGGTCGCCGAAAAACTCGATCCGGTGCACGAGCTCTTCGTCGACGCCGACGAACTCGAGCACGTCGCCGCGCACGCGGAACGTGCCGCGCACAAGATTGAGATCGTTACGCCGGTACTGCATATCGATCAATTTGCGCAAGAAGAAGTCGCGATCGATCTCGTCGCCGACCGCGATCCGAGCCGACATCTCGGTATAGTCGGAGGGCGAGCCTAAGCCGAAGATGCACGACACCGAGGCAACGATCAGCGTGTCGGGACGCGTCAGTAACGACTGCGTCGCGGAATGCCGCAGACGCTCGATCTCCTCGTTGATCGAGGAGTCTTTCTCGATGTACGTGTCGGTCGACGCGACGTACGCCTCGGGCTGATAGTAGTCGAAGTACGAGACGAAATACTCGACCGCATTATTCGGAAAGAACTCGCGGAATTCGGCGCAGAGCTGGGCGGCCAGCGTTTTGTTATGGCACAGCACGAGCGTTGGCTTTTGCACGAGCTCGATCACCCGAGCCATGGCCATCGTCTTGCCGCTGCCGGTGACCCCGAGTAAGGTCTGCGCGCGGTCGCCCCGGCGGATCCCCTCCGCCAATGCCTCGGTCGCCTTCGGCTGATCGCCGGCAAGCGCAAAGGGCGAGACGAGCTTAAATCGATTTTGAGACACGACTGCCTACAACCATACCAAGGACCCGCAGGATGCGGGTGAAGGTCCCAGCGCAGGAGGCGCGCCCGCGGAGCGGGGGACCGTCTTGCAAACATCCGTTCGTATCTTGACTGCGGTAAGTTTCCACGGTATAGATTACCTCAACAACTTACTGCCGTTAAGATTGGAAGCTCCCGTGGAAGGCATAGCCGAGTCGGCGGACCCACAGGCCCGTTCGGTGGTAGAAACCGGCTGGCGACAGATCGTCATCGTGACGGCGATCATGCTCGCTGCATTGCTCGAGACGCTTGACTCCACCATCGTCAACGTCTCGCTCCCGACGATCGAGGGCAACATCGGCGCCTCGATCGATGAGGGCATCTGGATTATCACCGGCTATATCATCTCGAACGTCGTCTCCATACCGCTCAATCCATTGTTGATTCGACTCTTCGGACGGCGGCGCTATTTTGCTACGTGCATTGCCGGCTTCACGCTTGCATCGGTCCTGTGCAGTTCATCGCACACGCTGGTCGCGCTAGTATGTTTTCGCGTGTTGCAAGGGGCATTCGGCGGCGGGTTGATCGCGACGTCGCAAGGCGTCATGCGCGACACCTTTCCTCCGCAAGCGATCGGGATAAGTTCAGCGCTGTTTGCAATCGCGTTGCTGTTGGGACCGGCACTCGGACCGGTCGTTGGTGGTTACCTCACCGACAACTTTTCGTGGCAGTGGATCTTCTACGTCAATCTCGTTCCGGGAACGGTCGCCGCTATCGTCGTTGCGACGATGCTTCGCGATCCCGAAGATCCGCAGCGCGTCTCGATCGACTGGCTCGGCCTTGGTTTGCTCGCAACTGGACTCGGCGCACTGCAAATTCTGCTCGATAACGGCGAGCGCAACGATTGGTTCGAGAGCACCGGCATGGTCGCAGCTGCGACGGTCTCGCTCGTTGCCCTCGCGACCTTCGCCTGGTGGCAATGGAGCGGAACCTCGCGACCCGTTGTCGATCTGCACGTGCTGCGCTTTCGCAGTGTTTGGGTCGGCTCGTTGATCGGAATGACGTTTGGCGCAATCATCTTCGTGCCGGCCATCATCACGCCGCTCTACACCTCGATCATTCTCTCGTATACGCCGTGGGACAGCGGGCTGCTGCTGATCTCGCGCGCCGTGCCGGTCGTCGTCCTCACGCCGCTTTTCGCCATGCTCGCGCAAAGAGGTGTCGACGTCCGGTACATGCTCGGCACCGGGCTCGCCCTCACGGCTGCATCGATGTGGTGGCTCAACGGAGCGATTACGTCGTCGACGCCGTTTGCAACGCTTGCAGTCCCGCTCGTGCTTTCCGGCATCGGACAATCGATGCTGCTCGTGCCGCTCATCGTCGGTGTGCTTACGACGACGCCGGCACAGCTCAACGGGAAGATCTCGCCGATCATCACCTTGAGCGTGCAACTCGGCGGATCGATCGCAAGTGCGGCAACGATCGCCGTCTTCGATCGGCGCACCTCGTTCCATGCGACCATTCTTTCCGGGGCGAGCAATCTGCACCACCTCGCTGCCTTGGGCCTCGCGCCCACGCAGGATGCAATCACCCGTCTCGCCGCCGCAGTCAACCAAGAGGCCTCGACGATGGGTTTCGCCGATACGTTGCTCCTGCTCGGGATGCTCGTGGCGATCGTCTTTCCGCTGGTGCTCGCGTTCCCGCGGCCGCAGAAGGCTGCGCCGTGACGTCGAATACGAACGCCGTGAAGCAAGCCTATCACCATAAGGATCTTCGCAACGCGTTGATCGACGAAGCGGTGACCATGCTCGCAAGCGAAGGTTCCGCTGCTCTGACGCTGCGCGAGCTGGGTCGGCGGCTCGGGGTGACGCATACCGCCCCCTACGCGCACTTCACTGATAAGCGTGCGCTGCTGCATGCCGTCTCCGACGCCGGTTTCGAGCGCTTGGGCCTCTTGCTCGAACGCGCCGAAGCCGTTCCGGACCCCGTCGAGGCCCTGGCGGCCATGGGGCAGCGCTATATTGCCTTTGCGCGGGAGAATGCCAATCTCTACCGTCTGATGTTCACCGACTCGGAGCTTGCCGACGACCCGGAGTGCGAGCTCTCGGCGGAAGGCGCACGCGCGTTCGCCGCGTTGATGCGCGTCTTGGAGCGGATAGGCCCTCCTGCAGGTATCGACCTGCGCGATCTCTCGGCCACGGTCTGGTCGATGGTGCACGGCATCGCCATGCTCGAGATCGACCAGCGTATCAACGAGAAAACGCTGCGCAGCGCCGAGGAGGTGCTGCGGCTCGGCACGAGCCTTTTGCTAGCCGGCATGCGCGCGTAAGGGGAGGCGGGCGCGAACCCGCGAACTTTGCCCCACCGCTGGTTTCGCCTGGAGAAGCACCCGTTGAGCCACAATCCCTTGATCTTTAGCGGCAATTCGAACCGTGCGCTGGCCGAAGAAATTGCAAAACGGCTCAAGTTGCACGTGGGCAAGTCGCTGGTCGACAAGTTCAAGAATGAGGAAACGCGGGTCGAGATCGGTGAGAACGTCCGCGGGTCCGAGGTCTTCGTCATTCAGTCGATTTGCAAGTCCGCCGACGGACGCATCGGCGTCAACGACGCGTTGATGGAATTGCTGCTGATGATCGATGCGCTGCGCCGGGCATCGGCCGCGCGCATCACCGCGGTGATTCCGTACTACGGGTACGCCAAGCAAGACAAGAAGACGAAAGGCCGCGAGCCGATCTCGGCCAAGGTCGTTGCTAACCTGCTCAAGGTCAGCGGCGTCAAGCGTCTGGTGACGATGGACCTGCACGCGGCGCAGATTCAGGGATTCTTCGATCTCCCGGTCGACAATCTGGTGGCGATGCCCGTGCTGTGCAACTACTTAAAGGATAATAAACTCTGCAAGGATCGAGTGGTCGTCGTCTCACCGGATGCCGGCGGCGTGCACCGGGCTGAGCTTTTTGCCAAGCGGCTCGAGAGTTCGCTTGCGATCGTTTTCAAGCGTAGGCCCGAGCCCGACGTCTCGGAAGTCACCGACATCGTCGGCGACGTCAAGGGAAAGATCGCGGTCGTCGTGGACGACATGATCTCGACCGGCGGTACGCTGGCCAAGGCGGCGGAAGCCATCAAAGCGCGCGGGGCAACGCACGTGTATACGGTCGCGACCCACGGGATCTTTGCCGGGGATGCGATGCGCGTGCTCGAAGAGTCCGAGATCGAGCGCGTGATCGTTACCAATACGATTCCCTTTGCAGCGGGTGAGTCGTACACGAAGTTCGAGCAGCTCTCGATCGCACAAACGTTTGCCGATACGATCAGCCGTATTACGACGAATCGATCGGTTTCAGCCCTCTTCGATGGCGAGGAGGGGTCGGCTCCGCCGGAGGCGGGCCCTAACGAACCCGCCGCCGCGCTTGAAGCCGCGACGGCCTAGGACGGTTCGGCCGGCCTTCGGCCGGACGCACGTCCTGTGCCCCAAACTTTCAGCCGCATCGTGCGGCTAACTGGAGAATCTATTATTTTGGCTAGCAAGGAACTCAATCTTCCCATCGAGCGACGAGCGACGACGGGCACAACCAGTGCCGCCGCGTTGCGTCGCCAGGGCCGGATTCCGGGCGTCGTCTACGGACACGGCACGGATCCCGTGCACGTTTCATTCGAGGCAAAGATTTTCGACGATCTGCTTCATCATGGCGCTCGCAGCGGTGTGCTGACGCTAACGCTTGACGGAAAGAAGAGCGACACGGCGCTGGTACGCGAGGTCGCGCGTAATCCCGTCACACGCAAAGTCGTTCACGTCGATCTGCAGCGCGTGTCGGAACACGAAGCCGTGCGCACGAGAATTCCCATCGTTACCGTCGGCACGCCGCGCGGCGTACGCGAATTCGGTGGCGTGATGGACGTGCTCGTCCACGAGATCGAGGTTGAAGGCCCCGTCGATGAACTGCCCGACCACTTCGAGGTTGACGTGTCGGATCTGGGCATTCATCAGCACGTGAACGCCTCGGGCATCAAGCTTCCGCCAGGGTTCAAACTGCTCGAAGCCCCGGATATGCTCGTGGTTTCGGTTGAAGCGTCGAAGACGGCGCAAGCGCTCGAAGAAGCAGCCGCCGGTACGACCACCGAACAGGCCACACCCGAAGTTATTGGCGCCCCCCCTGAGAGCGAATCCAAATAGCAGAGCAGACACCACCGAAACTTGTTGTTGGGCTCGGCAATCCGGGCGACGAATACAAGAGAACCCGGCACAATGCCGGGTTCATGGTTGTCGACGAGCTTGCATCGCGCTACGGGCTTACGTCGTGGAAGACCAAGGACAGCGCGCGTCAGATCTACGATTCACACCGGCGGGTCGTGCTGGTCGAGCCAACGTCGTTCATGAACCTCTCCGGCACGCCCGTCCGCCTGATCTCGTCGTGGTACCGCACGCCGCCCGAAGGCGTACTGGTAGTGGTCGACGACATGGATCTTCCATTCGGCTCGTTGCGGATGCGCCCGTTCGGCGGACACGGCGGACACAACGGGCTGCGTTCGATCATCGCGACGATCGGTGACCGCTTTCCGCGCTTGCGCATCGGCGTGGGACGGCCGGAATTCGAGTCGATCGACCACGTGCTGAGCGCCTTTAATGCCGATGAGCGGGCGGTTTTGCCGCGTATCATCGGTGCCGCCGCCGACGGCGTGCAGCGTTGGCTGGACGACAGTCTCGAAGCGGCGATGCAATTCGTGAACAATTGGGTACTTAACTCAGAATAGGTTTGCGACCGATAACCTAATCCAAAGGTAGGGAGGTGAATCCAGCGAGCGCCTTCAGCGGAAAAACGTTCGTGGTTCGAGTCGACGATGCCACCGCAGACGATGCGGATGCTACGCTCGTCGCCGATCTAGCGGTGCTCGCCCGCGAGCACGTGCGACCGATCGTTATCGCCCCCGACCCGCTCGCCGCACGCGCGATCGTGCGTGCCATCAACCGCAGCGCCAATGTCGCGGTCGCGCTGAGCGGCTCGGACGCCGCGCTCTTGCCCCGGACAGCGAACGGCATCGGCCGCGTGCAAACGCGCATCCTGCACACGCTCACCGGCGCGGGATTCATCCCAGTCATCGAACCGACCGCCTTTGCGGTCTTCGGCGACGACGAGTTGGTGCTCGCCGACGATGTCGCAGCCGCGATTGGCGCCGCCACCGACGCCGCGCGTGCGATCTTCTTTCATCAAGCCGGTGGCGTGAACGATCCGCAGACCAACCTGTTGATCGATGAGTTGACGCCGGCCGAAGCGCTAGAACTCGCCGATGACCCGCGTGTCGATGCGGCGTTACGCAGCGCGATGCGCGCAGCAGCACTCGGAGTTCGCGGCGGCATTCCCGCGGCGCAGATCGTCGACGGACGCGTCGCACACGCGGCGCTCATCGAACTGCTCACGGCCCAGCATCTTGGCACGCAAGTGACCGGCGGCCTTATCCTTTAAATCTAGTTCCCTAGGGTGGGCAGGTTGACGGGATGCCGTTGATCGCAAACACGCGCGCCGACGGATCTTCGAAGCGCTGCATAAAGAGCCGCGCGAAGATATCGGGGCAGACTTCGGTTAGCGATTCATCGGTCGCGCGAATGGCATTGCGCACCGCCGAGGCGTGATCGACCGGCAATGAGAGCGCGTAGCGGTCGGCTTCGCGCGAAAGGTTGCGCTGGATCGCGTAGTCGACCGGAACCGCCACCAGATAGAGCACGCCGAAGAGTGCGCCGACGAGCGCGAAGCGCGAAACCGGATCGTCGTCGCGCCGGAAGCCCACGCGATCGGCGACGAACACGGCGATCGCCGCCCCGACGATCAACAGCAGCGCGTCGGTCAGCGCGATCCTCCACTGCGAGCCGTTCTCGACATACCCAAGCTCACGTGCGACGACGTATTCGAGCTCCTGGGCGCTGGTCACCGCGACGATAACGTCGCCGATCACGACGCGCTCGGTGCCGCCCAGTCCGGCGACGTAAATCGAGCCGACATGCGATCGCTTACGCATCTCTTCGACGACCGGTGTGCTCAAATGCGCGGCGCTCTCGACCACGCGTACCGCAGCGACCGTGCGCGGCGGCATCGGCGCGATGTGCTCGAACAGCGGCGCACCAAACGGCTCGAGATACGTGAGCCCGAAGCTCAGCGCAAAGATCACGGCGATCGTGTAGATATACCACTGATGCGTGCGATCGACGAGCCACAGCATGATCGCCGTCACCAGACCGACGCAGACCATCCAGCCGACAGTCACCGCCAGCCAATCGCTCGCCCACGCACGCAGCAGTTGATCGCTCTGACTCATCGCCCGCTCGACGCGATAGAGATAGAGGCCCGGGAGCAGCGCGGCCAAACGAACGATCAGCCCAATGCTCGCGCCAAACAAAAAGCGGACGAGGTTCTCGTTGTGAAATCGCCGGCGCAACGCATCGCGCACGGCCGCGGCCCGTCCCGAGCGCCAATAGTAAGCAAGGGCCAATGCCGGTAGCAGCACTGCCAGAAACCAGCCGGGGAGAAACCAATGCACGAGCCGGAGCGCAGCAATTTGCCGCTCGGGGTCGACGAGCGCTGCGGCCGGATGCGAAAGAAGCGTGTGGGGCGAGAGGGCATCGACGCGATGATCGATTGCGTTGGGGCGCAAGGTCACACCATGCTGTTCGCCTTATACGGCCGAATCGCTTCCTGCGCGCCCTTCCCGGAACACCGCAAAGGTCGTGCCGTTCACCGCGAACGAGACGCGGTCGCGTCCAGTCCGCTTACTATGATACATCGCCGCGTCCGCGACTTCGAGCAGCTCGTTTGCGTCGCGCGCGTCATGCGGGAAACTCGCGACCCCAACGCTTGCCGTTATCGCCAGCGAGATGCCGAAATTGTGACGCCGGACGACCTCGCAGAAGCTCTGCGCCCGTTCGATCGCGACGGTCTTTTGTGCGTCGTGAATGAGCGCACAGAACTCGTCACCGCCGTTGCGACCTGCGACGTCAACCTCGGGGACGGCTTGCGCACGCAACAACTCGGCCATCGCCTGCAGCACGGCGTCGCCCGCTGCGTGGCCGTGGGTATCGTTGACCGCCTTGAATCGATCGGTATCGATGAACCACAGCGTCAACACGTTGTGCGCACCAAAGCGCGCGCGCGCGATCTCGTCACGCAACCGATTGCGAAACGCCCGTGGTGTCAGCAGTCCAGTCAAGCCGTCGTAGGTCGCATCCGCACGGGCCAGTTCGCGTTCGAGCGCGATCGTGTAGGGCAATGCGGCGTGTTCGATCGTCCGGACGATCGTGTCTTCACCCTCGATGCAATCGGCGGCACTCGACGATGCATAAATCACTGCGCGCAATGCGCCCGCATCAGCCATCGGTACCGCAATCGCGAAGCGATCCGTCGGTACCAGCAGTCCGTCGTATCCGGTCGCGCGGTGCCCGTCGAGTGCAGCGCGCGACGGAAGGTAGTCGGCAACATCGCGCCGCAGGCGCGCTCCGACGAAATGTTCGACGCGCGCGCCTTCGGCCAGCGCACATTCGAGCTCTTCCCCGCTCGGCGTGAAGGCCAGCACCGCGTCGATCGCGGGATCGCGTCGCGCGATCAGTGTAGCAAGCGCTTCGATCACCGCTTCGCTCGAGCGTCGCGATGCATCGAGCAACACGCGCACTGCGTCGAGTATGAATTCTTCGCGCGCCGCAACTGCGTGCACGTCGGCGCGCTGCGCGCGTAGCGCCGCGCCGGCCCGCAGTGCGAGCGATCCGAGAATCGCGCACGTGAGGACGGCGACGGCGATCGCGATGGTCATACGGCTCCCCCAGTGCAGTGCCCGCGCCTCCGGAGAAGAGGACCCCTTCGAGCGTCGAACATGTGCAGACGTGCTCGATCCGAAAGACTGGTCCGCCTTTCGCGCGTTCAGCCACGCGGCGCTCGACGATGCATTGGATTATCTCGAGGGCATTCGCGATCGTCCCGTCTGGCGCGAAATGCCCGACGACGTGCAAGCACGCCTGAACGAGCCGTTGCCGATCGATCCCACACCGTTTGATGCGGTCTATCGCAGTTTCGTCGAATCGATCTTTCCGTATGCGAGCGGCAATACGCACCCCCGCTTCTTCGGCTGGGTACAAGGCGCCGGCACGCCCACCGGCGCCGTGGCAGATCTGCTCGCCTCGACGATGAATCCCAACGTCGGCGGTCGCAATCATGGCGCCGTTTTCGTCGAGCGCGCGGTGCTGCGGTGGTTTTGCGAACTCTTTGGATTGCCCGACGGCGCAAGCGGCGTCCTGACTGTGGGCGCGTCGGCTGCCAATCTCATCGCCGTGCTGGTCGCGCGAACGCGTGCACTCGGCACGCAAGTGCGCGAACACGGCATCACGCGCGAGGGTGGTCGCCTGATCGGTTACGCGTCATCGGCAACGCACAGTTGTGTGCGACGCGCTTTTGAAGTCAGCGGACTTGGCAGCGGTTCGCTGCGCGTGTTGCCGACCGATTCACTTCACCGAGTCGATCCGACGGCGGTTGCCCGCGCGGTTGCCGACGACCGCGCGGCGGGAAACCGTCCGTTCATGCTCATCGGTAACGCCGGCACCGTTGACGTCGGCGCCATCGATCCGCTGGACGAGCTCGCCGACCTGGCCCAGCGCGAAGGCCTGTGGTATCACGTGGACGGCGCGCTCGGCGCACCAGCGATGCTCTCATCCTCGCTCGCTCCACGCCTGCGCGGGCTCGAACGGGCGGATTCGATCGCTTTCGATTTCCACAAGTGGCTGCAGGTGCCGTACGACGCCGGCGCGCTGCTCGTGCGCGACGGCGAGCTGCATCGCGAGACTTTTGCATCAACGCCGAGCTACTTGACGCGTATGCCGCGCGGCCTCGCAAGCGCACAGCCATGGTTCACCGACTTCACGGTCGATCTCTCACGCGGCTTTCGCGCGTTGAAGATCTGGTTCACGATGAAGGAATTCGGTGCGCACGGCATCGCGGCGGCAATCGAGGCCAACGTTCGGCAAGCGCGTCTCTTGGGCGACCTCATCGATGCCGACCACGACTTCGAACTGCTGGCGCCGGTGCAGTTGAATATCGTCTGCTTCCGCTACCGCCGCGCCGATCTCGACGAGGACGAACTCGACCGTTTCAACGACGATTTGGTGA
This sequence comes from Candidatus Aquilonibacter sp., assembly GCA_050015295.1. Lineage (GTDB taxonomy): Bacteria > Vulcanimicrobiota > Vulcanimicrobiia > Vulcanimicrobiales > Vulcanimicrobiaceae > Aquilonibacter. Next base: position 9,702 of record JBEKBR010000011.1, on the reverse strand, counting down.
TCGCGCTCCAGGAAAGCGGCGAAGCGGTCGCGTCATCGACGACCGTGGGGACACACCGCGCGATTCGCATCTGCATCATCAATCATCGCACGACCGACGCCGATCTGGTCTACACACTCGACGCCATCAAAAAGTTGGCCAACCACACAGGAACCTCAAAAAACCCGGCGGTATAGCGCTTCGATGAAGCGTATTGTTGCTGGCCTCCTAGCCGCGGCTTTTGCCATGGCTCCAAGTACTGTCCCCGCTGCCTCCGGCTCGGCATCGGAAAAGCTCCTGAGCAAGATGGAGTGGCGTCTTGCCGGTCCCTACATCGGCGGGCGCGTGGTGGCCGTGGCCGGCGTACCTAGTGACCCCAATCTCTTTTATATGGGCGGCGTTCAGGGCGGCGTTTGGAAAAGCGAAAACGCCGGCAACTCCTGGGACAACATCACCGACGGCAAGATGGGCAAGGTTTCGCACAGCATCGGCGCCATTTCCGTGGCACCGTCAAACGCCAAGATCATCTACGTCGGCACCGGCGAGAGCGACATTCGCGGCGATTGGGAGAACGGCGAAGGGATCTATAAATCGGCCGACGCCGGGGAAACGTGGCAGTACGCCGGCCTGCGCGAGACGCGACAAACGGGTACGATCGTCATCGATCCCCGCAACCCAAACATCGTCTACGCCACGTCGATGGGCCACGTCTTCAAGCCCAATGCTGAGCGCGGCGTGTATAAGACCGTCGATGGCGGCAAGACATGGCAGAAAATTCTCTTCGTCGACGACAACACCGGCGCCAACAACATCGTCATGGACGCGAAGAATCCGAACGTGTTATACGCGACGATGTGGCAAGCCCAGCGTACCGAGTGGGCTTTGACGAGCGGTGGCCCCGGCAGCGCGATTTACAAAACGGCGGACGCGGGCAAAACGTGGAAGAAGATTTCTAGCAATCCGGGATTTGCCACGGGCACGCTCGGCAAGATGGGTGTCGCCGTGGCCCCGAACAACTCGAATGTCGTCTATGCGGTCGTGCAAGCCAAAAACGGCGGCGTCTTCCGGTCCGATAACGCCGGCGCGACGTGGTCGCACGTGAACAGCGAATGGAAACTTCGTCAGCGTGCGTTTTACTACATGGCGATTTACGTCGACCCGACCAATTGGAAAGTCGCCTACGCGCCGAATGTCGACAGCGTCTTCAAGACCACCGACGGCGGCCGCACGTGGAAACCGCTTGGTCCGGGCCTGGGCGACAACCATATCGTCTGGATCAACCCGCACAATCCGAAGATTTTGATCATCGGTGACGACGGCGGTGCGAACGTGTCCCTCGACGGCGGCAAAACGTTCAGCACAACGCAGAACCAGCCGCTTTCACAGTTCTATCACATCGTGCTCGACGGGCAATTTCCATACCATATGTACGGCGCAATGCAGGACGCCGGTGCCTTCGAGATTCCCAGCGCATCGAACGAAGGTTTGGGAACGAACGTCGTTCATGGCGTCGCGCTCGGCGAAAGCACCTATATCGCGGTCGATCCAAACAATCCGCACGTCACCTACGGCGGCGCGTATTACAGCCTCTTAGCCCGTCTGGACAATTCCACCGGTGACGAAAAGAACGTCACACCGTGGGCTATCTATCTTGCGGGTCATCAAGCAAGCGATACCAAGTACCGCTTCGGCTGGACCCACCCGATCATGTTCTCGTCGGCGGAGCCGCATGCGCTCTTCGAAGGGTCGCAGGTCATGTTCCGCAGCGACGACTACGGACGCACGTGGAAAGCGATCAGCCCGGACTTGACGCGCAACGACAAGTCGACGGAAGGCCCGAGCGGCGGCGACGTCTATTGGGATCAGACCGGTGCCGAGACGTTTCCCGATATCGCATCGATCGGCTTTTCGCCGGTGAACAAAGATACGATCTGGGCCGGCTCCGCCGACGGACTCGTGCATGTCACGCAAGACGGCGGGACAAACTGGAAAGATGTGACGCCGAAGCAGATGGGTTCCCTGTGGTCACGGATCACGAGCTTCGAGACGTCGCAAACCGACGCGTGCACCGCATTTGTTACGGCATCGCGCTATATGTGGGACGATATGCGTCCCTTTATCTTCAAGACGACGGACTGCGGCGCGAACTGGACGCAAACGACCAACGGTATTGCGTCGGATCAGACCGTCTATGCCGTGCGCATCGACCCGCGCGAGCCGCGCGTGATGTTCGCCGGAACGCGCAGCCGCGTGTACGTCAGCCTCAACGGCGGCCAGTCCTGGCAATCACTCGCGCTGAATCTGCCTCCGGTTGAAGTGCGCGACCTTGCGATCAATGCGCGCGAGGGCGAAGTTGCGATTGCGACGCACGGCCGCTCGTTCTGGATCCTCGATCATCTGCAGCAAGTCGAGGATATTGCGCGCGAATCGTCGCCCTCGACATCCTCAGCGCAAGTCTTCGCGCCCGAGACGGCCTGGCTCACGCACGCGTATGGCGGCGGCAGTTATGGTCCGGCCGGCGACAATCCCGACTACGGCGCGAGCGTCTTCTTCAATCTCCCCTCCGGCTACAACGGACGGACGCCGGTGACGCTTTCATTTCAAGATGCAAGCGGTAAGACGATTCGTACGTTCAACCTGCACCTCAAGAATAAGAAAGCGAAGAAGTATTCGGGCGAGGATCTGAGCGCGATGGATGCGATCAGCGTTGCGAACTATCATCTTTCGGGCGAGACAGCGGTCGAGCCGGGAATGAACAAGTTCGTGTGGGATCTGCGTTACGCCGGCGCGACCGAGATCGTCGGTCAGCACCTCGTCCCGACCGACGACTTCCGCGACGACCTGCCTGGTCCGACGACGCTCCCCGGCGATTACACCGTCGTCTTGGACTACGGCGGAACCGTCACCAAGGCGCCGTTCAAACTGCAACTCGATCCGCGCTTCAATCCGGGCGCCGATGAGTTGCCCTCACGTTTGGCACTCGCCACCGAACTCTCGAACAAGATCAACGACCTCGACACGACCATCAACGCCGCGCAAAGTAAGATGGCGTCGGCGTCGCCGGCGAAGCGCTCTGCGATCGAGAGCGCAGTGACGGCTGCCTACGAACCGCGCTACCGATCGACTGAAGCGGACATCATGTTCCCGTCGAAGCTTCGCGATCACCTCGCGTTTCTAATGAACTCCCTCGATCTCTCCTACTCGGCACCCACCGCTGCCGAAGCGGACGCAGCCAAGGTGCTCGAGGGTCAAGCCGACGCAGCAATCGCCCAGATCAAGGCAGCCGCCGGGATGTAGCGGGCGCCTTGTCATCCCGAGCGTAGCGAACGCAGTGAGCGTAGCCGAGGGAGTGAGCGAGACTACTTCTTCGGTAGCGGTTTGGCGGGGTTGCCGGCGACGCGTTCGCCGGGCGCCACGTCCTTCGTCACTACCGAGCCGGCACCGGTGAGCGCGCCGTCGCCGATCGTGCGCGGTGCGACGATCGAAGTGTTGGAACCAATCGAGACGTTCTTGCCGATCGTCGTCTTGTTCTTGCGCTGACCGTCGAAGTTGCAGGTGATCGTGCCCGCACCGATATTCGTTTCCTCGCCGATCGTCGTATCGCCGAGATACGAGAGATGCGCCGACTTGGCGCCGCGTGCGTACTGCGAGTTCTTGATCTCGACGAAGTTCCCGACGCGATTGTGCCCTGCGAGCTTGGCGTGGCCGCGGATATGTGCGAAGGGTCCAACCTTGGAATCGTCGCCGATCTCGCTTTGCACCACCACGCTTTCGCAGACCGTCACACCATTGCCGATACGTGAATCAGAGATCCGGGTGTTCGGCCCAATCGCGCAGTTCTCGCCGATCGTCGTGAGGAGCGAAATCGCGGTGTTCGGATAGATCACCGTGTCGCACCCGATCCTAAGCTCGGGCTCGAGATAGGTCGTCGCCGGATCGAGGATCGTCACGCCGTCGCGCATGTGCGCAGCACAGATGCGCGCGTTCATCTCGCGCCGCGCGATCGCCAGCTCGACCCGGTCGTTTACCCCGAGCACGTTCAGCGGATCGTTTATAAGAAGGGGCATCACGCGCTTGCCGTTGCGGACAAAATCCGCCACGGTATCCGTAAGGTAATATTCGCCTTGCGCGTTATCATTATTTAGCACCGTGACGGCCTCGCGCAACGAGTTTTCATCGTAGGCGTAGATGCCGGCATTCATCTCGTCGATTAACCGTTCTTGCGGCGTGGCATCGCGTACCTCGACGATGCGTTCGACCTTCTCACCGTTACGCACAACGCGGCCAAAGTTCGAGGTGACCGGCATTTTCGCGGTAATCATCGTCATCCCCGTAGTGCCGGCGTTGCCGTCAAGAGCATCTAGAAGCCACGAAAACACCGCGCTCGGTACCAGCGGCATATCGCCATAGGCGATCACTACCTGCGAGCCGTTGCGTTGCGGCGTCGCGTCGAGCGCGATCTTGACCGCGTGCCCGGTGCCAAGCTGCTCGCGCTGCACGATCCCCGGTACGTCGAACTCGGCGATGCGCGCTTGGAGCTCGTCGTTGGTCACGACCACGATGTCGTCGATCCCCGCGGCGCGCAGCTCGCGCAGGGTATACCACAGCATCGGCCGGCCGCACACCTCGTGCAGCACCTTCGTGACCCGGCTCTTCATCCGCGTGCCTTTGCCCGCGGCCAGGACGATCGCGCGCACGCTCATCTAGTGCAATGCCTCCAACGCATTTTCAAGCCGTCGCAGCGACTCTTTCTTGCCCAAGATTTCCACGTCGTCGAAGAGCGGCAAGGCGGTCGGACTCCCCGTGATCGCAATGTAAAACAGCCGCGCAACATCTTTGAACTTCATATCCAGCGCCACAGCGGCAGCTTTGAACTTCTCGCCGATCTGTGCCTGGTCCCAGTGCCGATCTTCGAGCGAAAGCAGGGCGTCGATACCCGAGCGCAACGCGCTGCGTGCCTCGTCCTCGGAGAGCTTCGGCAGCTCGAGGTCGCGCCGCGCGATCTCCGGGCGGTTCACGAAAAAATCGATCGCTGGTCCGAGGTCGACCAGCGTCTCGATGCGTGACATCGCGATCGCGGCGATGTGTTCGCGCTGCGCCGGCGGAATGGCCGGCGGCCAGACAAAGCCGAAATCCTCAAGGAGCTGGAGGAAGCTTGCGACGGAGCGGTGCCGTATCCACTGGCCGTTCAGCCACGTCAGTTTCGGGATATCGAACACCGGGCCCCCGAGCGCGATGTTGGTGAGGACAAAGTGCTCGGCGATCCGGTCGAGCAGTGGCGCACCGATGAGTTCCGGGTCGTCGTTGCGTGAATCGATAAGGATCCCGAGAAAATTCATCAACGCGTCAGCGAGATAGCCGCGCTCGCGATAGTAGAGGATGCTGGTCGGATTCTTGCGCTTGCTGAGTTTGGTGCGATCGGGGTTGCGCAGCAGCGGCAAGTGACAAAGTTGCGGCGCCTTCCATCCAAAATACGAGTACAGCAATAAATGCTTGGGGGCCGAGCTGATCCACTCCTCACCACGGATCACGTGCGTGATCTCCATGAGGTGGTCGTCGACGACGTTGGCGAGATGGTAGGTTGGAAAGCCGTCGGCCTTCATCAAGACCTGCATGTCGACCGTCTTCCACTCGACCGTGATCGTGCCGCGCAACGCATCCTCGAACACGCACGCACCCTCAGTCGGAACGCGTAGGCGCACGACGAACGGTTCGCCCGCCGCTTCGCGCCGCGCGACTTCTTCTTGCGTGTAGGTTAGGCAGAGGCCGTCATAGTGCGGCGGCTGCTTGGCCGCGCGCTGCGCCTCGCGCATTTCCTCCAAACGTTCCGGCGTGCAGAAGCACTTGAACGCGTGGCCGCGATCGAGCAATTCGCGCGCATAGCGCTGATAGATCGCCGTGCGTTCGCTCTGCCGGTAGGGGCCATGCGGACCGCCGACGTCGGGGCCTTCGCTCCACGACAAGCCGAGCCAGTGCAACGAATCCAGGATGGCCCGCTCGCTCTCGGGCGTGCTGCGAACCTGGTCGGTGTCCTCGATGCGTAGGATGAACTCACCGCCGTCCGGATTACTCTTCGCGAACGCGTAGTTGACCAGCGCGACATACGCCGTGCCGACGTGGGGATCGCCCGTCGGTGACGGCGCGACCCGTGTGCGTACCTTCATTTAGCCGACGCGTTCGCGACGTTTACCGCACTCGGTCTCGACGAAATCGACGATCTCTTGCAGCGGCGCACCTGGGGTAAAGATCGCCTTCACGCCGAGCTTGCGCAGCGCCTCGGCATCTTCGGGCGGGATCGTTCCGCCGCCGAAAAACACGACATCGTCAGCATCTTGGGCCTTGAGCTGTTCGATCACGAGCGGAAAGAGCGTCATGTGCGCACCCGAAAGAATCGAGAGCCCAATGCCGTCAGCGTCTTCTTGAATCGCGGTCTGCACGATCTGCTCGGGCGTTTGAAACAGCCCGGTATAGATCACTTCCATGCCCGCGTCGCGTAGCGCACGCGCAATGACTTTCGCCCCGCGGTCGTGGCCGTCGAGGCCCGCTTTAGCGACGATGATCCGGAGTGGTCGCTTCGCCATGCTTTCCTTTGTCTTGCATTTGCTCGCTCAGGCGCAGCGCCTCTTCGAGCTTGTTCTTCACTTCGGCCAGCGTACGCCGAATGCGCCGCCGGTCCATGTCGTTGTGGATTTTCAACATATCAAAATACCGATCGCTCCGTGTAGCGCCCGTAGACGGCGGCCATCGCCTCGACGATCTCGCCTTCGGTGCAGTATGCGTTAACGCACTCGATCAAATGCGGCATCACGTTGTCGCGCTCGTCGCGACACGACGCCTGCAACCGTTCGAGCGAACGTGCGACCCGATTGTTGTCGCGCGAAGTGCGCAGCTCCGCGAGCTCGCGCGCCTGCTCGCGCCCGACTTCTTCGGTGATCTTGAGCAGGTCGATTTCATTGCGGTCATCGGGGCGCTCGAAATAATTGACACCGACGATGATACGGTCTTTCGACTCGATGGAGCGCTGATAGCGATAACTTGCCTCGGCGATTTCCTTCTGAAAGAAGCCGGATTCGATCGCTTCGATCACACCACCGTAGCTTTCGATCTGATCGAAGTAAGCTTCGGCTTGGCGCTCCATTTCGTCGGTGAGCGCCTCGACAAAATACGATCCGCCAAGCGGATCGACGACGTTCGTCACATTGGTTTCATAGGCCAAAACTTGCTGCGTGCGAAGCGCGATCTCGACCGATTTTTCGGAGGGCAGTGCGAGCACTTCGTCCATCGAATTCGTGTGCAGCGACTGCGTGCCGCCGAGCACGGCCGCCATCGCCTCGTAAGCAACGCGCACGATGTTGTTCTCGGGCTGCTGGGCAGTCGCGCTGCAGCCGGCGGTCTGGGTGTGGAAGCGCAGCTGCCACGATTTCGGGTTCTTGGCACCGTAGCGGTCGCGCATCCGCTTGGCATAGATACGCCGGGCCGCGCGGAACTTCGCGATCTCTTCGAAGAAGTCGATGTGTGAGTTGAAAAAGAACGAGAGGCGTGGCGCGAACGAATCGACATCGAGCCCGCGCGCAATCGCGGCCTCGACGTACGCAAAACCGTCGGCGAGCGTGAACGCGAGTTCCTGCGCGGCGGTCGATCCCGCTTCGCGGATGTGATAGCCGGAAATCGAGATCGTATTCCACTTCGGCATCTCGGCCGTGCAGAAATCGATCATGTCGACGATGATGCGCATGTGCGGACGCGGCGGAAAGATCCATTCTTTCTGCGCGATGTACTCTTTGAGGATGTCGGCCTGGATCGTGCCGCCGAGCAGTTTGCGCGAAATGCCTTTCTTCTCCGCGGCCGCGATATATTGCGCCACTGCAATTGCCGCCGGCCCGTTGATCGTCATCGAGGTCGTGATGTCGGCCATGTCGATGCCGTCGAAGAGCGTCTCCATGTCGCGCAACGAGTCGATCGCGACGCCGCACTTACCGACCTCGCCGCGCGACTGCGGCGCGTCCGAGTCGTAACCCATGAGCGTGGGCATATCGAAAGCAACGGATAAACCGTGCTGGCCCTGCGCCAGCAAGAAGTGGTAGCGCTCGTTGGTCTGCTTGGCGTTGCCGAAGCCGGCGAATTGGCGCATCGTCCACAAACGGTCGCGATAGCCGTTGGGATGGATGCCGCGCGTGTACGGATATTCGCCGGGGAGCGGCTCGACGCGAGCCACGTCTTCGGGCTGGTAGACGCTCTCGAGCGGGACGTCCGAGATCGTGCGGTCGACCGCGCCCGAGCCCGGGCCGGTCCGCCCCGCAGCTGCCGGGCGCTCGATCATCTTTGCCAAGCTGGGTTCCTCTTTAGAATGGAATCGGAACCACTATTCTCCCAAAGGGGACTAAGGCCCGTCAAACAGGCCGGCGAGCGGATCGAGTTCGCGGTCGCGGCGATGGGCTTCGTAGGCGCGTTCGTCCCACAGCCAATCGGGCAAGGTGCTGGGAAAGCGCATTTTTTCCACTTTTAGCTCGCGATAGAACGGCTGGCCGGGCCCAAGCATGTGGTAGATCGCGACCCAGTGCGCCGCGATCCAATACGGGCCGACCGGCTCGAAGTTCACCGTAAGGTAGGCGACCGCGCCGGGAAGGCTGGGATCGGTGGTAACGTAATCGGCCCGGCGCACGTCGTGGGTCGTCGTATCGATCCAGAGATCGCGCAACGCGAAGCGGCTCGGGTCGAGCGCCGGATCAAGCACGAGATGGTAATCCTGGTGCGCATCCACCGTTTCGACGCCGCGATCGACAACGTTGTAGACGGGTTTGGCATGCGCACTGACCACTGCGATCGTCTTGAGATCGGAGACGAGGCTGCTTTCTTCTTCCGGCGTTGGCATCGGCGCGGTGTTCGCAGACGGCTGCCCGTTCGGGCCCGGCGTTGCTTTGACGACTGCCTCGTGCACGGTGATCGACAACGGGCCGACAAATGCGCGGTAGATGTTCGTGAGCGGCAGCGTCGCTTGATGCAGGTACTCGCTGTCGTTCATCATTTCGTCCGACGCGCGAAAGGCGATGCGATGCACGTCGCCGTTCTCGTTGGTCAAGTAGACTACGTACGGCGGTGTCGGGTACGAACGGAGGCGCTCGTAGGCCTGCGCAACGATGGACTGCGTCGGCGGTGGCATCGCGGTAACGGCGGGACTCGGGGTAATCAACGCCAGCCTTGCAGCAGTTCGTCGGCCGCCGCATAGGGATCCAAATCGGTCGAAAGACGCGCGCGCAGATCGTCATCGACGCGCTCTTGCAGCTTGCCGAGCACGAGCTGGCGAACCTGATGGGTGAAGGCTTCGCGCCGTTTGTTCACGATCTCACCAGTCTCGTTCAAGTACGCACGATGCGCTTCGATCGCGCGCCAAAGATCGTCGATGCCTTCGCCGGAAAGTGCTTGGGTCATCACCAGCTCCGGCACCCACCCTTTGAAATCGAGCATCTCCATCATCCCGCGAATCTCGCGCCGCATCTGATTGGCCATCGGATGGTCGGCTTTGTTCACGACAAAGATGTCGGCGATTTCCATGATGCCGGCCTTGAGCACCTGAATGGAATCGCCGCTGCCGGGCTGCAACGCGACGAGCGTCGTTTGTGCCAGCTCCGCGATTTCGATCTCGCTTTGCCCGACGCCGACGGTTTCGATAAGGATCACTTCCAGTCCAAACGCGTCCATCAGCAGAATTGTGTCGGCGGTCGC
>JBEKBR010000010.1:0-73434 GCA_050015295.1 Candidatus Aquilonibacter sp. | reverse complement strand
AAGATCGAGACGATCTGCGCCTCGGTAAAGCGACTTTTCTTCAAGAGCGAGTCTCCTTGCTGGGCTCTACGCCCGGAAACTCACAACTCCCGCAGGTCCGGATTAGGCCTTACGCGTCACAAGGGCAACACCGCAAATAGTCTGATTCAGGGAAATACCGCTCTCCAAGCGCTAATTGCCACGCTTAACAGCGAAGGTATCCAAGTGACCATACAATCCGCCACTCTGCAAGCTGGCGTTGCCGCAAATGCTCAATTGACAAGTTCAACCACCGCGGTGATTCAGATTGACGCGACTCAGATGAGTGCAGCAGAGGCAGCTGGTCAAGATCCCACCCAGATTCTCTATCATGAGGCTGATCATATATACTATGAGGGCCAGTCTGGATTTTTTCAAAATATGCCGACGACGACCACATTCAGCATAGGCGGTTCCACGTATGACTACAACACGGCGAACATCCAATCAGGCACTGCCGGCGTCTTGACAAACTCTCCGGGAGAGCTCGCGTGGGAGCACATGTTAATCCACAATGATCTGGTGAGCAATTTCGGGACCGATCAAACGGGCGCGCTGGCCGAAGGGTTTTTAGGCGCGACGAATCCTCCCAGCAACGTCAGCACGGCAGTCTCGGCTAACCAGAGCACGCAGGGAACCTCGTCCTTGTCTATCAACCCGCCGCCAAAGACGGCGTCGTGTTCCGGCTCTGGACCCGCGGTCGCCCATCGCTTGGTAGCCACTCTAAGTGGATACATCGACTCAGGTCTGACGGACACGTACTAACGGTGAGACAGATTTTAGCGCGTCTTTCAGCTGGTCTAACGCTCTTCCTGGCGATCCAAGGCGCGTCGGGGGCGCCAGTGTGGGGTGCCGCGACGACCACACCCGCGCCCGCCACCACCGTTCAACCGCGGCGTAGCGTGGAGTACTGGGCGCTGGCCCCTACGCGCCCGTCAGACCCGGGCGCAATAAAAACCGTTACAGGAACGTATTTGAGCTTTCAGTTTGCAACAACGCCGATCGCCTCAATGACCCTCACGATAAGAGACGACTCAGGCGCGACGTCGCAATATTTCTTGTCCTGGGACACAACTCTTAATGGTCAGCCGCTACGCTGCAATCCCGAACCGACGATTCGTGGACACGGCTTCTGCGGCGGCTTACCGGAATTTATCAAAGCAGGAGATACGCGCATTACGGTATCCTACTGGCTCGATCCATTTCCCGAATTTCCCTCATATCGTGGTACCGACGCGATTAAAGTTGAAAGAACTCACTGATTATCGGCAGTAAAGGGCTTTTGCAGTTGCCGCACATGGCCGGACCGATCAGAAGAGCGATGCTAGCAGCGGCCACCGCACATGCTGCACGAGCGGTCCAGGGGTTTTTCACCCCCGGTCTGCTAACCACCAAGGGCGGGCTTCGGATGCCGTGCTCACATCTACGAGGCCGGATACGGATCGTAGCAGCGGAATCTTATGAAGCAACATCACGCGCGCCGATTCCAAAAGACCGTGGAGGTCAGGCGGCTGAGTAGCGCCTCTGTAGTGCGACAGCGACGTCCTTTCGCTTCGCGCTAGGGAGCTTGCTAACCAATTCGTTGACTTGGCGTTTGTAGTGCATCCCGCTTATGGAACACTCAGTTCGGCTTGCGAAGTTTGGCTCAGAGCAGCCTGACGATAGATTCTCTCAAACTCGATGGGAGACCGCTTTCCGAGTGCACTGTGTGAGCGATGCAAGTTGTAGTCATCGATGAACTGGCTTAGCGATTGAGCGGCATCGTCGAGATCGACGTAGGTCTTTGCCCAGATTTCTTCGCGTTTGAGCGTTCCGATGAAGCGTTCGCAGACCGGATTGTCGGTTGGTGTTCCCGGCCGACTGAAGCTCTGCTGAGCACCGTTTTCAAGCAATGCATCTTGGTAGCGAGCCGCGTAGTATTGACTCCCGCGATCGGAATGATGCACGAGTGCCGCTTTGGGCCGCCGCGACACCAATGCCGTTTGCAACGCCTCGGCCGTCAAGTCAGTTGTGATCGATGTTCCGAGCGACCATCCAATACAACGACTGACGGTATCCCCGTGAGTGCCCCCGCTGATATGTGGAATCTGAGGCGCAGGCCTCGGAGGAAACCACATGCGGAAATCTCGATTCAGCGAAAACCAGATCGTCGGGATCCTCAAAGAACTCAAGGCCGGCGCGAAAGCCGCTGCGCTGTGCCGCAAGTACGGGATGAGCGAGGCAACGCTGTACAACTGGCGCTCGAAGTACGCCGGCCTCGAAGTGGAGTTGCCCCGCTTTCGCGCAGGGTTGCGACTTGGACATGAGGCGGGAGCGAGCTCGACCGTGGCTGAGGGTGTACGCGAATTATGCTTCGTCGGTATCCCAGGTGCGCGAAGTCGTGACCACCAGGCTCTTTTGCAAGCAATCGGTCAGATCGCGCAGGTTGCGATCGAGCTCGGCCACTGTGCCGGCGCCAAGAACCTCGGCAATGTAGCGTTCCGCTGATTGCACGCGTGAGCCGGCACGATCGAAGATCGCGTGGCCTTTCTCGGTGAGCTGCGCTTCGAGGGCGCGCCCCTGCCCTTTACTGCGCGCGATCAGTCCGGCGGCTTCGAGCTTGGCGATGTTCGCGGCCATAGCTTGCGGCGTGACGAAGCAGTCACGCGCCAACTGTGCGCCCGAAATTGCGGGATAATATTCAATCGTGCGCAGGATGATCAACTGCATCGAGGTGAGGCCGAGATCGCTCAACGCGTCGTCGAGCGCATTGCGCGCCGCGCCTTGCGCCGCTTTGAGATGGAGGAAGAGTCGCCCAGTCTCGTCATCGAGAGGTGATGCCATGGGCGACTCTTCGGGGAAAGGCACTACTGGGCTTGCCAGGTGCTGCCATCCGTGAACGCGACCGCCTGGACCGAGCAGGTCACGTTGCCGAGGTCATCTTGGAACTGCGGGGTGATGAAGTTGTGGTCGATAGCGACGCCGCTCGAGAAGGTGCCCTTGTCGACGATGCGACTGGTCGTGCGCCCATCGCTCACGTCGAAGGTCACCGAGGAGACCGTGGCGGGCGCTTCGTTTTCGAACGAGATGGCGGTCGAGGCGGCGCCGCCCGGCGCTGAGCCGCCGCCGTAGTAGGGGAGCGAGAAGGCCGGCGCAGCCGGTTCGAGCGCGCATGACGCGACCGTAACGGGCGAGTTGCCGGTGTAGGCGTACTGGACGGGGGTTGCCGCGACGGCGGCCGAGAGTGCGAGAGCTGCGATAAACATGGTGATTTGGTGTTCCTCCTGATATCCGCAACGGTATATCAATTAATTGATATACACCTACGATATAAGTCGGACCGGGGGTAATTGCGCCAGCTTGATAAATTGAACACCCCCTATGGAGGCGTCGACCCTGCAAAACCCCGTCACGATGGACGAGATCACGGCCCTGGCGAAGCGGCGCGGCTTCATTTTTCAATCGAGCGAGATCTACGGCGGCCTCAACGGCTTTTGGGACTACGGACCCCTGGGCGCCGTGCTCAAACGCAACGTCAAGGATGCCTGGTGGCGTGAAAACGTGTTGCTGCGGGACGACGTCGTCCCGTTCGATTCGTCGATCATCATGCATCCGCTGGTGTGGAAGGCCTCGGGGCACGTCGATGCCTTTCACGATAAGCTCGTCGACTGCAAGGTCTGCAAGCATCGCTTCCGCTTCGATCACCTCAAAGATCCACATCAGTGTCCGGACTGCGGGAGCAAAGACAGCTTTACCGAGCCGCGCAACTTCAATCTGATGATGCAGACGCAAGTCGGCCCGATGGAGGACACGGCGTCAGCAGCCTATCTGCGCCCGGAAACCGCGCAAGGCATCTTCGTCAACTTCAAAAACGTCTATCAAACCGCGCGCAAGCGTCCGCCGTTCGGGATCGCGCAAATCGGCAAGTCGTTTCGAAACGAGATCACGCCCGGCAATTTCATCTATCGTGTCCGCGAATTCGAACAGGCCGAACTCGAGTATTTTGTGCCGGACGACGGAAAGGATCTCGAAGCCTTCCGTGAATGGGTCGAGCGACGCAAGGCGTGGTATTCGCAGTACGGCGTGAGACCCGATCGCCTGCGTTTCTACGAGCTGACCGAGCAGGAGCGCCCGCACTACGCGAAGGCCGGTATCGACGTCGAGTATCTTTTCCCGTGGGGCTGGGGCGAACTCGAGTCAATTGCGCATCGTGGCACGTACGATCTCGACGCGCACATGGCCCTCTCGGGCAAAGATCTTCAGTACTACGATGAAGCGACCAAGACGAAGTACACACCAATTTTGATCGAGAGTTCGGCCGGGATGGACCGCACGACGCTGACCATGTTGATTGATGCCTATGAACGCGAGAAGAGCATCGATCCCAACGGAAAAGAGACCGAGCGCACAGTGCTGCGATTCCATCCGTTCATCGCTCCGGTGCAGGTCGCGGTTTTTTCGCTTGCACGGAATAAGCCCGAGCTGGTCGAGCGCGCACGTGCGATCGAGGCGGCGTTGCGGCCGCTACATCGCACGCAATATGACGAGGGCAACATCGGCCAGCTCTACCGGCGGCAGGACGAGATCGGCACGCCATTTTGCGTGACCGTCGATTACGACACACTTGAAGACGGTACGGTAACGGTGCGCGAGCGCGACTCGATGCGGCAGGAACGCATCGCCGCCGATGGGCTCGAACGCTTTTTTGGGGTACAACTCCGCTAACTTCCGGAGGGTCGGGCGACGTGGCGACAACGATAGCGACGAAATACGTCTATTTTTTTGACGAGGGCGACGGTTCCATGACCGATCTCCTCGGCGGCAAGGGCGCCGGATTAGCGGAGATGACCCGGGCTGGGTTGCCCGTGCCCCAAGGCTTCATCATCACGACGCAAGCGTGCTTGGACTTCTATCGCGCCGGCCGCACGTATCCAAGCGGCTTGGACGCGCAGGTCGAGCAATCGATGCGCGAGCTCGAACAGCGCACCGGCAAACGCTTCGGCGACGCGGCCGATCCGCTGCTGGTTTCGGTACGCAGCGGCGCGCGCGTTTCCATGCCCGGCATGATGGATACGATCCTCAATCTTGGCCTCAACGATCGCACCGTCGTCGGTCTAGCTAAGCTCACCAATAACGAACGTTTCGCCTGGGATGCCTATCGGCGCTTCATTATGATGTTCGCCGAGGTCGTGCTCGGGATCGAAAAGGAGCATTTCGACGACCTGATCGAGGCGCGCAAACGTGAGCTCGGCGTACAGGGCGATCCGCAAGTCGACGCGGCGTCGTGGCGCGACCTCGCCGAACAGTTCAAAGCCGTCGTCGCAGCGCAGTCGAAGAAGCCGTTCCCGCAGGACGTTACCGAACAGCTGCGCCTTGCAATCGGCGCGGTCTTCGACTCGTGGAACTCCCGGCGCGCGATCGACTATCGCCGCTTCAATAAAATCTCGGATGAGTGGGGAACCGCCGTAAGCGTCGTCGAGATGGTCTTCGGCAACATGGGCGACGACTCGGGCACGGGCGTCGCCTTTACACGTGACCCCAACACCGGCGAGGACGTGCTCTTTGGCGAGTACCTCACCAACGCCCAAGGCGAGGACGTCGTTGCCGGCACGCGTACGCCCGAGAAGATCGCCGACCTCGAGCGCACGCAGCCCGAGATCTACCGTCAGTTCCGTGACATCGCGCGGCGGCTCGAACAGCATTATCGCGACATGCAGGACATCGAATTCACCGTCGAGCGCGGCAAGCTGTATATGCTACAGACGCGTAGCGCGAAGCGCAGCGCCGAGGCGGCGGTGCGCATTGCGATCGATATGGTCAAAGAAGGCTTGATCGATCAGCGTACCGCCGTGTCGCGCGTCAACGCCGAATCGCTCGACCAGCTCTTCCACGCCCGAATCGATCTTAAGGCGCACGCGAACGTTGTGGCCAAGGGGCTCAATGCCTCGCCTGGCGCCGCGACCGGCCAGGTCGTCTTTACCGCCGACGACGCGGTCGCGTGGAAGGAGCAGGGCAAAGATACCATTCTCGTGCGCGTCGAGACGACGCCCGACGACGTGCACGGCATGATCGCCGCCCGCGGCGTGCTCACCGCGAAAGGCGGTGCGACGTCGCACGCGGCCGTGGTCGCGCGCGGCATGGGCAAGCCGTGCGTTGCCGGATGCGACGCGCTCGAGATCGATCGGCGCAATAAGATCGCGCGAATCGGCGACCATGAGCTGCACGAAGGCGATTGGCTCACGATCGATGGGAGCACCGGCAACGTCATCCTCGGCAAGCTCGACTTGATCGACGCGCCGGCAACGCTGCCAGAATGGCTCGCGCACTTTCTCTCGTGGGCCGACGCGGTTCGGCGGATGGAGGTCTGGGCGAACGCGGACACGCCCGAGGATGCGCGCAAGGCGCGCGAGCTCGGCGCACAGGGCATCGGTCTGTGTCGCACCGAGCACATGTTCATGCAGCCCGATCGATTGCCGATCGTCCAGCAGATGATCATGGCCAATACGCCCGATGCGCGCGAGCAAGCGCTGCAGAAACTCTTGCCGATTCAGCACAAGGATTTCGTCGGCATCCTCGAGGTGATGGCTGGCCTGCCGGTTACGATTCGCCTGCTCGACCCGCCGCTGCACGAGTTCTTACCGTCGCTCGATCAACTGTTGGTCGAAACGACCGAGTTGCGCCTGACGAAAGGCACCGACGACCCGACCTACAAGCAAAAGATGGCTGTGCTGCGGCGCGTGCAACAATTGCACGAGCAGAATCCGATGCTCGGGCTGCGCGTGTGCCGGCTCGGGATTCTCTTCCCTGAAATCTATGCGATGCAAGTGCGGGCGATCTTCGAAGCAGCCTGCGAACTGCGCGCTCGCGGCGTGGACGCGCGGCCGGATGTGATGATCCCCGGCGTCGGGACGAAAGAAGAGATGCAGATGACGTACGATGCTGCGAAGGCCGTCGCTGACGAGGTCATCGCAGCGCGCGGCGTACCAGTCGAATACCATATCGGCACCATGGTCGAGCTGCCGCGCGCGTGTATCGTTGCCGACGAGCTCGCGGCGATCGCGCAATTCTTTTCGTTCGGTACCAACGATCTGACGCAGACGACCTACGGCTATAGCCGCGATGATGCCGAGGGCAGCTTCATTCCCGTCTATCTCGAGAAGAAGATTCTACGCGACGATCCGTTTCAAGTACTCGATCGCCAAGGCGTCGGCGCGCTGATGCGACAGGGCGTCACGCTCGGACGCGAGGCACGAGCGGATCTCAAGATCGGTATCTGCGGTGAGCACGGCGGCGAACCCTCAAGCGTCGCGTTTTGCGATCAGGTCGGCCTCGACTATGTATCGTGTTCGCCGTATCGCGTGCCGGTCGCACGTCTTGCCGCCGCGCAGGCGACACTGGGTTCGCTCTCGTAGTCAATCGCACGGGGTATTTTCAGATGAGACTGTTGCACAGTAGTATTGCCGCGATGGCGTGTGCGTTCATACTGGTTTCGGGGATGTCACCGGCGATGGCGAAGCCGCAGTGCGCAAGCGACGCAAATCTCTGGCACGTTCATCGCCGCGTTGAAGGCGTCATCCAGCAGCTTTCGCACGATCAGCGCGATTACGGCGGCCATCGGACGACCGCCGTTAACGACTTGACGAACGCCCGCGGCGAGCTCGTTGCGGCCGAACAGTACGCGGTCAATACCTATCATGACGATCCGGCCTGTTTCCAAACCAGCGGCCCGACCGGCGGAGGCGGCGAACCGAACGGCGACCGTTCGCAGGGCGGCAGCAACCGGAACTTGGCCGCGCTTGAAACCTGGGTCGGGCGCCTCATTACGCAGTTACAAAGTGACGATCGCGACTACGGCGGCCACAAAGGGAATGCGATCGGCGCACTGCAGTCGGCGCAGAACGAAATTGGCGCCGCCTTGCAGTGGCAGCAGTCGCACTAGCGTAGCTGGGCGATAATCTCGGCGCAGAGCCGGCGTGCTTCATGTACGTCGGCTCGATCGCGCCGCACGAAGAGCTTGCGCCAGTACGCTTTGCCGCTGAGCTTGGCGATCAGATCCGACGCGTCACGCGCATCGACGAGTCCTGACGAGGTGCCGACCCATACGGTCGCGCCTTTCGCCGCTCCAAGTGGTAGGCGATGCATGACCTGCGACTGCTCGTCCGCCCAGACCGCGTCGGCGCCGAAGCGCTCGCGCAAGGCCGCTTCGCAGGCGCTGTAGGCACGCAAGTCGTCGCCGGCATTGAATTCGGCGGCGAGTCCATAGATGCGAATCCGTTCGCGCAGTGCGCGTGCCGCCTCGCTCTCGCGGTCGCGCAGCTCGTTGAGCACGCGAAAATCGTCCCAGCGCAGAAACTCGTCGATCGGATCGAGCGCGCGCGGATCGGGCCATAGCTCATGCAGTGCTTCCTGCAAGATGCGTTCGAACAGCCGAGTGGTGTGGTGGAAATACACCGACGCGAACATCATGTAGCGCGCAACGACGAACGACTCGAGCGCAACGACACCGCGGGAATCGATGCCGACCACAGGCACACCGTCGTGTTCGAAGAGGCGCAGCGATGCAACGAGCTGATCGGCATCGTAGCGTCCGCTGACGACGCCGGTGAAATAGGCGTCGCGAAGCAAGTAATCCATACGATCGGCATCGAGATTTGGGCCGCTGACCAGCTCGCGCAGCGCCGGATAGCGTGCGCGCGGATCGCCGACGATCAGCGCAAGCACGTCTTCCGGATCGAGGTCGAGCGCCTCGATCCCCGCACGCATGTCGGGTAGCGTGAGGATCTCGCGTGTCCGCGCTTCGTGCGGTATGCCGAGAACCGCTTCGCAAGCATGACTGAAGGGCCCGTGCCCGACATCGTGTAGCAGCAGCGCAGCGCGTACTAGGCGACGCTGGTAGGCGCGCTCGGGGCTCGCGCCGCCCGCGTGACGAATCAACCCGTCGAACGCGCGCGTCCCCATCGCAAGCGCACCCAGGGCGTGCGTAAAGCGCGAATGTTCTGCTGCCGGGAAGGCAAAATAGGCGAGGCCAAGTTGGCGCAGCCGCCGCAGGCGCTGCATCGGCGCGAGGTCGAGCAGCCGGGCTTCACCCGGTTCGAGCTCGATGAAGTGGTGGACCGGATCGAAGATGCGCTTCACTTTGCCGCTGCAGGTTCGGGAACCGGGATTCGGCCGCCTTGGGCGAGGATACTACGGATACCACAATGCCCCGCCTCGATCAAAGCGTCATTCGCGAGATCCACACCCGGATCGATATTGCCACGTTCATCGGCCAGTACGTTTCGCTCAAGAAGCGCGGGCGCGACTTGGTGGGCTTGTGTCCATTTCACGGTGAAAAGACGCCCTCACTTCACGTGCATCCCGAGGAAGGCTACTTCAAGTGCTTTGGCTGCGGCGCCGGTGGCGACGTGATCGCCTTTGCAATGAAGCTCGAAAACTTGCCGTTCGGTGATGCCACGCGCCTGCTCGCAACCAAGGCGGGGATTGCACTCGAAGACGAAGATCCGCGCACGGCGCGGCGACGCAGCGAGCGCGAGGCGATCTACGAAGCCAACGCAATCGCCACGGCGTATTTCGAACGCATGCTGCGCGGCCCGGAAGGCGCAAGCGCGCGCGCATATTGCGAGCGTCGCGGGTTCGGTGCGGCCGTCGTCGAGCGCTTTCACCTCGGCTACGCGCCTGACGGCTGGAACGGCCTGACCGATGAATTGCGCGCGCACGGCGTCGATTTGGAGTTAGCCGCTAAAGCGGGTTTGGTCAAGCCGTCGCAACGCGGCGGGTATTACGATTTCTACCGGAATCGCTTGATGGTACCGACCTACGCGACGACCGGCGAGGTCATTGCATTCGGCGGCCGCGAGCTGGGCAGCGGCGAACCAAAGTATCTCAACACCAGCACGACGCCGGTATACACCAAAGGCGATCATCTCTACGCGCTTAATATCGCGCGCCGCGCCACGCAAACCGACCGAACTTTGATCGTCGTAGAAGGCTATCTCGATTGCATCGCGCTGCACCAAGCCGGATTTGAGGGGGCGGTCGCAGCGCTTGGGACGTCATTTACCGAGCGGCAAGCCACGGAGCTGCGCAAATACGCCGACAACGTTTATCTTTGTTTCGACGCAGACGCGGCGGGCAGCAGCGCTGCAACCAAGGCGGTCGATATTGCGTCTAAGGTGATAGAGCACACGGGCTCTAGCGTTCGCATTGTCGCGCTGCCCGAAGGCGACGATCCCGACAGTTACGTGCGAAAGCACGGCGCTGAGGGCTTCCGGGCCTTGCTCGATGCGGCCAAGCCCTCGATCGAGTTCAAGCTAGATCCTCAGATCGACCGCATTCGCAGCGGATTCGAATCGCCGGCCCTAATCGCGCGGAAGGCCGAGGCGCTTATCCGCGAGTTAACCCCGCGTGAAGAATGGGATCGATGGCGCGTTTACGTTGCCGGACGTCTGAAGGTGAACGTCGACGACCTCCGAAATAGCCGCTTCCTCGCCAACGGCGCCAACTTTTCGCCGCGTTTTGACGGAACGAGCACCGCGGGGAGTCGGCACGCACCAGTTAGCCGGAAGTTTGACGCGTTCGAGCCACTTTCGTTCGAACGCGACGTGCTTGGGATCGCCGTTGAAGATCCCGCGCTCGTGCTCGAGTATGCGGACCGGATCGAGCCACAACGCTTTCGTAATGATGTGTACCGCCGCACCTACCAGCTTCTCCTCGAACATGCCAGTGAGTTGCGAACCGCGGCCGACGCGCTCGCAGCCTGTGAGGACGACGGTGAAGCCCGCGAGCTCCTGGCCTCACTCGGTCAGCGGGACCGCAGTTCGACGGTACGCTACGGCGACCCCGAAGAGCGCCGCATGCATCTGGACCGCATCGTCGAGCGGTTGACGCAAGAGGACGAGGCAAGCCGGTACGCCGAGTTGTCCCGTTCGATCGACGAAATGTTCGAAACCGGGAAATCGATCCCCGGCGAGCTCATGGGTGAGTTCGAACGCCTTAAACTAAAGCTAAAGAAGTAAACCGAAAATCACGAGTCTAATCATAGGAAACTCCGCGGGTCCTGCCCGCACCAAAAATACGAGAAAGGGGGTGACGTCAAGAGTGCCACGCAAAAAATCTGCAGCAGCGGTTGCCGAAGCGCAGCCGGTCCTTACGCTGGATGAACTAAAGAAGAAGCTAATTGCGCGCGGAAAGCAGCGCAGCTCGCTCACATACGAAGAGATAAACACGGCGTTCGATGCGCTCGACGACGTCAACCCTGACGAAATCGACGGCTTATTCGAAGAGATTACCGCTGCCGGTATCGAGATCATCGACGAGCAAAAGGACGAAAAGCCCGAAGGCGAAGTCGAGGAAGAGCAAGAGGAACCGATCCCTGATGGGCTCTCGCTCGACGACCCGGTACGCATGTATCTCAAAGAGATCGGTCGCGTGCCGTTGCTCTCGATGGAGCAAGAGAAGTCGCTGGCGATGCGCATTGAAGCGGGCGAACTCGAGCTCCAGAAGAACGGCACCGCCGATTCGCGGCTCGTCGCCGATGGAGAAGAAGCCAAGCGTCAGCTTACCGAGGCAAATCTTCGCCTCGTCGTTTCGATCGCGAAGAAGTACGTCGGCCGCGGGATGCTCTTTTTGGATCTGATCCAAGAGGGCAATCTCGGGCTAATTCGCGCGGTCGAGAAGTTCGACTATCGCAAAGGCTACAAATTCTCTACCTACGCGACCTGGTGGATCCGTCAGGCGATCACCCGTGCGCTCGCCGATCAGGCGCGCACGATTCGCATTCCGGTGCACATGGTCGAGACGATCAATCGCTTGATCAAGGTCTCGCGGCAATTGCTCCAGGAGCTCGGTCGCGAGCCGTCGGTCGAAGAGATCGCCGAAGCCATGGCGCTCACGCCCGAGAAGGTTCGCGAGGTCATGAAGATTTCGCAAGAACCGATCTCCCTCGAAACGCCGATCGGCGAAGAGGAAGATTCACATCTCGGTGACTTCATCGAAGATCAGGAAGCCGTTGCGCCGGCCGAAGCCGCCTCCGTCATGCTGCTCAAAGAGAAGATGGCGGACGTGCTGCAAAACCTCACCGAGCGCGAGCGTAAAGTGCTCGTCCTGCGTTTCGGCTTGGAAGACGGCCATCAGCGCACGCTCGAAGAAGTTGGTCAGGAATTCGGCGTCACGCGCGAGCGCATCCGCCAGATCGAAGCGAAAGCGCTCCGTAAACTGCGCCATCCATCCCGCGGCAAAGCGCTCAAGGATTATTGGAGCAACGAATAGCGCCCGTTCATCGCGGCGTTTACCCGGGGAGACGCTCCTCGCGGCACATCCTGTGCCACTCCTGCTGCGCGAGTTTTGCGCCACTTCCAAATGAAGTTCGCATCCTGCGAATGGCGCAAAACTTCGAGCCTCCCCTAAGCAAACGCCACCATGACTAGCGCAATTCGTTAGTCCATATCCTGGGCGTTTGCGCTGGGATGCACGGCGGGGTTCATCTCCGCGAAGGCGCCGTTCGGGTTCGGCAGCACCCACACTTCGAGATCCCAAATCGCGGGAAAAGCAAAGACGTGCGTAACTTGTGAGGCGTCTTTTGCCTTACCGAGCGCGACAACGGTGGCCGCTTGCGGATTGTCAGCGTCGCCACCGGCGGCCGTCCATTTCGTAACGCTCGTCGCGCCGTAGGTTTCTTTGCCGTCGGCGTTGATCACCCAGTGGATGTGCTTACCGAAGCGCTCCCAGCGTTCCGAATTTACACCCCAAAGGCTCGGCTTGGTGCCCGCCACATAGGGCTGTGAGAAATCCGCGCCGAGAAACTTGCCGTCGGCGCTGTACCAGAGTTGGCTCGGATGCTGCGGATCGCTCGAAGTCCACTGCAGATTGGCGTAGCTAATCGAGCCGGTCTTATCCTCGTTGGTGTAGCGGAAATAGCCGGCGGCTTGCGCTTGCGCGATCGTGGCGTAGCGCGCGGTGAGATCGCTTTGGATGCCGGAGACGAAGGCGACTTCGGCACCTTGCGGTTTTGGCGAGAGTGTGTCGGCTGCAAGACTTACGCACGATGAAACGGTTAGCGACGCGAGCAGCATGGTGAAGAAGCGACGAATCACGGATAGCTCCTTTAGGACTTATGTAGACGCCGGTTGGGGGCTTCGCGGGTTCGGTGCCGGCGTCATTGGCGTCAGGGGCGGCGGAGTGAGCGCGGGCTTATAGCTTGAGTTCGGCGTCGCCATCGGCACCGCGCGATACGACGACATCGGCGTTTCGGCGTCGAGGACGAGAGGCGCAGGCGTTTCAATGGCCACGGCGCCGTTGCGCGCGACGACGACGCTGGCATCGGTGAGTGCGTTGATCCGGGCGCCTGGTTCGAGCACGAAATTGTGTCCCTTGCGAAAGACGTGCAGCAGCATTGTCGGCGCCCAGATATCCCCGATCGTGTTTTCGACGCCGACGGTCGACGCGTGCCCCGACGAAACGCTGACGTTCAAGTGCGAGGCCGGGGCGTGCAACGGAATCATGCGGCCATCCGGAAGCGCAAGCGGACGGAAATATATATCGACGAAGCCGTAGATATCGGGATTTGACGCTGGGGATGCATCGGCGATTTTGATTTCGACGGGACTACCGGCGGGCACAACGGTGACACCGTTGATGACCAGTGCACGTTCGAGATGTGCTTTGACGATATCGCCAGATTTGGACGCGGAAGACGAAATCGTACCTTCGAGTATAAACGCGAGGCTCGAACCGAGCGGGAAAATATTTGGGGGCGCGATCGGTGAGGCGGTCGGCGAAGCCGACGAGTGGGGGGACGCCAACGGAAACGCCTCGACCCACACCGGTGAAAGCGGCGCTAGGGCGGCGAGTGCGATACTCGCCGCGCTTAGCGTAACGAAACTAGCTCGCGCGTTTTTCGCGCTCTGCCTCTTGAGCAGCCGCGGCGCGCTTGCCTTCTTCGATAAGCTGTTTGACTTTTTGGCCACCTTTTTGTCCGATTCGTTCGTAGAAGTCTGGGCCGTAGCGATCGCGCGTGGCTTCGCCACCTTTCTTCCCACCCTTCTTACCGATCTGCTCGTAGAACTCGTGACCGTGAGCCAGCTTTGTTGCGAGCCCGCCTTTACGGCCGATCTGTTCGTAGAACTCGGGGCCGTACTTTTTCTTGACCGTCTGGCCGCCTTTTTGGCCCGCTTCGCGGACCGACATGCCGGTGGTCTTCTTTGGGTTTTCCGGGGTAGACATGCTTGCTCTCTTTTCCACTGTTGCGTTGCCGCCCAGAGGGACGGCGGTCTTCATGCATATACTAGAACGCAAGTTCGGTGCTTTTGGTTGGGGGACGATGCAAGAATTCAGGTATAGTTTGCGTTCGCTAGGGCTTATCGCGCTTGCGGTTGTCCTGGTCGGCGCCATCCCTCCGGCAACTACTACCGATATCGTGCGCCTTGAATCGGAGCGCTCGCTGGGAGACGGCCGCCTCGCCGCCCTGCTGGCCTCTCCGGACGACGCCACGGCCGCTCGGGCCGCCCTGGCGATTGGCCGGACCAAGCTGGCCGCCGGCGTGCCCCTCTTGGAGGGGCACCTAACCGACCGGCGCGACGCTGTGCGTGCGATGAGCGTCTACGGCTTGGGCCTCATTGGCCTTGGGAGCGACGCGACCGCCATCTCGACGGCCCTGCGAGACGACTCCTCAGGAGCCGTGCAGATCGCGGCGGTCGACACCCTCGGGCGCTACGAGGAAGCCCACCGTCTGGACGCGGCGTCCGAAAAGGCCGCCACTCTCCAGCTACAGCGGGCATTGGCGGGCGAGGGATCGCCGATTGTCCGCGGCGGTGCGGCCATTAGCCTGAGCTACTTTGCCGATTCGCCGTTGGCTGACTCGATTGCCGCGAGCTTGATGCAGGCGTTTAGCGAATCGCCAAGCCTCTACCGCGTGAATGGCAACGTTTTCGTATCCGGCGCTTCGGCACGCGAGCAGATCATGTGGACCGTGTTCCGGCGTTACGCGGCGAAGGTGCCGGTCTCGTTTCTCCACGCCGGATTAGCCGACTCCGACGAGATCGTGCGCATCGAAGCTGTCCGCGCGTATGGGAAACTCAAGGACCCGGCGCTCGTCGTCGACTTGCAACCGCTGCTGAACGATCCGTCATGGCGGGTGCAAGAACAAGCGGCCGAGTCGATCCGCGTACTGCAAGGCGGTAAGCTCACCGACCATTGGACCGCGATTCCCCCATTCATACATACGCCCGCACCGATCGTGGATCCGTTTGCGATGTTACCAGCGTTCCCGCGCCAAGTGCCCGAACCGGGTGCTCCGCGGCCCGCTGATGTGCCGGACTTCAGATCGGTGGCCCCGATGACGGCGCTGCAGATGACAACCCCCCGCCTCGGTCCGCATCCGCGCCTACGCATCGTGACGACACAGGGCAACATCTACGTCGCGCTCTATCCCGAGTGGGCACCGCTCACCGTCACCAACTTCTTAAACATGATGAACCGGGGATTTTTAGACAACAATCCGTGGTTCCGCATCGTGCCCGACTTCGTTGTGCAGACAGGCGAACAAGACGCGAAGAATGCGCCGGGTCCGGGCTACACGATTCCGGCCGAAGAGAATCCACTCGAGCAGAACAGCTACGTGATCTCGATGGGTCTGAACTACGACGACAAAACGAGCACGCCGATTCGTGATTCCGCCGGCAGTGAGTACTACATCACACTTTCGCCGCAATACCATTTGGACAACGCCTTCACCGTGTTTGGCGCGGTGACCAGTGGCTTCGACGTGCTCGGCCGTTTGACCGAATCGGACAAGGTGCTTCGCGTCGAACGAGTTGCCGACGTTACGCTTTAGACGGTCCGCCCGCCCTGCGGGCGGTCGCACATCCTGTGCTTCGGACCTTCAGCTGCTTCGTGCAGCTAGAAGACGCGCTGCGAGTCGAGCAAAATCGTGACTGGGCCGTCGTTGATGAGTTCGACCTGCATGTCGGCGCCAAACTCGCCGTATTGCACGGGCAGGCCGAGCCGTGCGAGTTCGCTTCCAGTCCGTTCGTAAAGATCGCTGGCCAGCGGTTCTTTGGCTGCGGCGATGAACGATGGACGGCGTCCTTTGCGCGCGTCGCCGTAGAGTGTGAATTGCGAGACGAGTAGGATCGCGCCACCAGTCTCGAGCACGCTGCGATTCATCAACCCGGCATCGTCGGGGAAGATTCGCAGGTTGGCGATTTTCTCGGCCATCGCTCGCGCATCGTCCTCGCGATCCGCGACCGCGACGCCGAGCAGCACCATGAGTCCAGGGCCAATGCGCCCGGTGATTCGCTCTTCGACGCTCACGCTTGCACTTAGCACGCGTTGGACGACGGCTCGCACGCTAACGCGCGCCTACTTGGACCACATCGAGCTCAGTGCGAATATGGCGTTCTCGCGACGCTCCATCACGCGGCGGAAGAAATATCCCGCCCAGTGCGTTCCGTACGGCACATAGATGCGCATGCGATAACCGTCGGCTACGAGCTCGCGCTGCAGTTGCGGTCGGATCCCATAGAGCATCTGAAATTCGAAGCGGTCGCGCGCGATACCGCGCTCGCGCACGTACGCGCGAATTGCCTCGATGAGCTCGCGGTCATGCGTTGCAATCGCCGGGTAGTTGCCGCGATCGAGCAGGTCCTTGGCCAGCGATAGATACTGCCGTCGAATTTCAGACATCTCTTTGAGGGCAATCTCCGCGGGTTCGCTATACGCGCCCTTGCACAAGCGAACGCGCGCACCAAGCTCGATCATGCGCGCGACGTCGGCAGGCGTGCGCTTGAGGTAGGCCTGCAACACGATACCGACATTCTTGTCTTGCGCGTACGCGCGCTCGAAGAGATCGAGCGTGATCTGCGTAACCGCCGAGCCTTCCATGTCGATTCGCACGAACGGATCGGCGTTGCGCTGGGCGAAGTGCAGGATGCGCGTGAGGTTGTCGAGCGCGAAGCCCTCGTCAATCAGCAGGCCCATAGCGCTCATTTTGACCGAGACGTTGCTCTGCACGCCGGTCTCCCGGATCCGCTCGAGCACGGCAATGTACGCCTCCCGGGTCGCAATCGCCGCGTCGCGCTCAAGAACGTCCTCGCCCAAGAAGTCGAGTGTCGCGGTCATGCCTGCAGCGTTAAGGGTACGAACCGCGTCGATCGCGGAGCCGACCGTTTCGCCTGCGACGAAGCGTTTGGCAAGAAAGAAGAAGTTTTTCTGAAAACCCGATCCAGGGGCGAGCAGTCGATCGATAATGGCCATGTCGCGCCTAGACTACGACGCGGCCGCAGGAATCGGCCTCCAAGGGCTGGAGATTATCGAAAATTTACCAAAGTCACACATCCGTTCCCGAGGCGTGAAGGTGGCCTACCCGAATGGCTGAGGACATGACCCCTCAGCGCAATTGGCGAGTGCTGATTGCGGACGACGATCCCGCGATCTGCACGCTCATCGATACGGTCCTTCGCAAAGGCCCGTACGAGATGGTCATGTGCAATGACGCCGAGAGCGCACTCGTCGCCGTCGACCGGCAGGGGCCGTTCGACATCATCATTTGCGACTTCATGCTGCCGGGTATCTCCGGTATCGATCTGGTCGAACGCCTCCGGGCGAAAGAGGGTACGCGCGGTGTGCCGATCCTGATGATCTCCGGCCACACCAACTATGCGATGGACGGCCGTGCCAAAAATGCCGGCGCCAATTTATTTCTCAATAAGCCGTTCACGATCTCGCAGCTGCGTTCAGCGGTAACGCACCTGCTCTCCAAGCGCGACTCGCTCTCCAGCGCACAAATCTTCTGATCAAGATCCTCGTCATCGCGATCTCGCTCGCGCTGGACGTGTTTGCGGTCAGCATTGGTCTTGGCATGCGCGGAGCCTCGCCGCGCGAACGCTTGCGCATCGCTATCGCCTTTCCGTGTGCCGAGATCGTTATGAATTGCGTCGGCCTCGGACTCGGCGAGATCACGGGCCGTCTGATCGGCGACGACGCCGGTTATGTGGGCTTTGCGGCGCTGATCGCGGTCGGGGCGTACATGATTCTCGAGGCGCGAAGCAACATGGACGAGCGCCGGCCGGTGAAGATCCAAGGCGGTTGGACGCTGGTAGTCACGTCGCTCGCGATAAGCTTGGATTCGCTCGGTATCGGATTTTCGATCCGCTTCGTCGGCGTGCCGGTCGGGTTGAGTTTAGCCGTTATCGGCGTCGTGTCGGTGACGGCGACCCTGCTCGGTCTTCGGCTTGGGCGCCTGCTCGGAACACGGGTCGAAGATGGCGCTGAAATGCTGGCCGGCATCCTGCTTGCGCTTACCGGCGTGGCGTTCGTTGCGCTCAAGGTTCTGCACCTGGGCTAGGGAATCGAATAAGCGCAGTGATTCGAACGCTACGCATTATCATTGACGCCATTGCGATCGTCGCACTGCTGGTGATGTTTGCACTGGCGCTGCAGCGGGGATGGCATTGGCGCTATTGGCGCATCCCGGTCTACACGTTTGCTGCGTACCTGTTTTCGTGGACGCTCGAACGCTTTCCGGAGCGCGGCTGGGTGCATCTCTCAGTCGTGACGCTCCGGGTACTGGTCGTCTTGGTCGCTTGCTGGGCGGAGTTCCATCTGTAAAAGGATCGCCTTTCGGTGGGTCCTTGAGGGGTCCTTAAGGTAAGGTGAAGGTGTCCGGGGCCGCCGTTTGTAACTAGCGGCCGTTCGTGTTTACCTATGTCGTGCGGCGGACGCTTGCGGCGATTCCGCTCTTGCTGCTGATCTCGATCATCTTGTTCGTGATCCTCAACAATGCGCCGGGCGGGCCGCTGGCTCCGTACCTGCAGAATCCGCATATCACCCCGGCCGACATCGAGCGCCTCAAACACAACCTCGGGCTCGATAAGCCGATCTGGTATCGCTACGTGGTGTGGCTCGGCACCATTCTGCACGGCGACTTCGGTTATTCCACCAGCAATTCCGAACCGGTGTTACAGGCGATCGCCGAGCGGCTTCCGGCAACGCTCGAACTGATGGGCGTCTCGTTCATCGTTTCGCTCGCGATTGGGTTGAGCGCCGGCATCTTTTCCGCCGTACGGCCATATTCGTTCTGGGATTACTTCATCACGACGCTGGCATTCTTCGGCCAATCGATGCCGGTGTTTTGGTTTGCGTTGATGCTGCAGCTGCTCTTCGCCGTGCACGGTATTCCGCTGCCCGGTGGCTACGAGATCGCACTGCCCTCGGCCGGCATCAGCACGACCGATAGCTTTGACTTGGGCGATCGCATCGAGCATTTGATCATGCCGGTGATCGTGCTCTCGCTGCTCAACCTCGCGCTCTACAGCCGCTTCATGCGTTCGTCGCTGCTCGAGGTCATGCAGACCGATTACATTCGAACCGCCGCGGCCAAGGGGCTGAACCGCCGCGCCATCCTTTTGAAGCACGGCCTCAAGAACGCGCTGATCCCGGTGGTAACGATCGTTGCCCTCTCTCTCCCCGGCATTCTCGGCGGTGCGATCGTTACCGAGACGATCTTTGCGTGGCCGGGAGCCGGACGAATGTTCTATGCTGCGCTGCAGCAGAGTGACATCGCGTTGATGATGGGCTATCTCTTGATTCTCGCTGTCGCGGTCGTCTTTTGCAATTTGGGTGCCGACATTCTCTACGCGTGGCTCGATCCACGCGTGGCGTACGACTAGGAGCACAACGTGTCAGCCACGGTTCCGGCAAACGCGCAACCCTTTGACGACGAAGAGATCGTCTATTCGAAGGTCACGTTTTGGACGCGCTTTCGCCGGCACAAACTTGCGATTGCGGGTATCGCGGTCCTCGGCCTGATCGCATTCTGTGCGGTCCTAGCGCCGCTGCTTTCGCCGTTCGATCCGAATATGATCGATAACGGGACCGCGGCGGTCCCGCACTGGAACGGTACGCCGCTACCGCCGTGCTTTCAAGATGCGAAACTTTGTTGGGGGCATCCGCTCGGTACCGACGCGGTCGGCCGCGATCTGCTTTCGCGCCTGCTCTTCGGCGCACGCATTTCGCTGCAAATCGGCATCTTCACCGTGCTCTTCGAATTGATCATCGGCGTGATCGTCGGGGCGCTCGCCGGCTACTACGGTGGCTGGGTCGATTGGGTGATCATGCGCATCACCGACGTCTTCTTGTCGATCCCGTTGCTGCCGCTGCTGCTCGTCCTTACCGCTATCGTTGCGGCGAGCTCAAACAAAGCGGCGCTGAGCTTCTGGGTGATCGTCTTGATCATCGGTGCACTCTCGTGGCCGACGGTCGCGCGTCTGGTACGCGCGTCGTTCCTCGTGCTGCGCGAGCGCGAGTTCGCCGAGGCAGCGCGCGCCGTCGGCAACGGCGACCTGCGAATCATCTTCCGCCACCTCTTGCCCAACGCCGTCGCGCCGATCGTCGTGCAAGCCACCCTCGACGTGGCCAACGTCATCGTGCTGGAGTCGACCCTCTCGTATCTGGGCTTTGGGATCCAGCCGCCGACGGCGTCCTGGGGGAACATGCTTTCCGACGCCCAGGCCAATCTGCAGATTGCCTGGTGGGCCGCGGTCTTCCCCGGCCTTGCTATCCTCTTTACGGTCCTCTCGATCAACTACATAGGCGACGGCCTGCGCGACGCCCTTGACCCCAACATGAAGTAGGCCGTACACTACCCCAGTTGTAACCCTCTGCGCGCAAGTGGCGGAATTGGTAGACGCACTAGCTTGAGGGGCTAGCGGGAGCAATCTCGTGCTGGTTCGAGTCCAGTCTTGCGCACCAGTTTTTTCCACTTAGCGAAAGGCACCCACCCGGGTGCTTTTTCATGCGATATCTTTAAAACATATGTCAACGAAGTTTTTCGCTAGATTCTTGGGCCTGTGGCTCGTCCTCGTGGCCGTGGGCATTCTCGTCAACCGGTAGTCGACAATCGACGCATTGAATGCATTTTTCGCCGATGCGTATGGCTGCCGCTCCCGATGCAAACCGGGTTCTATCAAGCGCTCTACTTTGAACAGTACTCTTACTGCTACGCTCTCGTGGCTCTTGCGCTTGGCGGATACCTGGTCTACGGCGGCTTTAAAGCCGAGGCGGGGCCGCGCTGAGTGACCCTTGGCGGTGTCACTTTGTTGGCGCTGAACGGGGCGCCCCTCGAGGGCGGCGTCTTATCTATCGTAAGGGACCGAAACACCAGAGGCTGCCCGCTCGTAATGGAAGGCGTATGCTCTTCCCGGAGACTTCATCGTGTGGTTAACGCGCTTCGCCATTAATCGTTGGGTGATCACCTTGATGGTGTTCGCCGCGCTGATCATTTTCGGAGCGATCTCGTTCTTCCAGCTCGGCCGCAGCTCGAATCCCCCGAACACGGACTTCCCTGTCGTGGTGGTCTTTGCGAGCTATCCCGGCGCGTCTCCGCAAGATATGGAGCGCATGGTCATCAAGCCGATTGAAGACCAAATGCAGGGCGTGGAGCATCTCGATGAACTCGACGCGACTGCGCAAGAAGGCTCCGCGGTCGTCGTCGCCCTCTACAAAATGGGCACCAATGTCGACTTGGCTGCGATCGACGTACAACGACGCGTTGATACCGCGCGGGTGTACATGCCGGCCGATCTGGATCCACCGACCGTAAGCAAGGAAGG
Organism: Candidatus Aquilonibacter sp.; assembly: GCA_050015295.1. Taxonomy (GTDB): domain Bacteria; phylum Vulcanimicrobiota; class Vulcanimicrobiia; order Vulcanimicrobiales; family Vulcanimicrobiaceae; genus Aquilonibacter. The sequence goes on along the minus strand of JBEKBR010000010.1, from coordinate 51,832 downwards.
CGAATCCGAGCCGCCGCTGCTCGATATTGCGATCAGTTCGAAGAATCTGACGCAACCGCAGATCGCGGACGTCGTAAACAATCAAGTCGAGCCCTTGGTCGCCCAGATTCCCAACGTCCAGACCGTCAATGTGTACGGGACTGCCAATCGGGAATTTCATGTGCTGCCGAGTCAAATGGCGCTCGACGGCACGGGCGCAACGCTCGAAGACATTTTCAACACCATCCAAGGGAACAACGCGAACGTTCCGGGTGGCATCATGACGCAGCCGACGCAAGAGGCGACCGTTGCGGTCCACGGCTATATCGAACAAGCGCAGGATCTTGCTTTGATCCCGCTCTCGCCGCCGACGGTGCTTGCGTACCCGGTGAAGGGTCTCAAGGTCGGCGACGTCGCGAGCGTCGAGGACAGCCACGTCGAGATGCGTACGATCTCGCACTACAACGGCGAGCCGCGCGTGTACATGGAGATCGACCCGACGCTAGACGCAGATCAGGTGAAGTCGACCGCGACCGCTCGCGCCGAAATGAAGACGATCGAGGCGAAGTTTCCGCAGCTCATCTTTAACGAAATCGACGCGCCGGCGGATTATACGGTGCAGCAGCTCAACGGCGTATTTATCTCGCTCGGCGAGGGCATCGTACTGACGGCGCTCGTCATGCTGCTCTTCCTCCACGCCTGGCGCAACGCCGTCGTGGTTTTTCTCGCGATCCCGACGTCGATCATGGCAACGTTCATCTTAATGAAGCTCTTCAATTTCCATATTGACGGGCTGTCGATGATGGGGCTCTCGCTGATCATCGGTATCCTCGTCGACGACTCGATCGTGGTCTTGGAAAATATCACGCGCCACCGCGACCTTGGCGAGGACGCCATGAACGCGGCGATCACGGGACGCACTGAAATCGGAAGCGCGGCCGTTGCAATCACGATGGTCGACGTCATCGTCTTCCTTCCGATTGCATTCTTGCCCGGAATCGTCGGCGCATACCTCAAGGAATTCGCGGCGGTCGTCGTCATCGCGACGCTCTTCTCGCTGCTCGTCAGTTTCACGCTGACGCCACTACTCGCTGCGAAGTGGAGTGTGCTCAAGCGCTCGCAGGGCACGCCGGGATGGCTGCTTGCTCTCGACAACCGCCTCCTGGACGCGGGATTGTTCACCGGTTCGGTTGTGGCGTTTGGCATCGGGCAATACACCGGTTGGCATATTCTCAACGTTCTGGCCGTGTTCGTGGTGGCTGGGCTCATTTGTCTGAAGTTTGTGGTGCGGTACGATCCGATCGTAAGCTTCTATCAAAAGATGGCACTCCCGTGGGCGCTGCGGCACGGAACTTTCGTCGTGTTTGTCTGCGCGGTGCTATTCCTCAACGCGATCTCGCTCGCGGCCGGTGGCGGTCAGGCGACCTTCGTCATCGACGGCGTCGTCTTGGCGCTGACCATCCTGACCTATGCGGTAGCCTTTGGCATGCGCAAATTTACCGACCGCCGGTCGCGCGGCTTTGCACAACTCGGAACGAACGGAGGGCTCGCGCTGATCACGCTGGTGCTTCCAATCGTGCTGGCCGGCGCGATGTTCCACTTCGGCGTCAGCACCGACTTTGTGCCGTCGTCGCAGAACGGCGAGATAGATATGGTCGTGAACTATCCGTCGGGCACACCGATTGCGACAACCGACGCGTACGTGGTGCAGTTGGAAAAAGCAATCGCCAAACTGAACGGCGTGAAGTCGGTAAGCTCCACCGTCGGTCGCAAGCAGCTCGGACACGGCAGCGTCACTGGGGGCAACTTCGCGACGCTCAACGCAACGATGCGCAGCGATCGCATCAAGGACACCGACAAGACGACAGAAGCAATTCGCAAGCTTGCCTATCTCGTGCCGGGTGGCGAGTTGCAGGTCGCCGGCGACACTGGGAACGGCAGCGCCATTTTCTACGCGCTGACCGGTCCCGACGACGCCATCGGACCGGCAGCTCAGAAGGTCGCGCAATATTTGCGCAGTCTGCCGGGAACCGTGAACGTGCAGAGCAGTGCGGAAACCGGCGCCCCGCGGCTTAACGTCGACATCGATCGTGGCAAGTGCACGTTGGTCGGCGTCAATCCGGCTGACGCTGCGACGGTTGCGCGTATTGCGGTCGACGGAGCGGTCGCAACGAAAGTCCGCACCTCCACCGGTCTCGTCGACGTGCGCGTTCAGTTCCCACTCGCGATGCGCAGCACGGTCGATCAACTGATGCGTGTGAGCGTTCGTGCCAACGACGGCTCGCTCGTCCCGCTCGGCAGCCTCGCGACCTTTACCTGGACGACGGCGCCGACCAAGATCGAGCGCATGAATCGGCAGCGCGTGGTCAACATCGTGGGCGATCTACTCCCCGGCTACTCGCTTGGCGACGTTACGGGTCCGCTCAACAAGAAGTTGAATGAACCCGGCTTTTTGCCGGACGGCGTTGGACTCAAACCCGAGGGCAATTCACAATACATGGTCGAGACGTTCATGAACATGGGAATCGCGTTGGTCCTCTCGTTCATGCTCGTGTACATGCTGATGGTGATCCTCTACGGATCGTTCCTCGAACCGTTCATCGTGATGTTCTCCGTACCGCTCGCTGTCATCGGAGCACTCACGTTCCTCGGCGTTCTCGGAAAGCTGCCGGGCGGACAGGCGCAGTCGCTCAACATCGTCTCGATGCTCGGTGTGATCATGCTCTTTGGCCTGGTGGCAAAGAACGGAATTTTGTTGGTCGACTATTCGAACACGCTCTGTAAGCGCGGGCTACGCGTTAGAGATGCCGTGTTGCAAGCGACCGCCACCCGCTTCCGGCCGATCATCATGACAACCGTGGCGATGATCTTCGGTATGCTGCCGCTCTCGCTTGGCTATGATGCGGGCTCGGAATGGCGGCAAGCGATTGGTACCGTCATCATCGGCGGTCTCCTCAGCTCGCTGATCCTCACGCTGTTCCTCGTGCCGATGATCTACAATACGTGGATGGGATGGTTCGAACGTCGCGCAGACCGCAAGGCGGTAGCAGCCGAGCTTCAGCCCGCTCCCGCGCCCGTGTGAGACGTACGCATGGTTGGGTAAACCCCAGCCATGCGTATTAAAAGCTCTTTGGCCGCATGCGCGGCTTCGATGATTCTTGCAGCGACCGCGTTCGCTGCGCCAGCGTTCGCGCAACAAAGCGTCGGCGTCACCGTGATCGTCAACGGCAACACAATGAGTTTCGATCAGCCGCCGGTCGAACAGGCCGGGCGCGTGTTCGTGCCGCTCCGCGGCGTCTTCGAACAGCTCGGAGCTAGCGTGGTCTATCAAAACGGGCAGATCAATGCGACCGGTGACGGGCGGACCGTATCGTTGCAAATAGGTTCGACTCAAGCAACGGTCGATGGTCAATCGCAGACGCTCGACCAGGCGCCCTTCGTTGAAGGATCGCGGACGCTCGTACCGCTGCGCTTCGTCGCGCAGGCCCTCGGCGCGTCAGTCGATTGGAATAACAACACGTCAACCGTCACCATCAACGGCGGCGGCGGTCATGGCGGCGGCGGCGGTAATTACAATCGGCCGGCACCGCCTCCGATGAATCCGGCGGCGTACCTGACCAATCGTGCACCCGAGGGGCGCACGGGCCCAACGACGCCGATTTCGGCAACGTTCTCACAGCCGATGCAACGGAGTTCCATCCGCGTCAGCGTCGACGGTAACGACGTCTCGTCGGCCGTCTACTTCAACACCGACGGATTCCAGTACACCCCGCGGCGGCCGCTCGACCCCGGCACCCACACGGTGCGCGTTAGCGGTACCACGCGCGATGGCGCCTCGTTCACGACGAGCTGGGAATTCCGCGTGTAGAAGGTGAAGCACCGCGGGTGCGCATCGACATCTGGAGCGACGTCGTCTGCCCGTGGTGCTACATCGGAGTTACCCGCTTCGATCGCGCGCTTGCGAGCTTCGACGGCGAGGTAACGATTCGGTTGCATCCGTTTCAACTCGATCCGGATGCGCCGATTCCGGGTATGCCCGTGCGCGAGGTCTATGCTGCGAAGTTCGGCGATGACGTCGATCCGACGCTCGAGCGGATAACCAGCGAAGGCGCGCGCGAGGGGTTGACGTTCAACTGGGATCGTGCGATCCGCGGAAACACCTTCGACGCGCATCGCGCGATCGGGTTTGCGCGGCCGAGCGGTCACGACCGCGATCTCGAAATGCGGCTCTTTCGCGCCTACTTCACCGATGGACTCGATGTGAGCGATCGCGCGGTCCTTGCCGACGAGGGCGCACGCATCGGCCTTGACCGCGACGAAATGGCGGCGTACCTCGCAAGCGATGCCGGCGTCGACGAAGTTCGGCGCGAGTTGAACCACGCGTTCGAGCGTGGCATCAGCGCCGTGCCCAGCTTTGTTTTCGAGGATGAGTTTCTCGTGCCGGGCGCGGTCGATACCGCAAGTTTTTCGCGTATCCTCGAGCAGATGCGAGCGGTGGGGTGACGCAGCGGACGCGCCGCGCGCTCGTGACAGGCGGCGGCAGCGGCCTCTCCTCGGGCATCGCTGCCACACTCGCCGCAGATGGATTCGCGCAGGTCGCAATCACTTATCGCGCTAGCGACCCGGCGCCGACGTGCAAAGCGATTGAGGCTGCCGGTGCGCACGCGAGTGCGACGAAGGTCGATTTCGGCGGCGATGTTGCGGCTGCCGCGGCGGCGCTGGAGAGGCTCGTGGAAGTCGAAGGGCCGTTCGATACTTTGGTGCACGGTGTCGGCGTGCTGATGGTCAAGCGCTTTGTGAACCTCACCCTCGACGACTACGCCAACGTCTTTAATTCAAACATTCGCAGTGCGGTGTTGTCGGCGCAAGCGGTATTACCGGCGATGCGCGAGTCGCGCTTCGGGCGAATCGTCGTGTTCGGCGGGAACGGCTCGAGCGAGACGCGACCGTATCGCGGATTTAGCTTGTACCAAGCTTCAAAAAGTGCGCTCGTCGCTTTGGCGCGAACGCTCGCGATCGAGGAAGCACAATTCGGCGTAACCGTCAACGTCGTCGAGCCGGGCGACATCCGCGACAAACGCCAGAGCCGCGCGGACGCGCTCGCGCAAGAGAGTCCGATCCCGCGCGGCCGCCCGGGCAGTTTCGAAGATGTTGCCGACGTCGTGCGGTTCTTAATCGCGCCCGAACGTGATTTTATCACTGGCGCGGTAATCGGCGTAACCGGGGGGTTGACGCAAGCCGACGGGCGAAACGCGACCCACTCATGAGTCTCCGCGATGATTCCGGGACGCACCGTGCTTTTGCGCTCCCCGGTGCCCGCTTGCAATATGGTCCAGATAAAACGGTCGACGTTGTGCACATCGAACTGCATCTCGTGCCCGATCTCGAGAAATGCACGCTCGACGGCATCTGCACCACGACGGTGCAGCCTTTCGACGAACCGGTTGCACGCCTCGAACTCGATGCGGTTGATCTGGCGGTCGGTTCGGTCGAGCGCGATGGCAAACCACTCGCCTTTGCGGTACGTGACGACAAGCTCGAGATCATCTTCGATCCGGCCCTGCAGCCGGGCGAACGCGCGTCGTTTCGCGTTACATATCGTGTGGCCGAGCCGCGTCATGGACTATTTTTTGTCGAGCCGACGCCCGAGTATCCGGATAAGCTCCGGCATGCGTGGACGCAGAGTCAAGACGAGAACGCGCGTTATTGGTTTCCGGCGCTCGACTATCCGAATGAAAAGCAGACTACACAAACGACGATCGTTGTGCCGAAGGGGCAGTTTGCGCTTGCAAACGGCGCGCTCGTGGAACGCCGCGACGACGGCGAGCGTACGATCTTTACCTATCGTCAGGACATCCCGCACAGCACCTACCTGATGACTTTCGTTGCGGGTCCATTCGTCGAGACGCGTCAGCCGGATGCTGGGGCGCGCAACGTGCCGGTCTTCTATTACGTACTGCGTGGACGCGAGGGCGACGGCGACCGCGCCTTCGGTAACACGCCGCGAATGATCGCTGCGTTCGAAGAGAAAATAGGCACGCCGTATCCGTACGCGCGCTATTCGCAGATTGCGGTTAGTGATTTCATCTTCGGCGGCATGGAGAACACGTCGGCCACCACACAGACCGATCGCACGCTACACGACGAACGCGCGCACCTTGACTTCTCGAGCGATCCGCTCGTTTCGCACGAACTCGCGCACCAATGGTTCGGCGATCTGCTAACCTGCCGCGATTGGTCGCAAGCCTGGCTCAACGAAGGCTTTGCGACGTACTTCGAGTGCGTGTGGCGCGAGTCCGATCTCGGCTACGACGAATACCTGTACGACGTCTTCACCTGCGTCTCGCGATACCTCGAAGAGGACGCCGAGCGTTATCGGCGCCCAATCGTGTGCAATCGGTTTCGCGATCCGATCGAAATCTTCGACCGGCACCTTTACGAAAAAGCCGGCGCCGTGCTCCACATGCTGCGCGGCGAACTCGACGATCGGCGCTTTTGGCGCTCGATCGCGCACTACGTCAAGCAAAACGCGGAGCGTAACGTCGAGACCATCGACCTGATTCGCGCGATCGAAGAGTCGACCGGGCGCAATATGCGCGGCTTCTTCGACCAGTGGGTCTATCGCGGCGGCCACCCCGAAATCGAGGTGAGCGTGGCGTGGGATGCGTCGCGCCGGGCCGCGACGATCACGATCGATCAAAAGCAAACGGTCGATCAAGAGAATCCACCCTATCGTTTCGAGGTCGACCTTGGCTTTGTCGCTGCGGCTGCTGCGCTGCCTTCGGCCGATGCGGGATCCGGCGCACTCGACGGCGAGCGGCGCATTCGCGTGAGCGTCGAGCGGCCCCACGAGACCGTCACCGTTCCACTTGATTTCGAGCCGCAGCTCGTGCGCTTCGATCCCGGCGCATGGCTGCTCGGCGACATCACCTACAAGTTTGGTTCAAATTTCGCAGCGGCAACACTGCACGGCGATCCCGACCCGGTTGCGCGCATTCGGGCCGCACGCGAGCTTGCCAAGGACGGATCGCAAACGGCGCGGGACGCCTTACGAGCAGCTTTCGAAAACGATCCGTTTTGGGGCGTACTGGAGGAAGCGGCGAAGGCGGTCGGGGCTTCGCGTGCTCCCTGGGCGCGCGACGCGCTCGTGGCAGCTTTGCGCCACAAGCATCCGAAGGTTCGGCGCGCCGTTGCTGCGGCGCTGGGGAATTTCCGTGACGCGGAGGTCGCCGGCGCGCTGCTCGCCGTCGCCCGCAACGATGCCTCCTATTTCGTGTGCGCTGCTGCATTCGAGTCGCTTGGAAAAACCCGCGACCCGCGCGCGTTCGACGCGTTGGTCGCCGCGGTGGGCGATCGGACGTGGAACGGCACGATCGAAGCAGGAGCCGCGCGCGGACTGGCCGAGCTCGCCGATGCGCGTGCCATCGACGTGCTGCTCGAAGCGGTGCGCCTCGGACGCGATGAAGGTCTGCGCCGCGCAACGGCAGGCGCCCTCGCACGGTTGGGGACGCTGGTCTATGCGGAACGCACGCGCGTCGTCGACGCGATCCTGCAGCTCCTCGACGACCCGATGTTCTTGGTGCAGCTCGCCGCAATTGCCGCGGCGGAGTCGCTGGAAGATACGCGCGCGCTGCCGGCGCTCGATCGACTCGCGGTCAGCGGCTTCGATGGACGCGTGCGTCGCGACGCTGCCGAAGCGGCGATCCGCATCCGCGAAGCCCAAAAGGTTCCCTCACAGGTGAGCGCGTTGCGCTCAGATCTCGATACGCTTCGTGAAGAACAGCGCGCGCTACAAGAGAAGATCGAAGCGCTCTCGCACCGCTAAGCGCAGCATCGTCTTCATCGTCCTATCCGGCGTTATAGCGCTTGCGATCTGGTCGATCGTGCGCGGCGTTTTTGCGCCCGCGCCGGTAGCGCGCTCGATGCAACGACCGATCGTCCGTGCCACGCCGTCGCCGGCACCGTGGACGCCGGCGCAAATCACAGCGCTACGCGGTACGTTAAACGCCGCCTTTGCTCCGGCGCTCTCCAGCCGGTATAGCCTGGCGGTGATCGACGCGACGGGACGCATTATCTATGCCGATCGCGAACGCAGCCCGGTGCGGCCAGCCTCGGTACAGAAGTTGATCGTCGCGGATGCCGCGCTCAATCTGCTCGGGCCGGCCTACCGCTTTCACACGGTGATGGCTGCAACCCATGCGCCCGACGGTGGAACGCTCGCGGGCAATTTGTGGCTCGTCGGTTCGGGCGATCCCTCGTTGCGCAGCGACGACCTGCGCCGTGGCGTCCGGATGCTCGCTCACGACGGGTTACGTCACATCGACGGCGCGGTCGCGGTTGACGCGAGCGTGATGCGCGGTCCCGAAATCAATCCGGATTGGGACCCTAGCGACGACAACGAGGATTTCCAAGTACCGACGAGTGCGGTTTCGCTCGACGACGATACGGCCGAGTTCCGCGTGTACGGCCTGCGCCCGGGCCAGCCGGCACGCATCGCCGTCGTTCCCTCGAGCCGTGATATTCGTCTCACCGGGGCCGTGCGCACGAGCGCAAGCTACGATTCGGTGGTCATTGCACCGCAGTCGCCGAACTTTTTTGCGCTCGGAGGCGACATCCCGGCCGACACCGAGGAGAAGTTTTGGCTTCCGGTCCACGACATGCCGGTGTACGTGGCCGACGTGCTCGCACGCATGTTGCATCAAGCCGGTATGACGATCGCGCATGCGCCGCAGTTCTCGATGGCTCCGCTCGACACGATCGTGCTCTGGGACCATCGTTCGGCGCCGCTGCGCACGCTGGTCGGTCATATGCTCTTCGTTTCGGACAACCACTATGCCGAACAACTGATGCGGATGCTTGCAGTCGATGCCGGCGAGGCGGGAACCGATGCCAACGGCCTTGCGACCGAACGCGCATTTTTGCGCTTGCGCGGAATTCCAATCGACGGCCTGCGCAGCGTCGATGGGAGCGGGCTTGCCGAAGCCAACCGCGTCTGTGCTTTGACGCTTGCCTGGATTCTCAGCGATGCCGCATTGCGCGATCACGGCGCCGAACTCTACTTTTTGCTGCCCGCAGGGGGACGAGACGGCACGCTGACGCACTACGATTTCACCACCGCTCTCGGCCGCGTGCGCGCCAAGACCGGACACTTGAGCGACGCAAGTTCGCTCGCGGGGTATGTCAATACGATGCACCACGGACGCGTGGCGTTTGCCTTTATGATCAATGACTCGCCCGGCAATCCGGACAGCGCCTTCGTGCGTGCCGTCGATCGCTTAGCGGCCTTCTGATGCTCGATCGCGACATCCTCACGCGTCTGCTCTCTCGCGCGCTTCGTCGCGGTGGGGATTATGCCGACGTTTTTTGCGAGCGGCGCCGCTCCTACGCATTTCGCTTGCAAGACGGTCACATTCACGATGGAACGACGGCGATCGCACAAGGCGTCGGCATTCGCGTGGTCGTCGGCGAATCGGCCGGCTACGCATATTCGGACGATCTTTCGATCGAAGCATTGATGCGCGCCGCCGAAGCGGCGTCGCTGATTGCACGTAGCGCGGCGGTGCAGGTCAACGGCGTCGTCGATCTCACGAACCTCGCGGTGGCTCCCCTTTACGATCAATCGCGCCGCGATCATGCGCCGGCAGCTCGATACGTCGACTTGCTGGAGCGGGCCGATCGCGTCGCGCGCGCGTACGATTCGCGGATCGTCGCGGTCAACGCACACGTCAGCGATGAACTCCAAGACGTCTGGATCGCTACCAGCGACGGGCGTTTCGTTCACGATCATCGACCGATGATCACGCTCGGCGTGCAGGCCGTAGCGAGCGCACGCGGCAAGCGCGGTTCGGGCTACGCCGCCGACGGCGGCCGGACCGCGGTCAGTTACTTCGACACCCACTCGCCCGAGGAGCTTGGTACTGATGCAGCGCGCATCGCGGCCACGAATCTCGACGCCGAGCCCGCACCCGCGGGTGAGATGGAGATGGTCGTCGGTGCCGGTGGCGGCGGCGTGTTGCTCCATGAGGCCGTCGGGCATGGTCTCGAAAGCGACTTCAATCGTCAAGGAACGTCGCTCTACAGCGGACGCATCGGCGAACGCGTCGCAAGCGAACTCGTCACGATCTACGACGACGGCAACTTGCCCGAGGAGCGCGGCAGCATCACGGTCGACGACGAAGGTATTCCGGGTCAACATAAAGTTCTGGTCGAGCGCGGCGTCTTGCGCGGGTACATGCAGGACACACTCAACGCGCGGCTGATGGGAGCGCAACCGACCGGCAGTGGGCGGCGCCAATCGTATCGTTTCCTGCCGCAACCGCGGATGTGCAATACGTACATGCCGGCCGGCCAAAGTACGCCCGAGGAAATCATTGCATCGACCAAACGAGGTCTCTATGCTAAATCGTTTGCCGGTGGCCAAGTGGAGATCAGCAAGGGCGATTTCGTCTTCATGGTTGCCGAGGGCTATCTCATCGAGAACGGCAAAGTGACCGCGCCGGTCAAGAATGCCACCATCGTCGGTAACGGTCCCGAGGCGATGACGAAGGTTGTCGCCGTCGGCAACGACGCACGTCTCGCACGGCGCCACTACACCTGCGGGAAGGGCGGACAGCATGTCCCGGTCGGCGTTGGCATGCCGACGGTCAAGATTTCGTCGATCACCGTTGGAGGCACCAATGACGAGCGATAGCGCGCTTGAAATGGCGACGCGTGCCGTCGATCTCGCGATCGAAGCGGGAGCTCAGCATGCCGAGGCCACGTTCTCGGTCGTGCAACGGTTTCACGTCGAGGCGCGCGAGCGGACGGTGAGTAAGCTGGAACGCTCGACCGGTTCCAGTATACACGTGCGGCTGTGGCGCGACGGCCGGCACGTCGCGGTCGCGAGTTCCGATCTCTCGGCCAACGAGTTGCGCGCGTCGTTCTTGCGCGCCCTCGACCAATTGCGCTACGTCGCGCAGGATCCGTACGCCGCGTTACCCGAGGAGTTCGGGCTGTTTTCCGGAGATCTCGCACTGGTCGACCCCTCACTCGTTCGGCGCGACGAAACCGAGAAGATCGAAGATGCCCTCGCGCTCGAGCGGGCGATTCGTGCCGCCGATCCGCGCATCGTCAACTCAAGTGGCTCGCATTACGGCGATGCGAACACGACGATTGCGTTGGCCAATTCCGCCGGGTTTCGCGGCGCCTATACCGCCTCACGCGCATCGCGGTCGACCGGCCCGGTCGCAGAGGATCAAGGTGCAAAGCGCACCGCCCATTATGGGACTGCCGGACGCGTGTTGCATGATTTGGAAGCGCCGGATATGGTTGGCGCGATGGCGGCACGCCGCGCGGTCGAGATGTTTGGCGCACGCAAGCCGCCCACCATGCGATCAGCGGTGATCTTCGAGCGGGACGTCGCCGCGGCGCTGGTCGACGACCTCTTTGCCGCAGTGGCCGCCTCGAACGTCGCGGTCGGCAACTCGTGGCTCGCGGAGCGCGTCGGCGACCGTATCGGCAGCGAGCTGGTGACGATCGTCGACGACGGCACGTTGCCCGCTCGCCTTGGCAGCGCACCCTTCGACGGCGAGGGCGTCGCGACGCGTCGCACGCCGGTCTTCGAACGGGGCGTGCTCCGGACGTTCCTTTATGACAGCTACTATGCACGCAAGCTGGGTGCGCGGACGACCGGCAATTCGACCGGGGGCGGCATCGGCGCGAATAACTTCTATCTCGCCCCGGGCACGGGTTCGCTCGCCGATCTGATCGCCGCGACCGGCCGCGGCGTCCTGGTGCTCGATACCATCGGTTTTGCCACCGAACATGCGACCGGCACCTACAGCCGGGGAGCGCGCGGCTTCATGATCGAAAACGGCGAGCTGGCCTACCCGATCGACGAGTTCACCGTAGCCGGGAACCTCGCAGATATGCTCGCCGGCGTCGACGCGGTGGCCGATGATTTGCGGTTCGATGGCTCGACGATTGCGCCGTCGCTTCGCGTAGCAGAAATGACGATCAGCGGGAATTAATTGACATGCCACAACCAGCAATAGGTTTTACCTTGATCATGCGCATCGAGATGCCGAACGAGAACGGCGCTTTCGGCGTGCTCGCCAACGCGATCGGCGATGCGGGCGGACAGATCGCCGCAGTCGATATGCGCTCGGTCTCGCGCTCGAAAGTCGTGCGTGACGTGACGATAAACGTCAGCTCCGACGTTATCGGCAATGAAGTCAAACGTGCGGTCGAGCGGCTCGACGGCGTGCGCGTGATCTCGGTCTCCGATTCGACATTCCTTGCGCACTTGGGTGGCAAGATTCGCGTCGAACCGAAGATCCCGGTCAAAACGCGCAACGACCTTTCGGTCGTCTACACTCCTGGTGTCGCGCGCGTCTCGATGGCCATCGCGGCCGATCCGAGCAAAGCGTTTCAGCTAACGATCAAGCGCAACACGGTCGCCGTCGTTTCGGACGGAACGGCCGTACTTGGTCTCGGCGACATCGGGCCGCTGGGCGCGTTGCCGGTGATGGAAGGCAAGTCGATGCTCTTCAAGCAGTTTGCCAATATCGATGCGTTTCCGATCTGCCTCGACACCAAGGACGTCGATGAGATCGTCGAAACGGTGGTGAACATCGCGCCGGTCTTCGGTGGTATCAACTTGGAAGATATCTCCGCGCCGCGCTGCTTCGAAGTCGAGCAACGGCTTATCGAGCGTCTTGACATTCCGGTGATGCATGACGACCAGCACGGGACGGCAGTAGTGATCCTTGCTGCGCTGATTAACGCGGCCAAGGTCGTCGGCAAGGATCTTCATGACTTGCAAATCGTCGTGTCCGGCAGCGGTGCCGCCGGAACGGCGACGATCAAGATGCTGCTCGAGGCCGGCGTGCGCGACGTGATTCCGGTCGATCGCAACGGCGCGATCAACCGCGAAGACCGCTACGACAATGCCCACTGGCGCTGGCTAGCCGAACACACCAACCGCGAGAATCGGCGCGGCACGGTCGGTGACGTGTTACGCGGTGCCGACGTCTTCATCGGCGTCTCGGCGCCGGGCATTTTGAAGCCCGAGGACATCAAGGGCATGGCACGCGATCCAATCGTGTTCGCGATGGCCAATCCGACGCCCGAGATCATGCCCGACGTGGCGGCCCCAGTTGCGGCGGTTATCGCCACCGGGCGCTCCGATTTCCCCAACCAAGTCAACAACCTGCTTGCGTTTCCGGGCATCTTTCGAGGCGCGCTCGACGTGCGCGCGAGCCGCATAACCCAGCGGATGCTCATCGCGGCGGCCTACGCGATCGCCGCGATGGTGACCGACGACGAACGTAGCGCCGAATACATCATTCCGAGCGTTTTTGACCCTCGCGTGGTCGATGCGGTCGCGAAAGCCGTGGGGAGTGCGGCGGTCGACGAAGGCGTTGCCCGACGCACGCTGGTAAAGTCTGAGGAAGAAGAGATCGATGCTAAGGTATAGCCGGGTCGGGTGATCCGCGCATCAAGGAGGTGAGTAGATGGCCCTAGCCCGCATGCTGGTGATCGAGGACGACGAGGATGTTGCTCGCTTAGAGCAGACGGTTCTCGAGCGCGCCGGCTATGAGGTGAAAGTAACCTCGAGCGGTGCCGAGGGTCTTGAGCTCGCCGATACCTACAAGCCCGACGTCGTCGTGCTCGACGTCGGATTGCCCGATATCTCGGGGCTTGACGTCTGCACCTCGCTCTCGAACTCGAACAACTGCTTCATTCTGATGGTGAGCGGTCATTCGCGCGAGCAAGATATCTTGCTCGGCCTGGGCCTTGGCGCCGACGATTACATCACCAAGCCCTTTTCGGGCAATGAGCTCGTGGCGCGGATCGCGTCGTTCTTGCGTCGCCGCGAGAAATCGACCACCAAGAAGGAGGGCAACAACCTCCTTGGCCTCGGCAGCGCGCAGCTCGACCGCGACTTTCATACGCTCCTCAACGACGGCACCAGCGTCTCCTTGACCGCGCTCGAGTTCCGGCTGTTGTGGTTTCTCGGAGAAGCCGAAGGCCGGCTCCTGACCAGGGCCCAGATTCTCGAGCACGTGTGGAACGATACCTCCGGTGTGCCGACCCGCGTGGTCGACGTGCACGTCGCGGCACTGCGCAAGAAACTGCTCGAGGTTGACGCCCCGCTCGAAATCTCGAGCGTACGGGGCATCGGCTATCGTCTCGACAAGCGTTGAACTCCGTCTCGATCCGCGCGACGGACGACCTCTCTACGTCCAGCTTGCCGATCAGTTCGCCCAAGCGATAGAGTCGGGCGCGCTCGCGCCCGGCGATCGTCTTCCCGCTATGCGCGACCTTGCGCGCGATCTGTCCTGCGCGCTGGTGACGGTCTCGCAGGCGTATGAATTACTCGCCGCACGCGGCCGCGTAATCTCGCGGGTCGGTAAAGGCACCTTCGTCGCGCCGCCGCCGCAAGCCGAGTCGCAATTTTCGCGTCGTTGGGAGCCCGATGTCTCACGCTTCGCGCGAGCGCAACGGCTCGACGGGGTGATGGAGCAGCTCACGCGCGCAACCCATCCCGGCGCGATCTCGCTTGCAACCGGGCACCCGGCGCCCGAGACGTTTCCGCTGCAAGATTTCGGACGCGCCGTGCACCGCACGCTGCTCGATGACCCGCCCGAAGCGATGCAGTATCGTTCGTCGACCGGCGATGCGGAGCTGTGCGAAACATTAGCCGAGCTGTTAAGCGGACGCGGTGTCCGCGCGCAGTCGAGCGACATCATCGTTTGCAGCGGCGCGCAGCAAGCCGCCGACCTCATTGCAACCGTGCTTCTCGACGAGCGCAGCGTGGTCGCAAGCGAAAGCCCGACCTACTCCGGAACGCTGGGTGTCTTTGACGCCCGCGGCGTGAACTACGTGGAAGTGCGAAGCGACGACGACGGCGTGCGCGTCGATGACGTCGAGCGAGTGTTTTCGGAACACCGCCCGCGGCTCTTCTATGTGAACCCCATCGCGCAGAACCCGACCGGCGCCGTCTTACCGGCGCGCCGCGCGAAGCAGATCGTTGCACTTGCGCGACGTTACGATGTCATGGTGCTCGAAGACCAAACCGGCTGGCAACTGACGTACGACGCACAAGCGCCGGCGCCACTGGCGGCCTTCGATACCGATGGTCGCGTGATCGTGATGGAAAGCCTCTCGAAATCGATCTTTCCGGCGCTGCGGATCGGATATCTCTACGCGCGGGGCGCGATTGCTGAGGCGCTCGAGGTTGCGAAGGTTCGCGCGGACGTCTTCACCTCGACGCTGACGCAACGTGCGCTTTGGCGTTTCATGGATTCCCCGGCGTACGCGCGCCATCTGCGCAGCTCGCGCGCACTCTACCGCGATCGGCGCGATGCGTTCGTCGACGCGCTTACCACGTACGTTCCGTGGGCGCAGGTGCGTCCGCCGGCGGCAGGCGTCAACGTGTGGCTGGCGCTGCCGTCGCGTATCTCGACGCAAGCGGCGTTTGACGCGTGTGCGCGTGAAGGCGTACTGGTGATGCCGGCCGAGCCGTTCTACCCGACGCGCGTCGGACCGCCCGCGCTGCGCCTCTCGTTCGGGCACATCGACATACCCACGGCGCGCGAAGGCGTGCGCCGTGTCGGTGCGGCGTTACGCGACCCAATGGAAGCGCGCGAATTGGACGGCGTCATACCCTAACAACGCGAGTGAACCTGCAAGTGCGATGATTCCTACGGCCGGCACGCGCTGTAGCGCGCGTCCATAGGCGATCAGGATTGGTATTACCCCGTACGCGTAGCGATCGGCCGAGATCGGTTCGCCCGCTAAGCAAAAAATCGCAAGCGCGAAAAGCGCGTACAGCGTCATCAACATCCCCAGCGCCTTGTGCTGGACGATGACGGCGATTGCGCCAAGCGGAATCAGCACGATCAACATCACGTTCTGGCACAGTCCCTGGATCGACGCGAGGCTGCGGAACACGCGTTCCCACGCGGGCCAATCGAATCCGGTCGTGCGCCATGCTTGTTGCGCGTGCAAAGGCGCCAACGGATCGCCGAAGCGGTACCAACAAAACAGCGCGTACGCGGCGATACCACTGAAGGCGAGTGCGGCGACAGCCGTGGCGCGGAGACCGCGGCGTTGCAAAAGGGACTCGATGACGAGCGCCGCGGCGAGTGCCACGCCGGAAACCGCGGTTGCACTCGCGGCGCCGGCTGCAAGCGCTGCGCGCAATCGCCGCGAGCGCAGCGCGCTCCACAGCGCGAGCGCACTCAACAAGAGGTAGAGACCTTCCCGATACGCGACGCTGCCGAAAAGCGAGAGCGGACACGCGCAGGCAACGGCAACACACCAGCGTGCGGTTGCAGCGTTCCAACGCTCACGCGTCATCTGGTAAAGTACGAGCATTGCGCCGAGGAAGGCGATGTTGTTGACGATGAGACCGGCGAGCGGCCAACCGGCGCCCATTCGCAGCACAAGCGACGCGATCAGCGGGTACAATGGAAAGAACGCCGTGTCACTTTGCGCTCCACGATGCGCATGGCCGTAGCCATGCGACGCGATCGCACCATACCACGCACCGTCCCAGTTGCCGCCGCTTGCAAGTGGATGTGGCGAAGCAAGCATAAACGCTGCGACAATCACCACACGGCTTGCAAGCCAAGCAGCAACGACAAAACGCATGTCACGTTCAGTCTTCGCCGGGGCTGCAGGTTCCTCGGGCTCGCCGTTCGTAGCCTAGGTGAGTGAACTTCCGAGGACCCCTTGCGGCGGCTTTGGCCGCCGTTTTGCTGGGTGCGGCCATTCGTCCGGCCCAGCGGCCCCTAGCCTATCCAGTTTACTCCGCTCCCGCCGGTACCCGGCCCGCCGGCGCTTCTACGCTGCGGCCAACGGACGCCGTGCTGCCCGACGGCCGCATTGCGGCGCCCTTAGGCGCCGCTGTGTTCGTGGGCACCAATCCGCTCGGACTTGCGGTTTCGCCCGATGGCCGCTTCATCGTGGTGAGCAACGCCGAACAAAATCCTGCCGCCGGTGCGCCGCCGCCGTCATCACCGAATGTCGTCGGCGGGTATAGTCTCGCCGTCGTCGACGCGTCGTCGATGCGTGTGGTGAGCGTGTATCGGGATCCGTCGCTTACGCTTTTCACCGGTGTAGCGGCAACGAACGATCCCGCGGATCCCTCGCACACGCTGGTGCTCGCGTCAGATGGGCAACACGGTCTCGTTCGTTGTTTCGAGCTCGGTGAGGACGGCACACTTACGCCTACACAGGCCATTGCCGTGAGCGGATTCCCCGATACGATCGCGCTCGGTGCGAACGCACGCATTGCGTACGTCACGAGCGATCTCTCCAGCCGCGTGACGGCAATCGATCTTTCGACGCGACGCGTGGTCGGCGACGCACAAGTCGGATACTTTCCATCGAGCATCGCGGTAAACGGCGATCGGCTCTACGTCACCAACGGTGGCCTCGCCGGGTATGCCGCGCTTAGCGCGCCGGTGGCCACGCCGGCATTTACTGCGCCTCGCGCGGATCAATCGCGGTCATCGTCGCTCTCGATCCTCACCGCGACGCCTGCGGGTGTACTCGATCCACCAGGCGACGCCGAGAACGTACCGATGGATCCAATTCCCGATGGCGTGCAAAATGTCGGTGGCGCGCGACCGGACGCCATCGTCGTGCGGCACGGTGGAAGCTATGCCTACATCGCCATGGCGAACGTCGATCGCGTTGCCGCGATTGCACTCGACGGCGGAGCGCACGTCGTCCCGGGCTTGGATCTGCGCCTTTTCGTCACGCCGTGGTTCAACGCGCCGTATGGAACGCAGCCCAGTGCCGAAGCGCTTTCGCGCGACGACAGACGGCTCTATGTCGCACTTGCGGGGCTCAACGCGGTAGCGGTACTCGACGCCGACGATCCGGCGCATCTGCATCGCCTTGGTCTGATCCCGACGGCATGGTATCCGTCGGCGCTCGCACTTTCGCCCGACGGCCGGTACCTTTACGTGCTGGCTGCCAAAGGCGTCGACGGCTGGGGTGAGCTGCAACGCGTCGATCTGCGAAATCTGCCGCTCAAAGTGGTGACCTACTCGGCACTGCACTACAACCGCACGCAGATCTCTCCGAAGCGTAACAGCGTCGTGCCTGCGCTTCGTTCGGGCAAGCGTAGCAGCGTCGTCGATCACGTTGTCTACATCGCGGTCGGCGACGAAAGCTACGACGCGATCTTCGGCGACCTGGGTCGCGGCAACGGTGACCCGGCCTTCGTCACCGACGGTGCGGCAACGACGCCGAATCTGCACGCGCTCGCGAATGCCTACGGTATTGCGGACAATTTTTACGTCGGCGATGCGAATCTCGACGCCAACGCGCAAGCAGCGCTGGGTGGTGCGCCGACCCTCTACACGCAACGCGTGCTGCACGTGAATACTGCGCGGACGCCGCTCGACGATCGTGGCGATGATCCCGAGGATTACCCGCGCGCCGGCTACCTTTTCAACGCGCTGCAGCGCGCCGGGCTCTCGTATCGGGACTACGGCGGCCTGCTGTCGCTCTCGGGCTATCGGGCGCGAGCCACCAAGAGCGCCTACACTCTCGATGTGCCGGCACTCGCCGCGCTGGATGGCCACGTCGACCTGGCCTATCCAGGCTGGAACCCGGCAATCAGCGACGATAGCCGCGTCACGGAGTTCACCGGCGACATGGGACGGCTGGTTGAAGCGGACCAGGAGCCCGCCTTTACCTACCTGTGGCTGCCCGCGACCGCCCCGGGCGGCATGGCCGCGGCGGACCGGGCTCTGGGCCGGGCCATCGCGTTTTTGAGCGGTACCCCGCACTGGTCTTCGACGGCCGTCTTCGTGGTGGGCGAGGGCATTGCCGGGCCACGCGACCACGTCAACGTGGCACGCAGCTACGCGTTGCTCGTCTCACCGCTCGCGCGCCCAGACTACGTCGGGAGCCAGCACCTCTCGGTGGCAAGTGTCGTCAAGACCGAGGAAGAGCTCTTGGGCCTGCCGCCGCTCTCGCTAGCCGACTTGCTATCGACGGATATGGCGGATTTCTTCGGGCAGGTCCCGTATCCGAGCGTATACCAGGCTCTCCCCTAAGCGAAAGAAGATGACGACGATCGATTTTGGTCCTCGCCTGGTGGGTACTCCCACCGGCAGATTGCGCGTCGCGATGTTATTGCGGCCGGCCGCAACGCTCGAGCACGCCAAGTCCGTGCCGGGTGAGCCCGGGGCGGTGTACGCGCGAGCGCTCGAGCAGCACGAGATTCTGCGCAAGACACTCGCGTATTTCGGCGTGGAAACAATCGTGCTAGAGCCGCGCGGCGAGGATCCCTACGAGACATCGATCGGTGATGCCGCCGTCGTCTTCGAAGACGGCGCGTTCGTGATGCGTCCGAGTGCGATGTCGCGCCGTGCCGAAGCCGATCGCTTCGAAAGCGACTGCTCGCGCTTGGACATACCCGTTGCCGGCATGATTGCGGCGCCCGGCTTACTCGACGGCGGCGACGTATTGCTTGCCGGTCGCACGGCATTTCTCGGTGTGAGCGCTCACGGCAACGAGATCGGACGCGCGGGCTTTACGGCCGTTGCACGCGCGCACGGCCTTGACGTCGTCGAGGTTGCGCTTGCGCCGGGCACGCGATCGCTGCGGTCGGTTGCGAATGCTGTAGCCCGCGACACCGTGGTGATTGCACCCGATAAAGTCGACGCCGCAGCATTTGCCGGCTTTCGCACGATCGAGCTCGAGCTCGGCGAAGAATGTGCGGCCGGTATCATCTGTCTTGGCGAGCACCATGTCATCGCCGACGTACGCTATCGCTATGCGCTCGCGCGTATGCGTAAAGCGGGCATCGTGGTCGAAGGCATCGATCTTTACGATTTCGAGAAGGTGGGCATCACCCCGTCGCTGCTCGCGCTTGCATTGAAGCGCGATTAGCTGCGAATGCGCGTTGCCGTTCTTTCCGACATTCACGGAAATCTCGTCGGGCTCGATGCGTGTTTAGCGGATCTGCACGCGCAGGGCGGTGCCGATGCGATCATTGCTGCCGGCGACTTGTGTCTCGACGGTCCAAAGCCAAAGAAAGTACTGCAGCGGTTGGAAGAGGTTGGCGCGCAGTCGATACGTGGCAACACCGAGCGCTATCTCGCTGCGCCCGGCGAGGAGCGGTTCGAGACGCTCGAGCACTCGCAGCTCGAGTGGACGCGTCGCGACCTGGGCGAGAAGTGGCTCTCGTCACTCAACGAGCTTCCCTTCGCCGTCCGTATCGGCGAAGACGATAACCAGCTGCTGGTCGTCCACGCCAATCCGGCCAACGATGACGAACATCTCTGGCCCGATGCCGACGAAGCGATGCTCGAACGTTTAATTGGCGAGGAGCAGGCGATGACGATCGCGTTTGGCCACTTGCACTTGCCGTACGTGCGGATATGGCGCGGGAAGATGCTGGTCAACGTTGCGTCGGCCGGGTTGCCCAAGGACGGTGACGCGCGCGCGTGCTACGCGATTTTTACCGAGCGCGTCGGCGGCTGGGAGGTCAAACACCGTCGGGTCGAGTTTGACGTGAAGAAAGTTGCAACCCAACTCGCCGATTGCGGGATTCCGGGGAGTGGCGAGTTGATTGCCACGCTGCGCCGTCATCGCTATCGGCGCCTCAAAGGATTTGTGCCGTAACACCTGCGATCGTTATCGACCACCTCGTCAAACGTTATGGGGATTTCACCGCCGTTAACGACGTTTCGTTTCGCGTCGAATCCGGCGAGTTTTTCGGTTTTCTCGGCCCGAACGGCGCCGGCAAGACCACCACGATCAATGCGATCGTCGGGCTCGCGAAGGCCGATGCCGGATCGATCAGCGTCTTCGGCTACGACAATCGTGAGCAGTGGCGCGAAGCGCGTCGCGCGATCGGACTCGCGCCGCAAGAATATAATTTCGATCGGTACCTCTCGATTCGCGACGTCTTGATCTTCCAGGCCGGCTACTTCGGCTTGCGCGGCCCGGCCGTGCGCGAGCGCGCCGACATGCTGCTCGATCGTTTTGGCCTGGCGTCGAAAGCGCATCAGGAATACACCAAGCTTTCCGGCGGCATGAAGCGTCGCCTTACCCTGGCGCGTGCATTGATTCACGAGCCGCAACTCGTGATTCTCGACGAGCCGACCGCCGGCGTCGACGTCGAGCTGCGTCTGGAGCTGTGGGATCTCTTGCGAGAACTCAACGGCGACGGACTGACGATTTTTCTCACCACGCACTACCTCGAAGAAGCCGAAGCGCTGTGCAAGGATATTGCGATCATTCGCGAGGGCCGCATCGTCGCGCAGAAGCCCACCAGCGAGCTCATCGCCGATGGCGCCACCTTACAGGAAGTCTTCTTGGAGTTGACCCGCGCATGATCGCCGTCGCTCCACGCTTCAACGGCATTGCGCTGTGGACGCTCATCAAGCGCGAGATGATCCGCAGCCTCAAGATCATCAATCAGGTGATTTGGCCGCCGATTATCTCGACCTTGCTCTACGTGTTCGTCTTCGGGCTTGCGCTCGGCAGCAGCATCAAGAGCGTGCAGGGTGTGAGCTATGCGCAATTTTTGATTCCCGGCTTAATCATGCTGCAGACGATCGATTCGTCGTACGGTGAGTGTTCGAGTTCGGTCTTTCAAGGCCGCTTCATGAACTCGATCCAAGAGATGCTCATCGCGCCGATGTCGGCATTTGAGATCGTCCTCGGCTACGTGCTTGGCTCGCTCGTGCGAGCCTATTTCATTGCTGGGCTTATTACCGTGCTCGGCGCGGTACTGGTGCATACCTGGCCGCACGACTGGCTGCTGTATTTCGTCGTGCTTACGATCGTGTCGATCCTATTTTCATCGCTTGGCCTGATCTTTGGGTTGATGGCTGAGAAGTTCGATCATCTCGCCGTGCTGACGACCTTTATAATCACCCCGCTGACTTTTGTCGGCGGCGTCTTCACATCGGCGCAAATGCTCCCGCCGGTACTGCGCGAGCTCGAGCTTTTTAATCCAATTTTCTACACGATCGATGCGTTTCGCTATAGCTATACAGGGACTAGTTACCTGGCGCTTCCGATATCGCTCAGCGCGATTGCGCTGCTCGCAGTCGTTTCGCTCGCCATAGCGTTGCGGATGATGGCCGTCGGGTATAAACTGCGTACGTAACGGAAAGGACCGTATGCTCGCACTGATTCTTGCCTCGATCGGAATTACGCCCTGGAGCGGGACCGATTTACCGACCGCGACGCAGGCCGCGGCGAAGTACCGCTTGACCGTCTCGGGCAAGCCGGGGACGACCGTTCACTTGCGCACCAGCGACGTGGCGGAGGGATGGATCGCGGCCTTCTGCGATATGCGCGTTTGTTCGCCGACGCAGGTCTCGGAAGTGATCCCCCAGTCGGGCAGCGTCGTCGTGCAGTTCGAGTTGATTCGCGAGACCGACGACTCGCCGCATTCCAGCGGTGCGGTCATTACCGGAAGCGACGGGTCGCGACTGGTCGTTCCGCGAGCTTCGCGCTAGAAAAAGAACGGATCGTGGGCGCGCTCGACGCCGACTGTTGAGGGCGGCCCGTGACCTGGCATGATCGCGGTCGTCTCTGGTAGCGTAAAGATCTTCGAGCTGACGCTGCGCAGCACGTCGGCATACGTGCTTTTATCACCGTACGCACCGCCGACGCTTCCCGAAAAGAGAATGTCGCCGGTAAAGACGGTCGAATCGACGAGATAGCTGACCGAGCCGTCGGTATGGCCAGGCGTGTGCAGCACCCGAATCTGCGCGCCGTCACCAAATGGAAATGTCGCGCCGTCGTTTGCAGGCAGCACCGTCGACGCGAGCGCACCGATCGCGGGTGCGTCGAGTGGATGCATGACGATTTGCGCGCGTGGATATTCTTTTGCGACGGCGGCTACCGCGCCGGAATGGTCGTTATGCTTATGCGTGACGAGAATGTACTGCAGATCGAAACCGCCGTCGCGCAGCAGTTGCAGCAGGCGCTGCGGCGAACCGGCGGGATCGACCAGCGCCGCGCGTTTACGGTCGCCGCGGAAGACCACGTAGCCATTGCTATTCGGTTTCGAATCCTGCGTGTGTTGTTGCACGCCGTCCAGCACAACGTCGGGCGGAACGAACGCATCGGCGGCACGTTCGACCATACGCTCGGGGTTAAGCTTCAACGCCGCCGCGAGCGCGCGCGCCTGCTCGGCGTTCGCCGTGCCGTCATCCGCGAGCCACGCTTCGATGGCGGAGGTACTTATGCCGGTCTGCGCGGCAAGCGCGGAAGCGTCGACGCGGTTGCCGCGCATCGCTTTGCGCAACACGTCACCGAACGTGTCTTCGAGCGGGATATCCGGCCAACGGCTCATGGCCGCCTCTTCGCCGCGCAACCGGGAGCCACTGCCGGCGGGTCGAAGCCGTAGCAACCATGGAACGAGTCCTCATTATCGGATCGGGCCCCGCCGGGCTCACCGCCGCGATCTATGCGGCCCGCGCAAATTTGCAACCACTGGTATTAGCCGGCGGCCTTTACGGTGGGCAGCTTATGCTCACGACCGAGGTCGAGAATTATCCGGGCTTCCCCGACGGCATCCTAGGCCCCGACCTGATGATCAAATTCCGCGAGCAAGCCGAACGCTTCGGAGCGCGCATTGAAAACGTCGATGTGACGTCGGTCGATTTTTCGCGCCGCCCGTTCGTCGTGCGCACGGCCGATGAGGAATTCCATGCCAAGACGGTGATCGTCGCGACCGGCGCGAGCGCGCGCTGGCTCGATATTCCCGGTGAAGCGAAGCTGCGCGGGCGCGGCGTCTCGACGTGCGCGACCTGCGACGGCGCATTCTTTCGTGAGAAGCACATCGTGGTCGTCGGAGGTGGCGATTCCGCGATGGAGGAGGCGCTCTTCCTAACGCGCTTTGGCCGCAGGGTGACCGTGATTCACCGCCGTGAAGGTTTACGCGCCAGCAAGATCATGGGCGCACGTGCGACCTCGCACCCCAAGATCGACTTCGTTTGGAATACGGTTGTCGATGAGGTGCTGGGCGATACGCACATGACCGGTTTGAAATTGCGCAACGTGCACGATAATAGCGTCATGGAATACGAAGCCGACGCGCTCTTTATCGCAATCGGGCACACGCCGAATACCGGGATCTTCCAGGGGCAACTCGATCTCGACGAGATGGGCTACATCGTCTCACCCGACGGAACCGAGACGAACGTCGACGGCGTCTTCGTTGCCGGGGATGTCAACGACATCCGCTATAAGCAAGCGATCACCGCTGCCGGTTCGGGTTGCAAGGCGGCGATGGACGCCGAACGATACCTCGAAGCGCTGGAGTTCAAGATCAAAGAGACCGTGGCGAGCTAGTTGCAGTCCAGCGATAGCCGCTACAAATGGGTAGCGCTTTCGAATACGACGCTCGCCGTGTTTATGTCGACCCTCGACGGGTCGATTGTCATCATCTCGCTGCCGGCGATCTTTCGCGGCATTCACCTCGATCCGCTTGCGGCGGGCAACGTCAGCTATCTGCTCTGGATGATCATCGGCTATCTGCTGGTGCAGGCGGTGCTGGTCGTCACGCTCGGACGCTTAGGCGACATGTACGGCCGCGTGCGCATCTACAACGCCGGCTTCGTCGTCTTCACGCTTGCGTCGGTATTGCTTTCGTTCGATCCCTTCGTCGGCGCACACGGTGCGTTATGGCTGATCGGCTGGCGCCTGTTGCAGGCGCTCGGTGGATCGATGCTCACCGCGAACTCGGCGGCAATTCTTACCGATGCGTTTCCGGCAAATCAACGCGGGCTTGCGCTCGGCATCAATCAGGTCGCGGCGCTCGCCGGGCAATTCATCGGGTTAGTCGCCGGCGGCGTGCTCGCCATCATCGACTGGCGCGCAGTGTTCTGGGTCAACGTGCCGGTCGGGGTGTTCGGAACGATCTGGGCCTATCGTAACCTGCGCGAGACTGGGAGCCACCAGCGCGGCAGTATCGATTGGTGGGGAAACGGGACGTTCGCGGTCGGATTGAGCGCGATCCTGATCGCGATTACCTCCGCAATCCATCCATACGATGGGCAGACGATGGGCTGGACGAGCCCGATTACGATCGGCTTGGTGGTGTTCGGTGTGGCGTTGCTCACCGCGTTTGTCGCGATCGAACGCAGGGTCGCGGAGCCGATGTTTCAGCTCGGGCTCTTTCGCATCCGCGAGTTTACTGCCGGCTCGATCGCGGCGCTGGCGGCCTCGGTTGCGCGCGGCGGCCTGCAGTTCATGCTCGTCATTTGGCTACAGGGCATTTGGCTGCCGCTCCACGGTTACGATTTCGAAGTGACGCCGTTGTGGGCCGGTATCTACATGCTCCCGCTCACCACCGGGTTTCTCGTCGCCGGTCCGATCTCAGGCATTCTCTCCGATCGTCTTGGCGCGCGCTTGTTTGCGACGACCGGGATGCTGGTGTTCGGTGCAAGCTTCATCGGCCTCTTGCTGTTGCCGGTCAACTTCACCTATTGGATGTTTGCCGCACTGCTCGCGATCAACGGGATCGGTGTGGGCATGTTCGGTGCGCCGAATACCTCGTCAATCATGGGCAGCGTCCCGCCGGAACGCCGTGGCGTCGCATCGGGCATGCGCTCAACGTTTCAAAATTCCGGAAACTTGCTCTCGATCGGCGTATTCTTCTCGCTGATGATTGCCGGCCTCGCGAGCCGGCTACCCGCGACGCTGACATCCGGTTTGCGGGCACAGGGCGTACCGTACGCGATCGCCCATCAAGTCGCCACGCTGCCGCCGGTCTCGTCGCTCTTCGCGGCATTTCTCGGTGTCAATCCGGTGCAGAATCTCCTCGGACCAACCGGTGTACTCGCCACGCTGCCGCCGGCGAACCGAGCGATTCTCACCGGCACGGAGTTTTTTCCAAACCTGATCTCGGTGCCGTTTCACGACGGGCTCGTCGTGGTCTTCAGCGTCGCCTTTGCGCTGGCAATGGTAGCCGCCGGCGCCTCGCTCATGCGCGGCCAGCACTAGCGGAAGACGTTGTGCTCAGCAGCACCAGCCCGGGAGATCCACTTCACGGCGAATCCCCGGCAAGCAACATCTGCGGGACTTGCGCAAAGCTATACGATCCTGAGCTTTGACGGTCGAATATCCAAACGACGTCGAAGCGGTCGCCCGGCCACGTTTGTGGCGCATGCGATGTGAGGTGGTCAGCGATCAGCGGTATGTGTTTGTGCTCCCATGCGACGAGTACCACGCCGTCGCGCGACGTGATGCTTGCGACGAGCGCAGCCTCGTCACCAACCGCAAAGGTTTGGTCTGCAGTCACACCCAAGCGACGCGCAAGCGGCGTTATCGTTTCGATTGGCCGCAAGTCAACCGACGAGGCATAGAGATAGGTTGGAACCGCGATTTCGGCAAGCGTCGGCGCGGAGAAGTAAGCAACGAGCGCGCCTGCGCGCTGCCACCCTTGAACGACAAGCGAATGCTGCCCATGCGTACCGTCCTCCTTGACGCCGAGCACCGATGAACCCTCGGGCTTTTCTGCATGCCGAATCAGCATGATCTTCAACGGCGGGGGCACTAGTATAGGCGACGTCCGTTCGGCACGGGATACTGCGGCCGCACGAGCACGACGTTGCCGTCCTCGTCATTCATCCCAAGCACGAGCACCTCGCTCATAAAGCCGGCGATGCGCTTGGGCTCGAAATTAACCACGCCGCAGACCTGCGTGCCGATCAGTTCCTCTGCCCGGTATACGACGGTAATCTGCACCGATGAATTGCGCGCACCGATCTCGGGTCCAAAATCGATGCGCAGCTTGTAGGCGGGTTTACGCGCGCCGTCGAGTGGTTCGGCGGCTACAATCGTACCCGCGCGGATGTCGACCCGTTCGAAGTCCTCGTAGCGAATCGTCATAGCAGAAGGTTGCGCAACGCGTCGTCGAGCGCCGTAAAGCGGAATATGTAGCCGGATTCGAGAGTGCGCTCTGGGAGTACTCGCTGGCCGCTCAACAAGATCGTCGCGCCTTCGCCGAGCGCGGCACGCAGCGCAATTGCCGGGACGCGAAAAAATGCCGGGCGGTGCAGAACGGTGGCGAGCGAGCGCGTGAGCTCGGCGTTCGTCACCGGGTGCGGAGCGGTCGCGTTCAACGTTCCGCTCACCCCATCGAGCGCCATGCGGTAGATGCCGATGACGTCATCGACGTGAATCCATGAGATCCATTGCCGGCCGCTGCCGAGCACCCCGCCGAGACCCAGGCGAAAGGGTTGGAGCATCGTCGTAAGTGCGCCACCATCGGTTCCGAGCGCGACGCCGGTCCGCACGATCGCGACGCGCATACCGAGCTGCGCGGCCCGCTGCGCTTCGCGCTCCCACGCCGCGCACAGCTCGCCGAGAAAGTCTTTCCCGTGCGGGCTCGCCTCGGTGTACGATGCGGTTTCGCTGGGTGGATAGTAGCCGGCAGCCGAGGCACCGATGTAGATCGAGGGCCGTTTCGTCTGGCTCGCAAGCGCGTCGATCAAGGCCCGCGTGCCGTCGACGCGGCTACTGTAAATTCGCCGCTTCGCAGCCGTCGACCAGCGTTGGAAGATGCTCTCGCCGGCGAGATTGATCACGGCATCGCATGACGCGACCACTTGCGCGGCCGCACTCGGCGTGCGGAGGGACGTGATGACGACGTCGTCGCCATGGGCGGTCAAGGCGGCATGCAGATGGCGGCCAATGAAGCCCGAGCCACCCACGAGCCCGACGCGCATAGCCTACTGGCGCACCGTCGCTGCCGCAATCGCACTCGAGATGTCGTCGAGTTCGTGTACGGTCCGGCCGACGGCGGCGGAGATCGCGGCCTGGTCGCCGCGCGCAAGTGCGTCGCTCATCGTGGGCAACGGAATTGCAGCGTAGCCGCTACGGCCGTAGGTGAGTTTATTGAGCCGGTGGACGATCCCGATCTCGACGTTGCCGTCGATCCCGCGATGATCGGCCACGCTTGCGCGATATGCAAAGCGGTTGATCGCCGAAAAGAGCGGCGAAAGATCGTGACGGTATTGCGTGCCGGCCAGGGTCTGTGCATCGGCGCGTAACGTGCCCGCATACGGTGTAAGGCGGTAGGGCACGACGCCGCTTGCCATGCGCATCGTTAGCAGTGCAACGAGCTGCGCGATCGCGCGATGGTTCACAAATCCGGGATCGGCTTGCGTCATCGCGTAGTTCAAGTCGTCGAAGCCCGAGTGGTAGACGCCGAAAATACCATGAAAGCCGACTTGCATGATCGGCACGCCGAGGTTGTAGAGAAACGGCTCGAAATCCGAGCCGCCGCCGGGTCCGCGAATCGTGGTTCCACCCGGCTGCGCTTCCCAGCGCTCGAAGAGCCGTTGCGCCGGTGCTGCGGGATCAGCTATCCGCTCGGTCGCTGGAATGATCGTGTCGCGCAGCGCGTCAGCAGCGCTGGCGCCGAAGTACTGTCCGGTCGTGATCTCGTCTTCGTTGATGTAGGCGATGCAGCCGCTCTCGAGTTCGGCTTGATGCATGCGCACGTAAGCGTTGGAGCCGACCTCACCGATTTCTTCGCCGTCAAAACCGACGACGACGATTGAGAAGTGTGGCCGCCAACCGCTGCGGTAAAGAAAGCCGAGGGCACGGGCGGCTTGCAACACGACCGATGTGCCCGAGCCGTTGTCGGTGACTCCGTATACCCACGCATCGCGATGACCGCCGATCACCACGCTGTGCGTCGGATCGATGCCGGGCAGCACGCCGACCGTGTTCCACAGTTTGGCTCCGCGATCGAGATCCATTTGCACGGTGAGCCGGAACGGCACGTTGCTGATGCCGGTATTACCCATCGTGGATAAAACGCGCTGCGCGTTGAGCGCATCGACCGGTAGTGTGGGGATGGTGATCTCGCCTTCATTCAACGCGCCGCGCTGCACCGATCCGAGCGGGCGATACGGCCCGTCGGGATAGGCTGGGCCGTGCCGCGCGCCGTCGGCGTCGGCCGGATCGGAGAAGAAGATGACGCCGGCAGCGCCATGATCTTGCGCGCGTTTTGCCAGTGCGCCGCGAAACTCGCGGCCGTAGCGAATCAGCGCGATGCGCGTGCGGACGTCGATGCCGCGGGCGGAAAGTGCCTGATAGTCGGCGCTCAGACCGTGTCCGGCATCAACGACGTTGGCCGTAACGACCCCGCTGCCGCTCCATGCGTTGAACGGCGGTCCCGCGTCGCGCCGCGTTCCGTCGGGATCGGACGGTATCGGGACTTCACCGAGTTTGTATTTGATCCAATGCGGATACTGGAATTCTTCCAAGCCGAGAAAGCGCGAAAACGGTACGTCGTGGGTGAAGACCTCATTGGTCGCGTTGAATCCCGCGGCGGCAAGTTCGCTGCGCATCCATTGCGCGATGTGGTAATCGCCGGGCGTGCCGGCATAGTGTGATTCCGCATTGATTCGCGTCGAATCGGTTTGCGCGGCAGCCGCGCTTGGTGAGTCGATCACGAGCTGCTCGTTCGAGCGCTCGTCGGCGCTCACGGGTCCGGCGATGCAGAGGAGGCTGGCGCTCAGGAGCGCGGCAATCAAGCGTTTCAGCGGCGAGGCCCTCCGTGGTGTGCTTCCCTTGAAGGAGAGCCGTTCGTGCGAAGGAGCGCCCGAGCCTCGCGCTCCAGGCCCTGTGCCGCGATCTTCGGATGGCTCAAATAGAAGAGCGTCATCACGTCGAGAACGAAGCGGTGCGCCCGATCGCCCGGCAGCGCCCGCAGTCGCGCGCGAGCCACGTCGATGAGCCCGTGCACCCGCGTTCGCAGCGCCGCTGCACCGCCATACACGCGGCTGAAATTTAGCTCACCGTGCTCGCGGTCTTCGGCCTGATCGATGAACGCGTCGAGGAGCACGTGCAGTGCGCTCACGTAGGGAAAATACGCGTCGTACGTGCCGGCGATTGCCTCGCGGCGATCGATAAACGCCTCGAAAAGCGGACCATAGACATGAAATTGCGATCCGGCGGCCGAGGCGAATTCGTGCCAGTCAATGTCGCGATACCGGTCGCGATGGCCCTCGTACCACGCGACGCAACGCTGTTCCCGCTCGCCGGCAGGATAGTGCTTGTACGTTTGCATCTCGCCGTAGAGCTGTGCTGCGTGCGCAAAACGCGGCGCCAGCAGATCGAGGTGCGGGACGCGCGAAAGGGCGCGCTGCGTGCGCTCGACCAAGTCGCGCAGATATCCGCCGTCATCGCCGGCCGGCCCATGCGCGTAGTAGTCATGCACCGTCGCCGACGGATCGAGCGCGTCGGCGATCGCCTGGTGCAGCACGGGATACGCGTCGACGCTGACCTCGGGATGCCGGTCGCACAAATTGTCGAGGTAGTCGTAGATCGTCTCGAGCGGCGCTACGATGGAAACGTAGGCGCGCGCCGCAGCGGGTTCGAGAAAGGTTGCGAGGATGCAGGCGCCGGCGACGTGATACGCTTTGGCATCGACACTCGCAAGTGCTTGTGCGCGCAGCTGCGGGTCGGGAATTGCGACCGCTCGTTCGCGGATCGCGGCGAGATTGGCCGCCGAGATCGGTACGATGCGCGCCATAAAGCGCAGCAGGCCAATGGTGGTCGAAGGACCGCCCGAGAACAGCGCGCGTAGGCGCTCGGGACTGCGCAACACGGTGCGCAGCGCGAAGGCAATATCCCCGAACATGTGCGTGCTACAGTCCGGCCACGAAGCGTCCGGGATTCAAAATATTGGCTGGATCGAAACGCGCCTTCAGCTCGCGCATCCGCTCGATCCCTTCGGGCGGCTCGCCCCAAACGTTGAGATGCTCGCGGCGCGGATGATTGCCCGCGATCACGACCGCACGCGGCTCGCCGTCGTGCAGCGCATCGTCGAACATTTCGATTTTCGCGCCGAAGGCGTGTGAATCGAGGTCGTTCACGCGAAATAGCAGATCACCGTTCATCGCATCGACGATCGTGTCGTGGCGCAGTTCGAAACGTTGCGCTAGCGCCGTGCAGGCATCGGCGCGAGCCAGTGCTTCGTCGGCGAAGGCGGCGATGCGATAGGTGATCGAGCGTTCGCCAAGCGAGCCAACGTAGGCATCAACGATGCGCTCGAACGATTCGCGCGCGCCCGCATCGACCACGCGCGTTTCGGGTACGCCGGCCCGGCCCATCGCCGAACGCAGGTCACGCGTTGCACGCTCGAGCACGCTCGGCGAACCCTCGAGCAGCACCGACATGCGTCCCTCGTCGCCATCATCGCCGTCGACCGCGCCGCGATGCCCGTCGATCCAAAATGCCGCCGACGGCGTAACCGGCATGCGCGCAAATTGTGCGAACGCGCGCTCGCGCGTGCCCTCCGGAAGGCGCAGGTGAAACATGCGCGCGTTTGGCGGCGCGGCGATGGTTTTTAGGTTGATCTGCGCGAGGATTGCGAGTGTGCCGAACGAGCCAACGTAGAGCCGGCTCATATCGTAGCCGGAGACGTTCTTGACGACCATGCCGCCGGCGTGAGCGATCGTGCCGTCGGCCAAGATCGCGATCGAGCCGATCACAAAATCGCGCGGCCGTCCGTAGAGGTGGCGCCGTGGGCCAAGCCAGCCGGCGGCGAGTGTTCCCCCGACTGTTGCATCGGCCGCGCGCGGCGCATCGAACGGCACGTGCGTCCCGTGTTTGGCAAGGCGCGTCGCCAGCGTACGCAGCGTAACGCCGCCCTGCACGGCGATCGTCAGATCGTTGGGCGCGTCCTCGACCACCTCGTTCAATTGAAGCGTCGAGAGCGTGACGTCGGCACGTAACGGCGGCAAGCCCATGCCGCGCAGCGTATTGCCGCCGCTCACTACGACCGCCTGCCCATTGCGCGCGCACGCCGCAAGCTGCTCGGCAAACGCTTCGATGGTCATGCGACCGGTACGACTTCGGCGCAGCGTACCCCGGCTGGAAAGATCTTCTCGGGATTGAGGGCGCGCCGCGGATCAAAGACCTCACGTACGTTCGCCATCGTAGCGAGATCTTCGGTCGTGTAGATCTCGGTCATGGCCTCGCGTTTCTCAAAACCAATGCCGTGTTCGCCGGACACCGTGCCGCCGAGGTCGATCGCCATGCGCAAGATCTCGTTGCCCGATTCGATCACCGCGGCGACTTGCTTTTTATCGCGCTTGTCATAGCAGATCATCGGGTGCAGGTTGCCGTCACCGGCGTGAAAGACGTTGGCCATGGTCAGTTGATATTCGTGCGCGATGCGTTCGATTGTGTGCAGCGCCTCCGGCAGGACGCTACGACGCACGCAGACATCTTGCAGGTAGTAGTTGGGCGCGATGCGTCCCATCGCCCCGGCTGCGCCCTTGCGTCCTGCCCAGAGCGCATCGCGCTCGGCTTGCGAGCGCGCGGCGCGCCACGAATTTGCCCCGTGCTCGCGCGCAATGCGCGCGATCTCATGCTCGTAGGCGTTCATATCGTCGTCGAGTCCTGCGTGTTCGATCAAAAGCACGGCGCCGGCGTCGGTTGGATAACCGGCTGCGAAGGCGGCTTCGACCGCGCGCGTCGCGATCGCATCCATCATTTCGAGAGCGGTCGGTACGATGCCGGCGGCGATGATCGCGGAGACCGCATCGGAGGCGGATTCAACGTCGGGAAACGTCGCGAGCCACACGCGCACCGTTTCGGGCAAGCGCATTAAACGAACCCAGGCGGCGGTGACGAGCCCGAGTGTGCCTTCGCTGCCGACGAATGCGGCGGTGAGATCGTAACCGGGCCGATCGATATCGGTGATGAGCACTTCGCCGCGATCGTCGACGATTTCCAGCGCAAGCACGTGATTGATCGTCGTGCCGTACGACAAGCAGTGCGGACCACCGGCGTTGGTGGCGATGTTGCCGCCGATCGTCGAAATGCGTTGCGACGACGGATCGGGTGCATAAAAGAGTCCGTCCGACGCAGCAATGTGCGAGAGATCGAGATTGATGAGCCCCGGCTGCACGCACGCGCGGCGGCGCAACGGCTCGTAGGCAAGCACGCGATTCATGCGCGTGAACGCGACAACGATGCCGCCGGCGACGGGAACCGCCCCGCCGCACAGCCCCGTGCCGGCGCCGCGCGGGACGATCGGCTCGCCGCAGTCGCGCGCAATCTTTACGACAGCGCTGACCTCGCGTGTATTCGAGGGGAGCACCACCGCCGAGGGCAAGCGGCCCTCTGTGTAGGCGTCAAACGCGTAAGCGCGCAGGTCTTCGGGCGCCGTCTTAACCGCGTCCGCACCCAGTGCGTCGACCAACCGTTGATGGAGCATCCGGCGATGGTCTTTTGGGTGAGCAGGAAGCGGGGCCTGCCCGCGACAACGCCCACCTCGCGTGAAGTTTTTTGGGCGTAAGCAGACCGGTGCTAAGGGCGATCCCAAAGCGCAAGCTAAGACATCGCAAAAGCGCTCGTCTTTCCGCATGCCGGTCGAATTCGATGTTCTCTACGCGCTGCGCGACCGGCCGGGTCGCCGCCATGGCAGAGCAAACGATCTCTCGGCTGGTGGCCTGCGACTCTCCACTGACGAGGACTTTCTGAAGGGCTCGATTCTCGACGTCGACTTTCAATTGCCCGACGATTTCATCCACGAACTTTCGATCGAGAAAGAAGTCTTCAAGCAGACGCCGTTTGGTCTACGCCCCGAGACGGTGAAGACGCAGCCGGCGCCGTTCGCACCGATGCGCATGAGCGCGACCGTGCTCTCGACGTTTTACGTGCCCGGGAGCAAACAACTTTCACACGGCATGAAGTTCACCGACATCCCGCCGGAAGTGCAAGAGGAACTGCAGCGCTTCATTCACTTGTGGCAACTGCATCAAATCCGCCTCCGCGCCGAAGCATTGAAGTAGGCGCTTCATTACGGACGCACGGCGACGAGGCGACGCGCCGTTTCTTGCCATTCATCGAGCAATCGCTTTGAGCGCGGACTGCGTGTCGCGTTCACATGTGCTGCTAGCAATTCGCGAACGCTAGATGCATCATCGGGACCGAGCGGCCCGCAGGTGACCGAGTCGGCGTTGTAGCGCGCTTCGCGTACGAACGAGCCATCGGGATCGTAGACGTAGGCGACGCCGCCAGTCATGCCGGCGCCGAAGTTGCGGCCGGCTTTGCCGAGCACAAGCACCGTTCCACCGGTCATGTACTCGCAGCCATGTTGACCGACACCCTCGACCACCGCAATCGCGCCGGAATTGCGTACGGCGAAGCGTTCGCCGGCCGCACCCGCAGCGAACAACGAGCCGGACGTCGCACCGTATAGGGCGACGTTTCCCAGAAGAACCTGCGGCTCGGCGGCACGTCCGATTGCTCCGCTGGCACGAAGCACGATCGCGCCGCCGGAAAGACCTTTACCCACGTAGTCATTGGCTGAACCGTCGAGCTCGAGCCGCATGCCCTCGGTTGCAAACGCACCGAACGACTGTCCTGCGGTTCCGTGCAGCTCGAAATGGAGATCCGGCGTCGCCGGCAATTCCGCGAGTGCTAGGTGCCCGGCGAGACGCGCGCCGAGAGTTCGATCGGCGTTGCTCACGCGTTCGTTCAGCTGAAACGGCGTGCCGTTCTTGGCGGCCGCAAGCGCCGGGTCGACCCAGGCGAGATCGATCGGCACGCGATCCACCGGGCGGTCGTTACGCCCACCCTCGTGGCGAATCGGTCCGTCGCCGGTCCGCGCGAGCATCGCGCGAAGATCTAGGCCGCCGTCGTCGCGCACTTGATCGAGCAGGTCTACGCGGCCAATTGCCTCGTCGAGGCTACGCAAGCCGAGCGACGCCAGTAACTCGCGGACGTCGCCCGCAAGGTTAGTGAAGAACCGGACCACGTGCTCGACTTTGCCGCGGAATTTCGCGCGGAGTTCCGGATTCTGCGTGGCGATGCCGGCCGGGCAGGTGTTGAGGTGACATTGCCGCGCCATATCGCACCCGAGCGAAACGAGCACCGCGGTGCCGAATGCATATTCATCGGCACCCAGGAGCGCGGCGACAACGACATCGCGCGCGTTTGCGATGCCGCCGTCCGTCCGCAGCCGGACGCGGCCGCGCAGATTGTGATGCATCAACACCTGCTGCGCTTCGGCCAGACCAAGCTCCCACGGATTGCCCGCGTACTTGATCGAGGAGAGCGGTGATGCGCCGGTACCGCCGGCATAGCCGGCGATCGTGATGAAGTCGGCGTACGCTTTCGCGACGCCCGCCGCCACCGTGCCGACGCCCAGCTCGGAGACGAGCTTCACGCCGACCGCGGCGCGCGGATTGACGCACTTCAAGTCCCAAATCAGTTGCGCGAGATCTTCGATCGAATAGATGTCGTGATGCGGCGGCGGGCTAATGAGCGTGACCCCGGGCTGCGCGTGGCGCAAGCGCGCGATCAATTCCGTGACCTTGGGTCCGGGAATCTGGCCGCCTTCACCGGGCTTGGCGCCTTGTGCGATCTTGATCTCGATCTCTTGCGCGCGTGCGAGGTACGCGGCCGTTACGCCGAAGCGCGCCGAGGCAACCTGTTTGATCTTGTTCTCGTAGGGTGCGTCCTCGCCGCCCTCGCCGGTGTTTGAGCGCGCGCCGAGTTCGTTCATCGCCTCAGCGATCGTGCGATGCGCCTCGGGGCTCAAGCTTCCGAGCGACATGGCACTTGCGACGAAACGGCGCACAATCGCCTCAACCGGTTCTACCTCGTCGACGGAAACGTCCGGGCCGGCCGGGCGCAGCGTGACGAGATCGCGTAACTCGTGCACGCCGCGCTCCTCGACGCTGTCCGTGTACGTCGTCCAGGCGGCATCGAGATCAACGGCTACCGTTCCGCGCGCAACGCCGGCGGCGTTCTGCAGCGCGCGAATCGTCGCTGGTTGCCAGCTGTGGGTTTCTGCGAGCTCGCCGCGACGGAAGCGAATCCATCCGTAGTCGGGCAGCTCGCCGTCGCCGTGACTCCAGGTCTCGCGCACTTGCTGTTCGATTTGGGCGAATGTGCGGCCCGAGAGCGGAGACGACGCGTCGAAACAGCGCTGAGCGATCGATTCATGCAGGCCGATGATGTCGAAGAGCTGCGCCCCGCGGTAACTGTCGAGTACGGAGATGCCGCATTTCGACATGATCTTCGAAATGCCGAGATCGAGCGCGCGAATCGCTCGCGCTTCTCCCTCCTCGCCGGCAACGGCACGCACGGTCTCGAAGGCAAGCCACGGACAAACCGCGCCCGCGCCGTAGCCGATCAGTACCGCGACGTGATGGACATCGCGGCAGTCGCCGGCTTCAACGGCAAGGCCGGTGCGGGTGCGTACGCCCCAGTCGACGAGCGCGCGGTGGACGGCACCCAGCGCAAGCGCCATCGGAATTGCCGGTGTCTGTGGCGTCGCCATGCGGTCGGAGAGCAGCAGCAGCTTCGCGTTTGAGCGATGCACGAGTGCTACTGCCTCGATGCAGACGCGATCGATCGCGGATTCGAGCGTTTCGTCGCCCTCGAGGACACAGGCGATGCGGTCGAGTCCGTGCAGTGCCGCGATCTGTCCGAGCGAGAGCACAGGCGAATCGAGCACGAGCCCGGGCAATGGCGCGTGCTTGTCGAGCAGGTGCGGCCATGGGCCAAGCCGCGTGCGTAGCGAGAAGACGTTCGCTTCGCGCAGCGAGTCGATCGGCGGATTTGTCACCTGCGAGAAGCGCTGCCGGAAGTAATTGTAGATTGGTCGCGGCGCGCGGCCGAGCGGTGCAAGCGGCGTATCGTCGCCCATCGACCACAGCGGCTCCTTCGCGTCGGCTGCCATCGGCTCGAGGATCATCTTCACGTCCTCGCGCGAGTAATTGAAGCGATGCTGCAGCTCTACGAGCTTGTCGGGTGAGAGCGTCTGTGCCGTGACCGGTTCGAGCCGTTCGTCTTCGATCAATTCGCTGTATGGCGTATCGGCATCGAACAGGCGCGTCAAGTCGCTGTCGAAAAGCACGCGTGCCGTGCGAACGTCGAAGGCGATCATCTCACCTGGCCCGAGCCGCCCGCTGCGCACGATGCGCTCCGGATCGAGATCGGCGATGCCGACTTCGGAGCCGGCGACAATCAGCCGATCGTCAATCGTGTAACGGCATGGACGCAACCCATTACGATCGAGCGCCGCACCGACGACGTTACCGTCGGCAAAGGCGACCGCGGCCGGTCCGTCCCACGCCTCGATCACGTCGGCGTGATAGCGATGAAAGAGCGATTCGTTGCGATCGGCAACCGGCGGCATCAACATCCGCAGCGACTCGCACACGGTGCGGCCGTGACGCGCGAGCAGTTCGGCGACTTCGTCGAGGCTCCCCGAGTCCGAGATCCCGGGCGTGAGCAGCGGTTCAAACGAAGGTGGCAGCGACGCCCGGCGCGCCTCGATCCGGGCGCGGTTGCCCCAGATTGTATTGATCTCGCCGTTGTGTGCGAGCAAACGGAAGGGTTGCGCGAGGGACCAGCGCGGCAGCACGTTGGTCGCGTACCGTTGATGGAAGACCGCAAAGGCGCAACTGTACGCCGGCTCGGCGAGATCCGGGTAAAACGCCGCCAAGTCGCCGCTCGCGCAGAGTGCCTTATAGACGATGGTTTGCGACGAGAGCGAGCAGACGTATGCGTCGGGACAGGCGCGTTCGAACGCTTTGCGCAGTAACGAACAACGGCGCTCAAGTTCGTCGGCGCCGTTGCTGGGTGGATGCTCCGTGGGTGCTGCGGTGAGCAGCGCCTGGCGTATTCGTGGGAGTCCATCTCGAGCTTTCGGGCCGAGGAGCAACGGGTCGATCGGTACGTCGCGCCAGGTCAGATGTACGAATCCGTGCTCGGTAATAAGTCGTTCGAACGCCGCACACTCGTGCTCGGCGCCGCTGGTCGTAAGGAAGAGCATCGCAACCGCGTCGGCATCCGCGAAGAAGGCGCGCGGGAGCTGGGTGAGGATACCCACGCCGTCGCTGCTGCGCCCGTCGGATGCCACCGCACCGCGGTGGCCGAGGCGCGTGAGCGCGACCAGCGCCCGGTCGACTACCTCGCGGCTGGGCCGTCCATCGAGCGCCGCCACGAAGCCCACGCCGCAGGCGTCGGTATCGTAGCGCGGGTCGACCAGGGTGTCAGCCATGCCCAACTATACGACGGGGGCGCTGCTCTTGTATAGTCCGTCCCCAGGATGCTTTACCGCGTGGCTAATGCTGCCCCCAGGCCGATAGCGTACGATGGTCACACGATGACACAGCATAACCTCGCGTTTATCACGGGTCATGCTCGCGGGAGCGAACCGCTCGATGCGGTGCTTCTCGCGCAGGTCGAACGCTTCGCGGCGGCCGGTCGGAAAAACATCGTTGTCGTCATGGACACGTTCCCCAATCTCGAGGAAGCGACGATCGCGGCGCTGCAGGGGCTGCTGCGCCGCGCATCGGAGCTCGAAGCGCGCGTGACGTGTGTAGCACTTGAGGAGCGCGTTGCTAATGCGTTACGTTCAATTGCATGTGCGGAGTCGTTGAAAATTATCAGCCGCGTTGACGAACTGCCCGGCGCGGCTTAGTACAGTAGATAGCGCGAGCGTAGCTCGCGGAATGCCTCCAGACGCTGACGCCAATCATTGATGATGGCGTCTGCGTTTTTTCCGCTCGTCAATCCCAAACGCAGCGATGTCGTGCCCCAGTCGCGATCGAGCGCCGCAGGTTCTTTGATCTCGATTTGACGCGGCGACACATCGCGCACGGTACACAGGATCTCGACTGCACTGCGCACAGCCTCAAAGGCTTGCGGTTCGAAAACCATCAGCTCGACACCGCGCAGCTCCTTGCCCGCCCAGAACCCGGCGATCGGCGACCACGACGCCGGGCGGAAGTACACGCCCGCGAGATTGCGGGCATTGAGTCGCCCGGCGAGCGCATCGGGCTCGACCGCGTCGCCGCCGGCGTAGAAGAACGGCTTGGTTGTGCCGACGCCGCCGTTGACACCGGCATTGTCGATCAGGCCGGTACACAGGTAGGGAAAGGTCGTCTGCCACGTCGGGATGTTCGGCGAGCTGGGCACCCATTGCAGTCCGGTGTCGGGCCAGATCATCGTGCGCGTATAGCCGCGCATCGGGATCACGCGCAGCTTTGCACCGATGCCGAAGTGATCGTTGAAGAGCCGCGCGAGCTCGCCAACGGTCATGCCGTGGCGCATCGCGATCGGGTAGAGTCCGATGAACGATTCCTCGCTCGGCTCGAGCACCGGCCCCTCGACCATTTCCCCGCCGACCGGATTCGGGCGATCCAGCACCCAGAACTCTTTGTCGTGCGCCGCGGCGCCTTGCATCGCATAGGCCATCGTCGAAATAAACGTGTAGGCGCGCGAGCCGACATCCTGGATATCGAAGAGCAGCACGTCGACGTCGCTCAGCATCGTTTCGCTGGGGTGACGGGTCGGTCCGTACAAGCTGTAGACGGGTAGGCTGGTGGTTGCGTCGACGTACGACGGCACGTATGAACCTGCGGTGCGGTCGCCGCGAAAGCCATGCTCGGGTGCATAAATCGCGGTGAGATGCACGGCGGGATTGCGGCGAATTGCATCCACCAACGGTTCGAGGCGCGAGGTCACGCCGGTTTGATTGGTAATGACGCCGATTCGCCGGCCGCCGAGTTCGCGCCACGTTTGGCTGAGGAACGTCTCGTCACCAAGCGTGATGCTAGCAGCGGGTACGCTAGCGGCAGAGACTGGGACCGCGCGAAGCGCGGTCACGGGTGCACAAAGTGCACCCACTACGCTAAGAAAAGTGCGGCGCTGCATCCGCGTCCAGAATGCCGGCCGTGCGAGCCCGCGCAAACAGTTCGTTGACGGCGGCGATTCCATCCTCGCCGATGTCGTCGCTGTACTCATTGACATAAAGGTCGATGTGTTTGCGCATCACGTCGTCGCTCATCTCGAAGGCATGTTCGCGCACGAAAGGCATGATTGCGTCGGGATTCGCGCGCGCAAAAGACAAGCTTTGGCGTATCGCCGCATCGATCGCGCGCGCACGCGCCTCGCCGAGATCGGTGCGCGCGAGGATCGCGCCAAGCGGGATCGGCATCCCGGTCATCGACTCCCACCAATCGCCGAGATCGACAACGCTCACAAGTCCAGCCTCGTGATACGTAAAGCGCGATTCGTGGATGATCAATCCCGCGTCGATCTCACCGCGTGCGACCGCCGGGATGATCGCGTCGAAACGCATTTGGGTGGTGCGCGGACGCCCCCCGAGTGCTAACTGAAGGAGCATAAACGCGGTCGTGCGCTCGCCTGGAATCGCCACATGCAGATCACGCACGGTCGC
Source organism: Candidatus Aquilonibacter sp. (assembly GCA_050015295.1). Taxonomy (GTDB): domain Bacteria; phylum Vulcanimicrobiota; class Vulcanimicrobiia; order Vulcanimicrobiales; family Vulcanimicrobiaceae; genus Aquilonibacter. The sequence goes on along the minus strand of JBEKBR010000010.1, from coordinate 11,646 downwards.
AAGCGACGCCGCGACGCCAGGCCGGGTCACCACCAGCGGTCCGCAACCGCGCCCAAGCGCGCCGCCCGAACGCAGAATGCGGTAGCGATCCATCAGGAATGGAATCGCGCCGTAGCTCACTTTGGTGAGCTCATATTCGGCGCGCGCGGCGGCCGCGTTGAGCTCCTCGATGTCAGCAAAATGCACGCGCACGGCCGGCGCCTCGTCCAGCAACCGGTTGGTCAGCGCAGCGAAGATGTACGTGTCGTTCGGACAGGGTGAATAGGCGAGCGTGTGGGTGTGGACGGGGCTACTCGGCATGTGTTGGTGTGGTATGCAAGAGGTCAAGCGTAGCGTTGAGTACGCGGCGTAATCCGGTGACGCCCGCGGCGAAATCCCATTCACCGCTGGCGCGATCGCCGACGATGTTCGAGATGCCGCGTACCTCGATGGCGGGAACGTTCGCGAGTTGCGCCGCGCGCATCACGGCGAAGCCCTCCATCGATTCAATCTCCGCACCGCGTGCCCGCAAACGCTGCGCGGTTGCATCGGTGGCGGTTACGTGCGAGACGGTGATCCCGCGGACGAGCGGAAAACCGAGTGAGGTAATCGCCTCGATCAACTGCGCATCGGCCGGGACGCGATCGGCGATCAGATTGCCCGGCGGTAGGACGAGTGGCGCGCCGGTCTCTTGCTGCATTTCGAACAGCTCTTCGCCGACGACTACACCGTCGCCGACGTGCGCGACGCCGGGAAATGCGCCGGCGATGCCTGCATTGACGACGACGTCGTAGCGCTGCGCTGCGAGCGCGCGCGTCACCCGCACGGCGGCATCGACAGGGCCAAGACCCGATACCAGCGTTTCAACGCCTGCACGCGGGCCGAGCCATTCGAGTTCCTGCGCGACCGCGCACACGAGAAGAATCATCGCACTCCGATCATCTTATGCGTCTGGAGCGAAAGCCGAAAACGCTCCGGATGTGCCTTGGCGTATTCGAGCGCAATCTCCACGTTCTTGCGTTTGTTGCCCTCGGGCTGGAGCAGAATCACCGGCTTGTCGGCGAAAAGCGCGAGATGCTCCTCGGGGACGCGCTCGTCGACGATCAATTTGGCCTCGTTCGCGCGCTGCGCCATTCGCGGATCGACCCGCTCCTTGGGCGAGACGCAAAGCCAGACGTCGCTAGGCAGTTCGGTGAATATCGTGCCATTCGATTCGATGTGCACGCGGCGTCCGTCGCGTCGCAACGCATCGATCAGCGCCGGCGTGTCGGCTTGGGCGAGCGGCTCCCCGCCGGTGAGAATGACCATCGGGCAGTCGCCGCCTTCGGCGCGCACCGCGCGCACGACCTCGTCGACGGCCGCGAAGAATTTCAAGGAGTAGTCGGTGTCGCAAAAATCGCAAGCGAGATTGCAGCCCGCGAGTCGCACGAATACGGCGGGCGTTCCGCTCCACGTACCTTCACCCTGTATGCTGTAGAAGATCTCGGCCAGCTGTAACATTTCGGTAACGCCCGTCACGCGCCGGGTCCGAAATCGGAACGGCGCAGCACCGCGCAACTGGTCGTCGTTTCCCAGAGCACGAGCTCGTCGAGTCCGGTAAGCTGCGAATCGAGGCGGCGCCAAATCCACATCACGATCTGCTCGGCGGTAGGATTTTCCATGAAGTCGTTGAGATTTTGATGGTCGAGCACGTCGATCGCCTGGGTGCGCACCACCGTCTTGATGGTGTCGAAATCGGCGATCATGCCGCGCGATGGGCCATCGGATTGTAAAGGTCCGCGTACGGCCACCTCGAGCCGGTAGGAATGGCCATGCAAGCGGGCACATTTGCCGGGGTGATATGGGAGTACGTGAGCCGCTTCAAAGCGGAAGTGCTTTCGAATTTGCATAAGAGAGCTTCGTTCGGGTGGTTCGCGCCCGCGGGGAGCGAGTCCGTTGTCCTTACATACTAACCGCGAAGAACTGGTGGTCTGCGCCGTAACCGGCGAGATCGCGCCAATGCTCGTAAACACCGGCCTGTACGACGTCAGTTTCGACGGCCGGCCGTTCATCGTGCCGTCCGTCGGCGGCATCACGCCGAACGTGCGCGTCGGCGACTCGGCGTTCGCGTTTGTGGCCGATCACATCGAGCCGGCGGTCAGCGTTAAGCATCCCGACGATCGTCTGAACACCACACTCAACGTGCTCTCGTGCATTGGGAACGAAGCCGTCGTTTCATCCGGCGACGCCAAAGGCGAGCGCGGCCGCGTGACCGGCAAACACGGCGGCGTCGAACATGTCATGGTCGACTTCGCGCCCGAGGTCATGCGCCGCATGACGATCGGCGACAAGATCACGGTGTGGTCGTGCGGACTCGGATTACGCTTTACGGATCTTCCGGATATCCGCGCATTCAATCTCGATCCGGATTTGCTGCATCGCATGGGGATGGAAATCCACGCCGGGCGATTGCGCGTACGCGTCGCGCGGATCGCGCCGGCCGCGGTCATGGGCTCGGGCCTGGGGCGCTCGACCGTCGTGCGCGGCGATTACGACATTCAAACCTTCGACGACGAGTTCGCGGAACGGTACGGTCTGCGCGAGCTGCGCCTAGGCGATGTGGTCGCGATCAGCGACGCCGACAATTCGTACGGCCGGATCTACCGCAGCGGCGCAATTTCGGTCGGCATCGTGGTACACGGCGGCTCGTTCGTCGCTGGCCACGGGCCCGGCGTCACGACGATCCTCACCTCCGCCAAAGGCGAGATCGACGTCGAAGTCGACGATGCGGCGAACCTCGCCAACTATTTCAAGGTGCATTAGCGCGCATCGCTTGATGGTAACGCGCGCGATATTGGGCGAAGCGCCACGCACGTTCATCGACTTCCCCATAGACGGCGAGGAAGTCGCGGTGAAAGCGCGCTGGGATGACCATGTGGACGGCGGAGAGATCGACCGCAGGTAAACCGTAGTGCACATCGCCCCAGTCGATCACGCCACAAAGGCGGTTGCGCTGATCGAGCAGCAGATGCTTTTCGTACAGATCGCCGTGCACGATGCAGGCCGCTCCCTCGAGCGGCGGCTCATCGATTCCCAAGCGCTTCGGATCGAGTTTCCCGATGTCGTCGCACGGAAGGCCAACGGCACGCACCGGGGCGGGATCGATATCGTGCAGCGCGCGTAAGAAGTGTGCGAGATCGCGCGCCAAGCCCTGGTATTCGTCGTCGCTAAGCGCGCGCGTATCGGCCGGTGCGCCGATCAAAATTTCGTATGCGGCGAACGGATAAGGGTAATCGTCGCTCGGCTCGCCGGCGAAGAGCGGGCGCGGAATTGGGTACGGCACCTGCGACGCAAGCAAGGGTAACGCGGCGGCCTCTTTGCGGATTAGCGGAGCGACGATCTTGCGCTGCGGAAAACGGAAGACCAGATGCTCGGCAACGAGGTAGGCTGCATTGTCCCATCCTTCGCCGATGTGGCGCACGCTCGCATCGCGCAGCGCGGGAAATTGCGTGGCGATCATGCGCCGAGCGAGCCGCTCGTCGACCGGCGTATCGAGCGGCGGTTTCATCTATTTGAAGAGCAGCGCGCGATCGAGATCGGCGATGAGGTCTTCGGCGCGTTCGATGCCGATCGAGAGCCGCAAGAGCGAGGGGATGATTCCCATCGCACGGGCGTCGGCGGATGTGCTCGAGCCCGGCCACATCGCCGCCGGCTGTGCGACCAGCGATTCGACGCCCCCGAGGCTCGCGGCGGAATAGAAAAGTTGTAGGCGGTCGATCACGCTGCGCGCGTCGTCGAACGTCCCGTCGATCTCGATGCTGACCAATCCGCCAAAGCCGCGCATCTGCCGCCTCGCGACGGCGTGTCCGGGGTGTGAGTCGAGACCGGGATAGTACACGCGCGTCACCCGCGGGTGCGCTTCCATCGCGCGCGCCACGGCAAGCGCGTTGTGGTTGTGGCGCTCGACACGCATTTCGAGCGTTCGGAGGCCGCGCAAGAGCAACCACGCTTCGAACGGTCCGAGCGTCGATCCGAGAACGTGATGCGTTTCCCAGATCCGCGCGATCAGCTCCCGTGACGCGACGACCACGCCGGCAATCAAATCGGAATGGCCGCCGAGATACTTCGTCGCGCTATGCACGACCACGTCGACGCCAAGATCGAGGGGACGCTGGTTTATCGGCGTCGCGATCGTACTGTCGATGCTCACCAGTGCTCCGGCTTTATGCGCAATGGCGCAGACGGCGGCGATGTCGGTGATGCCCAGGAGCGGGTTGCTGGGCGATTCGAGCATGACCAGGCGCGTGTTCGCGCGCATTGCCGCAGCGAACGCTTGCGTATCGAGTTGATCGACGTACGTCACCTCGACGCCAAAGCGCGAAAGAATCCGGCTCAGCAGCGCGCGGGCGCCGTCGTAGATCATCCGTTGCGCCACGACATGCGTACCTGCCGCCGTTAGGGCGATGGCGGTCGAGCTGATCGCCCCCATGCCCGAAGCGCTGACCATCGCTGCCTCACCGCCTTCGATCGCGGCGAGAATCCGCTCGACCGCGCCGTGATTTGGATTGCCGTACCGGGTGTAGAAGCGTTCGAAGGTCGGTGTCTGCGCGGCCGCCGCCATTGCATCGGCATCGGCGAAAGCAAAGGTCGAGGTTTGGTAGATTGGCGGCGTTACCGCCGATCCGGATGCGTCCGTACGATCGCCGTGCACCAGCGTCGTTTCGATGCTGAGGTCGGGAGGCTGCATCCCACGCTTATTCGCGCCTGACGGCAATCGCGCCCGTCGAAATCGATAGGTCGACGTGCGCGTCTCCTTTGCCGATCGATCCGCTCGCGGTCGATCCGAGCATGTTCCGCTGGACGTTCAGCGGGAAGTCGGCCTTGATCGCGCCGATCGAGGTCGATGCAGAGAACGAGGCGCTACTCGTCGCTGGGATCTCGAGCGCAATTGCGCCCACGCTAACGCTGATCTTGACGTTCTGCGCACCTCCGAGCGTCGCCATCGTCGTCGCGATTGCGCCGGTCTTGGTTGTCTCAAGCACGTTCGCAGCAAAATCTTTGCTTTCGATCGCACCGACGCTCTGCTCCAGATCGAGGTTTGCCGTGGCGGGCGCGTGGATCGTATAGTCGACGCGGCAGTTTGAAACGCCGGATGGGAAGTGCGAGGTAACGACTAGCGTTGGACCTCTTTGATCGACGGAGACCGTGATGCGATGCACGTCATCGAGACTCATGCCGCGCTTTTCAGCGTCGATCTCGACGCTCGGCTTGTCCCAGGCATCGATCTCAATCTCGCCGACGGCGTTGTGTACTTCCACGGTCGCGGGCGCCTTATCGATCGAGGTGTGATAGGGTTCGCTGACGCGACCCTGACCAAACGAGCAGCCGGTCAGAGGAAAGACGGCCAGCGCCGCGAGCGTCGCGCAGACGGGCCAAACGCGTAGATATCTCATATCCGAACTACGTTTGACAGGCCGCCGGGTTTCGCCTAATATATAACCATATGGTTAACAATAGAGCGCTGGACGGGGTTTTCGCAGCCCTCTCTGACCCGACGCGCCGCCGTATCGTCGAACGGCTCGCTCGGGGACGGTTGACCGTCGGCGAGATCGCCTCGGAGTTTTCGGTGTCACAGCCGGCGATCTCCAAGCACCTCAAGGTACTCGAGCGCGCGGGACTACTCCAACGGCAAATCGACGGCCGCGTACATCACTGCCGGCTCGATCCCAAGGCGATGCAAGACGCGTCGACATGGATCGAGGAGCAGCGCCGGTTCTGGGAAGCCGCGTTCTCCCGCTTGGACGACTACTTCGCCCGCAATTCCGAAAGGATCGATAACCGTGAATAACACCACTGCGCCAACGACGCTGATTTTGAAGCATACGTTCAACGCATCGCCGGAACGCGTCTATCGGGCGTGGACCGATCCCAAGATCTTGCGCGAGTTCATGTGTCCGGGCGAGATGAAGTGCACTGAGGTGCAGACAGACGTGCGCGTCGGGGGAAATTATCGCATCGTCATGGTGCAGCCCGACGGCGAAGAGTTCATCGCGACGGGCACGTATCGAGAGCTGGTACCCAATACGCGCATCGTCTGCACGTGGTCGTGGGAAGAGGACGATCCCGCGCTCGCGCGTGAGACGATTCTGACGCTCGTGTTCGCGCCGCGTGGCGCGCAGACCGAACTGACGCTCACGCACGAGAACTTCCGCGACGAGCAGCAGCGCGACAACCACGGCGAGGGCTGGGACGCCATTTTCACGATGCTGGAGCGGGTGCTGTAATGGACATGGGCGTTGCCTCGTGGGCGTCGATGATGGCAGCGATGATGCTTCCGAGCGCAGCGCCGGCTGCGTGGCGCAGAGCGCATGCCGATGGCGCGCACGCCGTGACATTATTCATCGGTTCGTATCTCGCCGTCTGGCTTCTCGTCGCCGCGGCCGTCGATCTCTATCTTCCGCATAGCACGCTGGTGGCCGGAGCAGTCGCAATTGCGGCAGGCGTCTACGAGCTTACGCCGCTCAAAGCGTATTTTCGACGGCGCTGTCGCGAGAGCGAGCAATCCGGATTCACCTTCGGGCTGTACTGCGCCGGCTCGTGCATCGGGCTGATGCTGATGCAGGCAGCGCTTGGCGTCATGAGCGTCGGCTGGATGGCCGTAATTGCCGGCGTCGTGCTCGCCCAGAAGCTCTGGCCGGCAAAACCAGCGATCGATGTTCCGCTTGGACTTGCCATCGTCGCAATAGGCATCCTACTCGTCGTCGCGCCCTTGTCGGTTCTTGGGCTCATCCCGCCAATGTGCGGCGGATCAACACTTTAGGAGAAAAACAATGAACGATCTTGCAATGAAAACGCCGCCGATCGTGTCGGCGCAAGAGTGGCAGGCTGCGCTCGCGCAGATGCTCGTAAAAGAAAAGGAGCTAACCCGCGCGCGTGACGCGCTCGCTGCCCAGCGCCGGCGCATGCCATGGCTCGCGGTGGAAAAAACGTACGAATTCGCCGGGCCTAACGGCAAGACAAGTTTGCTCGACCTGTTCGAGGGGCGTCGTCAGCTCGTCGTATATCGCGCCTTCTTCGAACCGGGCGTGAAGGGCTGGCCCGACCACGCCTGCGTCGGCTGTTCGTTGATGGCCGACCAGATCGCCGATGTCGTTCACTTGCATGCTCGGGACACGAGCTTCGTCTACGCGTCGCGTGCACCGCAGGCGGACATCGAGCGGCTCAAGGCGCGGATGGGTTGGAACATCCCGTGGTACACGATCACCGACAGCTTCGACGCGGACTTCGGCGTCGACGAGTGGCACGGCACGAACGCCTTCATCCGCGACGGCGACCGCGTATTCCGCACCTACTTCGTCAATGAACGGGGCGACGAAGCGATGGGAAGCACGTGGAGTTACCTCGACATTACCGCGCTCGGACGCCAGGAAGTGTGGGAAGATTCGCCCGCGGGCTACCCCCAAAGTCCACCATACGAATGGTGGAACTGGCACGACGAATACGGCAAGAGCGAGGGGCCGTTCAGCTAGGGTTTTTCGAAGGCGACGATTTGGTTGTCGTCGCGATGGCTCGTCCAGAACTTCGAGCCGTCGTACGCAAGACCGCGCGCGTCGAACGGAATCGAGGCAAGCACGGTGACCTCCGGCGTTTCGTCGTGGGCGTCGACCTTCCAGAACTCGAGGTTCTCGAACTCTTCGTCGCCGGTAATCAGATAGAAGACGCCGTCGGCAATCGTCATACCGACGGGCGTGCGTTCGAGCGGAATCTCGCGCACGACGTTGCCCTGTCCATCGAGCGCAAGAATCTTGCGATAGGAAGCCTGCGAAAGGAAGAGCGTGTCCCCATCGAACGCGACGTGCGCTCCGGTGAGATCGGGACAGGTGATCCGGTCGCTCTTGAACCCGTGACCCGGAATGAAGCGATAGATGTACCGGTCGTGATCCTTTTCGCCTAGTCCGATGACGACGCGTATCTCATCGCCGACCATCGTCATGCCGAACGGACCGCCGGGCGCTTCCGATTCCTCGCCGACCGTCCACTTCTTCGTGTCGATCGCGTACACACGGTGCGTTTCACGGCTGGCCATCCAAAGCGTATCGCCGTCGCAGGCCAAGCCCAGCGGTAACGGCGCGGGTGAAGGAAGGCGCAGCAGTTCTTTGATCGCGTGAGTCGTCGTCATGGTCTAAAGTGCTCCGTCGGGTGTCATGCGTTCGAGGCGTTTCTTGAGATCGGCGAGCCAACCGCTGGCGACGTACCCGTCGACCACACGATGGTCGAGCGAGAGGCACGAGTTCATCACGTAGCGCGGGGCGAACGAGTCGTCGTCGCGCACGAGCAGCCGCTTCTCGACCGTCTCCATGGTAACGATGCCGGCTTGGCCGCCATTGATAATCGGCGCAGAAGCCCACGAGCCGTTGGCACCGTTGTTGTTCACCGTGAATGTCCCGCCGGCCAAATCATCGGCGCCGAGTTTGCTGCGGCGCGCTTTGTCGATCAGCTCGCCCGCAGCGATTGCCAAGCCTTTGATCGAGAGCTTGTCGGCGCCACGAATGACCGGCACGATGAGCGTCGTGGGCAGCCCGATCGCGATGCCGATGTTGACGTCTTTGTTCACGTAGATGCCTTCGGCCGTGAACTTTGCGTTCATCAGCGGAAACGCCGAGAGCGATTCGACGACCGCGCGAATGAAGAAGGGCAGGAGCGTGAGCTTGTAACCCGTCTCGCGCTCGAAGCGATCTTTTTCGCGTGCGCGCCATTTCCACACGTTGGTGACGTCGATTGACGTCATCGTCCACGCGTGCGGCGCGGTATGAATCGACTCGACCATACGCTCGGCGATAATGCGACGCGCCTGCGTGAGCGGCACGAGCGTGCCGGGAATCGGATCGCCATAGGTCGACGTACCGGACGCCGGCGGCGCAGCCGGCGCGGCCGACGGTGGCGGTGCGGCGGCAAAATTCGTGCCGACGGCGATGGCTTGCCCGACCGCGGCGGCCGGACCCATGCGTGCTGCGGTGAGGACGTCGTCGGCCGTCACACGGCCGTTCGAGCCGCTGCCGCGCAGCGTGCGAATGTCGATGTGATGTTCGCGCGCCAGCTTGCGCACCGCCGGCGAAGCCTTGCGCAGCGCATCTTGCGCCAGCGCGTCCGCTTCGGGTTCGAGGCCACCCGGTGCGCCGTACGAACTCGGGATCACGTTCTCGCTGCGCGCTTGACCGTTGCCCTGACCTTTGGGCTCAAGCTGCGGAATGTTGAAACCGGGCACCGGATCTTCTTGCACGCTGTTAGCCATCGCTGCGGTCGTCGCAGGTGGCGACGCGGCAGACTCCGGCGCGCTTGCAGTTGCGCCACCGACTTCGTCAATGACGGCAATCGCCGTACCGACGGGAACGGTATCGCCTTCCTTGACCAGCACTTCTTTGATGACGCCGGTAACCGGTGAGGGGACTTCGGCGTTCACTTTGTCGGTGGAGACTTCGAGAAACGCCTCGTACTTCTCAACCGGATCGCCGACTTTTTTGAGCCACTGCGCGACCGTGCCTTCGGTTACGGTCTCGCCGAGCTGCGGCATCGTTATCGTCGTTGCCATGATTAGAACTTCACCAACTCTCGCATCGCGTCGGCCATTTGCGCCGGTGACGACATGAACTCGTGTTCGAGCGGCTCGGCGTATCCCATCGCCGGAACGTCGGGACCGCACAAGCGCCGGATCGGCGCGTCGAGTGCGAAGAGCGCGTTCTCAGCGACCATCGCCGAAATCTCGGCACCGATGCCGCCGAACTTATTATCCTCGTGGATGATCAGCAGCTTCCGTGTTTTCTCGACGCTGTTCAGAATCGTGCCTTTGTCCATCGGACGAATCGAACGCAGATCGATCACCTCGACCGATACGCCCTCGTTCTCGAGCGTGCGCGCAGCTTCGAGCGCCCAGTGCACGTAGAGACCGTAGGAGACGACGGTGAGTTGCGTGCCTTCTTTAACAACGTTGGCCTTGCCGATGGGGATCGTATAGTGGCCTTCGGGTACCTCGCCTTTGATCAGGCGGTAGGTCTTCTTGTGCTCGAGGAAGAGCACGGGATCGGGATCGTCGATTGCGGCGTTGAGCAGGCCTTTGACGTCGGCCGGAAACGCCGGCGCAACGATCTTGAGTCCGGGCACATGGTAGAAGAGCGCCTCGATCGAGACCGAATGCGAAAGCGCGCCGCGCACGCCACCGCCGTAGGGGGTGCGGATTACCAGCGGACACGTGTACTCGCCGTTGCTGCGGTAGCGCGTTTTCGCGGCCTCCCCAACGATCTGATTGAACGCCGGATAGATGAAGTCGGCGAACTGAATCTCGGCAATCGGCCGCAAGCCTTCCATCGCCATCCCGATCGCAATGCCGACGATCGAGGCTTCGGCGATCGGCGTGTCGATGATGCGCTGCGGGCCAAACTCATTGATAAAGTCTTTGGTGATCAAGAAGACGTTGCCGCGTGCGCCGACATCTTCACCCAGGATGATGACGCGATCGTCGCTCTTGAGCGCTTCGTAGAGCGTCTCGCGAACGGTCTCGACATTGTTGAGGACTTTCGAACCGGCGGTCACTGCCACGGCTGCCATGCTCCTTCGTAGAGGTTCGTATAGAGATCCGACGGCGCGGGGAACGGCATTGCCTCGGCTTTATCGGTTGCTTCGTTGGTTTCGCTCAACACGTCTTTTTTGAGCCCTTCGATATCGGCTTCGCTGACGATGCCCGCATCGCGCAAAACGCTCTCGAATCGCGGTACCGGATCGTTTTTGCGTTGCGCGCTGACCTCATCGCGCGTACGGTAGGTCATGTCGTTGTCGTCGGTCGAGTGCGCGAGGAAACGATAGCACATCCCTTCGAGCAGTGTCGGCCCGCCACCGGAGCGCGCGCGCTCGAGTGCTTCGTTCACCGCAGCGTACGTCTCGATTGGGTCGAAGCCGTTGAAACGCTTGCCCGGCATTCCGTAGCCCACGGCTCGCTTCCAAATTTCAGGCTCCGCCATCTGCTTCTCGAGCGGCGTAGAGATTGCCCATTCGTTGTTCTCGACGAGCATCACGAGCGGCAGCTTGTGGACCGACGCGAAGTTCATCGATTCATGCCACTCGCCTTCGCTCGTCGTGCCGTCGCCGCAGGTAACCAGCACAGCGCGCCCCTTCTCACCGCGATAGGTGATCGAGTAAGCTGCACCGACCGCGTGCGGAATGTGCGCTGCGAGAATCGACGAGAACGACATCAGCCCGAGCGACTTCGAATTGTAGTGGTTGGGAAACTGCCGTCCGCCGTTGTGATCCGCGGCGCGCGCAAAGATCGAGAGCATGATCTCGTACGACGTGAGACCGATGCCGAGAGCGAGTCCTAAGTCGCGATAGTACGGAGCGAGGATGTCCTTGCCGCGCGCAAAGGCCATGGCCGCGCCGGCTTGCAGGGCTTCATGCCCTTCGCTGCCGAGTGCGAAGGGGACTTTGCCCTGTCGATTGAGTTGAAAGCCGCGATTGTCGAGCTGGCGTTGCAGGAGCATATTGCGAAGCATCTGCCGCAGCTGGTCGTCGCTGAGTCCGCGACGGTCCAGGCTCTTGGCCTTCGTGTCGGTTTTTGCCATCGGTTACTTCCCTAGGGAGAGATCTATAGCGCGGGGCCCGGGAGTTGATAGTGCGAGCGGCCCAAGGGAAATCCTCTGC
>JBEKBR010000009.1:0-73795 GCA_050015295.1 Candidatus Aquilonibacter sp. | reverse complement strand
CGCCGAATTCGTACAACAGTCAGCTCTCGCTGCTTCCCCGGCAAATCTGGCTAACGACCACGTTCCACTTCTAGGCCGGAGATCGTAAAGCGGGCCCGAAGAGACGCGCATGAATGCTTTGCAGTATGCGCGCTTCGGCGAGCCCGCCGAGGTCGTCGCCCCCACCGACATCCCGGTTCCCGCACCACGGGAAGGCGAAGAGGTGGTGCTGCGGATGGTCCGCTCGCCGATCCACAATCACGATCTGGCGACGATTCGCGGGATCTATGGTGTCAGACCGAAGCTGCCGGCGACCGGAGGGACCGAATGTGTCGGCCGCATCGGTGATAAGCGCTATGCATGTCTGACCAAGGGCACATGGGCTGACGAAGTCATCGCGCCAAAGGCGGGGTTGGTGCCGGTTCCCGATGAGATCGACGATGACCGCGCTTGCCAACTGCTCGCAATGCCGCTCTCGACCGTCGTGCTCTTCGAGGACCTGCGTACGCAACCAGGGATGTGGATTGCGCAAAACGCCGCCAACGGTGCGGTCGGTAAGCTATTGATGCTGCTCGCGCAGAAGGCCGGCGTCAACATCGTCAACTTCGTGCGCCGCGACGATGCCGCTAAAGAGATGAAGAAGTATGGCGCGGAGTTCGTGATCGTTACCGAGCACGAGGACTGGGATAAGAAGGCGCTCGAGCTCACCGGTGGCGCGGGCTTCGCGCGCATCGTCGATTCCGTCGCGGGCGCCGAAACGCTGGTGCTGCAACAGCTGCTCGCGCAATTCGGCGAGCTGATCGTTTTCGGCGGCCTCTCGGGCGCGGCGATGAAACTTGCGCCGGGTCTTATGATCGCGAAGGAAACGATCGTGCGCGGGTTCTGGATGAACACGTGGATGCCGCGCGCGTCGGCCGAGAAGCGTGCCGAGGTAATGGGGCGCGTCTTCGCGCTTGCACTGGCTGGCGAGCTGCCGCTGACGGTCGGCGGCGTCTATCCGTTGCGTGATGCAGCCCAGGCGCTGCGCGCGGCCGAGACACCGGGTCGGGCGGGGAAAGTGCTCTTCACGCCCTAAAAGGGCGAGCGCGAGCTTGGCGCGCGTGCTATACTGCTTGGCTATATGGGCGGACTCGGACACCACCACCTACATCCCTACGTCATCCAGACGGTCGCCTTCCTCTGCTCGCTTGCCTTGCCTGGCGCGGTCTTTGCGCTGATCGGCGGAGCGTGGTGGGAGCAGGGCCGGCGCCGCGGCGCGTTGGAGCCCGATTGAGGCCAATAGTAGTCCTTCTTGACGCCCTGCCGGGGCAGTGGTAGACTCGTTGCCTATGCCCGGGGGCGCATAAGCCACAAGAATAAAGAAAGACCGAGTCAGACCCTATGACGGGGGGACCAGCTCGGCCTCTTTTGCTTGTGTAGGGCGGAACCCCGCTCGGTCACTCCCCAGCTCAAAAGGTCAGTAAGAGAGAGATAATGGCGAAAACGACGGCACCCAAAGCGACCGCGAAGAGCTCCGCGGCGAGTAAGGGCAAGTCGAAGCGCACGGAACGTCCTGCGCCCAATTCGGGTGTGGTGACGACGGCCGTGCCGAGCACGTTCCCGATGGCGGCGGGAGCGTTTACGATTCCACAGCCTCCGGACCCAGGTCCGAAGCGTTCGCGTTACACCTTCGCGAGTATTCCGCACGTTCTCGAGATTCCCAATCTCATCGAGTTGCAAAAAGCCAGCTTCGATTGGTTCAAAACCGACGGGCTTGGCGAGGCATTCTCTTCGATCTCGCCGATCAAAGACTTCACCGGCAACTTGATCCTCGAGTTCGGCGAGCACTCGCTCGGCGAGCCCAAGTATTCTATTGAAGAGTGCCGCGAGCGCGACATGACCTACAGCGCGCCATTGCGCGTGCGCGTCCGCTTGATTACGGCTGAGTCGGGTGAAATCAAGGGTATCCCGGACCAAGAGATTTTCATGGGCGATTTCCCGCTCATGACCGACAAGGGCACGTTCATGATCAACGGCGCAGAGCGCGTGATCGTGAGCCAGCTCGTGCGTTCGCCAGGCGTCTACTACAGTCAAGACGTCGACACCAACGCGCGTCCGACGTACAACGCGACGATCATCCCGAATCGCGGCGCTTGGATCGAGTTCGAGACCGATAACGGCACGAAGAACGACGAGACCGAGGGTACGATCGGCGTTCGCATCGACAAGAACCGCAAGATCTACGTTTCGACGTTCATCCGCGCGCTCTCGCGCCCGGATCTTGGTTTGAATTGGGAGAGCGACGACGCGATTCTCGCACTCTTCAACAATTCGCCACTGATCCAGAACTCGATCGACAAAGACAAAGACATCAAGACGCGCGAAGACGCCCTCAAGGAAATCTACAAGAAGCTGCGCCCGGGTGAGCCCGAGAACGCAGAGAACGCAGAGAAGCTCCTCGAATCGCTGTTCTTCGACGAGAAGCGCTACGATCTCGCGGGCGTTGGCCGCTACAAACTGGGCGGCAAATTCCACTATCGGATTGAGAACCCCGACGTCGAGGCGCGCATTACCACGCCCACGATTCAGATCAATGAGTACGCGGGACTCGAGGAACCGTCGATCGAGGTCAAGTGCCTGACCCGTTCGGACATGATCGCGGTGATTCGCCGTTTGATCAAAGTCGCGACCGGCATCATCGCTAAAGACGACATCGATCACCTTGGCAACCGTCGCGTGCGTTCAGTCGGCGAGCTGCTGCAGAATCAGTTCCGCGTCGGCTTGCTGCGTCTCGAGCGCGTCGTCCGCGAGCGCATGACCGTGCAAGATATCGAAACGGTCACGCCGCAAGCGCTGATCAACATCCGTCCGGTCGTTGCCGCGATCAAGGAGTTCTTCGGCTCGTCGCAACTCTCGCAGTTCATGGACCAGACGAACTCGCTGGCCGAGCTGACCCACAAGCGCCGCCTGTCGGCGCTCGGGCCGGGCGGTCTCTCGCGCGAACGCGCAGGCTTCGAAGTTCGCGACGTCCACCACTCGCACTACGGCCGCATCTGTCCGATCGAGACGCCGGAAGGTCCAAACATCGGCCTGATCGGTTCGCTCGCGACCTATGCGCGCGTCAATAAGTTCGGCTTCATCGAGACGCCGTACCGCGTCGTGCAGGACGGCCGCGTGACCGATGAGATCATCTATCTCACCGCCGATCGCGAAGACGAATACATCATTGCCCAGGCCAACACGCCGGTCGACGCTGCCGGACTGATCACGTCCGACTCAGTCGTCTGCCGCTACGCCGAAGAGTACATCGAAGAGCCGGCGCTGCGCGTTCAGTTGATGGACGTCTCGCCCAAGCAAATCGTCTCGGTTGCGACCGCGCTGATTCCGTTCCTCGAGCACGACGACGCCAACCGCGCGCTCATGGGCGCAAACATGCAACGTCAAGCCGTGCCGTTGCTCCGCCCGGACGCGCCGATCGTCGGCACCGGCATGGAGTATCGCGCCGCGAAGGATTCGGGCTCGCTGATCGTCTCCGACGTCAGCGGCACCGTGGTCTCGGTCGACGCGAAGGGCATCACGCTCAAGCTCGACGACGGTACAGAGAAGCTGTTCGACCTGCTCAAGTTCGTCCGCAGCAATGCCGGCACGTGCATCAATCAGCGCCCGATCGTCAAACTCGGCGAACGCGTCTCCGCGGGTCAAGTGCTCGCCGACGGCCCGTCGTCCGACGAAGCCGAGCTCGCGCTCGGTCAGAACGTATTGGTCGCGTTCATGCCGTGGGAAGGCTACAACTACGAAGACGCGATCTTGATCAGCGAACGCATGGTCAAGGAAGATCGCTTCACCTCGATCCATATCGAGGAGTACGAGTGCGAAGCCCGGGACACGAAGCTCGGACCCGAAGAGATCACGCGCGACATTCCCAACGTCGGTGAAGACGCGCTCAAGGATCTCGACGAGCGCGGCATTATCCGCATCGGCGCGGAAGTGCGGCCGGAAGACATTCTAGTCGGCAAAGTGACGCCCAAGGGCGAGACCGAGTTGACGGCGGAAGAGCGCCTGCTGCGCGCGATCTTCGGCGAGAAATCGCGCGAAGTCCGCGACACCAGCTTGAAAGTTCCGCACGGCGAAAAGGGCAAGATCATCGACGTCAAGGTGTTCTCGCGCGAGAACGGCGACGAGCTTTCGCCGGGCGTGAATCACCTCGTCCGCGTCTACGTCGCGCAGAAGCGTAAGATTCTGCAAGGCGATAAGATGGCCGGACGTCACGGCAACAAGGGCGTCATCGCGAAAGTGTTGCCCGAAGAGGACATGCCGTATCTGGAAGACGGTTCGCCGGTCGACATCGTGCTCAACCCGCTCGGTGTTCCCTCGCGTATGAACCTCGGTCAGATCATGGAGACGCACTTGGGTTGGGCGGCGCGCATGCTCGGCATGAACGTGGCAACCCCGGTCTTCGATGGTGCGCATGCAGAAGACATCGCTGAATGGCTGCAGGACGCCGGCATGGCGCCCGACGGCAAGACGTGGCTGCGCGACGGTCGCTCGGGTGAGCGTTTCTCGCGTCCGATCACGGTCGGCATGATCTATATGCTCAAGCTCGCGCACTTGGTCGACGATAAGATCCACGCGCGTTCGACCGGACCCTACTCGATGATCACGCAGCAGCCGCTGGGTGGTAAGGCGCAGTTCGGTGGTCAGCGCTTCGGTGAAATGGAAGTCTGGGCGCTCGAAGCGTACGGCGCTGCCTATACGCTGCAAGAGCTGCTCACGGTCAAGTCCGACGACGTCGTGGGTCGCGTGAAGACGTACGAAGCGATCGTCAAGGGCGAGAACGTGATGGAGCCGGGCGTTCCGGAATCGTTCAAGGTCCTCATCAAGGAGCTGCAGTCGCTTGCGCTCGACGTCAAGGTGCTTACCGAGAATCGGGAAGAGATCGACGTCCGCATGCAAGACGACGACTTGGGCGAACGCGAGCGTCAGGAGATCGGTCTCCTGATGGGCGACGATCAACCGGCGCCATCGCAGACCGCTGTTGCGGCGCGCGAAGCGCTGGCCGAAGCCGCAGCTATCGAAGAGGCGACCGGCGATCCGACCGAGGTCGGTGAGCTGGAAGAGGACGAGGAAGAGGAAGAAATCGACGACAGCAAACCGCTGGACGCGACCATTCCGCTTCCGACACCGCCGCCGATGCCGGTGCGCGAGGCCGAGGCCGACGAGATCTTCGCCGCCGATGAGGAGGCTGAAGAGGAAGAGGAAGTCGAGGACGGCCTACAAGGCTACGAGATCGAGGAAGAGGACGAGGAATCGTACGAGGAAGAGAAGCCGTACGAAGAAGATGAAGAGGAACCGCCGTACCAAGAGAACCCGCCGGAAGACGATTTCTAGCCCCTCTGACGACACACTCCGGAATCGAGGGTCCGGCCGCTTGGCCGGGCCCTCATTCCATTCTAACGGGAACCACGTCCCTCAAGGATGAAATTCGCAAGCGTGCGCACCTTCGCGCCACGGTCAACAAAACAGCAACAAACGGCGGTGTATATCGCCGGCTTTTTGGTTTTGTGGCAAGTGGTGTATGCGTTCGTCGAGTGGGCCTGGCCGGTCCACGACGCGTCGCCGGTCTATCCGTTGCTCGCGCTCGACCTGCTGTTGCTGCTTTACGTCGGGTGGAAATGGTGGCCGTTGATCCCGCTCGGCGCGCTGCTGCGTTGGGGACTCTTCGACCACAGCGGGCAGCTGTGGCCGTCGCTCGCGGTGCAGTTGGTGGTCGGGTTCGTTTTCGCCCTTGCCGTACGCTTTGTCATCGAACGCCAACAGGTGAGCCTGCCGCTGCGAAATCTGCGCGACGTTGCATGGTTTAGTGGCATCATCGGGATTGCGGCGCCGCTCGTCGTTGGCGCGATCTCGATCACGGCGATGGTGGCGATCAACAGGGTCGCCGCGGTCGACGTGCCGACCCAGCTCGCGCGCTTCGTCCTTGGCGACATCACCGCGATCATGGCGCCGCTCCTCGGCATCGTCACGTTCATCGGCTGGAAGCAGCTGCGTCCGCCCGCCGAGCATCAGGATCCGCCGCGTACCGAGATCGTTGCGCTCGTCGCAGCCACCGCCATTTTGGTCTCACTCGGGATCTATCTCTCGCAGCTCACGCACGAGCCGATTCTCGATCTCTCGTTCGTCGTTATGTCGTGGCTGGCGATTCGCTACGGCATTCGCGGCGCGGCGCTCGCTTCGATCGCCGCGTTCGTCTGTACCACGCTGATGCAGATCTCACTCGGTCTCGATCCCCAACTGCTGGTGCAAACGCAGGGCTTTCTCTTTGCCTCGTGCCTGATGGTCTTTCTCTTGGGCGGATTGGTCGACGAACGCTGGGAGTTGGTTGCGCGCCTCTCGCGCCGCGCATTTGTTGACGAGCTTACCGGTCTACCCAATCGCGAGCGTCTGGTCGAGTGGATCGCACGCCATGCCGATTCGGCGGTCGTGCTCGTCATCATGGATATCGACGACATGCGGCTGCTCAATCAGGGCGTCGGCCGGGTCGCGGCGGATCACGTCTTGCAGCAAATGGCGATTCGTTTGCGGGGGACGTTTCCGACGTCGTACATGATCGCGCGTGTCAGCGCCGACGAGTTTGCCGTTGCCGTCGTCGACGATCGCAGTCCGCACGCGATCATGACCGAATTACGGCAGTTCTTCGACGCGCCGTTCGACGCCGACGGCTCACGCGTGTTTCTCTCGGTTTCGATGGGCGCCGTGCGCATGATCCGAACGGGCTCGCCCGACGAGATGTTGCGGAAGGCCGACATCGCACTCGACCGCGCCAAGGCGTCACCGACGCACGCGATCGTGTATTCGCCGGACCTGCAGGTTGGCGAGTCGCCTTCGCTGGTCGGCGAGTTGCATCGTGCCGTGGAGCGTCGCGAACTGGTCCCCTTCTTTCAGCCGATTTTCCGCTACGATGGCGTTACGCAGACATGGCGTGTCGCCGGTGCCGAAGCGCTCTTGCGCTGGATCCATCCGGAACGCGGCATCGTTGGGCCGTCCGGCTTTATCGAATTGCTCGAACGCCTCTCGATCGGTGAGCACGTGGGCTGGAGCGTGATGGAGCAGAGCCTCTTGCAGGCCGGCGAATGGCGGCGCGAGATCCCCGATTTCACCGTGTGGGTCAACCTGTTCGCCCGTCAGATCTTGCACCGCCACTGCCGCGATCGCGTCCGCGACCTGCTCGAACGTACCGCCATGCCGGGCGACGCGCTGATCGTCGAGATCAACGAGAGCGTGGTTGCCAGCGACGACGGTGACGTCGCCGCGCTCGTGAGCAGCTTGCGCGACATCGGCGTACACTGCGCGATCGACGACTTCGGCACCGGCGGCTCGTCACTCGGCCGCGTACGCGACGTTCCCGCAAGCGTACTCAAGATCGACCGCTCGTTTGTGACCAAGAGTGAGGTCGATAATAAGGCGCGCGCCGTCGCCATCACGGTCATGCGGCTTGCGTCCGAACTCGGTATGACGGTCGTCGCCGAAGGCGTCGAGAATATGATGCAGCTCGAGGTGATGCGCGAAACGGGCTGCGAGTACGTGCAGGGCTTCGCGCTTGGCCATCCGCTGCCGGCCGATCTCTTCGCGCGCACGTTTCTCTCGTTGGACCGCGCGAGCAGTCTCTAACGCTGCGCAAGCTCCTCGTTGTAGTCTGCAGTACGATCCTTGCGGTTGCGGGTCTTTGTGCGCGTGCTCAGGCAGCCGTAGCGCCAACCTTCTCGTTCACAGCTGTAAGGGCGCCCCATCCGTTGGCTTTGGATCCAAGCCTTTCGGACCCAGCCTGGCAAATCGGCAAAATCCCCGGCGATACACCGTGGAAGAACGTGACCACCCGGGGCAATGCTCCTGACGTCACCACGGCCTACTTTTTATACGACGACAAGAACCTCTACGTGGCTTTCGTCGCTCCGCAAAAAGCACCGATCGTCGCCACCCAAACGACCAACGACGTCGGTTTCGGGACCGACGACTTCGTCGCCGTCGGCATCGACACGAGCGGCGCCGGTTCGCAAGCGTACCTTTTTGAGACGACGCCACGCGGCGTGCGTTATCAGCAGGCGACTGAAAACGTCCGCTATCGTCCCGACTGGAGCGCGGCCGGGAAGGCGCAGGGCGCGCAATGGCGCGCCGTGATGATCATTCCCCTCGCGTCGATGCGGATCCACGGCGGCCCCAATGTTTGGCGGATCGGCTTCTTCCGTAGCGTCGCCGCAACGGCCGAACACTACACCTGGGCCTTTGACGGCCTCATGCAGGACGCCGGCGCGGGAAATTGGCCGTCGTTCAACGATCTACGGTTCTGGCCAAGCGTCACCATCTCGCTGGCAAAAAGCAGTTCTGCGCGTCCGCAGCCGCGGCTTGAAGTTTTTGCGCTATCGAGCAGCGGCGAGGATCGCTCCGACTACGAGCAAGCGAACGGGACGTTTTTTCCGCAACCGACTCGTTACTACGGCGCCGATCTCAGTGTTCCGGTGACTTCGACGATCAATTTGGTTGGGACGCTCAATCCCGATTTTTCAAACGTCGAGATCGACCAGCAGACGATCGCGCCCCAAGAATTCGAACGTCAGCTCATCGAATACCGCCCCTTTTTCGCGCAGGGCGCGCAATACCTCGATCCTAATCCCAACGGCTATTCGAACTACATCAGTTATCCGAACGAAGTGTTCTATTCGCCGAGCGTTGGACCGTTCGACAGCGGTGCGAAGATCGAGGGCGTCTACGGCCAGCAAAGCTTCGGTGTGCTGACCTTTCACGGCTACAACGCGCAAACGGGGGAGACATTCGACGATCAGGCGTTTGGGTGGAAGCACGCGACGCAAAATGAAGCGTTGCAGTACTACGTGGACGGCGTGTTCGCGCATCACAGCATAAACGGCGACGACGACACGGTGGAAGCGGGGTTTAAGGGCCGAAATCTCCACACCAAATTCGTCTATCAATTCAACTACGCTGTCGAGCATGGATCGTGGGTGCCGCAAGGCACTGCGCATTCCGTCAATGGCTTCATCGACGAGCACCAGAACAACTATGAGGTCAACCTCGGGTACGTCGACATCAGTCCGAACTACAACCCGATCGACGGCTACACCGAAAACTCAGACATCCGTGGCCTTCAAGGCTTCCTGGCGTTCAACGGCACCGCCCCCGGCGTGAAGAGCTGGAATCTATTCTTTCTGGGCGATCGCTATCACGATCAAAGTGGTGCGATCCACGAGGCCGACTCCGGGGCCTATCTCAGCGCGGTGTTTCGCAATCTCTTTTCGTTCGACGGCGTCGGCCCGACGGTTAGCCTATTGCGCCAGTATTCCATTCCCTACACCCCGACGAACTGCGCGATTTCGAACGCAAACCCGATCGTTGGCACGTCGTCGTTTACCGGATTTTCGTGCTACCTCCAGGGCACCGATGTGCCGTACAACCTGATGGCGATACCGATCGGCTACCGCGATGGGAGCCCGACCCCCGTCGACGTGGCTGCGAACTGGGGTAGCTTCGGTGGCAATTGGGTCCACTACTACACGTCCACGACGTCGCGCCCGATCGGCCGCAAAGTGACGCTCGGCCTGGAGTACGATGGAACGTACGAACGCGACCTAGCGACCGGCATACTCTCGTCGCAGTGGCTGCGCCGCGTTTCGGTCGGATACAACATCAGCGCAACGACAAATGTATCGATCGGATTGCGCGGCATCAACGGCTTGGGCGGCTTCGTCACCGAACCGGGCAACAACCTCGCGCTCGGGTTTCACACCCGCACGAACAACGGCGACATCTACGTCAACTACGGTTCGCCGGCGGCCAACGTCCAGCTCAACCGTCTTATCGTGAAGTACGTCTTCCGAATAGGCTCAGCGGCGGGAACGTAGCCTAAGCTCGGCTATTTTGAACAGGCGGGCGGTTGTGGTTTACCGACTGGTGCAGAGAGCGCGAGCGAGATCACCTGCGGCGGCGCATAGCGATCGATGCTCGAGAGATAGCGGGCGTCGGTGACGTTCTCGGCATTGAGCGTCAGACGTGCGCCCGCTTGCAGCGGAAAGATCGCGTGCAGGCCGGCGGTGACGGCCGTGCCCAGCGGCTGCTGGTTGAGGTCGTCCGCCCACGTCATGCCCGAGTAGTTGACGCTGAAGCCCGTTTGCACGGCGCCGATCGGCGCATCGTACTGCGCGCTTGCGTCCGCTTTTGGGACATACGGAAGCTGCTTGCCGACTTCGCCCGCGGTGCCGACGAGGATGCGTGAATACTGCTGCGTGCCCCAGAGGGTCAGACGCGAACACGATCCCAGACGTCGAACGTAGACCACGGTCGTCCCATCGGTCTGCGTGTGGGAGAAGTTGCTGCGCATTTGCACGGTCGCGCTAATCGTGCGGAAGTCGATCGCATCGTTGACGTAGGCGTGCGTAAAGTCGGCAGAGACCTCGTTTCGGGCGCTGTTCCAATCCAAGCCGCCGACGAGCGACGAGCTGCGTTCGGGAACCAAGGCCGAATTTGGAAGATACTGTACGGCGCCGATCTGATAGCCGCGAACGAGTTCGTTGAGATAGGGAGCACGAAAGTCGCCGCCTTCCGACGCGCGAAACGCGAGCTTCTTGGTCAGATCGTACCGAACGGCCACACGTGGCGAAAGCGCGCGATCGACGCGCGGCGCAATGGTCGTTATCGCCGCGCCCTTCTGTGTGGCGGCGTCGACCAAATCGATGGCATCTTCGCGCAGTCCGCCGACCACTTCGTAGCGGTCGCCACGCAGCGTCTCCTGCGCAGCCAGGCCATACGAATCTTGGACGCCGCTGCCCGATGCGCTGAAGACGCCCTTTCCATTGTATTGGTCACTGACGCCGCCGACGAACTTCACGTTACCGAGCACGGCGAACGTCGAACGCTCGCCGCCGACGATCCAGTTAACGATCGCGCCGCTCTCGTGGGTTGGCACGTACTGCGTGTAGAGCAGCGTGCCCGGCGCGCTGGGATACATGTCGGCGCGGTTGGTGACGAAGGCATCGCGAACGTAGTAGCTCGCGCTCAACGACGCCTGCGCGGTGGTGTGCGCGATGCGCAGTGCGTTTTGCAGCATGTCGCGCCAGAAATCGTAGTTGGGACGGCCCTCTTGTTGATAGTCCCAGGCGCCGAGGTAGCCATACTCGAGGTAGGTCTGCGCATCGGGCGCGTAGCGCAGACGTAGCGAGGCCATATTGCTTTGCGACTGCGCTTCGTCGTCGTGCGCCGTTTGATAGCCGGGCGCGAGATCGTCGTATTGCAGCTGCTGTGTGAGGGCCGTAAACGAGCCGGAGAATTTTCCGCCGAGCGGCGCCGCGGCTTGCACGTAGTTTTGCGAGAAGGCGTGCGTACCGCCTGAGAAACTCACCGACCCTTGCGTCGGTGCCGAGAGCACGCTCGGCGGACCGAATGTCTGCAGCGCGAGCACGCCGCCGATCGCACCGCCGCCATAGAGCGCGGAGCCGGGTCCGCGCAATAGTTCGGCGCGCACGAGCATCGGCGCCGGAAATTGCGCCCAATCGACTTGGCCGCCGAACCCGTCCTGTGCCGGAATGCCGTCGGCGAGCACCAGCCCGCGATCGTTCCCCAAGCCCGCAAATGAGACGCGCAGCTGTCCGTAGTTGGTGAACATGCTGTTGCTGCGATCGCGATCGAAGCCGGGCAGATTGCCCAAGACCTGATCGCCCGTTATGGCCGGCAAACTCGTGATCGCCTGCTGATCCAGAACGGAGGCGGGAACGGGCAGCTGGTGAAGCGATTCGAGCGAACCGGTCGCAACGCGGACGATGCCGATGACCGGCAGCGCGCTTGGTGTAGGTGAGGGCGTCGGGCTGGCCGTCGCGACGGCAATGACCGAGATGAGCGCCGCAACGTTCATGCACGGAACATTGTCAGCGGTAGTATGAGCAACCTCCCAACGATCGGTATCGTCGGCGCGGGCCGAATGGGCGCGAATATCGCGCTCCGCTTGGCCGACGTCGGCTATCCCGTCGCCGCCTACTACGACGTTCGTCCGGAAGCAGCACGCGCCACGGCGGCCCGGACCAACGGTACCGCCTACACCAAACTCGCCGACGTGACCGCAGCGGCAGATGTCATCGTCACGGTTGTGAGCGACGACGCCGCGATGAATCGCATCTTCGCCGAACACGGAGACAGCTTACTCGTTGGCGCGAAAGGAAAGATCTTCGTGAATTGCGCGACGGTGACGCCGGCGACACACGTCGAGGTGCAGCGGCGCGCGGAGGGGTCAGGCGCACATTCGCTCGAAGCGTGCATGGCGAGTTCGATCACGCAAGCGCGAAACGGTACGCTGTATCTCATGGCCGGCGGTCGCCGCGAGGTCTTCGAACGGGTGGAGCCCATGCTCGCGCAGATGAGTTCGTCGTTACGCTACATCGGCGAAGCTGGGCGCGCGGCGCAGGTCAAAGTGCTGGTCAATATGGTGATGAACGTCAATACGGCGGGACTTGCGGAAGGGTTGGGCCTTGGCGAGGCGCTTGGACTCGACCTGACCATGTTGCGCGAGGTGTTCTCACAGACTGGTGCACATTCACGCGTGCTCGAGACCGATGGCGAAGATATGCAAAACCGCGAACACGACGTCTACTTCTCGGCCGAACACGCTGCCAAGGATTCGGGCATCGCGCTCGGTCTCGCGCACCAAAACCGCCTCAACCTGCCGCTCGCGCAAGCGACCTTCGATCAATACGAGCGCATGAAGGGCTTGGGATTGGGCGAACTCGACAAGTCGGGTGTTTCTGAACTGACGTTTCCCTCGCGGAAAGTAGAACGCGGGGCGGTGCAGAAGCCCTCCTGATGCGCCGGTTGTCTCGCCTGCCGTTCTTACTGGCTGTCGCGCTCATAGCCGCGGCGATCGGTGATCCGCTGGTCGAGACGATCGCAAATACCGGGATCCTCGGCCCAGGGTATTTAGACAACAACCACTCGAGCGTCGTCCCCGCGCTGATCGCCGGGTTCTCGGTCGCGGTGCTCTTGATCGGCTGGCAGTGCCGGCAGTTCTTGCGATGGCGCCACAATGTTGTCGAACGTCCGCTCGCCGACATGCCGTACGTGTTCGCTTTGCAACTCGCGGCGCTCTTCGCCATGGAGAGCTGCGAACAGATCTTGTGTGAAGGCGGCATGCTTGGCGGCACGGCGTGGCTTGGCGGTCCCGTGTGGTTCAGTCTGTTCGCACACGGTCTGATCGGGGCGATATGTACCGTGCTGGTAGCGCGCGGAATGCGCGCGATCGTGCCCCGGGCCGCAACCCTGGTCGAGGCCGTTTTCGAGCGCGTGCTCTGCACCTTTGGTCAAATGGTCGCAACGCTGTTTGTGCGTCGCGACGACGACGCAATGCGCGCTCGCACCCAAGTCTTGCACGTTCACCAATGCGGCGAACGCGCGCCCCCGCTCCTCTTCGTCTAGACGTAGACTACTTCGTCAAGAGGAGCACCATGAAGATCTACATTGCGGCGCGAATGCTTTTCGCGCTGAGCGTCGTTTTCATCATTGGGTCGGGGCAAGCCGGCGCCGCTGAAGCGACGACTGGTACGATCGCCGGCGTCGTGACGGCGAACGGTGTGCCGGTCGCGAACGCGTCCCTGACGTTGGCTTCACCATCGGGAATTTACCTCGCGAGGTCGGATGCTCGCGGCCGGTTCAGCGCGCTCGGCCTGGTGCCCGACGTCTACGCCGTTTCGGTGGTAGCGGTCGGGTACCAGCCCGTGAAGCAGAACAGCGTCATCGTGCTTCCCGGACAGACGCAATACATCGCGTTCCGTCTGGTTGCGACGCTCGCGACGATCGCGAGCGTGCAGTCGACCAGTCGCGCCTTTACGACCGGAAGCACGAGCGACTCCTTTACCGTCAGCGGCGCGCAGGCGCGCGCAATTTCGCCGCCGGTTTCCTCGTCAGGGCTTGCAACCTACATCCAAGGCACGGTGCAAGGCGCGATCGCTTCGGTGCCCGGCGTCGTGCTCGATCCGTTCGCAAACGCCATTCTTCGCGGCGGCAAGGTCTCCGACGCGATCTTCGACTACGACGCGGTGCCGGTTCCACAGGGCTTGGTCGCGGAACCCGGCGGCAACATCGTTGGCGCGCAACTTCCCACGGCCGGCGTTGCCTATACAACGACAACGCTCGCAGGCTACACGAATCAAGGCGACAACTCGCTTGGCGGTGTTATCGACGAGGTTCCCGCGGTCGGCACCTACCCGGGAAGCGTTACACTCGAGAGCGGTGTCGGCGTGGGCGCGCAATTCCAGCAAACCACGCTGCAAGTGCTCGGCGCCTCGCCGGACTTGAAATGGCGCTACGCCTTTGCTACGACGACCGGGAGTCAATACTTCCTCTACGGCAACGGTTCGTTCTATCCGGAAGAGGCAGCGACGTATGGCCTCGCGCTGCAGAATCGCGGCGAGTACTCGCTGGAATCGAATATCCATTATCGTATCGATTCGAATGACGACGTCTCGATCTTAGGTCTCGCCGGCCAAGCGGCGTACGACCAGTATGGATCGCCGTACGCGGGTGAAACCGTGGGTGCTTTCGATCCGGGCGCCGTGAATCCGAACGCGCCGGTCGATTATGCCTCGGGCATCCGCGGCTTGTACAACATCCTCAAGGCGCAATGGCTCCACAACGGTGAGCACTCGCTCTCGCGCGTGCAGCTCTATCAGTCGCAATACGGCTCGCAAGCAGGCGGTCCGTTCTGGGACGAAAACGGCTGGCCTGATGGCGTCATCTCGCTCTCGGAGACGCAAGGAAGCCGTGAGACGGGCCTGGGCTACGATGGTGAGGACATCATCGGCGAGCATCACGATCTTCGTTTTGGTGCCGAGTACCGCACGAATACGTCATTTCTCAATCAGGTCGTTCCGACTGCCGGTGAGTTCATCACTTCGAACCCGACGCAGATCTCTTACCTTGCGTATTTTGGCGATACGTGGCACGCGACACCGCGCCTCGACCTCATGGCGACCGCGCGCTTCACCGATACGCACGAGATTCCCAGTGCCGGGTCGATCTACGATGACAGTGCGCTCGATCCGCACGTCTCCGCCGTGTATAAGATCAGTAACAACATCGCGGCGCGTATCACGTACGATCGCAATACGGTAGCCCCGCTACCGCTTGAAACGGATCGCGTCGATTCGACCAACCTCGATCCGAACACCGGATTGCCCGCACCCTTTGTGCAACTCGCACCCGAGGTCGGAAACGACGTTACGTATTCCCTCGAAGGCGGCACGCGCATGCAGTTTCGTGCGACGCTCTTCAACATCAACGAACAGAACCTGATCGACGTCCTGCCTTACAATTTCCGCTCGGCGCTGCAGTCGGGTCTGGTTCCGAGTGGCGTCGGCGTGCCGACGAACGTTGGCGACTTGCGCGCGCGAGGTGCGGAGCTGTGGCTCAGTCAAGGCGGATTTACGCTCGACACCAACTACATCCGGGCCTACTCCTCAAGCGCCTCACAGTTCGCCTACAACGATCTCAACGCGCCGGCGGTGGCTGCGGGGGTCCTCTTCCCGGTGAACTATCTACCAAACTTTTCGGCGAACTTCTCGTACGAATGGCATACGCGCCACCGTAAACTGCGCGTCTCGCCCTCGCTCTCGTTTGAATCGGGGTATCCGTACGGAAACGGCAAGATGGCCTGGATCTTCAATCCGACGACCGGCAAACCGCAAGAGGTTCCCAACGACAATTACGTCGACCCCGGCTACAACTACTACTTCCTTGAAAATCCTGCGCAGCCGTATAACGCGGCCACGAATCCATACATCGCCAACCTCGGCACGCCGGAAGCCGACTTCCCGAACTCGTTGCACGCGCCGGGCGAGACCTTTGTGAATCTCCATGTCGAAGCTGACATTGGGTCGCGTTGGACGGCCATCATCGATGTGATCAACGTCCTTGGCAACGATGCGCCGACGTCGTATCAGGGCAACCCATATCTCATCGGGCCGCCGGGTTACACCGGCGGGAATCCGTTGTACGCGGCGGCGTACGAGGCGGCCGGCGGATATTCGGCTCCCTATACGCTGGGTAACGGCGTGCCGACGAACGACGGCCAAACGCAAGCGGTGCCGTGGTCCTACGGCCGCGCCGGGTACGTCCCACAGAATTGGCCGATGGGACGCACCCTGCAGTTCCGCTTGCGCGTCCGGCTATGATCCTTCGCCGAAAACGCCGGAGAGGTGCTCGGCGACCGCGCGTTCGATTGTGCGCGCGTTCGCTAGCGGACCGACGTCGAGCGCGCTGCGTCCGCAACTCGCAATCAATTTGCCGACCTCGGCGCGCGCTTGCGGATCGTCGGAGGCGATCCGAATGAAACCGTCCTCGTTTGGCGGCTCGACGAAGCCTTTGACCACGTGGCGGTTGTCGAGCTTGTGCGCCAAGAGTTCGGCGCCTGAGAGCCGTCCGAGATCGGGCGGACGCGTGGCATCGACCAGCACGCCGTCCTTATAGTCGCCGAGCGCGTCGAGCGCGCGGTCGACGTCTTCCCAGTGCGTAGCCAAGAGCAACGTCGCGCAATTTGCCGCTTGTTGGTACGGCGTCGTTGCAAACGCCGTGCCGCCCAACGCCTCCGCGGCGGCCAGCGACGTGCGTTCGTCGTCGAGGTCACTAAAACAGACTGTATGTCCGGTGCGGCGTATCATTCTGCCGATTGCAACGGCTCGGTCGTCCGCGCCGATGATTCCAATGATGGCCATAATAGCCACCTTATACCCGCGAACGCGGCGCTGCGACGCTCTTACGTAGGATCAATTCGCTCGGAAGCACGACCTGCATGCGTTCGAGCGCTACGTCCCCGACGCACGCCTCAACCGCGCCACGCGCAAGCTCGGCCGTCGGGTAACTTACCGTCGTGAGCGGCGGCGAGAGTAAGCGCGCCATCGCGGCGTCGTTGTAGCCGATCACCGAAAGATCGGCCGGGATCCTCAATCCGTGCGCCGTTGCCGCCTCGTACACGCCGAACGCCATATCGTCAGTCATCGCAAAGATCGCAGTCAAATCGGGTGCGCGCGAAAGCAGACGCTCGCATCCGGCTAGGCCGCTGGTTCGGCGGAAATCGCCCTCGACCACCAGGTTGTCATCCCACGGCGCGTCATGGCTCTCGTAAGCCTTCTTAGCGCCGAGCAAACGATCGACCGTGTCCGTCATCGCGCGCGGACCGGTGACAATGCCAATGCGCTGGTGTCCGCGTTCGAGCAGATGTTCAACCGCCGCGCGTGCTCCGCCGACGTTGTCGGGAACGAATTCGGCGAACGGCAATCCGTGGCGCGCGCTCATAACCACGCGCCCGCCCTGCTTGACGTAGCCGGTGAGTTCGCGGCTCAAGCGTGCGCGGTATTCGTCGTCGTCGAGTCCGCTGCCGCCGAGAATGATGGCACC
This sequence comes from Candidatus Aquilonibacter sp., assembly GCA_050015295.1. Taxonomy (GTDB): domain Bacteria; phylum Vulcanimicrobiota; class Vulcanimicrobiia; order Vulcanimicrobiales; family Vulcanimicrobiaceae; genus Aquilonibacter. The sequence goes on along the minus strand of JBEKBR010000009.1, from coordinate 56,398 downwards.
AACGCGCTCCGCACGAAATACGCGCAGATAGCGGAACTCTTTTTCGATGTCGCGGCTGGCGTTGGCCAGCATGATGAGCCAGCCTACCCGATCGGCGGCTTCTTCGAGCGCGCGAATATAGTCGTAGTTCTGCGAATCGACCATGTCGTGGAGCAGCACGCCGACGATCTTGCGCATGCCGACGCTCAAACTGCGCGCGCTTGCGTTGGGGACGTAGTCGAGATATTCAGCAGCTTGAAGCACGCGCTCGCGCAAGTCGCGCGAGACGCGATGCGTGCTTCCCGTCAGGACGCGCGAAGCCGTCGCGAGTGAAACACCAGCGCGTTCGGCCACCGCGGCCAGGCCCGACTCGTTGGTCGGGTTCGAGCGTTTCGCGGGCATCCAGGGATGGGGTTAGGCAGCCCGGGAGGCGCCTCCTCGCGCGACAAGCGTTGGCGACGCAATCAAGCGATAACGACAGCCCGCAACGCATTCACATTGGTGAGCGTCGGACCCGTGTGCACGATGTCACCGATCGCATCGAAGAGCGTGAAGCTATCGTGACGATTGAGTAAGGCACGCGGATCGAGTTGCACCGCGCGTGCGCGCGATAACGTGTCGGGCGTTACAATGGCTCCGGCTGCGTCTTCGTTTCCATCGCGGCCATCGGTATCGCCGGCAAGCGCCCAAATGTTTGCTGAACTATCGAGCGCGATCGCGAGCGAAAGCAAGAACTCCATGTTGCGCCCGCCGCGCCCGGCCGGCCCGTCGCCGATCGTGACGACCGTTTCGCCGCCCGAGAGCAGCACCGCCGGCGCCGCAACCGGAAGCCCGTTCCGTCGAACGCTGCGCGCGATACCCGCCATCACGATCCCGAGGTCGCGGCTCTCCCCTTCGAGCTCGCCGAGCACCACGGGGTTGAAACCGAGTTCGCCGGCCCGATCGGCCGCAGCACGCAATGCCCCCGACGGGGTCGCGATCAGGCAGACGTCTTCGGCAAAGGCGCCGGGCTTTGGCGTCTCGGGGGCGTCTTTAAGGAAGGCCGTGACTTCCGCAGGCAGTTGGAGGCGATAGCGCCCCACGATTGCACGCACATCGGCCGAGGTGCTTTCATCCGCCAGGGTCGGTCCGCTGGCAATAATCCGCGGATCGTCACCTGGAATGTCGCTGATCGCAAGGGTCAGGATCCGCGCCGGCGCTGCCGCGAGGGCGAGCCGGCCGCCTTTGATCGCCGAGAGGTGCTTGCGCACGGCATTCATCTCTTGGATGGTCGCACCCGACGCGAGGAGCTGTTCCGATAGCGCCTGCTTGTCGGCCAGGGTCAACCCGGGCGCCGGCAGTGCCATCACCGACGAGCCGCCGCCGGAGATCAGGGCGATCACCAGGTCTTGCGGCTCCAGATTGGCGACACGGGCGAGGATGCGTTCGGCGGCGACCTGACTGTTCGCGTCGGGGACCGGGTGAGCGGCCTCCATTACCTCGATGCAGCGGGTCGGGACCGCGTGGCCGTAGCGGGTGACGACCAATCCCTCGAGCGGCACATCGGGCCACGCGGCCTCGAGGGCGGCGGCCATGAGCGCCGCCGATTTGCCGGCGCCGACCACGATCACCCGGCCGCTCGGTGGTGGCGGGAGATGGGAGGCGAGGACCCGACGCGGGTCGGCGCTCGCGACGGCGGCGTCGAACATGGACCGCAGGGCGGTACGGATTTGGGCGTCGTCGGGCGGCATCGCGAGCGCAACTACCCCGCCCTTGAGTGGGGTTCCTGGCAGTGGTATACTATCTGCCTGTGCCTGGACCGATACCGCTTTGACGAAGGCGGTCGCTCGGTTCGCCCCGGCGGAGCGACGGTGGGACCCCTTACGACAACGTGAGATGCGGTACCCTGCGTAGGCGACCCGGATGGCACTCGTACCAGGAGCTCTCCTTAACTTGAATCTCATTGACGTCAATAACTTCGATGCCATGCGCATCGGCTTGGCTTCACCTGAGCAGATCCGTGCGTGGTCGTTCGGCGAAGTCAAGAAACCGGAGACGATCAACTACCGCACGCTGAAACCCGAACGCGACGGGCTGTTCTGCGAAAAGATCTTCGGCCCAACCAAAGATTGGGAATGTCATTGCGGTAAGTACAAGCGCATTCGCTTTAAAGGCATGATCTGCGATCGCTGCGGCGTCGAGATCACGCGCGCGAAAGTGCGCCGCGAGCGGATGGGTCACATCGAGCTTGCGACGCCGGTTTCGCACATTTGGTATCTCAAGGGCGTGCCCTCACGTATCGGCATCCTCCTCGATATGTCGCCGCGACAGCTCGAGAAGGTGATCTATTTCGCCGCGTACGTCGTGATCGATCCGGGCGATACCAATCTGACCAAGCGCGAAGTGCTCTCGGAGCAGAAGTATCGCGAAGCGCGCGACAAGTACGGCAATCGCTTCAAAGCCGGTATGGGCGCGGAAGCGATTCGCGAGCTGCTGCGCGACATGAACCTCAAGAAGCTGCAAGAGGAGCTTCGCAAAGAGTTCAAAGAGACGTCGGGACAAAAGCGCCTCAAGGCGATCAAGCGTCTCGAAGTCGTTGAAGCCTTCATCGCGAGCGGCAACCGTCCCGAGTGGATGGTGCTTTCAGCCGTTCCGGTGATTGCGCCCGAACTGCGCCCGATGGTGCAGCTCGACGGCGGACGCTTTGCTACCAGCGACCTCAACGATCTCTATCGCCGCGTAATCAATCGCAACAACCGTCTCAAGCGGTTGCTCGAGCTCAACGCGCCCGAGATCATCATCAAGAACGAAAAGCGCATGCTGCAAGAGGCAGTCGATGCGCTGATCGACAACGGTCGTCGCGGACGTCCGGTCACGGGGCCGAACAATCGTCCGCTCAAGTCGCTCTCGGACATTCTCAAGGGTAAGCAAGGGCGCTTCCGCCAGAACCTGCTCGGCAAGCGCGTCGACTACTCGGGCCGTTCGGTCATCGTGGTCGGCCCTTCGCTCAAGTTGCACCAATGCGGTCTGCCCAAAGAGATGGCGCTCGAACTCTTCAAGCCGTTCGTGATGAAGAAGCTCGTCGATCGCGGGCTCGCGCACAACATCAAGAGCGCGAAGCGCATGGTCGAGCGCGTGCGTCCGGAAGTCTGGGACGTGCTCGAAGAGGTGATCAAAGAGCATCCGGTGCTGCTGAACCGCGCACCGACGCTCCACCGGCTGGGCATCCAAGCGTTCGAACCAGTACTGGTCGAAGGCAAAGCGATCCATCTCCATCCGCTCGTCTGCACGCCGTATAACGCGGACTTCGACGGCGACCAGATGGCCGTGCATTTGCCGCTTTCAGCCGGTGCGCAAGCCGAAGCGCGCATCCTGATGCTCAGCTCGAACAACATCCTGTTGCCGGCGTACGGTAACCCGGTGTCGATCCCGACGCAAGACATGGTCTTGGGCCTCTATTACCTCACGTTCCAACGTGACGAGTACGTCGGCCCGGCCAAGGCTGCAGTCGCGGAAGAAGACGCCGTCTTCGCCCGCGCCAAGAAGAAGAATGCTCCGAGCCAAGACGCGCCGGGTGCGCTTCCGACGTTCTACGACCCCAAGGAAGCCGTGATCGCGTTCGAGACCGGTAGCGCGTTACTGCAAGAGTGGGTCTACGTGCGTTGGAACGGGCAGCTGATCAAGACGACCATCGGTCGCACGATCTTCAACCTCGCATTCCCGCTCTCGTGGAACAAAGAGTTCGTCAATCGCATCGTCGACAAGGGCGCGCTCAAGAAGCTCATCACCGAGTGCTACCGCAAGTACGGTAACGCCGAGACCGCGCGATTCCTCGACGCGATCAAGGAGCTGGGCTTCCACTACGCGACCCTCTCGGGTACGACCGTCTCGATCAACGACATCGTCGTCCCGCAGAGCAAGCACGACATCCTCGACAAGGCACAGCACGAAGTCGACGAGTTGCATCGTCTCTTCGATCAGGGCTTCATCTCTGACGACGAGCGCTACAACAAGACGATCGACATCTGGTCGAAGGCCGGCGATGCCGTGACGAGCGCCATGCAGGCGGCGCAAAACCCGCTCAACCCGGTCTTCATGATGGCGACCTCGGGTGCGCGTGGTTCGATCGCGCAGGTCAAACAGCTCGGCGGTATGCGCGGACTCATGTCCGATCCGTCCGGCCGTATTCTCGAGATCCCGGTCAAGGCATCGCTCAAAGAAGGCCTTACCGTCCTCGAGTACTTCATCTCGACGCACGGCGCGCGCAAGGGTCTCGCCGACACCGCGCTGCGTACGGCGGACTCGGGCTACCTCACGCGCCGTCTCGTCGACGTGGCGCAAGACGTCATCATTCGTGAAGACGACTGCGCGACTTCGAACGGTATCACCGTCAGCGACATTCGTGCCGGCAAGGAAATCATCGAGCCGTTGATCGACCGGATCATCGGCCGCCGTGCCGCCGAAGACGTCAAAGACGGCAAGACCGTCGTCGTGAAGCGCGATGAGGAAATCGACGAGGAGAAGGCCAAGGCGATTGTCGACGCGGCCATCCCGACGGTGAAGATCCGTTCGGTGCTCACCTGCCAATCGAAGTACGGCGTCTGCTCGATGTGCTATGGCCGCGATCTCGCGACCGGCAATCGCGCCGACATCGGTACCGCGGTCGGCATCATTGCGGCGCAATCGATCGGTGAACCGGGCACGCAGCTCACGCTGCGCACGTTCCACACCGGCGGCGTCGCGACCGAAGACATCATTACCGGTCTTCCGCGTGTCGAAGAAATCTTCGAAGCGCGTAAGCCCAAGGGTCAAGCGACGATCACCGAGATTGCCGGTACGATTAAGTTCGGCGACGACAAGAGCCGTCGCGTGATCTTCGTGGTTGACGACACGGGCGAAGAGCACGAGTACGACATTCCGCACGGCACGCATCTCGCGGTGCAAGACGGCCAGAAGGTCAACGCGGGCGACCAGCTCAACGAGGGCTCGCTCAACCCGCACGACATTCTGCGCATCAAGGGTGAGACCGCGCTGCAGAACTACATGGTTCAAGAGGTGCAGAAGGTCTATCGTTCGCAAGGCGTCGACATCAACGACAAGCACGTCGAAGTCATCGTGCGCTCGATGATGCGCAAGGTGAAGATCGTCGAAGGCGGCGACACGCTGATGCTTCCAGGCCAAGTGGTCGAGGCGGCAGCGTTCGGCGAAAACAACGATCGCGTCAAGGCCGAAAACCTTGAGCCCGCGACGGCTAACCCCGTGCTGCTCGGCGTCACGAAAGCCTCGCTTGCAACGGAGTCGTTCCTGTCAGCGGCGTCGTTCCAGGAGACCACGCGCGTCCTCACCGATGCCGCGATCAAGGGCAAGTACGATCCGCTCTTGGGTCTCAAGGAGAACGTGATCATCGGCAAACTGATCCCGGCCGGTACCGGTATGTCGCGCTATCGCAACATCGAGATCGAGCCCAAGGGTCAGGACGTCGATGAGGACGGACGTCCGCGTCAGCAGGTCGAGCTGAACGGCTACCAGATGACCGCGGACGACGCGGCGCTGGCGGAAGTCATGGCCGGCGGCGGCGACGGCATGAGCCGTTTGATGAGCGCGTACGAGCGCAATCGTGAACCGCTTACGGTTCAATACGAAGGCGAGTACGACGATCATCTCGCGGTGCACGCGGCGCCGAAGAAGACGCAGTACGACCGGATCAAAGGGATAAATCCGGAAGATCTGTAGCCCCTGTCATCTCGAGCGTAGCCGCAGTGCGGCGTAGTCGAGGGACCGACTAAACGAAGAGCCCGCCGTTAGGCGGGCTCTTTTATTTTTCCAAATACTCCCGGAGATGTTGTAGCTGCACGCCCCAGTCGGTCGTGGTGAGCGCGTAGCGCTCATCGGCCTGTTCGAAGCCGCGATGCGCAAACGACAGGGCGGTGTTGCCCGCTTCGGCGCGCAGATCGAAGATGATCGTCGTGCCTACCCATTCCGGGCGAAACGATGGCGCCGTTTTCCACATCACGTGCAGTGGCGGTTCGAGTTCCTTTATCGTGACCGTCGTGCCGAGATCGGCATCGCGCGCCCACCAATTGCGGATTCCTTCGGTCGTCGTGAGCGCTTCGTACACCCGCTCCGGCGGCGCCGCAATCCTGACCAGATGCATAATATCGGCCATACCCTGGTATTCGGCGGAATGCGGGCCTTAGCTGAAGCCCCGCGCGGGGAGCGTCGTGCGCTGCAGCCAGTTCGCCGGTGAGTAGTGCGCGCGGGCGTCGACGGCGTGCAGCGTGTAGGCATGACGCGAGTGCGGGGAGCGATTCGGAGCGCTGTAGTGCGGCAGCATCCCGTCGAAGACGACGAGCGCTCCGGCCGGCACTTCCAACGCAACGGCCTCGCCGAGCGATGGCCACGGCGTCGCGTCGATCGTTTCCAATCGCGCGCGCTGCCCATCGGAGATAAAGCGCGCACGCAGCGGCGAGCGATGGCCGCCGGGCTGCACCCACATGCACCCGTTTTCACGCGTCGCGTCCTCGAGCGCAAACCAAAAAGCCGTCACGCTTGGCGGATCGGTGTCGAAGAAGGCGGCATCTTGATGCCAGCTCACCTCGCCACCAACGCGCGGTTGCTTGAGGATGTACATCGACTGGTAGATCCGCGGTTCACGCAGCCCAATGCGTTCGGCGATCGTGGCCAAGCGCGCGTCGCGTGAGAACGCGTCGAAGACCGGATCGAGATCGTGCATCGCATGGCCGATCTTGTTGACCGTTCGACCGTCCGATTCGAGAAAACAACGGATCCGTTCGCCCGACTCCATGAAATACGAATCGCTACGCGCGGAATCGCCTTGCGTCGAGAAGATCGACGCGGATTCATCCGGCTCGAAGGCGTCGACGATCGCCGCTGCTCGGGCCCGCAACGTGGCGATCTCCTCGGATGATTTGAAGTTTGGGAAGACGATGAATCCCTGCGCCTGGTAGCGGCGGAGGTCGTCGCCGGTCACTAGTCCAGGGTCATGCGGCGGAAGTACCGCTGCTGTATCTCGTGTTGCGCCGCGGCGAGGCGGTCGCGCATGTCGCGTGTTGGAACGCGAACCTTGTCGACCAGTCGCAGTGCGGCCATCAGCTTGATCGTCCACCAGGTGCAGTCGATTTCAAACCACTTCAGGCCGTGGCGCGCCGAGAACGGGAAGGCGTGATGGTTGTTGTGCCAACCTTCACCCCACGAGATCATCGCGACCCACCAAGAGTTGACCGATCGATCCGGCGTGCGATAGGTGCGGTAACCGAACGCATGCGCTGCCGAATTCACCAGCCACGTCGCGTGGTAGGTGAAGACCAGCCGCACGAAGATTCCCCAGATCACCCACGACCAGCCGCCGAGGGCGAAGAGCAACACCGCAAGCGCGATCTGCATCGGTACGTAGAGATAGCGCAGGGCTTGGTAAACGGGATCCGGCCAGAGATCAGGTGTGTAGCGTTTGGCCTGCTCGGCGGTCGGCAAGTTTTCGTTCGTGCGGAACAGCCACGAAACGTGCGCCCAGGTCAAACCGCGGCGGATGCTGTGCGGATCGCCGGGGTGGTCAGCGTGCGCGTGATGGATTCGGTGAGTTGCAACCCAGTTGATTGGATCACCTTGAAACGCGAGCGCACCCAGCACCGCGGTTGTATACTCGAGCGGGCGCACCATGCGCAACGCCCGATGCGTCAGCGCCCGATGGTAGCACAGCGTGATGCCGAACGCGCCCGTTAGATTTGAGATAACAATCGCTACGATAACCCCGGACCACGAGAAAAAGGTCGGGAAGAGCGCGAGGAGAGCACCAGCATGAATCGCGAGTAATGCGATGCCGGTGACCCAATTAGGCCGGTGTTGCATGGGGGGCTGGATTCGCCTCCCGACCCGTGGCGCCTTCGACAAATGCGCAGAGGAGGTTAACTAAGGCCATTTGTTCGGGCGTCGAGCAACGTACGGAAAGTAGGTCGGGGGAGCAGACCAGGATACTCATGCATTGGGCGCGCGAGATCGCCACATTAAGACGGTTGCGCTCGAAGAGAAATTCCAGGTCCCGCGGTAGTGTTGCGTCGTTCGAGGTTGCCATGGAGTAGAGCACGACCGCCGCCTCTTGCCCTTGGAACTTGTCGACGGTACCAACGCGGATTTCGCCGAGTCCGCACTCATCCAGGCGCTTACGGATCAGCTTGCGCTGCGCGTTGTACGGCGATACCACGATGAGATCGCGCGCCTCCATCGCGCGCGGCGGAGCACCGCCGATCGTGACCGTGCCGCGCAACAGCTCGCTCGCTGCTTCGGCGACCGCGCGCGCCTCTTGGTCGGACGAGCGCGTGTTGCCGTCGTGCGCCACGCCGACGAAACGTAGACCGCTGCCCTGCCATCCGGGGGCGTCAACCGCATTGTGCTCGCACGAAGGGGCAGCAAGCAAACGATCCTCGTAGACCGCATGCGAAATGAACGCGCAGATCGCGGGCGCCATGCGATAGGACCGATCGAGAAAGATGCCGTCCCGTGGATCGATCGTTTCGTGCGCGCCCAACAGATGTTGCAACATCGAGAGGTCGGTTCCCGGTGGATGCGATCCCGCTGAAACGGATTTCAACTGCAGCGGATCGCCAAGCAAGACCACGTTGGTTGCGGCGGCCGAGCACGCGAGTGCGTCGGCAAGACTCATCTGCCCGGCTTCGTCGATAAATACGTAGTCGTAGCGCCCAATCATCTCCGGACGAGCAAAGAGCCACGGCGTGCCGGCCGCGAGGTCGTGTGCATCCGCGAACGCCTCGTTCGATGTAGTCGACTCGATCCAACTCACCGTCTGCTCGGAAACGTAGTGCGATCCTTCGGTCGTACTGGAATACTTCTGCAACCCGCGAAACTGCCGGCCGGTCTGCGCCGCGCACGCTTCGATCTTGTGCAGAAGATTATGAATCGCTTTGTGTCCGCCGGCTACGATTCCGACGCGGTTGCCCGCTGCGAGCAGGTCGCTGATGACGCGCGCGGCCAGCGTGCTCTTCCCGCTGCCGGGCGGCCCTTGAATCGCGAGATGGCTACGGTCCAAGTCGGCGATCAGCGCGCCGACCGACTGCGCATCGACCGTTACGGGTTGCATGCGAGCGTACGGCGTGCGCGTGCGTGGTCGCCGCGCGAGCAGGAGCGAGAGGGTTGCCGGATGCTCGCGTTCGAGCGTGCCGTCCAGGTAGGCTTGCGCGATGCGCGCGATTGCATCGCGCTGGATATTCGTCTGAATCGGCTTACCTGGGATCAGTGCGCGTAAATCGGGCGGGTTAATCGCACGACTTAGCTTGATCTGCAATTCGTTGCGATCGTCGTCGAGCGAAACGATCGTGCCCGCGCTGACGCCGGCACGCGGACAGTAGGGCTTATCCGTGCCGAGATTGTGCAGCTGATCGGGGAAGGTGTACGTGTAGACGAAGCTCTGTTTTTCTTTGTACGGCGGGATGTCGCCGCGTAGGCGCAACCCTCCCAACGCTTCGTGATCGAATTCGAGGAGACGATCGACGTTTTCAAGCCGCTCGTAGTATTGCCAGTAGGCGGGCTTCGCTTCGCGCGCATGATACTCGAGGAGATGGCCGAGCAGCCACCGCGCGCGCGTCGCCTCGTCGCTTGCTCGCAGCTCGCGTAGCGATCCGGGCGCGGCAAGGTCGTCGAGAAGCTGCGCCGCCAATTCGGTGCGCCCTGGATCGTCAGGCGCGGCGGCTGGTTCGTTCTCGCGCCAAACAAAGGCCGCTGCGCGCGTATGCTCCGCTTGCGTGCGCAGCTGCAGCAGCCACTCACGCAGCAGGTGCGTCGAGCGGCAGTCGTCGGCGTTGTAGCGTTCGATATCGTCGAGGATCTCCTCGCTGCCGCCGGCGAGCCAGCTTTCGAACATCACGATCGAATCATCGCCGCGCTGTACGCCGGTCTGGCGCTGCAGACCGTAGAACGGTTCGAGCTTTTTGAGCGAGTAGCTTGGCTGCGAGATGCGGAGCGTTTGCCGTACCACGGCGAAGAGATCGACAAAGACGCGGTTGCGCAGCAGATCGTCGACCTCGCGCTCGCGGGTACCATAGAAACCCATCAACCGGCGCAACGCGGTCGTCTCGTACGGAGCGTAGTGATACACGTGCATGTTTGGAAAGCGTGCGCGCCTTGCGACGATGAAATCGATCGCCGCTTCGAAGGCGGCGCGCTCTTGCGCCTGTGAACGCGCCCAAAACGAGACGTAGCCAGCCTCGTCGGCCTCGTCGGCAGAATAAAAGCCGAAAAGATATTCGAGCCCATGCTCGGGGGCGTAGAGCGGGTCGCCCTCCATATCGAAAAAGAGATCGCCCGCATCGGGCCGGGGCAGCAACTCGAAGCCGGTTCCCGGCTCGGCGTCGAGGATCTCGTGGACGAAGCGTCCTTCGCGCCGGCCGGTCACTTGCAGTCTCGCTTGGTGCTGCAGCGCAGCGTAGGTTGTGGGCTCCATACCGGTGGGTCGCTGCATTTCCGTCGCGCTCGCGAGTGCGGTCATCGTGCCGATGCCGTTGTTCTCGAAGCGGGCGATTTGGTCGCGACGGATGCGCGCGACCAAACTCAAGTGATCGTCGCGCGACCGCTGCGCGGCACAGCGATCGTGCCAGCGGCAGATATCGCAGTGCGCGACTTCGAGCGGGTAGACCGGCGCGGGCCCGTCCGCGATGGCGGCGAGAAATTGCGCGCGCAGATGGCGTTCGTAGGCGGCAAAATCGTCGACGCGGAAGGCGCGTTCCGCGCCGCTGCCAAGCAGGACGTACATATCGCGCGGTGCGCGTCCTTGAATCGCCGCGAGATGCGCGCTGTAGTGCGCTAGTTGCACGAGATAATACGGCTTGGGCACGAGCGCGAGTTTTGCGTCGATCACTTCGTAACTCCACGCCCACCGCGCGCACGGCTGCTCCACGCGGCGCAAGAAGTCGGTCCGCCCCAGGAACGTTCCGTCGAAAAACGTGGCTTGATAGATTAGGGGTGCGCCGGCAGCCATTGCGGCAACGGCTAGCGCTTGTGCTTGCGCGAGCTCCTCGAGCGTGCGCCCGCTTTCAGCCGGAAATGCGATCAGCGCATCGCCGTAGTGCGCGCGGAAACGCGCGAGTTGCCGAGCCTCGTGTTCGTCGCCCTTGCGCGCAAGCAAGGCCACAGTCTCGCTCGGCTCGGGGCGCGTTAGCTCGTGCTGCGCGGCGCGCAACTCGAGTTCCATGAGATGGTCGCACTCGAGCGCGTTGTTGAGATCGCTGGCGGAGAAGATGAAGCGGCCGTCGATGCGCTGCATGGCCCCATCTTCCGACGCGATCGTGCCATGCGCCTGGCATGACGTCGAGCGAAGATGGGCGAGATGGATACACTTCTTGCCGCGCAACGGCTTCCTCGCCTTGCCGAGCGAGCGATGCGCGCCGCGATTGCCGCGGCGCTGGCGCGAGGCCAACTCGCGCCGAGTGCCGTGATCGATCGGGCGCTCGTGACGTTTGAAGCCGCGCTCGCCGGGCGCGGCGTGCGGCCGGCGCTGCTTTTCGCCGAGCGCGACCGCATCGTGCGCGAGCTGCGCGCCTTCCTCGAGAGCCGGCTTGCCACGCGCTTACGCGCGCTGCCCCGTCGCAGCTTCGTCGCTAGCGGTTCGGCGGCCGCGCCGTTCGATGCGCTCGTGCGCAATCGCCGCGGCCGCACCTATGCCGTGGTCTTTGCGCGCTTGCCGAACGACGGCCGGCGCCTTGCAATCTTGCAGCGTATGCGCACGGCTGGGCAAACGAAAACGAGAACGCCGATCGATGGCGTCCTCGTCTACGATTTCTCGCGCGCTGTCGCGCTGCGACTAGACCAGGCCGGCGCGCAGAGCGTGCACCGCTACTTGCGTGCGAGCTGACAGGTTCAGCTTTGCGAGGATGTGCGAGATATGGTTTTTCACGGTTTTGTCCGAGAGCTTGAGCCGAATGCTGATCTGTTTGTTCGAGAGCCCTTCAGCTACGAGCCGGACGACTTGAAGCTCACGATCCGAGAGCGCCGCGCGCATGTCCCGGCTGCCCGTGACCGGGCGCAGGTGCCGCGCCGTCGCGACAAAAGGCGCGGCGGCCGGTAGGGTCCTCACCATATCGATGAAGTCGGCGATGGAAACATCTTTAAGATCGTGCAGCAGGGTCTCGTCGATGACCACGTCGGCATCGATTCCAGCGGCCTGTGCGATCGAGGGCGCGGTCCCGGCCACGCGTACGCTGCCTTCTAAAGAAAGCAGACGTGCAATCGCGGTACGGACCGACGCTTCTGGGCCGACCACGAGTACGCTCGTGGAGGCCTCTTGTTGGGTAACGACGGTCATGGTTGCCTTTCCGTTGGCTCGGCTGGCATCCCAACAGTACGGGAGTCCGCTTTCCTGGGACTTACGGACTAATTACAGCACGATTACAAACCGATTACAGGAGAATGGCGGGTGTCGTCTCTCGAGCGGGCTTGCTCGAACGTCTACGGCGGGTCGATCCGCGGCTGATCGCCGTGGTGGCGCCGGCCGGGTTTGGGAAATCGAGCCTGATCCGGCAGTATCTGGCCCAACGCGGTGGCGGCGTCGTCTGCGACTGCGCGGCCGTTCGCGATGACCTCGATCTCGCGCGGCGCGTGATTCCAGCGCTGGCGGGCGAGAACCCGGAGCGCGAGAGCGATCTTACCCAGCGCGAGCTGATGCTTGGCGACGGCGGAACGAGCGTTGCCGATCGCGTGGCCCTCGCCCTCGACGTCTGGCGCGAACCGGCCGACGGCTGCATCGTCTTCGAGAGCGCCGAACGGCTTGCCGACGCGCCGGCGGCTGGGGAGCTGTTTGCACGCATGCTCGAGCTGCGCCCGCCGGGCCGCACGGTCGTGGTCTGCACCCGCGAGCCGCTGCGAATGCATTTGACGCGCTACGCGGTGCCGCATGAAATCGTTACGCTGCGCGCCGCCGATTTAGCCTTTGACGCAACCGACATTCGCGAGGTCTTCGCGCCGTTCGTTACCGAGGAGCGCACGATCGAGCGCATCTTCAAAGTCTCTGAGGGTTGGCCGGTTGCCGTCTTTTTGCTCTTGCGCTTCGCGAGTGAAGGACGGATCGAACAATTGCTCGAGCGCCTCAACGACGTCGCCTTCGACGAGTTGCGCAACTATTTGGCCGACGAGGTCCTGGCCGGCGTCGATCGGCGCATGCTCGGCGCGTTTTTCGCCTGCGCAGCGATTCCGCAGGCGAGCGCCGACGATTTGCGCGCCGCCCTCGACGACGACGCGATCATCGACGAGTTGAGCGAATTCACCAAAGATGCGGCATTCGTCGAACGTGCCGAGGATGGCACGTTCGAACTGCACCCGATGCTGGCATCGTTCATGCTCGAACGCGCAGCAGAACGGCGCGATGCGTTGCTGTTGCGGGTTGCGCACGAGCACGAGCGACGTGGCGACCACCAACGTGCGGCGGAGCTGCATTTGGTGCGCGGCGATCAGCAGGCCGCCGCGCGCGCACTCGGCGCGCATGAGGTCGTTCGAGAGCCGGCGCCATCGATGCGCTACGCGCGCGTGCTGTCGAGTCTCGATCCCGCGATCGTTGCACGGTACCCGCGCTTGTGGGGCGTGACCGCGCTGATGCGAATGTTCTGCGTCGACAGTTCGTCCTTACTCGATGAAGCCGAAACCGTGTGGCGAACGCTCGCTCCCGACACATCGCCGATGGAACGGTACTACGTCTTCGTCTTTCGCATTCTCCTGATGAGTTACGTTGGGAAGTTCGACGTCGCACTGGACGAGATCGCTGAATTTGGTGCGCAGATCGGGTTCTCGGACCCGCCTAAGACGGTCCTCGATGGCCACGTCCTCTATCTGCGCGGGCTGCTTCGCGCACGTCGTGGGAATTTCGATCTTGGCGAAAGCGACCTGAACGCGGCGCTCCCGCTGATCGATCAAATGCACGTGGTTGCGTCGGGCACGTACCTGGCGCTTGGGTCCGACATCGCGCGTGTTCGCGGCGAGTGGTCGCTCGAGCGGCAGTTTCTATCGCGCGCGCACGAGCGCGCCGAGAGTTCGGGCTTGCCGAACTTCATAGCGTTCGACACGGCTGAGCTGCTGATTGCCGCCTGGTTTGCCGGCGATCGCCCGGCCTTCAATACCGTTGCGTCGGAACTCGAGCACGCCGTCGCACGGGGTGCCGTTGCGGGCTTTGCCTACTTCGCCGGTGCCGCCCGCGGCCGCAGCGTGCATCCCACCGCGGCTGATCTTCCGAAGTTCGTCGTTTTCGGGCATCTGATCGCGCTCTCACGATCGCGCGATGACGACGAGCGCACCGCGTTAGCCCGCTCGGCGCTGGAAATTGCGCGGCGATTACACATGCCCTTCGTCGAGGCGCTTGCCGCTATCGCGCTTGCGCTTTGCGACGCGGCCACCTTCGACGAATCGGCCGCGAGCGCAAAGGCGGCCGCGGCCCGCTGCGACGCGCCGGCGTTCATGCATGCAGTCACGGCATTTGCGAATCAGTACGAGAACGTCGGCATGCTCTCGAACTTCGTTGCGCAAATAACGCGCGATCGCAGCGAGGCGGCGCCGGTTGCGCTTGAAGTGCTGGGGGGACGCGTCCGCATCGACGGAACGCCGGCGCGACTTTCAGGACGTGAATTCGAATTGCTAACGGCCATCGCGCAGCGCCGCGAACCAACCCCGCGCACCCGGCTTGCGGCGATGCTCTGGCCCGACCTCGACGAATTTTCCGCGCGCAATGCGCTCAGCGTGTGCTTGCACCGGTTGCGCGCGCACCTTGGGCGCGAGGATGCAGTCGAGCGGGCGGCCGAGGGATATCGGTTACACGTCGATGCATTCGTCGATCTGTGGGAGATCGAGCGCGCCGCGGTGTCGCTGCGCTCGCGCGATCGCCTGCGGGAGGCTGAACGCGCGCTCCTCGGGCGCGCGTGGGAACGTCTGCGCGAAGAACGCGCCGGAACGCTGGAACGCTTTGAATGGTTCGAGCCGATCGCCAAACGTATGGATGAATTGCGCACCGCATTCGCCCATCGGCTCGGTGCCGACGCGCTCGAGCGCGGCGATCCGGACGCGGCGCTCCGCTACGTGATTGACGTGATCGCCTACGATCCGTGCGACGAGCCGGCGCGTGAGGTCGCGATTCGCGCGCATTTGGCAAACGGTGATCGCGCCGCGGCGCTGCGCAATTATCGCCAATACCGCGATGTACTCAAAGCGGAATTGCAGGTCGAGCCATCGGCGGCGCTCCTGGCTTTGGTGACGGAGTCGTAGTAGTGCTGAGCGTCGTTTTCGCCGCGCTGCTGCACGCCGATGTCCTCGTCTCCGCCGGTCACGAGGGGCGCCCGGCGTCCTGCGCGCGATACCCGCATCGCGCGTGCAACCTCGGTGCTGCCGGCGAGCGGGCCTGGACGCCGGTCGTTGCCGACGAGATCGCGCGCGTGTTACGCGCTCACGGTGTCAGCGTGCTGCGTGAGCCGGCTGATTTCGACGGCAACTACACGGTCGACATGGCGGTGTTCATTCATTTTGACGGCGCGTCGCCGGCCTGCACGAGCGGTGCCTCGATCGGCTATCATTTGAGCGGGTCCGTGCGCGCTGCCGACGCGCGGGCGGCGCAGTTGTGGCGTGCGCTCTATGCGGGCATCTTCCCGTTCCGCTTCATGCCGGACGATTTCACGGCGGGGTTGCGCGACTATTACGCGTTTCGGCAGGTCGACGCCCGCGATGGCGCGCTCGTCCTCGAATTGGGTGAGATCACGTGTCCGCCGCAACGCCGGTGGCTCGCGTCGCGTCTCGACGACGTCGCCACGCTCATTGCTTACGACATCAGCCGGACGATCGGCAAAGGGGACGTGCCCCTTCCCGCCAAGTTCGCAGGTCGACGATGATCGAGGTGCTCTACCGCTATCGCGTGCATCCCGCCCAAGTGCGCGCCTTCGAGCACGCCTACGGTCCGCAAGGCCCCTGGGCCAGGCTTTTCTCGACGCACCGGGGGTACCGCAGAACCCGCCTTTTCCGGAATAAAACCGAGACCGGCGTCTACCTCTGCATGGACGTCTGGGAGTCCAAGGCCGATTGGGACCACTTTCGTGCCGAAAATGCCGCGGCATACTCGCAGCTCGACCGTGAGCTGCACCTGCTCTATGTCGAAGAGTTGCTCTTGGGGTATTATGAAGGAGAGGAGGAGTATCAAGCCTCCCGCGATTGAGGCGGCTTAAGATCGCATGATTCGTCCTGTACGCCCCGACGGCAAGATCGAGACCGGCGGGGTTTTCGTTCCGATCGTTCGGCGTCGCATAATCGACCGCATCGCTTCGGCCGCGATGCAGCGCGTCGTCTTGATCGTTGCGCCCGCAGGGTACGGCAAATCGGTCGCGCTTCGGCACTACCTCGATTCGCTCTCCGATCCTCACGTGCGCTACGACGTGCTGGCCGAGCATGCCGGACTCCTCGGCTTCTTGCGCGGCTTTGCCGACGCGGTCGGGGAGATCGCGCCGGACGCGCGCACCACGCTTGCCGGTGCCTACGAAAAGAACTTAGCGTCACCCTCGCCGGGCATTGACCTTGCGATGTGGATGCATTCGCACTTGCGCTCCTATCGCGGCATCATCGCCATCGACGACTTGCAGGTCGCGCAAGGCGATCGCGAGGTAACGCGCTTCGTAACCTCGTTGATCGAACGCACCAAAGGTCGCGTGCAGTGGATCATCGCATCGCGCGCCACCAGCGGCTTGCCGATTGGGACATGGCTCGCCTACGGCGAGAGCGATCTGGCAATCGACGAACACGATTTGAAGTTCTCGGTTGACGAGGCCAAAGAGGCCGCGCGCGCCTTCCGTCTGGGCGTTCGCGACGAGGAATTGATCGAATTGCTCGAGCTCACCGACGGCTGGGCGACGGCGATGACGTTTGCTCTACGTTCGTCGACGCGTTCGGTGGATCTGCGCAACATCGCGTCGATGACGCGCGAGATGATCTACCGCTACCTCGCCGAGCAGGTGTACCAGACTCTCGACGATCGTGAGCGCGAATTCATCGAAACCGCTGCGCTGCTGCCCGAGATCGATCTCAACATCATGGTCGCTGCCGGTTTCGATCGCGCGATTGCGCTCATCGAAGACCTGCGCGCGCGCGTCGCCTTCATTCACGAGTACGAGCCCGGTCGCTACCGGCTGCACGATCTCTTCCGCGACTTCGTGCGCTATCAAGTCGAGTTGCGCGGGAGCGGCGCACAGCGCGAGCGCCTCACCAAGTTAGGCCAAATCCTCGAGCAGGCGGGTGATATCATTGCGGCCTTGCGGCTGTACGTTGACTCGAACGCCGCCGACGACGCCTTACGCCTTCTGTCGGCGCACGGCGTGCGGCTTCTCGATGCCGGCTTCGCCGACGATTTGGAAAATCTGACGGCGGCGCCGCTTGGCCATGCGTTTGAACGGAGTCCCGCGGTGCTCGGATTGCGCGGCCTGCTCGATCTCGCACGTGGCCGATACGATGAAGGCGACCGGAGGATCGCGCGTTCTGTGCGATCGGTCGACGCGCCGGAGCTTCGCGGACAGCTTACGCTTCGGCTTGCGGTGCTGCGCACCAATCGCGGCATGAATCCGACGGATTTGCTCCTACCGTTAGTTGCGGAAGAGACGATTCCCGAACCAATTCGTGTCGAGAGCGAGGCGCTGCTCTCCCGCTGGTACGCGCGTTCCGGCGACCTCGCCAAAGCGCGCGAGCTTCTAGTTTCGGCAGAGCGCGGCGCGGCGCTGATTGAAAACGAGCAGTGGCTGGCGCGCATCATGATGCGGCTCGGGCTTGCGTGCGACGGGCTGGGCAAGGTCGAGAGTGCGCGCGAGCGTCTATCCCAGGCGGCAGAACTAGCGTCGCGATCGGCACTGTGGAGTATTGCAGCGCGCTCGTTCACGAGTCTCGCGAACATTGCGCTATTCGCCGAAAACGATTCGGCGCAGAGCCTCTGGTTTGCACAGCAGGCGGCGGCTGCCGCGACGCGGGCCGGCGACTATGTCGATCTTCAAAATGCGCTCGTGGCCATGCTAAGCCTGGAGACGCGGCGCGGTAACGGCGATCGCGCCGCACAAATCGAAAAGCAACTCGCCGAAGTTGGATCGCGCGATGCGCTGGCCCAAGGCGCGTTCCTGGCATCGAGTCAGGCGCATCGTCACGCCTGGAGCGGGCGCTACGCCGACGCGCACCGCCTCTTCGGCAGCATCCTCGACCGTCAGGTCCACCTCGCGGATCGTGCCTTGATTCGTTCGAGCTATGCACTCGCGCTTGCGCTCGACGGTCGCACCAAAGAGAGCGGCCGCGTCGTAACCCAAACCGTGGCGCTCATCGACGAGGAGCCGGCATCGGGGGAATATTCGTCAGGCGTCATCCTCGATTTTGCGGTAGCGATGCTGATACTGGCGGAAGTCGTTGCCGGCCGGCACACGTCGGTGGCGCGGTTGCTCAAGCGCAAGCCGTGCAGCCGGCATGACTCCGGTGTGTGCATGCGCAAGGCCGTCGAGGAGCTTGCGCGCGCGGCCAAGAGCTCGTCCTACGTACCGGATGACCTCGAGACTCACATCGAGGGGATTCGCCACTTCGGCTTCGGCGGCTACGCCCGCTACGTGGAGCGGGTCGCCAAACACCTCGAAGAAGGGCACGAACCGCCGGCGACCGTTGCCCTCACGCCGGCGGAGCTGCGCGTGTTACGTGACTTGGCCGCCGGGCTCACGCCCAAACAGATTGCCGGCGAGATGGGACGCTCGGTGTTCACCGTGCAGACGCACATTCAGAACGTCATCGACAAGTTCGGCTGCCACGGGAGGGCCGAAGCGATCGCCGCAGCCCGCCGGAGCGGCCTTCTCAACGAGGGGTAGTTAACGGCCCTACTTAATTTTCAGTAGGGCCTTTGGCCTGGTGTGGGCCGTATGGTGAGAGCAGACCGCGAATCCGCTCGAAAGGCTTGTTTTTATACATGCTCACCGTCCTCGTTATCGCTGCCCTCCTCGTCGCCTGCGACATGCCGGCGAACCCGAATTAGTCGAGCCGGATCGGCTTAGGCTTTCTTTTTCATGTCAGCAGTACGGACTCTGACCGCCTTAGGTGCGGCGCTGGGACAGTCGATCCCCGATCTGGCGCGGACTGCCGCCGATGCGGTAACGATTCCATCGCTCGGTGGAAACGACCAGATCGAAGGGGCCTTGTCGGTCCTTCTCGACCGGCTGTGCCTCTCGCTGACGCTCGCAAAGCCGGTCGGCCTTGCCGCCTGGGCCGAGCGTGAGTCGGCGCGGTTCGGACGCGCCGGGGTGGTTGATTTGACCGGTGCGGCTACGCACACGATTGCGCTTGCGGCGGGAGCCTACGAAGCCGACCAGCGGCGATTGCTCGCGTTCCTCGACGTTCTTTCGACCGAGATCGAGCGTGCAGCGATGGGAAGCGACGGCGACGACTCGCTCGATGTTCCCGGTGCCGAAGGGACGACGGCGCTCCTGGCGATGCTGGCCGAGCGCGACTACGGTACCTGCTGCCATTCCAAGGCAACGGCCGAGTGGGCGCGCCGCTTAGCGACCGCAATGGATTGCAATCTGGAAGCGACCGGATTTATTGCGCTTTGCGCGCTGTTACATGACATCGGAAAGATTTCGACGCCCGAGTACGTGCTGCTCAAGCCTGCACCGCTTGCGACGGACGAGTGGGATATCATGCGCGATCACGCTGCGGCCGGCGCGCGCATCCTCACGCAGATTCCTTCGCTGCAGCGTTGTGCGATCGTGGTGCGCGCGCATCACGAACGCTACGACGGCGGCGGGTATCCCGACGGTTTGTACGGTTCCAGCATTCCCTTCGAGGCGCGCGTTGTCGCCGTCGCCGATGCGTTCCACGCGATGATCAGCGAGCGTCCGTACCGGCAACCGGTCACGCCGCGTCAAGCCCTGCAAATTCTACAAGATGGCCGGGGCTCGCAGTGGGATGCCGACGTGGTCGATGCGATGCTTGGCATGTTTGCCCGGCGAGTGAGCATCGTCTCGCACGCACACACACAACTTTCCTCTGCGTAGAGTCCCGCGGAGGGAAAAGCTTACCGGGTGGTGGGCGAGGAGGCGTCGCAGCAGCGGCGCCTTCTTTTGTTAGCGCCATACAGGTGGCACTCGAAGCTGCGAAGCTACGAGCATGAATGACTACGTAATCGGCTCCGGGGCGGTTCTCACCGCCGGGCCCAACGCCGGGATCGCCGGCGCGACGCTCCATGCGCAGACCGATGCGGCAATTGCCGCCAGCGTGCGCGCGGCCGTGGTGGACTTCGAGTCATCGAGCGCGGCCGATCTCTCCAAGATCGTCGTGGTCGCAGCTGGCTGGAATGCTGCACGTGTGCAGGCCGAACTCGTCGAACCGCTGCTGGCGCGCAGGGCCTGCACCCTCGCCGACGTCCTCGCCCTGCTGGCCGGCGGCGCTCAGACGCGCGAAATCCATCTCTTCGCACGCTGGCTTCCCGACGAGGTGTTGACCGCAGCACTCGCGCGCGAGAGCATCACTCTGGTCGTGCATCCGCTCGAAAGCATCCGCCAGGCTGCTTTGATCTGCGGACAGAGCTTCTCGCGCTGGCCGCACCCGCTGCGCGCCGCCTAACCACTGAGGCTCCCACTTGTTCGGATCGAGGACGCGAACTCCGAAGTGTACTTGGGTACACGAGGAGTGAGCTGACGACGAGCCCGGCCAAGTGGTTCAGCCCTCTCTCAGGGCGAAGCGGCAGTGTAGGCCTAAGAAATGCAAACGCAACTCAATGCGCGCGTCGCCGTCGTCGACGACGACCGGATGATCCGCGAAATGCTCGAGCTCGGTCTCTCGCGTGAGGGATACGACGTCCAGTCCGCCTCCGACGGCGTCGCGGCGCTGGATTTGGTCCGGCGTTTCGATCCCGAAGTCATCGTGCTCGACATCATGATGCCCAAGATCGACGGGATCTCGCTGCTGCCGAAGCTGCGTGAGATCACGCAAGCGCCGATCGTGATGCTGACCGCAAAGGGCGGCACCGATGACAAGGTGCAAAGCCTCACCGCCGGTGCGGATGACTATTTGGTCAAGCCGTTCGTCTTCGAGGAATTGATCGCGCGGCTGCAGGCAAAACTGCGCCGTCCGCAACTCATCGAGGAGAACGTGCTGCGTTGGCGCGATCTCGCGCTCAATCCGCAAACCCGCGAACTCGTACGGGGCAAAGAGGGCGTCGATTTGACGCAGCGCGAGTTCGACTTGCTCTCGGTCTTCATGCGTGAACCGCGACGCGTTTTCAGCAAAGACCATCTGCTCGAGATCGTGTGGGGTCATGACTTCGAAGGCGGCCCCAACATCGTCGAAACTTATATCTCGTATCTGCGGGCCAAAATCGACCGGCCCGGCGAACGCGGCTCGTTCATCCGGACGGTGCGCGGCGTCGGCTACGGCCTTTCGCAGCATAGTTAAGGCCCGCCGAAGAAGATACGTGGCGATGAAGCTTTCGATCGTCTCGCGGCTCTCGCTGCTCTATGCGGTGCTCCTAGGGATCACTGTGATGGTGGTGATTGTCGCGTCGAGCATCGCGCTCGTCGTCGATCTCTACAGTTTCAATCGGGATATCGTGCTGGCCAAGCACGAGGAGGCCCGGACTCTTGTCGATCAGTATCGCGCCGACGGCATGTCGCTAAAAACCGCGGCCCCGCAAATTGCGAATGCGCTAAGCGGGATTGGCCTCAGCGTCGCAGTCTTTGACGACCGCGGCAACTTCCTGGGCGGCGATAAGACCGTGCATCCGCGGTTGCTCGGGCGTCTCGTTGCATCGCGTCTGCGTGGCGCGAGGACGGGGAGCGCGCCCAACCGCTTCGGGACGGGGCTATTGTTTGGGCCGCCACCGGGAGGCGCGCCTGGTTCCCCGCCGCCGCGCGGCGGCGCCTCGCTCCTCTTCCGCGCGAACGAGACCGGAACGTTGCCGCCGCCCGAGCCGTCCTACATTGCGCCCGTGGACGGTGGTTATGTGGCCTTCCAGCCATCGGTCGCGCTGTTGTGGGTCTCGCTGATTCCGTATTGGCGTGTCGTGGTCGTCGTCGCAATCGTGGCGATGGTGCTCTCGTGGCTGGTAGGGCGGCTGTTCGCAAATCAGGCGCTGCGCCCGATCAACGACCTGACCGAATCGCTCAAGGCACTCGCACGCGGTGACTTCACACAGCGGCGCTTCATCGCGCCGGGTGGCGACGAAATAGGCACGCTCACGGCTGCCTACAACGACGCCGCAGCGAGCGTGGCTACGGCGATGAGCGAACGCCGCGAGACTGAGGAGCGGATGCGCCAGTTCGTCGCCGATGCAGGACACGAGTTGCGCACGCCGCTGACCGTGATCGGTGGCTACATCGATGTGCTGCGCCGCGGCGCAGTTGCCGAACCGACGATTGCGCGCCAGATTCTCGGTACGATGTCGATCGAGAAGGAGCACATGCGCAACCTCATCGATCGCTTGATGCGTCTGGCGCGCCTTGATTCGGAGACACCGCCGTACGCCGAGACGATCGATCTTGCTGAGCTGTTGCGCAATCAGTGCGACGCCGCGCGGCGTCTGGATGAGACGCGAGAGATCGACTATAGTGTGGACGGTGCCGACAACGTGGTGGCGGATCGCACCGAGCTCGGGGAAGCATTGTGGAACGTGGTGGAGAACGCGCTCAAATATGCACCCGACGCGCCAATCCATCTACGCGCCATTCGAAACAATGGCCATACGACGATTACCGTGCGCGACGAGGGTCCGGGAATGACCGAGTCCGAGCGGCTGCATGCCTTCGAGCGGTTTTACCGAGGCGATCAGCGGGGAGAACTGACCGGCAGCGGTCTAGGACTCGCGATTGCCAAGCGCGCGGTCGAACGCGCCGGCGGTTCAATTGGGATCGATAGCGCGCCGGCGCGCGGAACGACCGTGACCATCCGCTTATAATCATAGAGTCACAGCACATCATGAAGCGCCTCCTTACGGCCGTGCTCGCCGCCGCACTCGTGGTCGTTGCCCCGCTCACCGCGTGGGCACAGCAGTCTGACTCCGGCTCGATTCGGATCGTCGTCGTCGATGCGGCCACTAAGGCGCCGGTCGAACTTGCACGCGTCGTCCTCGACGGCCCGGTCGTGACGAGCGAGTTCACGGATAAGAAGGGCTTAGTCGTCTTCACCGATGTTCCCGACGGTATCTATCGCGCGCGCGTTGTTCGGCGCGATTACCAGACCGTCACCTCGGCCTCGTTCGAGATCATCAACGGCAACTACGTCACGGTCAATGTTGCACTCGCGCTTTCGACGCAGCTCAAAGTGATCGGCACGGTCGAAGCCCAATCCTCGGCGGCGATCTCTTCGAGCGCGTTCGGTCCGGATTCCGCGGTACGCAAGCTTTCCAGCGATATGGCCGACGCGTTGAACAAACTCTCGGGCGTCTCGGTTCAAACGAACAGTGACGACTCCGATGCCGAGCAGACGATCTCGCTCGACGGCCAGGATGCGAGTCAGACGGCGTTGACCCTTGACGGCATTCCGTTAAATGCTCCCGGAGCGGCAGGTAATCTGCGCAATTACGCCACGTGTTTATTTGCCGGCGCCGGCGTTCGCAATGGACCGCAACTCGGCGGCCTCGCCGGCGGCGTTAACTTTACGACGCTCCAGCCAACGCTCTCGTGGGAGTCGTACGATACGCTGATGCTCGGGTCGAATGGCCGCAACAGTTGGCAAGCTGCTGAAACAGGTTCGGACGGGAAGTTCGGCGTCGCGCTCAACACCTGCGGTGGACTTGCAACGAGCTGGCTCGACGGGTTGGCCTATACCGACGCGAGCGGTTTGGACTACACCCATAACGGCGACGCGAACAGCTTTGGCGGATCCGCGAGGTTTCGCTACGAGATCAACGATTCGCAGTCGATTACCGGAATGATTTTGACCTCGAATCACATTACCAACATCGTTTGCGCGCGCATACAGTACGACGGCATTCCGTGCGGGTACGGTCCGAACAATTACTCGGCCGGAAGCGTGAGCCTGTTTTCGCTGACCGACGACCTGTTGCTCGGCGCGACATCCGTTCAAGCGACGTTTTATGGGAATAACTCGACTTCGCTCAGTGACGAGCTCGATCGCTACGTCGACGGCGTGGCGTCGCCGATCGGTTCTTCAGGCCTAAACGATAGCCGCGGCTTCACGCTCAACGCGATCCTTCCCGCCGCCCAGCGGCACACGATCTCGATCACGGCCTATGGCTCGTGGGGCACGTCGCAGACCTTCCCGCTTAACGAACCGGCGACACCGTACTACACGAATCTGCAGCGTAGCAGTTATGCAGCCGCGGAGATTACCGACTCGATCCATTCGAACGAGCATCTCTCGTTCTCGGAATCGCTGGGCCTCACGCAAGCGACCGGCGGTTTCGGGGGTGTCCTCGAGACCCTCGCGACGACGTGGCACCCGACAAAATATGACACGTACGCGGCGTCGTACACGATGCAGGGCTCGCCAGGGCAGCAGACGCGCTCGACGATTCTTAGCGACCCCGATTCTCTGCGCTTCACTTGCGATGGTGCAAATAGCGTCGCGTACGGCAACGCGCCGGGCGCCGCTCCCGAAGCAAGCTCGTCAACGTCGACGAATCTCACCTACACGCGCACCTGGATCGGTGGCGATCTTTCGGTACGGCTCTACCGTCAGATGCAGAAGAATACGCTGCTGCCTACCGACGTCAACGGCTCGATCTTGCTTGCGAACGGCACGATCTCGCCGGCCTACGTGGCAGCGGTGCAGCAGGTCTTCCAGAGCGACGCGGGTTGCGGGGCAACGACGCCGTTCGACGCGACAAACCTGTATTTCAGTACGCCGGTCGCCGGCGTCAATCGGCTCTATCAAGGCGTGCAGATTACCGGATACGGAACGTTCGGCAATTTGATCGTCCAGCCGTTTTGGAACACCACGGTGTCGCAAGCAATCTCGAACTCGCCGCTGATCGACAATCCCTATTCGATCACGCAGTCGGGGCAGCAATTGCCCAACGTCCCGTTACAGCGCGCGGGTGTCATCTTCGATTATAAGGCGCGTCATTCGGCGATCGAGTACCTCGCGGACGCCGAGTACTACGGGCGCAACAATTCGAACAATTTGCCGGCATACACCCAGTTCGACGCAGCGATCAACGCGACGTTCAGCAAGGGCAATCTGACGGTCGCGGCGACCAACATCTTCGGCACGTACGCCGGTATCTTCTCGAGCTACGTTAACGCGGTCCCGTTTTACACGCAGAGCGGAATGATTGTGCCGAACGTCGCGCGTCCGCTCTCGCCGCGCAGTTACACCGTTACGTACACGATAAAATATGGACCGGGCGCGCTGGGCAACACCCACATAGCGCAGGCGCTGCCTGGCCAAGGCGGCGGTGGCCGCGGAGGGGGTGGTCCCGGTGGTGGCGGTTTCCGTCCGCAGCCACTGCCGAGCACGGCACCGGCAAACCCACTCGACGTCTCATCCGACGATCAGCGTTGCCCGGCCGACGCGCATGCAATTGCGTTGCAGCTTTCCAACGAACTCAAGGCTTACGTCGCGCAGATCGAAGCCGCAAAGACTGCTGCGGGATATCCCGCGACGATGGCGCCGCCGCAGATCACCGATGCTTCGGTTACCTATCACGGCATGGGAAGCACGTACGCACTCTCGATTCAGCCACATTTCCAGACCCAGGCACCGACATTGCGGCTCGCCTCCGAAGAACTCGCCGCCGCAAGCCCGAGCCCTATTCCCGGACAAAGTCCGCAACCGGGTCAGCGCGGCGGCGGTAACCGCGCCGGTGGCGGCGGTGGCGGTCAGTTCCGCGTCTTCCTCGGCTGCCTTACGCTCCACGTTGCGCAGCCCGCCGAAGTGACGGCGCACAATCTCTACACGCCGAACTCGACGCTTTTCGGCGCGCCGCAGATCACGTTCATGCCATCGGTCGGTCTCTATACGGTCGCGCGTCAGCCGCAAGTCGGGCAGGAGAGTTTCCGCGTCTACACGTTGCCCTCGACGCCACCAAAGGATCCATTCGAAGTGCGCACAGCAACCGAATGCACGGGCGATCTGAAGAACACGGCGACGGAAGCACTGACCGAGTTGCGCGCCTATTTCACAAGTGGAACGGCTCCGCATCTGTGGACGATCGCCGCGCATACCGCAAAGAATGGCACCTGGTATAGCCTGGTGCCGGGCGATCCGACGCTCGTCTTCTCGCTGCTGTTCTGCGGGCGTGTCGCTGCGGCAACGCCGCAGGACGTCGTGCCGAAGGGTTGGGACGGCGCGATGCAGCCAAACCTCAACTACAACGCTGCGTGGGGACTGTACCTCATCCGCCAGCCACCGCGACAGCCGAATCCAAACGCGAGCCCGGGCGCGAACGCGCCGCCGCCCCCAGGGCCCTAGACCTCCGGAGAAATGCCCCGCGCACGCGCGAGCTCGACCATCTCGCGCATGCGCGGGTGCGTGCCGGGGATCGTTGTCACCCACGGCTCGAAGCGCGGAACCGGTTCTCCGCAGCGAAAGAGTACGTACCACACGTTCATGTCGCCGAGAAAGGCGAAGCGTTTTTTCATGTCCTTGGCGAGCGGTGTGTACGCGGCGAACGACGCAACGTAGGCGTGAAGGCTGCCGAACTCGCGCTCGATTGCGAGCAGCGCTTCCGCGTTCTTGATCGTCGCTTGCACTTTACGCGGTACCCGCAACAGGCCGGGCTGTGCAAGGATGCGTTCGGCGTCGATGCTATCGAAGACCGCGACCTGTTGCGGATCGAAGTTGGCAAACGCTGCGCGATATGCATCCCAGTGCTCGGCGATCTGCGACCATTTTACGCCCGCCTGAAAGACCGCCCGGGTGACGATCTCGAGGACTTGCGCCGGTGTGGGATGCTCGATAACTTCAGGAATCACGTATGTGCAGGCGGAACCATCTACGGGGCGTTGCGCGAAGCGTCGAGGGCTAGTGCGGTCATCATGGCGACGCCGTTCGGCAGCGCGCGTTCGTCGATGTCGAACAGGCTCGAGTGATGCGGATGGCTCGTTTCCGGGCCGCCGCTGCAGCCGAGCGTGTAGAAGCACGACGGGACACGCTGCGCGAAAAACGAGAAATCCTCCGCACCCATCAATTGCGCGACGTCGATGACGTGCTCCTGACCGACGGTGGCGGCTGCTAGCGCACGCGCGTACTGCGTCTGTGACGGATCGTTGGCGGTCACCGGATACCGCCAGATGTACTCGTAATCATAGGTTGCGCCCGACGCATCACAGCAGGCGCGTAGCACGCGCTCGATTCGTTCTGGCATTTTGCTGCGCACGTCGTCGTTAAACGCGCGAACCGTGCCAAGCATCTTGCAGATGCGCGGAATCACGTTATGCGTCGTGCCGCCGTGGATTGCGCCGATCGTTACGACTGCCGGTTCGAGCGGGTCGACCATGCGCGAGACGACTTGTTGCACGCTGGTAACAAAATTAGCGGCGGTGAGGATCGGGTCGACTGCGTAGTGCGGCGCCGCGCCGTGGCCGCCCAGGCCGATAACGTCGATCTCGATCGAATCGCTCGACGCGTACATCGGTCCTTCGCGAAAGCCCAGCATCCCGGTCGGGTATAAGGTGTTGAGATGAAGACCGTAGGCGCGTTCGATACCGAAGCGTTCAATCACGCCGTCGTCGATCATCGCTTTTGCGCCGCCGAGGCCCTCTTCAGCAGGCTGAAAGAGCAGCGCGACCGTTCCCGCAAGTTCATCGCGACGGTCAGCGATTAGTGCCGCTGCGCCAAGTAGAATCGCGACGTGCCCGTCGTGTCCGCATGCATGCATCGTGCCGTCGGCCTGCGAGCGGTAGGTGTGATCGCGCTCCTCGAGAATCGGGAGCGCGTCCATATCGGCGCGCAGCATGATCGTGCGGCCGGGCCGCGCCCCGCGCATCAGGCCGACGACGCCGGTCGTGCCGATGCCTTCGTGGACCTCGTAGCCAAGCGCTCGCAGCCTGTCGGCAACGATGCCCGCGGTGCGGTGCTCGCGGAAACCGAGCTCAGGGTGCATGTGTAAATCGCGGCGGATCAAGACGACGTCGTCGGAGAGCCGCTGCGGAACGGTGATCGTCGCTGCCATCGTGCGAGGGTTCTGCGGACGCGCGAGCATCCCCGGTCGGCAGGGACTCCGGCGACAGGAGTCGCAGAACGCCGCACGCGCAAGAGGAGCGCGCCGCCAATGACCAAGACCGAGCTCTTCGCCGAGTATGGCGCATATCACGCTGATGCGCGCAACCGCGCCTGTCACGCGGTCGGCATTCCGCTGATCCTCCTCGGTACGATGGGGATCTTGCACTTGCTGGGGTGGGGGCCGATCGATCTTGCGATTGTAGCCAGCGTCGCGACCTTGCTCTATTACGCCTTCATCGATCTCCGCGGCGCACTGATCTCAACGGTGCTCTTCGCGATCATCTATGAGATCGCGATCCGATTGCCGTGGGAGATTTCCCTTGCAGCACTCGTCATCGGATGGATTTTCCAATTGGTCGGTCACCGGTTCGAGGGATCCAAACCGAAGTTCATGGAGAATCTCGTGTATTTGCTGATTGGGCCGCTGTACTTTTTTGAAGAGACCTTCGATTCCGTTCTCGGAGTGACTAAAAGGAGTTAGACCCTCGTGTACGACGATGAAATGTTAACAGCGATACGCCGATAAGCACCAGCACGTTGGCGGTAAGCCCAATGAATCCCGGATTGATGCCGAACGGTGCGGTCCCAGTTGCAGCGAGCGATAGGGCAAGCGCGATGCCGACCACGATTCCGGCGGTGACACCGGCGGTCGTCGTGCGCTTCCAGTATGCCCCGAATGCATAGGCGGGCATGAACTGCGAGATGCCGTTGTAGGTGAGCAGTAAGAGATCGACCAGCGTCGTCCGATACGCGAGCCATAAGCCGAGCGAGAGCAGGCCGAGCGCGACGACCATGATGCGCGTCACGCGCAGGCGCCCCGCGTCGTCGACGCCGACGTTGAGCAGATCGCCCGCAATATTCTTAGCAACAACGCTGGCCGAACTGAGCAGCAGCGCAGTCGACGGCACAAGCGCGCACAGCGCACCGGTGCCGGTTACGAATCCCAGCACCCACGCCGGATAATAATGCGACACGACGGCGAGAAACGACTGGTCCGCCGCAGGTCCTTTCAGTCCCGGCACGATCAAGAGCGCCGAGAAGCCGGCGAAGAAGATCAGCAACATAATCAGCTGATAGATCGGCAAGAGCATTGCATTGCGTCGCAACACGTTTTCATCTTTGGCACTAAAAATCGCGCCGATCGATTGCGGTCCGGAGAAGAAGCCCAAACCCGTGAGCAGCACGGTTGAAACGTACCACAACGAGCCCTTCGGTGCGGTCAAAGGGCCGAGCGTCAAGTGTTCGGGATGCGCTCGCAGAACTTGATCGAAGAGCGTCGCCGGTGAGCCGAAGAATTGCAGCGGGATCGCTAGGCCGACGAAGAGCAGCGCGCCGATGACCAGCGCGTCTTTGATGATGCTCGCCCATGCGGTACCGCGCAGTCCGGTGACAAAGACGAACGCAATGATGATCAGGAACGCGACACAGGCGCCGGCGACCGGATCGATCGCGCCGCCGCCGGCGACGGTCAAGAAGATCTGCAATGCCGAGAGCTGCAGCGTGATGTACGGAATGAGCGCGATCACCGCGATGATCGCGACCAGCGTGGAGAGCATGCGGCTTTGATAGCGAACTTGGATCAAGTCGGGGAGCGTGAGCAGTCCGTGTTCCTTGCCCATCCGCCAGATCCAGGGAAAAAGAAAATAGTAGAAGATATAGCCGCACGTCCCGTAGGCCATGATGTAAAACGCCGGTGCGCCGAACGTGTACGTCCAGCCGGCGGCGCCCAAGAACGTAAAACTGGTGTAGATTTCGCCCGCCAGCAGCACCCAGAGAAAGACGGCGCCGAAACCGCGACCGCCGACGATATACTCTTGCGGCGTCATGGCAAACCGGCGCACGCTCGCAACCGCGAAGATCACCGTACCCAGGACAATGACGGCGATGATAGCGAGTGCGATAGGCGGGTTCACCAGTGGCCCTCGCTGCGGCCAAGCATCCAAATAAAGGCCGGCGTCACGATCACCCAAAAGGCGATCCAGGCGAGGAGAAACGGTAAGCCGAGAATGCGCGGTTCGACATAGTTGACGAACGGCACCGCGACGGAAAGCGCGCCGAAGGGTATCGCCGCAAGCAGGAAGCGAAGCCGTCGCTGCATTGATTGGGGCCTTTATGACCAGAGCGAAGATTACCTTCGTTGGCGGCGGACCGGCCGGACTGTACGCGGCGATTCTCGCAAAACAACGCTTTCCCGACTGTTCGCTGACGGTACTCGAGCGCAACGCGCGCAACGACACGTTCGGCTGGGGCGTGGTGTTTTCGGATGCGACGCTCGAGAACTTGGCGGCGGCAGATGCGCCGACGCACCGTGCGATAACGCAGGCATTCTATCGTTGGGACGATATCGAAATCCATCGCGACGGCCAGACCGTGATCTCGGGCGGACACGGCTTCGCCGGCATTGCCCGCCGGCGGTTACTTCAGATACTTAGCGAACGCGCGATCGAGCTCGGCGTCGACGTGCGTTTTAATGCTCCCGTTGACGACGTGACGACGCTGCGAACGCAGTGCGATCTGCTGGTCGGAAGCGATGGCGTCAACAGCCGGGTGCGCGCGGCGTTCACCGAAACCTTCAATCCCGACTTGGATCGCCGGCGCTGCCGTTTCGTGTGGCTGGGTACGAGTTTGCCGCTCGATGCGTTCACGTTTCTCTTCGAACGGACCGAACATGGCTGGTTCACGGTGCACGCCTATCGCTTCGACGATCGAACCAGCACGTTCATCGTCGAGGCACGCGAAGAGACGTGGCTTGCCCACGAGCTGGACCGGGCCGATACTGCCGCGACGATCGCCTTCTGTGAACGACTGTTTGCGCCGTATCTGCGGGGCCACGCGCTGATGGCGAATAGTACGCACCTGCAGGGCCGCGACTGGATCAACTTCGTACGAGTGAGCAACGAGCGTTGGTCGCACGAAAACGTCGTGCTTCTGGGCGATGCGGCACACACCGCGCACTTTTCGGTCGGATCGGGCACGAAGCTCGCGCTCGAGGACGCGATTGGCCTGATCGATGCGCTCGCTGCCGAGCCGGACCTGCCGGACGCGCTCGCCTCGTATGAGGCACAGCGTAAGGTTGAAGTCCTCAAGCTGCAGAATGCGGCGCGCAACTCGACCGAGTGGTTCGAAAACGTTGCGCGGTACGCCAATCTCCCCGTCCCGCAATTCGCCTATAGCTTGCTTACTCGCAGTCAGCGGATCGGTCACGAAAACCTGCGGTTGCGCGATACACGCTATGTCGAGCGGTTCGAGTCATGGCTCGGAGCGGGGACTCCGGACCCGCCGATGTTCAGCCCGTTCCGTTTGCGTGAGGTCAGCTTACGCAACCGCGTTGTCGTATCGCCCATGGATATGTACAGCGCGGTCGACGGTCTTCCTAGCGATTTTCATCTGGTTCACCTCGGGGCACGCGCACTTGGCGGCGCGGGCCTCATTTTTACCGAAATGACCTGCGTCTCGCGCGAAGGCCGCATCTCGCCCGGCTGCTGCGGGATGTACCGTCCGGAGCACGTACCGGCGTGGCGACGCATCGTCGATTTCATCCACGACAACAGCGGGGCGAAGATCGCGCTGCAGCTTGGTCATAGCGGTCCCAAAGGCTCGACCAAGCTGATGTGGGAGGGGATGGACGAGCCCCTCGATGGCGGGAACTGGCCCGTCGTCGCCCCGTCGGCGCTGGCCTATTCGCCCCGGCACCAACTGCCCTCCGAACTCGATCGGGCGGCGATGGACGTGATTCGCGCGCAATTCGAAGCCTCCACCCAGATGGGCATCGACGCGGGCTTCGACTGGCTCGAACTCCACTGCGCTCACGGCTACTTGCTCTCGAGCTTCATAACGCCGCTACGCAACGCGCGCACTGACGAATACGGCGGCTCGCTCGAAAATCGCACGCGGTATCCGCTCGAGATATTCCGAGCGATGCGCGCGATTTGGCCGTCGCAGCGGCCGATGTCGGTACGTATCTCGGCAACCGATTGGATGGAAGGCGGTATCACCGGGGATGACGCGGTCGAGATATCCCGGGCGTTCAAGGACGCCGGCGCCGATCTGATCGACGTCTCGACCGGACAAACCGATCCGCGCGCGACGCCGGTCTACGGGCGCCTCTTTCAGACGCCGTATGCCGACCGCATCCGCAACGAGGTCGGGATCGCGACGATGGCGGTGGGCAACATCACCGATGCCGATCAGGTCAACGCGATTGTTGCAGCAGGCCGCGCCGATTTGGTTGCGCTCGGCCGGCCACATCTGGCCGATCCGGCATGGACACTGCACGCCGCGGCGCGTCTGGGCTATGAAGGCAATCTCTGGCCGGTGCAATATCTGGCGGGGAAGTCCCAGCTCGAGCGTCTGCTCGCGCGCGACCAAGGAGCGACGCATGTCATCTGATTACTCGATGGTGAAGGGAAAGCACGCGCTGGTAACTGGCGGCGCGCGTGGGATCGGTGAAGCGATCGCCAAAGCGCTCGCCGCTAACGGCGCGCGGGTATCGGTCGTAAGCCGCAATCCGGAGAGGGTCGCATCAGAATTTACCACCGCTGCGGCCGACGTGACCAACGAAGCGCAACTCAAAGCCGCGTTCGAGCATTGCCGCAAGGCTAACGGGCCGATCGAAATTCTGGTGAGCAACTCCGGCATTGCCGACTCCGCGCCGCTCACGCGTACGACGCTGGAATTGTTCGATCGCATTATTTCTACGAATCTGACCGGCACGTTCTTGGCTTGTCGCGATGCGGCAGCGGACATGCTCAAGGCGAAGTGGGGACGCATTCTCAACGTGGCCAGCATGGCCGGACTGCACGGCGCGCCCTACGTCTCGGCGTACTGTGCAAGCAAGCACGCCGTCATCGGTTTTACTCGGGCGATCGCCGCTGAATTTGTCGGCAACGACATTACGGCGAATACGATCTGCCCCGGCTACACCGAGACCGATATGATGCAACAGGCGATCGACAAGATCATGAAGTTTACCGGCGTTTCAGCGGAAGCCGCGCGAAAATCGCTCGCCGATATGAATCCCGAAGGCCGGATAGCGACGGTCGAGGAAGTCGCGAATGTCTCGCTCGATTTGATCTGCAGCAGCAAGAACGGCGTGTCCGTCGTTATCCCGGGTGGAGAGGAATACTAATGCGTTTGTTTCTTGGACTGCTCGCGGCATTCGTTTTGACCAGCAACGTAGCGTATGCTGCGGAGAGCACGTGGAACGCCGATCCCGTGCATTCGTCGGCGAACTTCACGGCGACGCATCTGGGGATTTCGCACGTGAACGGAATCATTCCGATTGTGAGCGCGAGCGTTGTTGTTCCGGATGGCGGCAACATCCCGACCTCCGCGCGCGCGGCCCTCGATCCGAGCGGCGTCGATACGCGCAATTCGCATCGCGACGACGACCTGCGTTCAGCTCATTTCTTCGATGTTGCGACCTACCCAAAGATGGGCTTCGTCAGCACGAAATTCGCAGCCACCGACGCGACGCACTTCACGGCCACCGGCGATTTGAATCTCCACGGCCAGACGCATCCGGTGACGCTCACCTGCGAGTATCTCGGTCGTGGCAACGGGATGCGTCCCGGCGAGCTGCGCATCGCCTACACCTGCAAGACGACGATCGACCGCACCCAGTGGGGGATGAATCTGTTCTATCCGGTGGTCAGCAACAATATCGATCTCGAAATCGACCTCGAAGCGATCAAACAGTAACGTTCTTAACTTGTCATCCCGAGCGTAGCGAACGAAGTGAGCGTAGTCGAGGGACGGTTCCCGCTCGAAGGCGACCGAAGCACTCGCTGCGCTGCAGCGGTTAGGCTATTCGGTATCGCGCGAGCGTCGGAAGCAGTCGCTTAGTGTGAGGAAGTTGTGGGAACCAGGCGACACGCTAGGCACGATGGACGCTATCGACGTGGAGCTCTCCCTGATTGCTGAACGGTTTGGCGGCAAAGTGACGGGTCGTGAGACCTCCGCATAGATGGCGCGTTCGTTAGGCGCCGTACCAGCGGAGGTGCGGCCAGATCTGTTCGAGGGGCATCGTCGGGCCGGTGCAGAGATAGATCGGTGATGGCCCTTCGACGATCCATTTGAGTGGCTCGGTCGAGGTGCGAACGAGTTTGCACGAGCGATAGTATTGCCGCAAGATATCGAAGCGGGAGGCGCCGATAGCGATCATCGTAGTGCCGCTATAGCCGTGCGTGCCCCACAGCCAGTAGCTGTTTTGGCTGCTGATCGCACTCGGTAAACCATACGACGGCCCGAAGAAATCGACGGCGCCCGCGTCGGCGTAGGTATCGGCGTAGACCGCCGTGTCGCGCCGCGTCGTGATAGGCAGTGCATCGTAAACGGTCGCGACGTCCTGAGTGAGACGATCCCAACCGAGTTCTTCAGCGTAGATCGGTTGGATGACGTGCGCCGGCGTGCCGTTGCGTCCGGTAAGTCCAAGCGCTTGCGAATAGGCGATGAATCCGTCGATCGGCAGGATCGGAATCGAAAGCGGTAACGTCACGATCGCGCACACCGTAATTGCGGCAAGGAGCGCCGTGCGCAACCATTTAGCGGCGCGCTCCACCACGACCGCGCCGACGGCGAAGAGCGCGCCGTAGATCCCGATGATGTAGTAGCCCTTGGCCTCGAGCACGACGGCGGCGAGGAACAGCGCGATGTATGCGAGCGAAACAGAGCGCAATTCTCGTAAGCGTGGCCCTAAAAACGGCGCGATCAAACCGCAGAACCACACGGGCGCGGCGAGCGGGTTGGTATAGAGCAGCTGTTCTGTCGCAAACGACAGCGCGTTGCTCGCCAGATTTTGCGATTCGAGCAGCCAGCCGTTGTTGAAGGCGTGGCGGTTTGCCGCGTCGCCTTGCAGCACGGCGAAGAAGGGCCAGCCGTGCGCTGCCTGCCACCACAGGTTCGGCAGCATCAGCACAACAACAACGCCCGCACAGATCGCGAGCCACGGCGTGGCCAACACGCGACGCTCTTTGGTCAGCAGCAATCCGACGAGCAACGCGGCGAGCAGCAGTACCATCGAGTACTTGCCGTAGAGGCCGAACGTGGCGACTGCCGCAAGACCGAGCCATTGCCGGCGTATGCAGCACCAGACGGCGAGCGTCCATGACAACGGCTCGAACGAGGTCGTCGTCAAGACGTTGCCGAGCAACAAGTAGGCCGGCGTCAGTGCAACTGCGATAGCGGCGAGCCACTGCGCGAAGCGGCCGCCGCCAAGTTCGCTCGCGATCCTGGCCGCGACGTATGCGGTGAGCGCAGCCGCAAGCGCTGGGAGCAACCGCAGTGCGATCAGTTCGTCGTTCGCCGGTTGGGCAATCCACGCGATAAACGCGACGAGCGGCGGCTGATCGACGTAGCCCCATGCGAGATGACGTCCGCACGCAATAAAATAGAGTTCGTCACGGAAATACCCATATCGCCACGCGGTGCATAGATGCAGCAAAAAGGCGGCGACTGCGATTACCCCGCCGATCACCGGGTTCGAACCGTCATACGGCAGGAATTATGCGCCTCGTAGGCCGACCCTTGCGGCGATGACCAAGGCTCGCGTCGCCGTCGAGAATCACGTCGCCGTCGTAACGCTCGTTCGTCCCGAGCGCAAGAACCCGCTCACCTTTGAACTTTACGCACAGCTTCGCGACTGGTTTTCCGCGTTGCGCGATGATGCGTCGATCAAGGCCGTCGTGCTCACCGGCGCGGGTGAAAATTTCTGCTCGGGCGGCGACGTGCATGAAATCATCGGTCCGCTGACCACGCGCACGCCGGCGGAACTGCTCGAATTCACCCAGATGACCGGCGATCTGGTCAAAGCGATGCTCGCCGCGCCGCAGCCGATCGTGGCCGCCGTCGATGGTGTCTGCGCGGGAGCCGGCGCGATTCTCGCGATG
This sequence comes from Candidatus Aquilonibacter sp., assembly GCA_050015295.1. Taxonomy (GTDB): domain Bacteria; phylum Vulcanimicrobiota; class Vulcanimicrobiia; order Vulcanimicrobiales; family Vulcanimicrobiaceae; genus Aquilonibacter. The sequence continues at coordinate 20,378 of JBEKBR010000009.1, read as the reverse complement.
GCGAGCGATCTGCGTTACGGCACTGCACGGTCGCAAGTCGCATTTCTGTTCGTGCGCGTTGGTCTTGCCGGCTGCGACATGGGTGCCTGCGCGATGCTGCCGCGTATCATCGGCTTTGGTCGCGCGGCGGAGTTGCTCTATACCGGCCGGGCGATGCATGGCGACGAGGCATACGCGTGCGGCTTCTACAACGCGCTTGCCGCGCCGCACGAAGTGCTCGCGCGCGCAACCGACGTTGCCCGCATGTTAGCCGCAGGTCCGACGCGCGCGCATGCGATGACCAAGCGCATGTTGCACGAGGAGTGGTCGATGCCGCTCGACGCCGCGATCGACGCCGAAGCGCAAGCGCAAGCGACTTTGATGGAAAGCAACGATTTCAAGCGCGCCTACGAAGCGTTCACCCAGCGGCGAACGCCCGTCTTCGAGGGGAATTAGCACATGGATGGACGCGCGCTCGACTGGCCATTCTTCGACGACGAACATCGGGCGTTTGCCGGATCGCTCGCAAGTTGGCTGAACGAAACGCCGGTGTTCGAAGACGACGCCGCACCGGATTCCAGTGTGAAAACGTGGGTCCGCGCACTCGGCGACGCGGGCTGGTTGCGCGCATGCACCACGCTCGACGTGCGCGCGCTCTGTCTTGCGCGCGAGCGACTGGCCTATCATTCAGCGCTGGGTGACTTTGCCTTTGCGATGCAGGGCCTAGGCAGCGGTGCAATCACGCTTTTCGGTTCCCCGACGCTGAAGACGCGGTACGTCGAGCCCGTTGCGAGCGGGAAGTCCATCGCCGCCTTCGCGCTCTCGGAACGCGAAGCCGGATCAGACGTCGCCGCGATAACGACCTCCGCGCAGCGCGACGGCGACCGGTATATCCTGCGCGGCGAGAAGACCTGGATCTCGAATGCGGGGCTGGCGGATTTCTACGTGGTGTTTGCGCGCACCGGCGGCAGCGGCGCGAAGGGTATCTCGGCATTCGTCGTCGACGGCGGCATCGAAGGCTTCGAGGTGAGCGAGCGTATCGACACGATCTCGCCCCATCCGCTGGGTTCGATCGCGTTCAACGAGTGCGCGATACCGGCAAGCCACCGGCTCGGCGACGAGGGCGACGGCTTCAAGATCGCAATGGCGACGCTCGATGTCTTTCGCGCCACCGTTGGTGCCGCGGCACTCGGATTCGCGCGGCGAGCCTTCGACGAGTCCTGTGCGCACGCAAAGTCCCGCCAACTCTTTGGTGCGCCGCTGGCAGCGCTGCAGCTCACCCAAGCTGCGCTTGCCGATATGGCCGTCGAGATCGACGCTTCCGCATTGCTCGTGTATCGCGCCGCGTGGACAAAGGATACCGGTGCAGCACGCGTGACGCGTGAAGCTGCGATGGCCAAACTCTACGCAACCGAAGCGGCGGGGCGCATCGCGGATCGCGCGGTGCAGCTCTTCGGCGGTCGCGGCGTCACGCGCGGCGAGATCGTCGAGCGCATCTATCGCGACGTTCGGGCGTTGCGCATCTATGAAGGCGCGAGCGAAATTCAAAAGCTCGTGATCGCTCGCGCGAGCCTAGAGGCTGGCCGTTGACGGGCGCGCACGTCGATCGTTTCGCAGAGGAGCATTTGCCGCCGCCGGAATTGATGCCCGAGCTGCGCTTCGATCTTGCGGGACTCGACTATCCCGCACAGATGAATGCTGCGGCGTATTTCGTCGACCGGCAGCTCGCGCTCGGGCGTGGACGGTGCCGCGCCGTCGTCGCCCCAGGCGGCGTCGACTGGACCTACGACGACCTCTACCACGCCGTCAATCGAATTGCGAACGTGCTCGTGCATGATCTCGGCGTCGAGCCGGGCGCGCGCGTCCTCTTACGTGCGCCGAATTCACCGATGCTCGCGGCGTGCTGGCTAGCTGTCGTGAAGATCGGCGCCGTGGTGGTTGCAACGATGCCGCTTTATCGGGCCGGTGAACTGCGTTACATCATTGAGAAAGCGCGCGTGAGCCTCGCGCTCTGCGATGCGCGGCTGCGTGTCGATCTCGATGCAGCGTGCGCCGACGGTCCGATCGTCAAAATCGTCGAGTTCGCAAGCGACGCGCCCGGCGCGCTCGAAGCGATGATGAAGGCGGCGACGGATCATTTCGACGCCGTGCCGACGGCGGCGGACGAGGTTGCGCTCATTGCGTTCACCTCGGGCACGACCGGCGCGCCCAAGGCCGCGATGCACTTTCATCGCGACCTGGTTGCGACGTGTGATACCTACGGGAAGCACGTGCTGCAAGCGCAGCCCGATGATTTGTTCGCGGGAAGTCCGCCGCTCGCGTTTACCTATGGGGTTGGCGGCCTGCTGCTCTTTCCGCTCTATGCAGGCGCCGCGACGCTCTTGCTCGAGAAGACGTCGCCCGAGGAACTGCTGCGCGCGATCGGTGAGTTCGGGGTGACCACGATCTTTACCGCGCCGATCGCCTATCGCGCGATGTGTGCGCTGCTCGATCGCTATGACGTTCGTACGTTACGCACGTGCGTTTCCGCCGGCGAAACGCTGCCGAAGCTCGTCTTTGAGGATTGGCTTGCGCGCACGAACCTGCGTATCCTCGACGGGATCGGCAGCACGGAGATGCTGCACATCTTCGTCGGTTCGCCGCGGGAGGAGACGCGGGCGGGATCGACCGGTCGCGCCGTACCGGGCTACCTTGCCGAGATTCACGATGCGAACGGGCAGCCGTTACCGGTTGGCGAGGAGGGACGGCTAGCGGTGAAGGGCCCGACCGGATGCAAGTACCTCGACGACTCGCGGCAGCAAAGCTATGTGCAGGCCGGCTGGAACTATCCGGGTGACGCCTATCGTGTCGACGACGAGGGCTACTTCTATTATGTTGCGCGCACGGATGATCTGATTGTGTCGGCCGGCTACAACATCTCCGGACCCGAGGTGGAGCAAGCGCTGCTCGCTCACAGTGAAGTGCGTGAAGCGGCGGTCGTTGCCAAGCCGGATCCGGCACATGACACGCACATCGTCAAGGCGTACGTGGTCATGGTCGCCGCCGAACACTGCAATGACGCCAAAGCCAACGAGTTACGCGAACACGTGAAGACGCTGATCGCGCCCTTCAAGGCGCCGCGTGAGATCGAATTCGTCGACGAACTGCCGCGCACGCAGACCGGCAAGGTACAACGCTTTAAATTGAGGCAACGTGCGTCTACCGAATAGTCTCACGATTCTCGTCCTGGTCGCCGCGGCGTTCGGGTTCCTCGCGTTCTGGGCGCCCAGGATCGGCCTACCCGGGTTTTGGCTTGCGCTCGCTGCGATCGTCGCGCTCGTGTTGTGGCACCGTTTCAACACGGCAGGCGCCTCGAAACGCTGGCTGGCACGCGCGCAGGATCGACCGCTCGTGCTGCAACCTCCGTTTGCCGATCGCTGGCGTGTCGAATCGGGTGGCCCCAATCCACGTCACAATCATCATCTCGGCCGCAGCGACCAATACTTCGGCTACGACTTCGTGCGCGAAAACGGCGAGTCATGGGATCAGCCGATCCTTGCGCCCTGCGACGGCTTGATCGTGCACGTCGAGAACCGCCAACCGGATGCACCGCCGGAGGTGGCGCAGCACAACCGCGCGCGTCCGTTTGGCAACTACGTCTCAATCGAGACTTCGCGCGGCTATGTGATTCTCGCGCACCTGCGGCAAGATTCGGTCACCGTCCGCGTGGGCGGGGGCGTCCGTGCGGGCGACGAGATCGGACGATGCGGCAATTCGGGAACGACCAGGCACGCGCATCTGCACGTACACGCGCAGAACCAGCCCAGTCGCGCGGACACGGCACAAGGCGTTCCGATCGCGTTTCTCGATCGCAACGCGTCCGAGCCGATGTTGCTGGAGTACGGCGATGGCCTAAGTTAGGACGGCGGTTGCCTCGATCTCGACTTTTGCGCGATCCTCGAGCAACGCCGTTACCTGTACGAGCGTCATCGCCGGATAGTGCGAACCGAAGAGCTCGCGATATATCGTCCCCAGCTTGGAAGCCGCGGCAAGATATTCGCGCTTATCGGTGATGTACCACGTCAGACGAATGACGTTGCTCGCAGTTCCGCCGGCGGCTGCAACGACGGCCAGTACGTTTCGCAACGCTTGTGCCGACTGCTCGACGAAATCGTCGGAGGTGAATTCGCCACGCTCGTTCCATCCGATCTGTCCGGCAATTGCAAGGACGCGGCCATGAGCAATCATGCCGTTGCTGTAGCCGCGCGGCTGCGGCCAGTTCTTCGGGTTCACGGTAGTCATGTCGCCGGCTCTCCCTTCTCAATGATTTGTTCGACGCGGCTCTCGCTGCTCGAGCGTCCGAGAGCGAATGCAAAGAGCATACCGCCAAGACAGACAATTGCGCCGACGAGCTCGTACGGTAGAAACGCAGCGTGCAGGATCGGCACGCTCAGCAGACCGGTGAACACGGGGCAGAGGAACTGGATGATCGAGCCTTTCCCTGCCCCGAGCTTGTTGATGCCCCAAATCCACACCGGATAGGTGAGCAGTATGGGAAAAAGCGTTGCATAGATAACGCGCCACCACACATCCCATCCGAGCGCGGCGAGGTTGGTGTGGAGCAACGCCGGCACGCCGCCGGGAACCAGCATGATCGCGCCGATCGTGAGTCCGATTGCCAGCAGTTCGAGCGGTTGATAGCGCGCCATCAGCCGTGAACCGACGACGTTGTAACCGGCAAATACCGCTGCGGACGCAAGCACCAGCAAATCGCCGACGTGGACGATCGCGTTGCCGGAGAAGGCCCCTTCGAAGATCGCGACCCCGAGCAGCGCGATCGCGACGCCGAACCACCGGCCCGGACGCACGTGTTCGTGGCCGGCAATTGCGACGATGGCGAGCGTAAAGATCGGCGACGTCGCACCGATGAGCGCGGTCGCGAAGGCCGTGGTGTGCGAAAGCCCTATCACCCACAGATACTGATAGAACCCAAAACCACACGCGCCGCAGAGCAATAGCGCAGGAATATCGCGGCGTTCGATATGCAGCCGTCCACCCGTGATCCATAGCAATAGGAACGATAACGGCACCATCACGAGGAAGCGCACAAAAGTGAAGGCGAGCGGGTTCATCTGCTCGATGGCTTGCTTTGCGACGATCATGTTGATCGCCCAGGCCAGCACGACATAGAGCAATGCACCGTAGATAAGCAGGCGGCGCGGCACGATGACGCGCAAGTTTCGCGTGCTGATGAACCAGTCCATGCCTTTTCTCGAAAACGGTTCGATCCGGTTGTGTTGCGAGCGCCGCGGCGCCGGAGCGCGCCATGTGCTCTTCGTGCACGGCTGGATCTCCTCGCGCCGCATGTGGTACGACGTCGCCGATCGGCTCGACGCTGGTGCATTCAACCTGCAGCTGCTCGACTTTCGCGGCTGCGGGCGCTCCGATCGTCCGCGTGATGGCCATGATCTCGAGTCCTATGCAAGCGATGTGCGCGTGGCGCTTGCGGCGATCGACGCACCGGTGACGCTCGTTGGACACTCGATGGGCGGAAAGGTGGCACAATACGTGGCGGCGGAGCAGCCCGCGAACCTCGAACGGCTGATCTTGGTCGCGCCGGGGACTGCGCAAGCAGCACGGACCTCGACGCGCCACCGCGAGCTTACGCTCGAGACGTACGGCTTTCGCGAGCGCATCGAGCGGTTTCAGCGTTCAGCGATGCAGCGCGAGGTCGGCGAGGCGGTGATGGAGCGCATTGTTGACGATGCCTTGGTGGCGTCGTTCGAGCACTGGATCGGATGGTACGATAGCGGGCGCGTAAGCGATTTTTCCGATCGCCTCGCGAATATTGCGGTTCCGGTACTCGCGATCGCGGGCAGCAACGATCCACTCGTGCCGGCCTCGCGGGTGAAGCGCGAAGTGACGGGCGCGATCGACGGCGCACTCTTCGTAGAGCTACGCGATGCGGGGCACAATCTGCCGATTGAAGCACCCGACGATATCGCTGAAGCGGTGCGAAGATTCGCGAGTTAGCGTTCCCATGCGGGGGCGGCCGACGCGGGATTCTCGATGACCGGCTGCCAGACGTTGCCGGCCGTATTTGTGCCGCCGTCGCTTGGGTCGTATTCCACGGTGATGAGCGACGTTGGTGCGCCGCCATCGTCGGCCGCGCCGCCGTCGAGTAACGCGCCGATGGTGGCGTCGGCGCCGCCGACGATCGCTGCGTATGGTGGGGTTGCGAAGGTGCGAAATGCCACGGTGCCGCTGCGCCTGGCAAGCGTTGCGCCGCTCGCCGAATTGACGACGGTCGAAATGAGGAAGGTGGCGCGCGCCTCGCTAACCGCGCTGTTCCCTTGCAAGATCACCGTGCACGGCGTGCTGGGACAGGCAGTTGCAGCCGGCGCCGCCGAGGGCGTTGCGGTCGCGATCGTCGTTTGCACGTTGATCTCACAGCCGTTGGCATCGGCAAACGCGCAGGTTGCAATCGGCGCGGGTGCGACACCTTGCGCAATCGAGGCTTGCGCGGCGCGTACGCCGCTGACGAACGCCGTGCGCGCCGCGTCGAGTGAACGAGCTCGCAGCGCCGCTTGCGCGAGCGACGCTGCGCCGTGCACGATCGTTTCGCCGAGTACGGCGAGGAGCGCTAGCAAGAACATCGTGCGCAGCAGCACTATTGCGGTGCGCTCCCGCCGGCTACCGCAGGCAGGCGCGCGCCGGGAGGCGGCGCCGGCGCAGCAATCGTTTGGCTCAACGTCGCGCTCTTGCTTGCGTCGTTGTCGTCGGTCGCGGAGAGCACGATCGTGATCGAGCCGTCGGCAGCCGTCGTGGTCGTGACCGAAAGAAGGGCGGGAAGCGGCGAGCCGCTGGGAAGCGGGATCGTGGTCGCGAGGCTCGTCGACGCCAATGTCGCGCCTTGATATTTCATCACGTCGACTGCGACACGCATCTCACGGGTGACCGTCGACTCCAACGCGCTCTCGATCGGATCCGTCCCGAAACGATGCTCGGCGGCGATCAGCGCGGCGCCGAGCGCACCGATCGCGATCGCGATGATCGCAACCGCGGCGACGACTTCAATCAGACTGTCGCCGCGTTCGAGGTTGTTCACCTCATGGTGAGTGCCCGCGCGCAGCCGAAAGGCGACGCGGCTGCGGCAAGCGCAGCAGCGGCCGCTCGAAGAGATACGTCACCAGCGCCGCCTGCACGATCGTCACGATGAAGGCGAGCACAGTATAGCGCACCTGCCAGACCGGATCGAAGTGCGGGCTGCCGGTGTACGGCGGGATGCGGTGGTTGATCATCTCGCGCGCCACGAATTGATGGTAAAGGTAGAGATTGTAGGAGATGATGGCAAGGAATCGCAGCGGGGGATTGGCGAGCAGCACTTGGAACGCCGCGGGTGCGCAGAGCGCACCGAGGGCGATCCCGCCAAAGGCAAGTCCGTAGAAGGCGCGGGTGTAGATCTGGGGCGCAATTTGCCACTGCGGATCGCTGCGATGGTCGAACATCCCGATGAGCAGTACGCAGAGCAGCCAGATTCCTAAAACCGCGGCCATCGGCATCGCCGGCGAAATCTCCGGCGCGCGCAAGCGATGCCCGTAGCGCGCAAAGATCCACGCGGAAAGCATGCCGCAGGCGAAGATGTCGAGGTAGCCCGGAAGATTTTCGACTAAGAGCGGCATTTGATTCGCGAAACAGCATTGGGCTGCGTGCACCCGCCATACCAGCGCAATGACGATCATGGCTAGCGCGGTCAGGATGGCGCGGCGCGAGAAGCACCACCATACGAGTGGAAAGATCAAGTAGAATTCGACTTCGACGGCAAGCGTCCAAAGGACACCGTTGATCGAACCGTAGGTCGACTGCCACCAGGTATGGATGAAGAGCAGATGGGTGACGATCTCTTGCCATGGCGCTGCGCCGAAGCGGTTGAGTACTGCATAGCCGGTTGCATACGCGACGATGATCGAGAGCACGTACGACGGCACGATCTTGATGAAACGCCGCCAGGCGAAGTGTCCCCAGGTCGGCAGCGGTTCGCCGGCAAGTTGGGCGCGCACGAACGGGAACGTGATAACGAAGCCGCTCAAAAAGAAGAAGAGATGAACGCCGATGAACCCGGTTTCGGGAATGAACTGCAGCCATGGCAGCGGCGCCGGCAGCCACGAAATCTCCCAAATGTGGTACCAGAGCACGAGCAGCACGGCGATGCCGCGCATTCCATCAAGAACGCCGAGCCGGTCTTTCAATGTTGTCCCTTTGTTCTAAGGGGTTGACACAAAACCTGGCTTTGTATTAATCTGTCGGTACAAAGCACGGGGTTCGATGCATATTTCCATTCTCATGGATCGTTGTTTCTAGATGGCGCCGATAGATGTCGGATTCGAGCGCGGATTCGCGGTCCTCACCGCGATCCTCTCGTGCAGGAGCGCTTCGATAATCGCGGGGCATTCGCCGTCGCGGCGCTAGGACTAGCGGTTTCCGCCTGGGGTTTCTTCGGCGTAGTTTCGCTTCCGCTCTTGGGCGCGCTATTTTGCGCGCTTTTCACCGGCGCGGCAGCGTTTCAGCTGACGCGTATCGTGCGTGAGCGCACGGGGACACGGATGGCTAGCCTGACGCGACGCGAGGTCGCCGGGATGATTCCGCGCTGGTATCTCGGTCTTCCAGCGGTGGGGTGGTGTTGCGGCGCGTACTTCGGCATCGAGTCGCAACAGTGGGCCGCTGCGGCAGTCGCGGTCTGCGCGTCGATCGCCGCCGTCGTGTTGTGCTTTTTCGTCGTCGCCGCGCCCGCGATCGTTGGTAACGAGGATCCGGCCGCCGATGAGGCGGTGGATCATATGCTCCGGACATTGCAAATGTCGCAGCTGTTGTTTGTTGCTGCGGCCGGACCATTCATCCTCGCGGAGCTGATCTTCATTCCTCACGACGAGCTGTCGGTGCTGGTGCGCCTTGCCTGCACCGCTTCGTATTTTTGGATGGCGCTGTGCCTCGTGCAATCCCGGAAGCGGGCGCACGGAGACATCGCGAAGTTTCTCGGCAATGCCTGAACCGCTCATCGCAGTCGATCCGCAGATCGAAACGCCGCCGTATCAACAGATATTCGAGCAGATTCGCGCGGCGATCGAGCGCGGTACGCTTGCGCCCGATGCGCCACTGCCCACGGTGCGGCAGCTGGCGGGCGACCTCGGCGTCGCACCCAACACGGTCGCGCGCGCGTATGCCGACCTTGCCGATGCCGGCTGGCTGATTAGTGAAGGCCGGCGCGGGACGCGCGTAGCGAGCAAGACGCCCGCTGCCGATCGGCGCGCGCGGTCGAATGCATTGGCCGACGCGGCTTCGCGGTTCGTAGATTCTCTGCGCCATCGCGGCTACAGCGCGACGGAGATTGCTGCGGAGCTACGGAGGGTTCTCGAGACGTGAACGAAGTTACCACATTTCAATTCATAGCTCTCGTTTTGCGCATTGCGCTAGGATCGTTGTTCGCAATCCTCGGCCTGATCTTTGCTGTCCCGCAGCTTTACCGCGGCTACGTACGCGGGCTTCAAAGCTGGTTGCGGCATGTAACGCGTCAAGCGAGGAAGCCGATGCCGGTGGAAGCCTTGGTAAGACTCCACGCCGCGGAAGAGCAGCGGCGCTCGGTCACGATTGAGCCGCCGCAAGCTGCACTGACGGCTATTGGCGTCGTCATGATCGGCAGTGGCATCGTTGGCGCGCTCGGGCTCGTCGATATCGGCACCCTAATCTCGGCAGTGTTCGCCGCCTTTTGCGTGGTGATCTGTTGGTGGTCGATGCGGGCGCGACCAACCCAGGGGGAACGTCGCGTGGCCTCCTTGCAGCCGCACGCATTCCCGGGGTGGTTCAAACCGTGGGTCCTGGCGATTCCGCTACTGCAGATACCGGTGATCGCCGTAATTAGCCGTGAAGGCAGAACGCTCGACGGAGCGATCGTCATCCTTTCGATTCTCGTAGGCACTGCGACCGCCTACATCTATGCGAAATACGCGGACCGTGCGCTCTTCGGCGGAGATCAGAGGGCGGAGAGCATTGTCGACGACAACATGCGCGGCTCCACCGCGCTGGTTTTGAGCTTTGCCGGGCTTACCGGGCCGTGCGTCTACCTGTTCGAGCGGTATATGGCGTTCGCGCCGCTGCACACAATCATGTCGCACGCGGTCCTTTGGTTCGACTTGATCCCACTCTACGCGTTCCTAGCGTTCTCCGGCCGCATGCTGAAGAAGCGGCGGCAAGCGATTCTGAACCTCGGCCTTGACAAGCCCCCGGGCGATGTGGTTGCATAGCCCCAACGTGATTCAGAACGGTTTTAGCTTTGCGTATTGGTATTACTACTTTGGCCGGACCGGCCCAAGGGGATTCGCGCACGCATAAAGCCGACCGGCCAGACGCCGGAAAACACGCGTAAAATGCATGAACGAGTCCCCGCCGAAAGTGGGGACTCGTTCTTTTTCTGTAACCAGGGGCAATCATGACAGCGGTTTACCAGGGAGTCGACGGAGCCTATTCGCAGCTGGTGCTGGCCCACTATCTGCGCGAGCACGGCATTGAAATGCCGACCGTGGGCCTCCCGAGTTTTCGCGAGATGGCGACGGCGGTTGCGGGGTCGCGCGCTGACGCCGGTGTGATCCCGATCGAGAACGCGATCGTGGGAACCGTTCGCGAGGGTTACGATCTGCTGGCCGAGTTCGACCTGGCCCCAGTTGCCGAGATCCAGTGGCGTACCGATCATCGGCTTCTCGGCGTGCGTGGTGCGGAATTGCGCGACGTGCGCGAGGTCCTCGCACATCCGCTGGTCCTTGCCGAATGCGGCGCGTTTCTGGCCGGACTCGAGCACGCGCGTGCGATTCCGTGTGAAGACACCGGTGTTGCAGCGCGCGAAGTCGCGCGCGGCGGCAATCCCGCGATCGCAGCGCTTGCGTCGCCGGCAGCAGCCTCGATCTACGATCTGATCGAACTCGCCACGCACTGCAGCGACGATCCGCGCACCTACTCGCGCTTTCTGGTCGTACGACCGCGTCACACCGCAGCGTCCAATCCGCTGCTCGCCGTCGGCAAAAGCTCGCGGCGCAAGACCTCGCTGATCTTTTCGGTTGAAGAGCGCACCGGCTCGCTAGCCGGTGCGCTTGCGATTCTTGCATCGCACCAAATCAACGGCGACAAGCTCGAATCGAAGCCCTATCTCGGACACGGTACCGAGCGCGTCTTCTATGTCGACTTCGACGGCGATCTCGAAGACCCGAACGTCGCGAGCGCACTCGCGGAATTGAAGAAGGCGTGTAAAACGCTGACGGTCATCGGCAGCTACGATGCCCACGTTGGCGAACCGATCGGGCGCAACGACGATCCGCCAAGGGCGCTGGTCGAACTCGTGCGTGAGATCGCGCCTCCGCCTGCACCGATTGCCGATTCACCATTTCCGCGTGTCGCGCGCGCCGCCAACCCACCGGGAACGACGCTGCAAATTGGTGGCGTGCGCGTCGGCGACGGCGAGTTCACGATCGTCGCCGGACCGTGTTCGGTCGAATCGCGCGAGCAAATTCTCGACACGGCCAGCGCGGTAGCCGCGCGCGGCGCGGTGATGCTGCGCGGCGGCGCGTTCAAGCCGCGTACCAGCCCGTACGCCTTCCAGGGTCTGGGCTGGGAAGGCGTGTCGCTGCTTGCGGAAGCGGGGCGCGCGAGCGGATTGCCGACCGTGAGCGAAGTGATGACGATCGATCAAGTCGAGCGCATGGCGGCGCAAATCGACGTGCTGCAGATTGGCGCGCGCAACATGCAGAACTTCGATCTGCTCAAAGCGGTCGGGCGCTGCGGACGGCCGGTGCTGCTCAAGCGCGGACTCGCGGCAACCGTCGACGAGCTGCTCGCGGCCGCTGAATACATTCTCTCCGAAGGGAATCCCAACGTCATTCTGTGTGAGCGCGGCATTCGCACCTTCGAGCAGGCGACGCGCAACACGCTCGATCTCTCCGCCGTACCGGTGCTGCGCGAACGGTCGCACTTACCGGTGTGGGTCGATCCGAGCCACGGTGTCGGCGTGCGACGCTGGGTTCGCCCGCTCTGCCGCGCGGCGAAGGCGGTCGGCGCGCACGGTTTGCTGATCGAGGTCCATCCGAATCCGCCCGAAGCCAAGAGCGATAAAGATCAGGCGCTCACGTTCGACGACTTCGGCGCGATCATGCACGACCTCGAGCAGATCGATACCTGGTCGCATTCGCAATCGGGGCCACAGGCCAAGGTATGAGCGACCCTGAGTGGCGCGGCGGCAAGGTCCGCGGAATTCGCGGCGCTATCACCGTCGAGCGCGACGATAGCGTTTCGATCGTCGAGGCGACCAAGCGTCTTTTGACGGCGATGATCGCGCGAAACGACGTCGCGATCGACGACATCGCATCGGTGCTCTTTAGCCTCACGCCAGATTTACGCGCGGTGTTTCCGGCGCTCGGCGCCCGGGAGATGGGCTGGACCCATGTGCCGATGTTGCACTTCTGCGAGATCGATGTTCCTGGGTCGCTCGAGCGCGTCATCCGCGTGCTGATGCACGTGAACACGACGCGCAGTATAGATGCGATCGAACACGTTTACCTCGACGGAGCGGTAGTGTTGCGCCCGGATCTCGCGCGCACGACGACCAGCTAAGGCGTGGCGCGGCTCGGCATCATCGGCACCGGACTGATCGGTGCGTCGATTGGGCTTGCAGCACGGTCACGCGGCTGGGATGTCCTCGGATGCGATCGGGATCCGGCAGCAGCGGCGGGCGCCCTGCGCGCCGAGGCGATCGAACGCGTCAGCGAGCGCGACGAGATTTACGCCACCTGCGACGCCGTCGTGATCGCCGCCCACGTCAGCGGTACGCTCGAAGAGATTGCGGGGCTGCGGCGACGTCCGTTGCGCAACGACCAAGTGATCCTCGACGTCGCGTCGGTGAAGGCGCCGATTGCCCGCGCGGCCACCGGAGTCGAAACGTTTGTGCCGACCCATCCCATGGCCGGTGGGGAGCGCCGCGGCCCCGACGCGGCGCGCGCCGATCTTTTCACGGGACGCGTTTGGTGTTACGTGCCGACGCAAAGCGCTGCACACACCGCGCAAGCGGTCGCGTTCGTCGAAGTGCTGGGTGCCAAGGCTGTCGCGGTCGAAGCGGAGCAACACGACGCGATCGTCGCGCTCACCTCGCACCTACCGCAATTGCTCGCGTACGCTTTCAGCGAGCGCGTGAATGAGCGCGCCGAGTCGGACGGCGAGATCGTCGATGCGCTCTGCGGTCCGGCCGCGCGTGAATTGCTACGGCTGGGCCGCTCGTCACCGCAGATGTGGGACGAGATCTTCGCAGAGAATCGCGATGCGCTCGAGCACGAAGTGCAGCGTTTTCGAAAGGCGCTCGATGATCGTCGGCTTTCAAGGTGAGCCCGGCGCGTTCAGCGAGGAGGCCGCTGACGCGCTCTTCCCCGACGCGCAAACGCGCGGCTACCCGAGCTTTGATGCGCTGATCGATGCGGTTGCTACTGGCGAGATCCCGATTGCGCTGTTGCCGTGCGAGAATAGCATTCACGGCCCAGTTGCGCGAGCGTACGATCTCCTATATACGCATCCGAGCGTGCGCATCGTCGATGAGACGCGACATCGCATCGTTCAGACCTTGATCGGAATACCCGGCGCGCAACTGACGGCGATCCGGCAGATCGAATCGCATCCGGTGGCGCTCGAACAGTGCCGTCAATTCCTTGCCGCAATGCACGGTGTCAATGTCGTGCCGGTCGCTGACACCGCCGGCGCGGTCCGCGAGATCGTACGCGCCGGTGATCCTTTCCGCGCTGCAATCGGGCCGGCTGCGAGCGCCCAGCGCTACGGCGGCGCGGTCTTGGCCGAAGCGGTGCAAGACGAAGCGGAAAATTATACGCGCTTCTTTGCAATCGCGTGCGACGGCACGCCACGCAGGCGCCTGGGGCGCGCTGCACTCGCCTTTGTCTTGCCGCACCAGCCGGGCAGCCTCCACGCGGCGCTGGGGGTTTTCGTTGCGCGCGGGCTCAACTTGCGCGCCTTGGTCGCGCGACCGATGCCGGGCCGGCCGTTCGAGTACATCTTTTACGCCGAACTCGACTGTCCGGATGAAGCGCAAGCGCAGAGCGTAATGCACGAGGTCGGCGCAGAGACCCGTTTGCTCGGCTGGTACTAAAGAACTATACGCCCGGCAAAGGGCGGGTGCTGTTCCCGCGCGTAGAATTGCGACGATGAGGCTAGCGTGGCCCGGTAGTGTCTGCTTTGCGCTCCTTTGCGGGAGCGTCGCGACCGCGCAAGCCGACGCGCCGATCCGCACGCTTGTCTACCAATACAGCTACGATGCGCGTGGGTTCGGTGGAAAAGGCGCCGCTATTGGCATTGTAAACGATCGAGGCACGGGCACCGCATCGCGGACCGGCCAGATCACGGTTAGCGTCGTGGCGGCCACCTCGGACGGGGGCCTCGTGGTCGACATAACGCAGACGGTCGATCGCACGCCGCGCCCACGTGAGACGATCCGCTGCGCCATCTATGGCGTCACGACCGATGTCGTCTGCGACCAAAACGTGCCCACCACCAGAGAAGAGACCGTCCTCCTTAGCTATCTCGGGCGGCAATTTTACGACGCGTCACGGCTGGATGCCCAAGGCGAGTGGCACACCTCACCCAAGGTGAACTTTGGCACGGTCTCCATCCAGAACACGTTCAAGGCGACAAAAACCGACGGCAGCATCGTCACCATCGCGGTCGATCGTGAGGAGCGCAATGGGGATTTCCGCGCGACGACGACCGGAACGGTGCTGTACGACAGTGCTTTGGAAGTGCCGACTTCGGTCCGGGTGGCGATCGCCGGGGCGCAGAACCGCGGCCAGGGAGACATGAACGTCGCGCTGACCTTGGTCTCCGATTCGATGGCCGAGGCGAACAGCCCAAACCCGCATTGACGGCCCAGAACCTCCCTGATATACTGCCGTAGTTCAGGCCCACCGGCAGGTGCGGCCCACTTTGTGTGTGTTGCTAGGGAGACGCTGTTGCCCACGATTAATCAGCTCGTCCGTAAGGGCCGGGCGAAGACGGAAAAGAAGGTCAAGACCCGCGCGTTCCGCGTGATCCTCACCGGGCCCAAGCCGGGCCATCCGGATCTTCCGACCCGCCAGTTCGAGGTCCCGGGCAACCCGCAGCGCCGCGGCGTCTGCACCCAAGTGAAGACCGTCACGCCCAAGAAGCCGAACTCGGCGCTCCGCAAAGTGGCGCGCGTGCGGCTGACCAATGGGGAAGAGGTCACCGCCTACATCCCCGGCATCGGCCATAACCTGCAGGAGCACTCGGTGGTGCTCGTGCGCGGCGGCCGCGTGAAAGATCTCCCGGGCGTGCGCTACCACATCATTCGTGGCACGCTCGACACCGCCGGCACCGCCAACCGCAAGCAAGGCCGCTCGAAATACGGCGCCAAGCGCACCGTGAAGAAGTAAAAGGGAACCATACATGCCTCGTAAAGGACCGGCTCCGAAGCGGCAGATTCTGCCCGACCCGAAGTACAACTCGAAGATCCTCGCACGCTTCATCAATAAGGTGATGCTGAGCGGGAAGAAGTCGACCGCCGAACAGGTCACCTACGGCGCGCTCGACCTCATTGCCGAGCGGACGGGTCGCGATCCGTATGAGATTTTCCAGCAGGCGCTCTCGAATGCGATGCCGCTGGTCGAAGTGCGCCCTCGCCGGGTCGGTGGTGCAACCTATCAGGTGCCGATGGAGGTTAGACCTGATCGGCGCCAGGCGATGGCGATGCGCTGGCTGATCGGCTATGCGCGTGCGCGCGGCGGCCGCTCGTTCGAGGAAAAGCTCGCGGGCGAACTGCTCGACGCTTCGAACAACACCGGCGCGACGATCAAAAAGCGCGAAGACACGCATAAGATGGCCGAGGCCAATAAAGCCTTTGCCCACTATCGCTGGTAATTCAATTTTCTTTAAAGACAAATACAAATAACTGTGGCAACCAGAGAATATCCGCTCGAGCGGACACGTAACATCGGTATCGCGGCGCACATCGACGCCGGCAAGACCACCTGCACCGAACGCATCCTGTTCTACACCGGACGGGTGCACAAGATCGGTGAGGTGCATGACGGCGCGGCGACCATGGACTGGATGGTTCAGGAGCAAGAGCGCGGCATCACGATTACGTCGGCCGCGACCGCCTGCACGTGGCGCGAGAACCGGATCAACATCATTGATACGCCTGGGCACGTGGACTTCACGGTCGAGGTGGAGCGCTCGCTGCGCGTCCTCGATGGCTTGGTCGCGCTCTTCGACTCGGTCGCAGCCGTCCAGCCGCAGTCCGAAACCGTCTGGCGTCAGGCCAACAAGTACAAAGTCCCGCGCATCATCTTCGTCAACAAGATGGACCGCATGGGCGCCGACTTCTTCAATGTGGTCGCGAAGATTCGCGAGCGCTTGGGTGCGCGCGCTGTTCCGGTGCAAGTGCCGATCGGTGCGGAAGACAACTTCAAGGGCGTCGTCGACCTCTTCACGATGCACAAGATCATCTACACCGACGATCTTGGCACGACCGCGGGCGACGAGCCGCTAACCGACGCCGATGGCGAACTCAAAGCAACCGCCGAGAAGTGGCGCCACGAACTCGTCGAGGCAATTGCCGAACAGGACGACGAGCTGCTGGAGATGTTCTTCAACGGCGCTGAGCTGCCGGTCGATCGCATGAAGCTCGCATTGCGCAAGGCGACGATCGCCGGTTCGGTGCTGCCGATGCTGTGTGGTTCGGCGTTCAAGAACAAAGGCGTGCAGCCGCTGCTTGACGCCGTGGTCGACTATTTGCCTTCGCCGCTGGAAGCCAAAGCGATCGTCGGTCAGGACAAGGGCGGCGATGAGATCAGTCGCAAGCCGGATGACAGCGAGCCGTTCGCGGCCCTCGCGTTCAAGATCGCGACCGACCCGTACGGCAACTTGACGTACTTCCGCGTCTATTCGGGCACGCTCGAAAAGGGTTCGTACGTCTACAACGCGCGTTCGGGACGCAAAGAGCGTATCGGACGCATTCTGCGGATGCACGCAAACCATCGCGAGGACATCGATGCGATCGGCGCGGGCGACATCGCTGCGGCGGTCGGACTTTCCGACACGCGCACCGGCGACACGCTGTGCGACGAGAAGCATCCGATTTTACTCGAGTCGATCACGTTCCCGGAACCGGTGATCTCGCAGGCCATCGAACCGAAATCGAAGGCCGATCAGGATCAGCTTGGCAAGGGGCTCACGCGCCTTGCACAAGAGGACCCGACGTTCCGCATGTGGACCGACGAAGAGACGCAGCAGACGATCATCGCCGGCATGGGCGAATTGCACCTCGAGATCATTCTCGATCGCTTGCGCCGCGAGTTCAAAGTCGAGGCCAACGTTGGCAAGCCGCAGGTCGCGTACAAAGAAGCGATCACCAAGACCGTTGAAAAGCAGGGCAAATTCGTCCGGCAGTCCGGCGGTAAGGGTCAATACGGTGACGTGTGGCTGCGCGTTGAACCGCTCGAACCCGGATCGGGATTCCAGTTCGAATGGAAGATCGTCGGCGGTGCCGTGCCCAAGGAATACGCCAAGGCCGTGCAACAGGGCATCCAAGAGTCGTCGCAGAGCGGCGTTCTCGCCGGATTCCCGGTGCTCGACTTCAAGGTGACGGCATTCGACGGTTCGTACCACGACGTCGACTCTTCGGAAATGGCGTTCAAGATCGCCGCATCGATGGGCTGGAAAGAAGCCAATCGCGCGGCAAGCCCGGTACTGCTCGAGCCGATCATGAAAGTCGAAGTGACCACGCCCAAAGATTACATGGGCGCGATCACCGGCGATCTCAATCGGCGTCGCGGCATGATCCAGGCAACGGAAGAGGCCCCGGGCGGTGCTCAGATCATCACCGCGAACGTCCCGCTCTCGGAAATGTTCGGGTACGCCACCGACATGCGTTCCGCAACGCAAGGTCGCGCGACGTACACGATGGAGTTCGCTCACTACGAGCAGGCTCCGAAGTCGGTCACTGAAGAGATCATCGCCAAGTCGGCCGGCAAAAAAGGCGCACCAGCTTAAATAACTCATCGACGGATAAATAAGGAAGAACGAAAGAATCATGGCTAAAGCGAAATTTGAGCGCAACAAGCCGCACGTGAACATCGGTACCACCGGTCACGTCGACCACGGTAAGACCACGTTGACGGCGGCGATCACGAATTGCCTGTCGACCGAGGGTCTGGCGGCTAAGCGCGGCGTCGATGAGATTGACAACGCGCCCGAAGAAAAAGAGCGCGGTATCACGATTGCGATCTCGCACCAAGAGTACGAGACCAAGAAGCGTCACTACGCGCACGTCGACTGTCCCGGACACGCCGACTACATCAAGAACATGATCACCGGCGCGGCGCAGATGGACGGGGCGATCCTCGTTGTCGCCGCGACCGACGGCCCGATGCCGCAAACGCGCGAGCACATTCTGCTCATGCGCCAAGTCGGCGTGCCGCGGATCGTGGTCTTCTTGAACAAGGTCGACTTGGTGGACGACGAAGAGCTGCTCGAGCTCGTCGAGATGGAAATTCGCGAGCTGCTCACGCAGTACGAGTTCCCCGGCGACGACACGCCGATCATTCGCGGTTCGGCGCTCAAGGCGCTCAACTCGAGTGGTAAGAAGGGCGATCCGGATGCGGATCCGATCTTCAAGCTGATGGATACGGTCGATGAGTACATCCCCGATCCGGTGCGCGAAGTCGACAAGCCGTTCCTGATGCCGATCGAAGACGTGTTCACCATCACTGGCCGTGGAACGGTCGGTACGGGACGCGTCGAGCGCGGCCAGGTGAAGGTTGGCGAGGAAATCGAGATCGTCGGCTTGCAGGAAGAGACCCGCAAGTCGGTCGTGACGGGCATCGAAATGTTCCGTAAGCTGCTCGACATCGGCATCGCCGGCGACAACATCGGCGTGCTGTTGCGCGGTATTGACCGCAACGACATCGAGCGCGGCCAGGTTCTTTCGAAGCCCGGCTCGATCAAGCCGCACAAGAAGTTCCAAGCCGAAGTCTACGTCCTCTCGAAGGAAGAGGGCGGCCGTCACACGCCGTTCTTTGCGAACTACCGTCCGCAGTTCTACTTCCGTACGACTGACGTGACCGGCACGATCAAACTGCCCGAAGGCGTCGAGATGGTCATGCCCGGCGACAACATCAAGATGGATGTCGAGCTGATCACCCCGATCGCATGCGAGCCCGGCCTGCGGTTTGCCATCCGCGAGGGTGGCCGCACCGTGGGTGCCGGCGTCGTAACGGCAGTCAGCGAGTAACATAGACAAGAGGAGGGGAGTCGTGCTAGACTCCCCTTCGGTCCCCCCAGCCCCTTGAAAACTTGAGTTTTAGGATAGAGATGTCAAAGCAGAAGATTCGCATTCGTTTGAAGGCGTACGATCACAAGGTTCTCGATCAGTCGGCCGAGCGTATCGTCGATACCGCTAAACGCACTGGTGCGTTCGTGAGCGGTCCGGTACCGTTGCCGACCGAGATCAACCGTTTTTGCGTACAGCGTTCGACGAACAACGATAAGAAGTCGCGCGAGCACTTCGAGATGCGCACCCACAAGCGTCTCATCGACATTCTCCAAGCGTCGCCCAAGACGATGGATGCATTGATGCATCTCGATCTGCCGGCCGGCGTGGACATCGAACTCAAGGCGTAGTCCGTTTTACCTAACGGAAATGAATCGAAAGGCCCGAAGCAGTGCTTCGGGCCTTTTTTCTTTTGGAGGCGGTCTATGAGATTTCTACCTGCGCTTGTGTTCCTTGCGCTGTTCGTTCCGAGTGCGGTGCACGCCGACGGACCCGATGCTACACAGGCGATGCTTGGTGTTGCAGCATTACCGGGTGCGCAAGATCGCACGGTGTACGCTGGGGCGCTCCCCAAGGGCATGCTGTTAATTCCGCAACCGACTGGTTTGACGTTGCTCGGCAGCATCGCCGGTTCGAAAGACGGCAAGGAGACCAGCGAGGTGCGGTATTACGAAGCGCCGCCGGGATCGGTTCCTGACCTTGCCGGCTACCAGCGGCAGCTCGGCGATCAAGGGTGGAGCATTTTTGGTGGGCTTGCCGCCCCCACGATACCGTTCATACTCCCGAATGCTTCGGGCGCAGCGCGAACGTTCTGCAAGACGGGAAGCCCGACGATTGCCGTCCGCGCGGATCAGCAGTACCTGGTCGTGCAAGCAAACGCAGCGCCGGGCCTCTGCACCAGTGCCCTTGCCGCTGCACTTGCGCGGCGCGGCATGCCGGGCGTCTCCAAGGCACCGTATCCGCTTTTCGCGCCGCCTGACGGCGCGATCTTCGTCGGCACTGCGAAGCAGACGTTCAGCGGCGACGCAAATGTCGCATC
>JBEKBR010000008.1:0-82512 GCA_050015295.1 Candidatus Aquilonibacter sp. | reverse complement strand
CCTACCGACGTCGCCAACGGGCTGCTGGTCGCGAGCATCAAAGATCCCAACGGCTCGATCGTAGGATTACGACAATTTCCAAAAAGTTAGACCCGTCGAAGAATGGAAGTGGCGCGGCGAGCCCGTTTGGTATAACGGCGGGAAAATAATCTGCACGGCAATCGACGTGCACGAGGGCGAGAAAATCGACGAGACGGCGTTCAAGGCGCTCATCGGCGAAGCTGCCGCGTTGAACGGTGAGGCGTCCGCTAAACGGCGTTAGGTTCGTCCCGTCGCCGACGCAGCATAGAACGCGAAGTACTGGACCAGCGACCATCCAATGGTGACGCCGACAACGATGGCAACGGCGAGCAGGCCAAGGACCATCGATAGCGTCCACACGCCGTTGCGATGGTCGCGCACCCAGGCATTCCCGATTGCCAGCGCCATGGCGATTGCGATCGCCACTCCGAATCCGTAGAAGAACGTGGTCACTAGTTCATATTCTCGCAACACCGCAGATGCGACTCGGCCATCAGCGATCCCTACGCTCGCGGTATGTTTGACGTAGCCGAATCTCTCCGCGGCGGACTCGAATCCGCTCAAGCGCATTTGCAGCAAGCGCAAGACGTCGTGGCGCGCGCCAATGCGGGTGCAGGCGGCCGGACCGCCGACGCGGCGATGGCCCAGACCGCGCGAGCCGCGATCTTCGATGAGGCGCTGCTCGGCGCGATGCACGAGCGTCTCGAAGAACTCAAGGCGGTGACCAAGTGATCGATCTGCTTGCGACCGCGGCGGGCGCGATGGACGCACAGCGCGCTGCGCTCGACGTCTGCGCGCGCAACGTTGCAGCCGCCGAAGCGGCAGGTCCGAACGGAACCTATGCGCGCTTAATTCCCGATTTTCGCGTGGACGAGGACGCGGGCGGCGCGATCGTGCAATTCGCCGGAACGCACGAGGAACGCGGAACCAACGTCGACGTCATCACCGAAATGATCGCGGTGATGAATGCTTCGCGCGCATATGAATCGGACGCGTCGCTATTCGACGTCGGCAAGACGCTCGAGGAACGCACGATCGACATGGGTCGCCTCGCATGAAGGTCGAGCTGCTTGCGCCAGACACGGCTCCGCCGTCCTTCGGACGGTCGCCCCTCCAGGGCTCGGAACCTAGATCCGCATCCTGCGGATTCGCAGCTGCGCTCGATGCAATCGGGCAAGTTCTCGATGGCGCTACGCAAGCGGAAGACACCTACGCGAGCGGGGGCGGCTCGCTGCAAGATGCGATGTACCAACGCGCGCAGGCCGACGTCGTCCTCTCGGTAGCAACGGCGGCGGCACAACGCGCCGCGCAAGCCGTCCAAACGCTGCTGAACCTCCAAATCTAGGACACGGAATATGGTGCAGCTGCACTCGGCCGTCGCTCGCGTGCGCATGCTGCCGCTGTCGCTGCGGATTGCTGCGATTGCCGTCTTCGCGTTGCTGGCTGGATTCGCAGTCGTCGCGATCGTCATCGGTCATCCCGATCGCGTCACGCTCTTCGCCGCGCCGCTGCACAGCGAGCAGCTCAGTGAGGTCGAGGAGCAACTCGCCGCCTGGAACGTGCCGTTTTCGCCGGCGGACGACAATGTCGTCGTCGACGCCGCGCGGCGCAACGACTTGCTGCTGCGGCTCTCGCTCGCCGGCGTTCCGCACGCGCACGTCGAGACGACCACACAAGCGCTGGCGAACGTCGGTGTCCTTACCCCGCAAGCGGTGATCGACGCGCAGGCGCGCAGCGGTCTCGCCGGGGATATTGAGGTTGCATTGCGCAGCGTCAACGGCGTCGACGATGCGCACGTTATCGTCGCGCCGGCACAAAGCGCGGAGTTTGCCGATCAGAATGGGCGCCCGGCAACCGCAAGCGTGCGCCTACAACTCCATCCCGGCGCACTCCTCGACCGTAATGCCGTCACCGGCATTCGCCGGTTCGTTGCAGCATCGGTACCGGATCTCGATCCCGCCAATGTCACCATCCTCGACGATCGCGGGATTGCGCTCGGTGAGGGAAGTGGCGGTGATGACGATCCTGGCGCGCTCGAGCATTCGTTACAGTCGGCGCTCGACGCTGCGCTCGGGGCTGGTGCTGCGATCGTGCGGGTGCACGCCGACTACACGCAAGCGGCATCGGAGGACCGCGACACCCGGCGAACGCCGGCGGGCGGCGATCCGATCGAGCGCACCGCGCAGAGTGAGTCCTACGACGGCGGTGGCAAGAAGTACGCGCGCAACCAAGAGCACGACGATCGCGGAAGCGAGATACACGAACGCGTCGTGCACGCCGACCCGGGTGCTGTTGTGCGCCTGTCGACCGCGGTGTTCGTCGATGCGACGCGCAGCGTCGATCTCGCAAGCGTCCGAGAACTGGCGGCAGCGACGGTTGGATTCGATCCGCGCCGCGGCGACGAGCTGACGGTTGCGGCGGTACCGTTTCGCCGCGCCTTGCAGCAGAAGCACGACGTCTGGTTCCTGCTCTACGGCGCGATCGTGCCGCTTCTGCCGGCGCTCGCGATCGTCGTCGGGTTGCTGACGTTCGGCCGCTATCTGCTGCCAAGCGTGCAGACGTTGCTCGAGCGTTTGCTCGAGCGTGAAGCGATCGCGCGAACTTCGCAGACCGTGGCCGGGTATGCGCCGGCGCGCGTTCGCGGTGCGCTCGCGGGCGAACCGCCGCACGCGGCCGCGGCAATCATCAGCGCACTCCCAACCGCCACCGCAGCGGCTGTACTCGAACTGTATCCGCCGCACGAGCGCGAGGCGATCGTCAAGCGCATGCAGCGCGCGCACAGCTCGGTCGTTCCAAACGCGGAGGAGCTGCTCGCGCATCATGCCTGAGTTCGTAACGCTTGGCGCGTGGCTGCGTCCCCCGGCGCAGGCGGCTGCGATTGGCCCGCTTGCATACGACGACGAGCCGGTAGCCGAGCCGCCAGTGCGGCCGGTCGACGATGACGTAATTGCCGACGCTGCTTCGCGGGCTCGGCGTTTCCGCGCGATGCTGGCCGATGCTCTGGACCGGACCTTGGCCGATCTTCTGCGCGACATCGCGGCTGAAGTGATCGGACGCGAGCTGCAGTGCGCGCCGGCGGAGTTGCAACATATCGTGCAACGTGCGCTCGAGCGCGCCGCGGACGAGCTGCCGGTTTCTGTGCGCGTGCACCCTTCGCAGCTCGAGTTGTTGCGACTGGACCTGCCGCTGGTGGCGGATGCCCGTCTGCGCCGCGACGACGTTCGAATCGAATTGCGCAGCGGAACGATCGACGCGTCGCTCGGCGCACGGCTCGAGCAAGTGCTCGCAGTGTACGGCGCATGATCGAACGCGCGATGCTCGGTACCGCGGCGCTGGGGCGCGCGCTCGACGCGGAGGCGAATCCGCTCGATGGCGGACCGTGCGTCGACGGCATCCGTATCTGTCTCGGCGCGCCGGCGATTTCGCCGGCGCAGCGGCGCGCGATCGTCGAGCCGCTGTGGACCGGCGTGCGTTGCATCGACGCGTTGCTCACCATCGGGCGCGGCGCGCGCATCGGGCTATTTGGTGCACCTGGTGCTGGGAAATCGACGCTACTCGAAGCGATCGTCCGCGGCTCGCGCGCCGATGCCGTCGTCGTCGGACTTATCGGTGAACGCGGGCGCGAGGCCCAACGTTGGATTTCGGCGCTCGACGAGCGCAGCACGGTGATTTGTGCGACCGGCGACCGTCCTGCCCGCGAACGCATTCGCGCGGCGGAAGTGTTCATCGCGCAAGCGCAAGCGCTCGCGTCGCGCGGCTTGCACGTGCTCGCCGTGCTGGATAGTCTTGCGCGGTACGCCAACGCGTTGCGCGAAGTCGCGGTCGCGCGCGGTGAAAGCGTCGGGCGCGGCGGGTACCCGCCCAGCGTCTTCACCGCAAACGCGCAACTGGTCGAACGCGCCGGTGCGTTTGCGTGCGGATCGATCACGATGATCGCGACCGTGCTCAATGACGGCGACGACCACGATCCGGTCAGCGAAAATGCGCGCTCGCTACTCGACGGCCACGTGCAGCTCTCGCCGCGATTGGCGCACGCCGGCCACTTCCCCGCGATCGATGTACCCGCGAGCGCCAGCCGCACGTTGGACTCGGTCGTCGTGCCAGAGCACCGTCGCTCGGCCAGGCGGGTTCGCGCCGCGCTTGCTCTGCTCGCTCGCTGCGAGGACGCCCGCGCTCTCGGCCTCGAGCCGGCCGATCCGGCGACGGGGGCAGCCATCGCTGCCGAGTCGGCGCTCGAGGCGTTGCTGTGCCAGGGGCCTGAACAGGCGGCCCCCGATGCGACCCTAGCGGCCTTGCACCAAACCGCCGATATGTTGGAAGAAGCCCATGGACATTAGCTCTGAACTTTCGGCCGTCGCCACGCGTATCGAACAAATTACCGGCGCTCCCGTGCAGCTCCCCGGCCTGCCGCAAGCGGCGCCGGACGGCTCAGGCAGTTTTGCGTCGCAGTTGCAGGCGCAAATGGCTGCCCAAGGAGGCGACGCCACGCAGACCGGCGCGCCCGACGCTCCTGCGATGCTCGCGCCGGCGCAGATCGACGCGCTCGTTAGCCAAAACGCGCAGTCGCAAGAGGTCGATCCGTCGTTGATCAAGGCCATCATTGCAAATGAATCGGGTTTCAATGCGAACGCGACCTCGGGCGCGGGCGCGCAGGGATTGATGCAGCTCATGCCCGGTACCGCAGCGGGATTGGGTGTCACAGATGCGTACGATCCCGCGCAGAACGTAGCAGGTGGCACGAAGTACATCAAAGGCCTGCTCCAACGCTTCAACGGCGACGTTCGCCTTGCGGTCGCTGCATACAATGCTGGCCCGGGCGCTGTGGAGAAATACGGCGGCGTACCACCCTATGCCGAAACGCAGAACTACGTGCAAAACGTCCTCTCGAGTTACGCGAAGTACCGCGGAAGTTCTCCGCAGTAGCGCGTTGCTCGCGGCCTGCGCGGCGATGCTGTGCGGGTTAACGAAGGTTCCCGATCCGCCACTTTCAACGATCCTCGCCAATCACGTTGCGGCGCTGGCTTCGCTGCACGCGCGTGAACCGCACACCGAAGAAACGACAGGCTCGCTGCTCGGTATCGGCATTTCGGGAACCTTCCACGAGTGGAAAGAAGGCGCGAACGAGCGCAACGACATCTCCTATGGGATTCGCACCGAGCGAACGCTACGCTTGGGCGATCGCGTGTGGGTTGAGGATGCCAACGGTGAGATTCGTGAGTTGCAGGGCATTGTCGCCCGGCGGTTGGTGACCGAAGACTTCATCGGAAGCGAGAGCTTTACTTCGCACCCCGAGTCGGTGCGTTATCTCGGCCGCGAGACGCTCCCCGACGGACGCGACGTATACATGCTGCAGGTCGCACCGCCCGACGGCGAGACCTATCAGGTCGGCATCGATACGAAGAACTGGCTGATCGACTCGTCGTCCTACGTCGATCACGATACCACGCGACTGACGTCGTTCAGCGACTATCGCGTCATCGACGGACTACTCATCCCGTTTACAGAAGTCGATTCGGACGGCCGGCACAATTTCGACGTTACGTCGCAGGTGATCAACGTCACCGTCAATCAGCCGATCGCTGCGGATATTTTCACGCCATTCACCGTTGCGGCGGTCGATACGGCTGCGCCGGTGACGGTTCCGTATCTGGAGCGCGGGGGACACATCTTTGCCAAAGTCTCGATCGAGGGTAAGAGCTACACGTTCTTGATCGATTCGGCTGCGCAAGCCGACGTGTTCGACACGACGCTCGTCGCGAAGCTCGGCTTGCAGCCCGAAGGCCGGGTCGAGGTGACTGGCGCTGGCCAGGTGTCGAGTCCGGGCATCGTCCATGCTCCGCCGATCTCGCTCGGCGGCGTGACCTTTCCGATGCGGGTCGCCACCGTGATCCATTTGCCGCCGTTTCCGTCGACCAGCGTCGATGGGATTCTCGGCTACCCGTTCTTCGCCGCCGCTGAGTTGCGCTTCGACCCAACGGAAGATACGCTCACGATCGCGCAACCGGGCGCGCTTCCGCCCGATGGTACGCGTCTCGACGTCGACACCGATCGCGAGCTTCCGGAGATCGTTGCGAAGATTCAAAATGCGTCCACGCGAGTGATCGTCGATACCGGCGACTCGCGCGAGCTGCTCCTATTCAAAAGTTTCATGCAAGAGCATCCTGGCCTTGTCTCGCTGGCACAGCTCGGGCCACGGCTCAACAGCGGCATCGGCGGATCGGTTGACGCCGTCGGCGCGATCGTGAACGTGCTGCAGCTCGGGCCTTATCGCCTATTCAATCGCTATACCGACGTCGTGCTCGGTACGACGGGCGCATTTGCCGATCGCAACGACGGCGGCAACGTCGGCTACGCCTCGCTGCGGAATTTCGTCGTTACCTTCGACCTTGTAAATCACGGGCTGTTCTTGCAGCCGGCGCAGGGTTTCGACGACGGTCACGACCGCAAGATCCCGCAGTAGCACAATTCGGCAACCTATCGGCGACGCCGCGTTGACGAAATTGCGCGACGATGCCGGCATGATCACGCAGCAACTGGACTACAGCATTCTCACCGCGCCGCTCGCCGCAATCGATCGCCGCGCGCTTTCACAGGCGTGGTATTCGGCGCTGCACCTCGCACGCAGCGTCTCTCCGGCGGCCAACGTACCGCAGCACCTTTTGAAGGCTCGCACCGCCGAAGCGGTGACGCAACGCGTTCACATAGCCGGGACGGCACATCGCGCCCAGCCGCTCGCGTCGAGTCCGCGCGGGGCCGGCAGGTCGCGGATGAAGGTTGAAGCGCCGGAGCGCCGCGCGGTCCGCTCGCCGCTTGCGCGACGAATCGAACGGACGTTTCTCGATCCCGCCCGGCCCGTTCGGCGCGCAACATTTAGCGTGGCGGGAACGCGCGACGGAAAGCGTGCTCGCGTTCACGTCGCGTTACAATCCGGCGCATCGGGGATGCGTTTGGTGGCGGTATGCCCAGCAGCACTGCGCGCCGTGGTCGCACGCGCACTCGATCAAGCGCGCTACGCTCTCGCTCTCCGGGGCATCAGCCTCGTGAGCGTCGTGCAATGAGGAGCGTCGTTCAATGATGGTCAACGCGGCAGCCGAAGACGCGCTCGAACGCATCGCGCAACGCGCGGCGGACGTGCAACGCGCGTTTACGCCCGGAGCAACCTCGCCGTTTGGCGATGTGATCACCGAGCAAGCCGGCTCGCGGCCGATACTGGATCCGCTCTCCGTCGCCGCGCCGCCTGACGCATACTTCATAACCACCGATGAACGCGGGCGCACCGTCTACACGCGCGACGGCGGATTCGCGTTTCGAAGCGGAACGCTCGCCGGTGCCGACGGTCGCGCAATACTCGGATTCCGTTCCACTACCAGCGCTACGAGCGAATTGCATGTCGATGACGTCGACGCGGCGCTCGGGCGGGTTAACGATCTGCGCATCGAGTCCGACGGCACGCTCGCCTACGATCGTGCGATCGTCGATCCGCGCACCGGAGCCCGTGAGCGGGAGCGCGTGGCCGTCGGAAGCGTCGCGCTTGCGCGCTTTCCCGCCGCGACAAAGCTTGCAGCAAGCGACGCCAATCATTTTCTCGCGCCGCCCGGCGTCCTTCCCCACGTTGGGCGCGCCGGCGACGGGAATTTCGCGCACGTCGCAGCCATGCAGCGCGAATCGAGCCGCATCGATCTTGACCGAAGTCTCGACCGGCTCGAAGAAGCCTACGTGGCGTTCGATGCCTTACAGACCGCGCACAAAGCCCAGGGCGGCATCGGCAAGACGGCGATGGATCTGCTCAAGTGAAGACGCTGGCGTTTAGCCGGCGTTGCGAAATGCGCGGCGGACGGCGCATTCGTCCGTGTGCGTTCGAGGAACGATCGATGCTCCCGGTCAGCGCTGCGTGCGTCGTCGCAAGCGCGGTGCGCGAAACGCTCGCGTCACTTTTCGGGGAGCCGGTGGCGCTCAGACTCTACGAGCCGGTCATTCCCACGCCTGCGGCGTGGGCCGCGATCGCTCGCGATGCGACGATCTATCGCATGCGGACCTCAAGTGCCCACGCGGCGGTTATCGTTCGTCCGGCCGATGCCTCGGCGCTTACCGCGGCCGCGTTCGGCGAGCGGGAAGGCCGAACCGTGGCGCTCTCGGCGATCGAACGAACCGTGCTTGCACGAACCGTACAGGCAATCGCTTTACAATTCGGGCCGATCTGTGGGACCGGTTTACATGAGGCGGTTCTGGAAGCGGAACCCGAGCTTTCCGGTTACGCCACGTTCTTGGAGTTGCAAATCGAACGGCCGGTCAACGCACGCGTGGGCATTGCGTTGCGTCGGGATCCCGCGCCGCAAGTGCAGCCCGGAGTCAGCTTCGAGGACGTGATGGATCTCCCGGTCGAGCTGCGGGTGCACGTCAACGTGGGCTGCTTTCCCGCCGCCGACGTCGGCGCGCTCGAGCCGGGCGCGGTCCTGCCTGCGCCGGCGGGAGCGCTTCGCGGAGCGCTCCTGCTTGCCGGGAGGACGCTTGCGACTGGCGAATGCGGGGTGTACGGTCAGTGTTACGCTCTGGCGCTTGACCGCACTCCGACCGGAAGGGACCTACCGGCAATATGACCACCATCGACGCAAAGAAGCTCAAAGACCGCGGCAATCTCGACGTGTTGTTGCATGTGCCGCTGAGCGTGACCGCGGAACTCGGCACCTGTCACATGTCGGTGGCTGAGGTGCTCAAGCTCGGCGCAGGCTCGATCATCGAGCTCGACCGTCTGGCTGGTGGCCCGATCGATCTGATGGTCAACAACAAGTTAATCGCCCGCGGCGAAGTCGTTGCGGTCGACGAAAACTTCGGAGTGCGCGTTACCGAACTGATCTCGCGGCCGCCGATCAGCAACGCCTAACCGTTCATCTTTCCGCAATCATTTTTCTACGAGACGGTGATGCATATGCATCACCGTCTTTTCTATGGATGGGTTTCTCGACGTCGCCGGTCGCAGTCACGCGACCTTGCCGCTCGACGTCCTTGCGAGCCTCACGGTGCTCGCCATCGTGCCGTTTCTGCTGATGATGTGCACCTCGTTCGTGCGGATCGTCGTGGTGCTTTCACTGGTGCGCTCCGCGATCGGGGCCTCAGCGCTCCCGCCGAACGCCGTGCTCTCCGGCCTTGCGCTCGTGCTTACGCTCGTGGTTATGACGCCGACATTGCAGCGCATCGGTCGCGAGGCGCTCGAGCCATACGCGCGCGGCGCGCTGACACAATCGCAGGCACTTGACCGCGCCGCGCAGCCGCTGCGCAGCTTCATGTCGCGGCAAACGCGCGTCGCCGACATCGCCCTCTTCGAGCGCGTTGCCCGGCGAAGTGGTGAGGCTCCCGCTGCGGCGCCGCTCACCGTACTGGTACCGGCGTTCGTCGTCGGCGAGCTGCGCGGCGCGTTTGCAATCGGGTTTGCGCTCTATCTCCCGTTCGTCGCGATCGACCTGGCGGTCGCGGCCATGCTGATGGGCTTGGGCATGATGATGTTGAGTCCGCCGGTCGTCTCGCTGCCGGTCAAGCTTCTGCTCTTCGTGATGGTTGACGGCTGGGCACTCATCTGCGGCGGTGTCGCGGCGAGTTTTAGGTGAGCTGAATCTCCCTGAGCCGACGGCTGATGACGAGCCGCAAGAGCTCCTCCGAAATCGGACGGTCCAGCGGCACGCGGATCGCTCTCTTTGAGACCGCGTACGCCGCCAACGCGTCCTTCAGTTGCGGTATCACCTTGCCGCTGAACGGATAGATGCCAATGTGTTTCGCGTGCGCATCCGCTGGAGCTGCCTGCGTTTCGACGGTTCGACCCGTTGGAGATATTCATCGATGAGGCCCATTGCTTCTACACCTGCCGCCTTCACGAAGAGCGAGGTGGCGATAATTCTCCATCGAGCGCCTTCATTACCGCGGAGGCGTCGCCCCCAGTTTTAGATAAGCCTAGCACGATCGTGCGTATCTCACAGGCTCTCGCGACACAACGGCCGTTCTTCTCGTTCGAGTTCTTCCCGCCCAAGGACGACGAAGGATCGCGTGCGCTCTTTGCCACGATCGAACTGCTTGCGCCGCTTCGGCCGGCCTTCGTCTCGATCACCTATGGTGCCGGCGGTTCCTCGCGCGAACGTACGGTCGCGCTCGCCAAAGCGATTCAACGCGACATCGGACTGACCGTCATGGCGCACGTCACCTGCGTCGGCTCGACGCGCGCCGAGTTGCGCGCCCTCTTTGACGACTTAGCGCGCGGCGGAATCGAAAACGTGTTGGCGCTGCGTGGCGATCCACCCAAGGGTGCGGTTGCATTTGAACCGCCTGCCGGCGGGTTTGCGCACGCGAGCGATCTGATCGCGATGCTGCGGCGAAACTACGATTTCTGCATCGGCGCGGCGTGCTATCCGGAAACACATCCGGCAGCGCAAAGCCCGCAGGCCGACTTAGATCACCTCAAAACGAAGGTCGAGGCCGGCGCCGACTTCCTGATTTCCCAACTGTTCTTCGATAACGATCGCTTTGCCGAGTTCAGCGCGCAGGCGCGCGCGCACGGCGTCGACGTGCCGATCGTTCCCGGATTAATGCCAATCACGAACGCTTCGCAGGCTGCGCACTTTACCTCGAGCATCGGTGCGTCGATTCCGCCCAAGCTCTTGCGCGAGCTGGAACTACGTCGCGAAGATCCCAAGGCCGTCGAAGACCTTGGCGTCGCCTACGCGGCGCTGCAAGCGACCGAGCTTCTTGCACGAGGGTCGCCTGGCGTCCATTTCTATACGCTGAATCGTTCGCCGGCGACGCGGGCGATCGTCTCCGCGCTCATTGCCGGTAGCGCGTGGCGTCCGAGTTTTGCACTCTGATGGCGAGCGATCGCAGCGAACGCGTCGACGAGTATCTAGCGAAGCTCTTCGTCGGTGACGATCCCGTGCTCGAACACGCACTTAGCGCCAGTGCTGCCGCCGGTCTGCCGCCGATCGCGGTCTCCGCGGTGCAAGGCAAGCTTCTCTATTTGCTCGCGCAGAGTATTGGTGCGCAGCGTGTACTTGAAGTCGGTACGCTCGGAGGCTATAGCGCGATTTGGTTTGGGCGCGCGGTGGGCGAACACGGTACCGTTCTCTCGCTGGAAATCGATCCGGAGCACGCCGCGGTCGCGCGCAAGAATATCGAGGCGGCCGGTCTCGGGCACGTCGTCTCGATCGACGTTGCGCCGGCACTAAAAACGCTCGACCGGCTGGTCGCAGCCCATACCGAACCGTTCGACCTGATCTTCATCGACGCGGATAAACGAAACAATCCAAATTACCTGGCGCGTGCGCTCGAGCTTGCGCATTCGGGCACGATCATCATCGTCGACAACGTCGTGCGCGGCGGTGAGGTGGTCAATGCGTCCAGCCACGATCCGGATCTCGTCGGAACGCGGCGTGCCTTGGAGATGATGGCGTCAGATTCGCGATTGCGGGCGACAGCCATACAAACGGTCGGAGCGAAGGGCTACGACGGCTTCGCGATCGCTCGCGTTCGCTGACGCCGTCTTTGCCGCGGCAACAATGACGTAACACGCGGCGCCTACCTTCGGCGCATGAATGCATTCGATGCGCTCTTGCGCGAGACGATGGTGCTGGCCGCCCTCCTTTGTGTCCCGGTGCTGCTCATCGCCGCTGCGGTCGGCACGGCCATCGCGATCGTTCAAGCCGCGACGCAGGTGCAGGAGCAAACGCTCACGCTCTTGCCCAAAGTCGTCGCCGTCGGGCTCACCGTCGCGCTCTTTGGCGCGTTCGGCATGCGCGCATGCGCGCAACTCTTCCACGACGCGCTGGCTGCGATTCCGGCGCTCGTCTACGGATCATGAGCGCGACCGCCTGGCTCGTTTTTGCACGTTGCGCCGGATTCGCGTCGCGCGCGCCCGGATTTGGGCATCCGAGCGTACCGCACGCGGTGCGAGTGGGTGTCGCGCTGTTGTTGACCGTCGCGATCGCGCCCGGTGCGCGCATCTGGCGCGCGGATGACACCGCGTTGCTGGTTGCGCTCGTCGTCGAGTTCTTATTGGGAAGCGCGATTGGCATGGGGGCTTCGCTCCTCTACGACGGTGCTTACGCGGGAGGGCGGATGCTGGACGACTACGTTGGCGTCAAGGCGATTGCGCCGAGCGTCGCGCTGGTCGCTCCGAGCGGATTCGGGCGCATCTGGTCGATTGCGTTCACTGGCGGCTACTTTCTCTTTGGCGCGTATCGCGTCACCGTGCTGGCTTTCTCCGACAGCTTCACCCGAATACCGCCCGGCGCACCGTTCGACGCGCATGCCTGGCTTGCGTTCGCGGGAACGCTGGCCGGAACGATCGTGCTGGTCGCGGTTGCAGTAGCGGCGCCGGCGATTGCGCTAGCCTTTGTCGTGCAACTTGCGCTTGCGGCACTTTCGCGCACGATTCCGCGCTTCGTCGGGTTTTCGCTCTCTTTTCCGCTGGTCTTCGCCGCGGTGTTGCTGGTGACGATGGTTTCGATCCCGCTACTCGCAGCGCGTGCAGCGCATCCGATCCTTGTCTCTCCCGGAACTACGCCGTGAGCGAGAGCAGCGAGAAGACCTTTGACGCACCACCGTCGCGCATCGCCAAAGCACGTCGCGAAGGCAATCTGCCGCGCGCACAAGAGTTCGGCGCGAACCTGGCCTTCATCTTTGCGTCGCTTGCGACGCTCGCGATCGCTGCGCCGGTCGGTGCATTCGCTCGTGCAGCGCTTGTCCACGCCGCTACGAGCGGTTCCGCGCTGCCGCTCGGTCTCGCCGTGGTTGCGCTGGGTCTGGTGCCAATGCTCGTCGCCGCGCTGAGCGGTCTGGCCGGCGGCCTCATCCAAAACGGCGGTTTCGTGCTGGTCGCGCCCTCGTTAAAGTTCGAGCGGCTGCAACCGGCCGAGGGTATCAAGCGTATGTTCTCGCGTGAGGCAGCGACGCACGGGGCACGCGCAGCCATCGCATTCGCACTCGCTTCCGCCGCCATGCTGCCCACGTTCCATGCCTTGCTTGGCGCAAGCGTCGTCGCGTTGACCGCAAGCAGCGTTGCCTCGATCGCATGGAGCGGCGCGGCACACGTCGTCTTCGCGGCTGCGGCCGTCGGCATGCTCTTTGCGATTGCCGAATTCGCGGTGGCGCGACGCGCGTGGCTGCGCAAGCTGCGTATGAGTCTCGCCGAGTTCAAGCGCGAACTCAAGGAGAGCGACGGCGACCCGCTCGCGCGCAGCCGCCGCAAGGCGCTGCATCGCAATCTCGTACGCGGCCGGATCGAGCGTGTCAAAGACGCCGCGTTCGTCGTAGTCAATCCGACCCACGTGGCGGTTGCACTCGAGTATCGGCCGCCGCAGGTTCCGGTGCCGGCCGTGCTGGTACGCGCGGCGGACGAGATGGCGTTGCGCGTTCGCGAGCTCGCCGCTGAATATCGGGTGCCGGTGATCGAAGACGTCAACCTCGCGCGTGCGCTCTATCGCGACGCTACGGTGGGAGAACCGATCGCCTGCGAACACTATCTTGCCGTCGCCGAAGTGGTCATCGCCTTGATGCGTAGCGGGGTACTGTGTTGAGCCGCGTTCCGGTGTATGCGTTTGCCGGCGTCCTGCTGACAATCGTGGGCATTCTGATCGTGCCGCTACCGCCCCCGCTGCTCGACCTGCTGCTCGGCGTCAACATCTTCGGCTCGGCGCTCGTGCTCTTGCTGGCGGTCACGATCGACGACCCACTCGAATTCTCGGCCTTTGCGCCTGCGCTTTTGGTTGCGACCTTATTTCGTCTCGCGCTCGACGTGTCGGCGACGCGGCTGATTCTGACCCAAGGCGCCACGCCCGGCGCCGTCGGCGCGATCATTCCAGCGTTTGGCGCCTTCGTGGTCCACGGCAACCTGGTCGTCGGCCTGATCATCTTTGCAATTCTGATTACGATTCAGTTCATCGTCATCGCCAGCGGCTCGCAGCGTGTCGCCGAGGTTGCGGCGCGCTTCACACTCGACGCGATGCCGGGTAAGCAGATGGCTATTGACGCCGATGTCCACGCTGGTGCGCTAGATGCCGACGGCGCGCGGCGCAAACGCGCGGTGGTTCAGCGCGAAGCCGACTTCTACGGTGCAATGGACGGTGCCGGGAAATTCGTCAAGGGTGACGCGGTCGCAGCATTGGTGATCGTCGCGCTGAACTTGCTTGGCGGCGTAGTTGTCGGCATCGCCTATCACGGGCTCTCGCCGATCGATGCGATTGACACCTATGCGTTGCTCTCGATCGGTAATGCACTCGTGACCACGTTGCCGGCGTTCTTGATTTCGACTGCGATGGGCATGATGGTTACGCGCGTCGCGTCGGACGGCGCGCTTGGTGCCGATCTCGCCGCGCAACTCTTCGCGCGGCCGGACGTGCTGCGCAGTGCCGGTGCGCTGCTGCTCGCGCTCGCGTTCGTCCCTGCCTTACCGCGCCCGGTGTTCCTCGCGCTCGGGGGTGCCGCGTTCGTGCTCGCGCAAGTCGCCGCCCGCAAAAAGCATCGCCTCGAAGCTGCATCACACGCCGCAGGCGAGCGCGCGAAACGACAGGCACTACGCCGTCCAGAACTTGCGCTCAGCCTGGTGGGCGTCGATGCGATGTCGATCGACGTGGGCGCCGAACTCGCACATCTGCTTGCGCCGCCGCTTTCCGACGCGCTGCTCGACCGCATCGGTGAAGTGCGCCGCGCGCTTGCCGGCGAGATCGGCCTCGTCCTCCCCGGCGTGCGCTTGCGCGACGATTTGAGTCGCGACCCCGACAGCTACGCCATTCGCGTGCGCGACCGCGTCGTTGCGCAGGGACGGCTCGATCTAGCGCGGGTGATGGCGGTCGGCGACGTCGAGATCCTTACGCGTCTTGGCTTGCGGCTCGACGCCGAGCCGGTATATGGATTACCCGCTGCGTGGATCGAGCCGAACGACCGTGAGCGCGTCGCATCGGCGGGCGCGTTGGTGTTCGATCCGATCTCGATCGTCGGTTCGCACGTCGCCGAAACGGTGCGGCGCCATGCGAGCGAATTGCTCGGACGTCAGGAACTCCAAACGCTGCTCGAGCATCTGCGCGCTACCATGCCCGCCTTGGTGCGCGAGATCGGCACCGATGCATTTCCGCTCGGGACGTTGCACAAGGCATTCTGCCATCTATTGCGCGAGCAGGCGTGGCCCCGCGATCCGGTCACCGTATTGCAAGCGATGCTCGAATCGCCCGCACGCGATCCGCGCGAGCTTGCCGAAGTAGCGCGCCGCGCCATTCTTCCGGATTTGCTGCGCCGGCGCGGCATCGAACGTTTGGAGCCGCTGATGGTTGACGCAGAAGAGGACCGCGAGTTGGTGCGCCGTTGGTGCGGCCTCGGTGGAGAGGTTGCGCCCGATCCGCAGCGCACGATCGAGCTGCGCGACGAGGTGGCGGCCTATGCCGCGCGTGTTCCGCGCGAACGCGCCGCCGTGCTGTGCAGTATCGCGCTGCGTCCGGTGCTGGCCGATCTGCTGTTGCGCTCGGGGCTCCATATCGACGTGCTGAGCTACGCCGAGCTTCCGCCCGAATTGCCGCTCGTGCCGGCCGGCGTCGCGGCTACGAATCGTAGCCTTGAGGCCGTTTGACGCCGCCAGGGGAGGCTGATACAGTCTCTAGGTTAAAGACCTCCCGGCCCCGGCGCCGACTCATGGCCGACAAAGGTTCACCTTTGGCGGACAGAGCCACCGTGGCCCTTTCTTTGGTACCACCTCGAAAGCCGCATGAGCTGGAATACATTTAAGCCATTTGTCAAAGCGCTGGTCATCGCCGGCGTCGTCGCCTACTCGTTGTGGGCGTGCCTGCCGGTCGATCAAAAGATTCATCTTGGACTCGATCTGCAAGGCGGTTCGCGCTTGCTGCTCCAGCTCTCGCCGACCGCCGAATCGGGACCGATTACGTCGGAGATCCAGGCGCAGACGCGTCAGGTTATCGATCAGCGTATCAACTCGATCGGCGTCACCGAGCCGCAGATCAGTAACGTCGGCGCGACGCGCATTCTCGTCGAGTTGCCGAACGTGAAGAATCCCGATGCCGCCGAGCAGCTGCTCAAACAGGTGGCGGTGTTGGAATACAAGATCATGCCACCCGAGGTCAATGCCAAGGCCGAACAGGCATTGCAAATCGTCGACAACCCCAAGCTGGGCGGCTTCAGCGCCAAGCAGCGTGCGCAAGCACTTGCGTACGTGCAGCAAGGGGCGTATGCCGCGAGCGGCGCGGTCGTCTATAGCGGTAAGGAATTGGCGTCGGCGTCGCCCGGCTTCGATCAATCCGGGAATCCCGACATCACCTTCGTCACCAAGAATCCATCCAAGTTTTACGCGCTGACCCGCGCCAACATGTACAAACTGCTGGCGATCTTCCTCGACCATCGTTACGTTTCGGCCGCGACGATTCAAGGTTTGATCTCGAACCAGGGTCAGATCACCGGGCAGTTCACGCAAGAGCAAACGACGACGCTCGCCAACGAGCTCAATGCCGGCGCACTACCTGCGTCGATCACGATCATCGAGAAAGAGTCGATCGGTCCGACCCTCGGCAAGATCGATTTGGTTCAGTCGCTGCGCGCGTCGATGCTGGGCCTCGGGCTGGTCTTACTCTTCATGATTGTGGTCTACCGTCTGCCTGGGCTCCTCGCGGACCTCGCGCTGATCATCTACGTGATCGTGATGCTCGGCATCCTCGCAATCTCGCACGCGACGCTCACACTCCCCGGTATTGCCGGCTTCGTGCTCTCGATCGGTATGGCGGTCGACGCCAACGTGCTGATCTTCGAGCGTATCAAAGAAGAGCTATGGAACGGGCGAACGATGCGCGCGTCGGTGCGGGTCGGTTTCACCCGCGCCTTCTCGGCGGTTTTCGATAGCCACTTCACGACGATCGTCGGCGCCGGCGTGCTCTTCATGCTCGGTACCGGTACCGTGAAGGGCTTCGCCTTTACGCTCTTCTGGGGCACCGTGGTCTCGTTGGTCACGGCGGTCTTCATCACGCGCTTCTTCGTCGACGTGCTGGTCGACAACAACCTTCTCACCGCACCCGAACTCTACGGCGTCAAGTCCGACGACATCGGCGTCTTTGCCAAGGCGGGGGCGCAGGCGTAAGCGATGTTTTTCCGCAGACTTAATTGGAATATCGTCGGCTGGTTCCGCACCGTCTCGGCGATCTCGTATCTCATTATCGCGCTCGGCTTCGGAGCCATGATCTATCACGGCTTCGAAGGCGGCCATGGTTTCCAGCCCTCGCACATGCTGCGCTTGGGGCTGACCTTCACCGGCGGTACCGAGGTCGACGTAACATTCGACCAACAGGTCACGACCGACCAGGTGACGGCAGCGCTTGCGCCGCTCAATCTCACCGACGAGCGAATCAACACCGAAGGCAATAGCGGCACGCAGTTTTCGATCGAGACGCAGACCTCGTTCGCGAACGACTCGGTTCCACTCAAAACCGCGTTGAGTAAAGCCGGGCCGTTCGACGTAAGCAAGCTCAGCATCACCGCGATCGGCCCGACGCTTGGCAGCGAGTACCTGCGCGACGCGCTCTGGGCGCTGGTCATTGCGCTCAGCATCCAATTCATTTACATCGCGTTCCGCTTCGGCTGGAACTACATCTTCGGCTTGGTCACTGTCATCGCGCTGGTGCGCGACGCCGCGATGATGATTGGCATCTATGCAATTGCGAACCGTCCGGCCGATGACGCGTTCCTTGCCGCCGTCTTGACGGTCATCGGCTACTCGGTCATGGACACGATCGTCATCCTCGATCGAATCCGCGAGAACACCAAGCTGATGGTCGGCATCTCGTACGACACGATCGTCAACGAATCGATCAAGCAGACGATGACGCGCTCGTTCAACACGCTTGCGACCGTGGTGATCACGTTGGTTGCGTTGCTCGCGCTCGGCGGCGCAAGTCTGAAGAACTTCGCCTTCGCGCTCTTGGTCGGC
This sequence comes from Candidatus Aquilonibacter sp., assembly GCA_050015295.1. Taxonomy (GTDB): domain Bacteria; phylum Vulcanimicrobiota; class Vulcanimicrobiia; order Vulcanimicrobiales; family Vulcanimicrobiaceae; genus Aquilonibacter. The sequence goes on along the minus strand of JBEKBR010000008.1, from coordinate 64,538 downwards.
ATCTGCTCGGGCGGCTATCACTCGATCTTCTACTCGGCGCCGCTCGTGCTCCGCTTCCGCAAGAGCCAGCTCGAAGCCGCCGCGCGTAGGCGCCGATCGTTGAGCGGTGCACCCGGACAGGTGGCGGCACGTGTGGACGCAAGCGGCCGCGCCGCGCGCGAAGACGTCGTGGCTGCGCGACGTGCTCGCCGCGAGAAGCAGAAGTCATCGACGCGAGCGCCGCAGACCTCGCCCGCGCGCTACAAGCGCAAACGCGAAGAGAGCGTGGGGCAAGTCGACACGCTAGAACCCGTCGATCCGCTCGATGCGCAGACCAGCGGCCTGCACGATGCGGCGTACGACGCCGGACACGAAGAGATCACCTTGAATCTCGAAGGGTTCGACGTAGCTTCGCCGGAGCATGAACCGGACGGCGCGCACCAAGAGTAAATCGGCGCTTCCGCCCCCGACGAAGTCGGAGGCGGCCTTTGAGCGCGCCTTCAGCGCGTTTCTAGGTGACATTGCGCCCGTTAGGTCAAGCTCGTCGAAGGGCGGGCTCGCCTCGTTTGTCGATCGGGCGTTTGCCAAAGCGAAGGAGTACGCCGACGATCGCTACGCGACGATTGGCGGAGCGTCGCAATTCCACACCAAGCTCGTGGGCGTCTCATTCGAAGGGCGGCAAGATACGATCGCCGGCCTCCGCGTCGGTACCGAGCTCGTCCTCGAACGTCAGCCGGCCAACGAATTCGATGCCAATGCGATTGCCGTGCGTTACGGTGCGCTGCAGCTCGGGTTCGTGCGCAAGCAGATCGCCAAGCACCTCGCACCGCTCATTGACAGCGGCGCTCGCTACAGCGCGCGCGTCGAATCGCTCACCGGCGGTGGTGAAAAACACCGCGGCGTCAACATCTACATGTGGCGCGACGTCGACGCCACGATTGCACAGAGGCGCGCGGATCGGCCGAAGGCCGAACGCCATGGATTCGGCGCAGCCGAATCCGGTCGAGATGACAAGGGTAATCTAGAAGACACGGTCCGCAAAGCCTTGATCGGCGAGGCCCGGCCGCATCCCTCACAGGTGCACGCACTCGAACGTATCGAGGCGGGCCGCAATACGCTCCTCGTGCTCGGCACGGGTCGCGGCAAATCGTTTTGCTTCCAGTATCCCGCCGCCTTGCGCGCGCTCGAGGGCGGTGGCAAGACACTGGTGATCTACCCGCTGCGCGCGCTTGCCAACGATCAATATGAGGCGCTGATTCGCAAGCTCGATCCCCTCGGCTTGCGCATCTACCGCGCGAACGGCTCGATCTCGCACGACGAGCGAGAAGAGCTCTTTGCCGCATTGCGCGAGGGCGCGTGGGACATCGTGCTCGCAACGCCGGAGTTTCTCGAGTTCCATCGCGACGAGTTTGCCGGCAAAAGCGTGCCTTCGTTCGTCGTGGTCGACGAGGCGCACCACGTCCACGAGTCGCGCCACCGCGCGGCCTACGGACGGCTCGGCGCAACGATCGCATCGCTCGGAACGCCGCAAGTGCTCGCGCTCACCGCCACTGCTAACGACGAGGCCTTTGCACAGATCGTGCGCGATTTGCGCATCGACGCCTGGGTGATCGATCCGACCGTGCGCGAAAACCTGCGCGTGGTCGACGTTCGTGAGACGAAAGACAAACAGGCATATCTGACCGGCCTGTTCGCAAATGGCGAAAAAGGTATCGTGTACTGCAACTCGCGCAAAGAGGCGACGAAGCTCGCGCAGACCCTGCGCAAAAAGCTCGGCGACGCGGTGATGTTCTACCATGCCGGAATGCCAACGCCGGAACGGCAGGAGGTCGAGCGCTACTTTCGCGAGGGCGAACTGCGCGCGATCGTCGCAACCTCGGCTTTCGGCGAGGGCATCGATCTTCCCGACGTGCGGCACGTCGTGCTCTATCATCTCAACTTCGATTTCACCGAGTTCAATCAGCAGGCCGGTCGCGCCGGCCGTGACGGTGCGCCGGCGCAGATTCACCTGCTCTTCGGGCAGAGCGATCGCACGATCAACGAGTTCATCATCGATCGCGAGGCCCCGACGCTCAACGTGTTGCGCGCACTCTACCGCGGTATCCGTGGCCTCGCGCACGGTGACATCGTGCGCATGAGCTTCGTCGACATCGCGCGCACGTTGGAGCTCGACAAAGTCAACGAACGTTCGGTGAGCAGCGCGGTACATATCTTCGATGACGAGGGCCTGGTTGAACTCGGCGAAGACGACGACGGACGCTACATTCGTTTTCTGCGCGTCGATGGCAAGGTTGACCTTGAGCGCAACGAGCGCTTCGCCGAAGGCGAGGCCGAACGCGAGAGTTTTAAACGCTTCTGCGATCTCGTCCTCACCGCGCGGGCCGACGATCTCGAGCGCATCATCAACCGCCCGATCTATCCGCAGCGCGTCGAACTGCTGCGGTGAACGCCCCACGACGGCCCGCGGCGGTAGTGCTCGGCATCGGTGAAGTACCGCCGCACGGCGTGATCTTCATCGAGCGCGCGGCGCATCTGCGCAACCATGCCGGTCAGATCGGGCTGCCGGGCGGCGGTATGGACCCGGGCGACGAGGGCAACCTGCGTGCGACGGCATTGCGCGAGATGGCGGAAGAAGTCGGGGTCGCGCCGGGGCGAGTGACGATTGTCGGCGAGTTGCCGGTGATCAAAGCGCGCGTCAATAACTACGCCGTCACGCCCTTCGTCGCCACCGTTGCGCCGGGCGACCTGCGCGTCGATGCCACCGAAACGGTCGGCGTTTTCACCGTACCGCTCGAACGCGTGGTTGCCGATCTGCGGCAAGACATGGTCTCGGTCGGCGCCTTCAAGATTGAGTCGCCCGTCCTCGATCACGCGGAGAAGCGCATCTGGGGCTTGACCGGCCACATCCTGCGTGCCTTCGTTTCGGCATGGAACGACCCGGAGAGCGGCTTACGGGCGCGCGTGGAGGCAAGGCTCTCATCGAAATAATGGCGAACGCGCCAAAATATTGACGGAGGATCACGATGCGCCGCATTCTCGCTATGACGCTGCTCGTTGCACTTTTGGGTTCGTCCACGACCGCCTTGGCCAAGGCCTACGATGTCGCGGATGTGCTCAGCGCCCCATTCCCTGATAACCTCGCCGCCTCGCCCGACGGCAGCGTGCTGGTGTGGAAAGTCGACGCTAGCGGTGTGAAGAATCTCTACACCAACGCGGGTGGCAGCATCCATGCGATCACGCATTACACTACCGACGACGGTCAAGGCATCGACAGCCCGCAGATCCTTCCCGGGAACGACGGTGTGGTCTATCTGCACGGCGGTGTGGAAGATGAAGCCGGCGGCGAAAATCCCAACCCGTTACAGCAAATACCGCCGCCGCAGCGCGCGATCTTCATCGTGCCGATCGCGGGCGGCGATCCGGTGCAAGTTGCCGAGGGCAACGGCGTCTTTCTTTCGCCGAAGGGTGATGCGGTCGCATTCACCACCGCGCAGGGTCAACTTGGTGTCGTGTCGCTCAGCAAGAGCGATGCAACCTTCACGGTTGGCAAACCGGAGATGCTGCCGATTCGCGGCGCAGTATCGAGCGCGGTATGGTCTCCCGATGGCACGAAGCTCGCGTTGACAAATGCTCGTGGCGATCACTCCTTCATCGTGATCTATACGCCGGCGAAGCACGCGTATGTTTACGCGACGCCGGACTTCACCCAAGATGACGCGGCGGCGTGGTCACCGGACAGCTCGCGTGTCGCGTTCATACGGATGCCCGGACAAAAGATCGGCGAGACGGTCTACGACGAGAGCACGTTCGAGAGCGCCGATTCATCCAAGACACCGTGGTCAATTTGGGTCGCCAACGCCGCGAGCGGTAATGCGCACCGGATTTGGACCGCGCAACCTGGGATGGGCCACGCGTTCTACCCGTCGTCGAGCGCCGCGCAACTGTGGTGGATGACCGGCAATCACGTCGCGTTCACCTGGGAAGGTGACGGCTGGGCGCATATCTATGCGGTTTCGGCGAACGGCGGACCCGCGACGCGCTTGACCACCGGTAACTTCGAGGTCGAAACCGTAGTTGCGTCGCTCGACCATTCGCATCTCTTGTACGCAACTAACGAAGGTGCGATCGACGAGCGGCACATCTGGAGTGTGGGTGTTGACGGCCGGCCGCAAGAGCGCACGCACGGGCCGGGCAATCAATGGGCGGCTACGCCGCTGGCCAACGGTGGCCTCGCGTACATCGATGCATGGTATGCGGCGCCGCCGGTGGTGACGATTGCCGGCAATCCCCCCAAGACGCTTGTGGCTGTGCAAACGCCGGCAAACTACCCGGCATCGCAGATGGTTCGTCCGCGGCTAATCACGTACAAAGCGCCGGACGGACTGACGATTCACGCACAGCTTTTTGTGCCGCGGGGTGCGACGGGCAAGTTACCGGCGATCGTGTTCACGCACGGCGGTCCGCCGCGACAGATGCTGGGCGGCTACCACTATTTCGAGCCGTACTCGCACCTATACGAGATGAACCAGTATCTCGCTAATCACGGCTTCGTCGTCCTCTCGATCAACTATCGCCTCGGCATCATGTACGGTTACAAGTTCCGCAATCCGCCCGACGGCGGGTGGCACGGTGGTTCGGAGTACCAGGATGTGCTTGCCGGCGCGCGCTGGCTGCAGAAGCAGCCGTACGTCGACGCGAACCGAATCGGCAACTACGGACTCTCGTACGGGGGTCTGTTGACGGCACTTGGGCTTGCGCGCAATTCGGATGTCTTTAAGGTAGGCGCCGACTTTGCGGGCGTGCACGATTGGCCGTCGAGCTTCGATAAGGACTACGGCCACCCCGTGGGAACGCCGGAGCAGCGCAAGATCGCGCACATGTCGACGGCTGAGGGCTATCTCGATACGTGGAAGTCACCGGTCCTCATCGAGCAGGGCGACGACGATCGCAACGTGCAGTTCTCGCAGAGCGTCGACTTGGCGACGAAGCTGCGCTCGCGTGGCGTGACGGTGCAAACGCAAGTCTTCCCGGACGAAGCCCACGAGAATCTCGTGTGGGCACACTTGGTCGAGCAGTATCGCACTGCCGAGGCGTTTCTAGCGCAATATCTCCATCCGCGGCCGTAGCTCCGGTTACGCGCTGACGGCCAGCATCGAAGCGGCGTGGATGACGGCGTTCGCTTGATTTCCCATCTCGCGAAACCGTTCGTCGTGCGTTTGTCCGGCATCGTAGCGTTTGTAGATCTGCTGGATGATTGCGGCAAAGCGAAAGAGGTTGAAGACGTGATACCAGGGTGCGTGTGAGACGTCAAAGCCCGTAGCTTCGCCATAGGCGTCGACGACTTGTGCGCGGGTCATGAAGCCCTCGTGCCATGTCGGCATTCCCCAGAGGCGAAACATCGGCGGATCGCCGGCTTCCGGCCAGAGCGCGAGCATGTAGCCGACGTCCATCATGGGATCACCGTAGGTGCACATGTCCCAGTCCAGCAGCGCGACGATGTGTGCCGGATCGTCGGGATCGAGAAGCATGTTGTCGAGTTTGTAGTCGTTGTGTACGAGTGTCGCGACCGTCGATTGCGGCATCCGTTCGCGCAGCCAATCGATCAGGGCGGATGTGTCCACCGTGCCGGCGGTGCGTGCCGCCTCCCAACGTCCGGTCCATCCGTCGAGTTGACGCTGCACGTACCCCACGGGACGGCCGAGTTCGGAAAGACCCGCGGCCGCAACGTCAACGCGATGCAGGTCGGCAAGACGATCGATGAGCGCGCTGCTGATTCTCCGCGCAAGCGCAACGTCGCCGATATACCGCTGCGGAAGTTGCTTGCGAATCGCGATCCCATTCTTACGCTCCTCGATCACGAAGTCACTACCGATGATCGCGTGATCGGCGCAGAGATGAAAACTGCGCGGCGCGTTCGGGTAGAAGGCATAGAGTTTTGAGAGTACCTTATGCTCGCGTTTCATGTCGTGCGAGCGATCTGCAACCGGTCCGAGCGGCGGGCGCCGCAGTACGTATTCATGCGCGCCGAAACGCACCAGATAGGTGAGATTGGCGTGACCGCCGCCGAATTGGCGCAGCACGAATGCGCCTTCGGTCTGCGGCAAATGCTCGCGTAGGTACGGCTCGAGCCGTGTTATGTCGAGCTGCTCCTCTGGCCGTACGTCGATGACTTCTGGGTCGTCGATCATGCCGGCCGTTCGAGGTGCGCGATGTCGTTGAGCGAGACCAGCAGGCGGCGCTCGTCGCGCGCACGCACCGTCGAGATCGACGTGTTGCCGGTAGGGAAGAAAAAGTCGCTCTGCAATCCCAGCAGGCTTGCGATGTACGCGTTGATTGCGCCGGCATGACTGACCACGGCAATACGTGCGCCCGCATTCGCAGCGACAATTGCGTCGATCGCCGCGCGCATGCGCGTGCGGATCACTTCCGAGGTCTCCGTGCCGGGCAGGTGCGACCAGCCACCGTGAGCGATCGCGATCTCGGCCAGATCGTGCATCCCGACTGGACCGACGCCCGCGATCTCCACTTCGCGCAAACGTGCGTCTTCGGTCACCGGAAGTTCGGTCGTCGCGGCAAGCGCGTCGGCGGTTTCGCGAGTGCGCCGCAGCGGGCTGCTGTAGATGGCGCCGATGCCGCGATGCCCGAGCCGCAGTGCCATCGCAGCGGCCTGCTGGCGACCGCGCTCGGAGAGCGGCATGTCGACGTCTTTGGGATGCAGGGCTTCGCTCGGCGCGATTGCTTGCGCCTCCCCGTGACGAATCAGCAAGAGTTCGGTAGCACCATGTGCGACGCGAAAGTCACGCATCGTATTTTGCGAGTTCGGCCTTGGCGATGCTCCGCAGATGCACTTCGTCCGGACCGTCGGCAATGCGCAGCGAACGCGCGTTGACCCAGGCGTGCGAGAGCCCGGTATCGTCGAGCATGCCTTCGGCACCGAAGGCTTGGATCGCGCGGTCGACGATCGCCTGCGCGATGCGCGGCGCAGCCACCTTAGCCATCGCAAGTGCCGCCGCGGCGCGCTTATTGCCGTGCAGGTCGAGCTGCTCGGCGGCGTTGTACACCAGATGCCGCGTGCCGTCGATGTCGATGCGCGACTGCGCGATCCACTCGCGCACCACGCCCTGCTCCGCCAGCGGCCGGCCGAAGGTGACGCGGTCGCGCACGCGCAGACACATCATGCGCAGCACGCGCTCGGAAAGGCCGAGTAAGCGACAGCAGTGATGCAGGCGTCCGGGTCCCAGCCGCCCCTGCGCGATCTCGAACCCACGTCCTTCGCCGAGCAACATGTTGCCGGCCGGGACGCGCACGTTCTCAAAGGCGATTTCGGCATGACCAAACGGTGCGTCGTCGTAACCGAAGACACCCAGGTGCCGCACGATGCGCACGCCGGGCTCACGGATCGGCACTAAAATCATCGACTGCTGCAGATGCTTGGGTGCCTTTGGATCGGTCTTGCCCATGAAGATCAGCACTTGCGTGTGCGGATGCATCGCACCGGTCGTCCACCACTTACGCCCATTGAGCACGTAATGATCGCCGTCACGCACGATCGACGCGGAGATGTTGGTTGCGTCCGACGAGCCGGTTCCCGGTTCGGTCATCGCAAAGCCGCTGCGAATCTCACCGCGCAAGAGCGGGGTGAGCCAGCGCTCGCGCTGCTCGGGCGACCCGTAGCGCGCGAGCACTTCCATGTTGCCCGTATCAGGGGCATTGCAGTTGAACGTTTCGGGTCCGATGCGCGATGTGCCCATCAGCTCGCACAGCGGCGCGTACTCGCGGTTACTCAGGCCCGCGCCGAACTCGGGCTCGGGCAGAAAGAGATTCCAAAGCCCTTCCGCCTGTGCCCGCGATTTGAGTTCCTCCATGATGCCGGGCTGTGTCCAGCGCGTGGCGCCCGTGTCGATTTCGTCGGCGTAGCGCTCCTCATTGGGGTAAACGAAATTGTGCATGAACGCGCTAAGACGATCGTGCAACGTTTCTGTCATGGTGGTCATGCCTTTGCACTTCCCGCCGAGCGGGAAAAGTGCCTTGCCCGTCGCACCCAGTGAACGATGGCTGCCGATCTCACAATTCGACAAACGCTCGCCGCCGCATTGGCGGCGCTGCTCTGTACCACCGCGATTACTGCGCGCGGATTCACGCCCGCGCAGCTCGACGCACAAGCGCGTTACGAGTCGATCGTGGCGGCATCGCCGAGCGAGGCGCAAGCCCGAGCCGATGAGCTCGGCCTCGCATCCTACGTGCATCGGATGGGCACGCCGGGCGACGAACGCAGCGCACGCTACGTTCGCGACCAGCTCGCCGCGGCTGGCTGGGATGCGAAGATCGTGACCTACAACGTCGCGATCTCGTGGCCGACGCAGCAAACGCTAACGCTGCTCGACACGCACCCGGTCAACGTCGACCTGTACGAACCGGCTGTCCCGGGCGATCCGTACTCGACCAATCACGCGGCGATCGGCAAGCCGTATTCGGGCTACAGCGTCGACGGCGACGTGACCGGCCCCGTCATCTACGCCAACCACGCCACGGCCGACGATTTTGCGACGCTCGAATCGATGGGTGTCTCGGTGCGCAATGCGATCATCGTTGCGCGCGCGGGTGGCGGTGCCCTGACCCTCAAGGCATTCGAAGCGGCGAAACACGGCGCAAAGGCGGTGCTCGTGTTCCCCGATCCGCTCGACGGCGGCTACTTTAAAGGAGAGACGTATCCCAAAGGTCCGTGGCGTCCGCTCGGCGCCGCCATGCGCAACACGCTAACGTTCACCAACGATCCCGGCGATCCAACGGCGATCGGCATTCCCGTGCCGGGCGCGCCGCATAAACCGTTTTCGGCGATCAAGCTTCCGCCGATTCCGGAAATGGCGGTTACCGGGCTCGTCGCACGGCAATTGCTCGTCGCGATCGGCGGACCGGTTGCGCCGCCCGACTGGCATCCGGGGTTCGCGTTTCCACAACATCTCGGCGGCGACGTACGCGCGCATTTCACGATCAAGAGCAAGCGTTTCTATGGTCCGATTTGGGATGTGATCGCGACGATGCCCGGCGTCGACCCCAAACACTTGGTGGTCGTCGGCAGCCATCGCGATGCATGGACCTATGGCGCCGTTGACCCGATCAGCGGTACGGTCGATTTGTTGCAACTCGGACGCGCATTCGGGAAGCTCAAGGCGGCGGGCTGGCGGCCCCAGCGCACGATCGTCATCGGCTCATGGGACGGTGAGGAACTCAACCTCTTTGGTAGCGAGGAGTGGGTCGAGCAACACGAAGCCGAGCTGCGTGCCGGCGGCGTTGCCTACGTCAACACTGACGAAGTCGCATTCGGCCCGCGCTTCGGCGCCTCGGCAACGCCCGAACTCGATGGTCTGCTGCTCGACGTGGCGACCGCGGTCAACGCGCCGAACGGGCAAGCACTCTCGACCTATTGGCACGCGCAAGATCCCACGATGGCCATTCGTGCGATCGGCGGCGGAAGCGATCACGAGCCGTTTGTCTATCACGAAAACATCCCGGCGGCAGACGGCGGTTACGGCGGGCCGTTCGGAACGTATCATTCCGCGTATGACGATCCGGCATCGTTGCGCGTCTTCGATCCGGGGATGCACGAAGCGGCGGCGGCGGCGCGTTACACCGCAATCGTCGTGCTGCGATTGGCCGATGCGACCTATCCGGACCTGCGGCTGACCTCGCTCGCGCAGGCGCTTCAAGATCGCGTGAATGCGTTTGCAAAGGCGCCGGGGAATGACACGCGGCGCGCCACGGTTGTTGGGCAACTGGGACCCGACGCACAAGCCTATCTTGCGGCGGCGAAGGCGCTAGACGCGCGTGCCGATGCAGCGGTCGCACAGGGCGATGGTGCCGCGGCGAACGTGGCATACGCGCAATTGCGCGCGTCGGAAGATGCGTTTTTTCAGCCCGCGTCAACAACGTGGTCGCGCACGCTGCTTTATAGCGTGAGCGGTTACGCCGGAACGATCCTGCCATCGCTCGACGACACGCTCGGCACCAACGGCGCTGGCGCACTCAACGTTTTACATGGGGCATTCACTGCGGCGACGGCGGCCGCTACACACTAACGGGAGATTCTGATGCAGCGTCGCTTCGCCAATGTACTATTCATCGCGGGCTTTCTCCTCATAACCACGTCCGGCGCGCGGGCACAGTCAAGTGCGGCGCCTGCTGCCTCGCCGAGCGCTGCTGCGGCGGCGCCCGGGAGCCCCGCCGCGTACGACACGTTCACCAAAGGTGCGACGGTCTCGCCGGGACTGTTCCCCATCGTTGAAAAGAACGGCGCGTACTACATCGAGATCGAGAAGAATCAGCTCGGCGCGGATTTCATCGAAACCTCGGTTCCCTCGAGCGGTCTGGGAGGCTTCGGACCAGCTGCCGGCGAGCCGTACGTTGCGCCCGCGCGCATCATGCGCTTCGAACGATACGGGAATTCGGTCGTCCTGCGGTGGCCGAACACCTACGCGCGAACAGCGCCCGATTCGCCCGAGTCGACCGGTGTCTCCCAATCGCTTCCGAATTCGGTGATTGCATTGACGCCGATCGTCGCGCAGGACGACAAGCGCGTGGTCATCGCCGCGTCGCCGTTCTTGGGTGACATTGCCGATCTCGCCTCGTCGCTCCAGGGCGCGGGCCAAGGTCCGTTGCACGCGTATCATCTCGACCCGTCAAAGTCATTTTTCGTGCGCGCGAAGGCGTTTCCGAAGAACGACGTGTTACTCGTCGATCAATCTTGGAACTCAGCCGGGGGAGCGGCGCTCGACAATGCACCCGATCCGCGCAATGTCGAAGTCAAGATGACCTACAATCTCGTGGAAGCGCCGAATGACGGATACGTCCCCCGCTTCGAGGACCCACGCGTTGGCTATTTCTCGCAACCCTTACTGAATTTTTCGACCGATAACGAGCTCAAGCGCGACATCCACTACATCACGCGCTGGAATTTTGGTCCCCGCACGTCGGGCGCGCCGGCTAAGGCGGCGAACCCAATCGTGTTTTATCTGAGCAACGACATTCCCGTGGAATATCGCGACACGGTGCGCAAGGCGCTCCTTACGTGGAACGATGCTTTTGCAAAGGTCGGCATTCTCGACGCGATTGACGTCGAGCAACAGCCGGTCGACCCGTCGTGGGATTCCGAAGACATTCGCCACAACATGGTGCGCTGGATCGACACCAGCCAGCCGCAGTTCGGTGCGGAGGCACTGCTGATCACCGATCCGCGCAGTGGCGAGGAACTCAATGTCGGCGTCAATTTCGATGCGGTCGAAGGCATCGGCGGACGCAACCTCTACAAGTACGTTATCGCCCCGGCGCGCGGGCTGCCGGACTCCGTCGCGCTTGAAAAAGCGTACGACGAGAATCTCATCCGCTCGGTCATTCTGCACGAATCCGGTCACGATCTCGGGTTGCAGCACAATTTCATCGGCTCGATGGCCTATACCGCGCAGGAATTGCAAAGCCGCAGCTTCACCGAACGCTACGGTATCGCAAGCTCGGTGATGGAATACAATCCGACCAACCTTTGGCCGAAGGGAACGCCGCAGGGCGAGTACGATCAACTCGTGCTTGGCCCGTACGATTACTACGCTGTGCGCTATGGCTACGGCTACATCCCGAACGTCGCGACGCCCGAGCAAGAGCTGCCGGTGCTCGCCCAGTGGGCGTCGCGCTGGACGGATCCCAGGTATCGCTTCGCAAGCGACGAGGACGCGGGTCTCTTTATCAACGGTCACTCGATCGATCCGCGCGTCGTTCAAGACGACCTCACGAATAAGCCGCTCGAGTGGTGTGACACGCAAATGGCGATGTTTCACAACCTGATGAACGCCGTCAACGCACGTTTCCCGGAGCACGGCATGCCGTACGACGAAGCCCGTTCCGCGTTTCTAACGCCGCTGCGCCTCGATCTACGCTGCGCGGCGATGCCGGCACATACCATCGGCGGCGAGTATCTCTCGCGTGCGCGTAAGGGCGATCCGGGCGCCGGACCGCCGCTGCAGCCGGTCTCATTGGCGACCGAACGCGCGGCGTGGCAGCAACTCGCGAGTGGTCTGTTTGCCGACGCACCGTGGCGCTTTAACCCCCAAGTCCTCGACACGCTGACTTATTCGGAGGTGAGTTCGCTTTCGAATGATGCGAGCTGGGGATATAGTCCTACGCCGCGTCACGACGTTTCCGTGTCCGCCCTCGTCGCCGCGACACAGATGCGGGTCCTGGCCGAGTTGTTCTCGTCGCTGCGCTTGCAACGAATCGACGATCTTTCGAGCAAGTACGCTCCTGGCACGACGATGACGATAACCGATCTCTTCGATTGGTCGCGCGAGAGCATCTTTGGCAGCATTAGTAGCGGAACGGTGTCGCGGGAGGGCGTCGTCCGTAGAGATCTGCAGACGTACTACGCGCGACTCCTTGCGTCCATGGTCACCTTGCCGCAGCCCGGCCTTCCCGGCGACGCGCGCGGACTCGCACGCGTGAGCCTCGAGGATCTGCAGCACGAAGCCGCGGTCGCGCTACGGCGGCCGGGGCTTGACGAGTTGATCCGCGGACATTTGGAATTGCTTGAATCGATTGCCGACGAGGCGTTGAATGCGCACGCGTTGACTTTCCCGTAGCGCGGCATTCTTAACGGAGGAACATCATGCGTGGAATGATCGTAACGTCGCTGCTCTTCGCGATCTTGGGTGCATCACCGGCAATCCCGGCGCGTGCGTTTGGCGTCGAGGATGTGCTCGCTGTACCGTTCGTCGATAATCTTACCGCTTCGCCCGACGGCACGGTATTGGTATGGAAACTGCACGAGCGTGGCACGCGCAATCTCTACTCCGATGCGGGCGGCACGGTGCACGCGGTGACCCATTACGACGTCGACGACGGCCAAGACATCGACGACGTGCAGGTGCTCGCCTCAAACGACGCGGCGATCTATTTGCGCGGCGGCGTCGGGGACAACGCCGGCGACGGCAATCTCAATCCGCTCTCCGTCGTGCCGCCGCCGGTGCGCGCGATCTATCTGATTCCGCTCGCGGGCGGAGATCCGGTACAGATCGGCGAGGGCAACGACGTCGCGCTCTCACCGCGCAGCGATGCCGTCGCGTACACGACCGTGCAAGGTGTTCTCACCGTCGTCGCGTTGAGCAAAAGCGGCGCGACGTATACCGTCGGGAAGCCCGACCCGCTGCCGATTCGCGGTCAGGCGAGCCAGATGGTGTGGTCGCCCGACGGCTCGCACATCGCCTTTACCGATCGGCGCGGCGATCATTCGTTCATCGTGATCTACTCGCCGGAAAAGCATTCCTACGTCTACGCGACACCTGATTTTTCGCACGACGGTGCGCCGGCATGGTCGACCGACGGATCACGCGTCGCGTTTGTGCGCACGCCCGGGACGCGCGAAGGCGACTCGCCCTATCTGGAGCGACCGCAGAATCCGTGGTCGATCTGGGTCGCCGATGCGACGAGCGGCAGCGCGCGCATGGTATGGCAAGCGTCGCGCGGGATGGGCGCGCAGTTCTATGCGTCCGCGAGCAACGCGCAGCTCTGGTGGATGGCCGGCGATCGCGTTGCGTTCAACTGGGAAGGAGACGGCTGGCGGCATCTCTATGCCGTCTCCGCGAACGGTGGAAACCCAGCGCGTCTCACCAGCGGCGCATTTGAGGTCGAGACGGTTGCGGAGTCGCTCGATCGGACGCATCTGCTCTATGCCACGAACGAAGGCGATATCGATCGCCGGCACATCTGGACGGTTGGGCTCGACGCGCGCCCGCGTGCGCTGACGGGCGGATCGAGTGACCAATGGTCGCCTACGCCACTTGCGAACGGCGGCTACGCCTATGTCGATGCGGGCTATAATTCACCGACGACGGTCACGATTAGCGGACATCCGGCGCGCACGGTCGTTGGTGAACCGATGCCGGCCAATGTCTCGATCACGCTGCCGCAACTCGTGCGCCCGCAACTGGTGACGTTCCGTGCGCCCGATGGATTGCTGATTCACGCGCAGCTCTTCGTTCCGCGTCTTCTCGGTGGACGGCGAGCTCCGGCGATCATTTTCGATCATGGCGGCTCGCGACGGCAGATGCTGCCGGGCTTCCACTATATGGAAGCCTACACCGAGCTCTACGAGATGAATCAATATCTCGTGAACCGCGGCTTCATCGTGCTTTCGATCAACTATCGCAGCGGCATCATGTACGGTCATAACTTCCGCGAGGCGCCGCACGTCGGAGCGCTGGGTGCGGCCGAATATCAAGACGTCGTCGCCGGCGCGCGCTGGCTGCAGAAGCAGCCGGAGGTCGATCCGAAGCGGCTTGGCATCTACGGCCTTTCCTACGGCGGCTATCTGACCGCCTTGGGCCTTGCGCGCAACTCCGACATCTTCAAAGCTGGAGCGGACTTCGCGGGCGTGCACAACTGGGCGACGATGTTCGATTGGTACGCTGGCGGGAAGGTGGTCGGCACACCGGCGCAGCGCGCGCTTGCGGAAGCATCGTCACCGGTAGGCGGCATCGCCACGTGGCGTTCGCCGGTCTTTCTTTCGCAGGGCGATGACGATCGCAACGTGGCGTTCTCGCAAGGGGTCGATCTGGCGACGCGCTTGCGCAGTCACGGTGTCCACGTCGAGGCGATGGTTTTTCCGAACGAGACCCACGAGAATCAGGTCTGGGCGCAGCTGGTCGATCAGTATCGCGCGGCCGCGGCGTTCTTGGTGAAGGAGTTGCAGCCGCAGCCGCTGCCTTCCGCGCGCTAGGCTTGCCAACCAAAAACACCTTCGTTTGGGTGTGTCGGCCCAGCAAGGAAAGCGTGCAAAATGCCATGAGGAGGGTGACCATATGGCATTGCGACCGTTCCTAATTCTCTGCGTGCTTGCGGCGTTCGTTGCGTGTAGCGGCGGCGGCGGAAGTCAACTACCGTCTGCTTCAACCAGCGCGATATCAAAGACCAAGCTTCATCCGTATGCAAGTTCGAGCGTGGTAACGCTCGGAAGCTACAACATCAATCCGGCGCACGTCTACGTTGCCGGCATCTCGTCCGGCGGCTTCATGGCCGTGCAGCTGCACTTCGCGTACTCCGGGACGTTCAAAGGCGCAGCGATTTACGCCGGTGGTCCCGACTACT
The DNA here is from genome assembly GCA_050015295.1 of Candidatus Aquilonibacter sp. Taxonomy (GTDB): domain Bacteria; phylum Vulcanimicrobiota; class Vulcanimicrobiia; order Vulcanimicrobiales; family Vulcanimicrobiaceae; genus Aquilonibacter. Next base: position 49,433 of record JBEKBR010000008.1, on the reverse strand, counting down.
GCGCGCAAGACAGCGAAGCGACCGCGATCGACGACTGCGGCGGCGCGGGTCTCTACGGCAGCGAGCTTTCACCGTCGGAAAGTTACATCAACTCCAATCAAAATACGTCCGGGATGGACCCGGTGAGCAATATCAGCGGGCAACACGTCTACTTGTGGTCCGGGACGGGCGATACCATCGTCAATCCCAAGACGATGAACGATCTCGAGACCGAGTATCAGCACTACGGCGCCACCGTCAAATACGACAACACGTTTGACGCCGAGCACGGCTGGGAGTCCCCGTACGGCACGGTTTCATGCGATACCGCGGAGAGCCCGTATATGATCCTGTGCGATCAAGGCAGCACGGCGTACGACTCGGAGCAGACGTGGCTGTCGCTCTTCCTCGGAACGCTCACGGCGAAGAACACCGGGACGCTGACCGGATCGCTGCTCAATTTCAATCAAGATCCATTCGGCGGCGGCTCGAACGACCTCGACACCAACGGCTGGGTTTTCGTGCCGAAGAGCTGCGCGAGCGGCACGCAGTGCTCGCTGGTCGTGGCGCTTGCCGGATGCGCAATGTATCAGGCGGTAATCGGGACCGATTTCGTGACCGAATCCGGTCTCGACCAATGGGCAGATACCAACAACATCATCGTGCTCTATCCCTATCAGACGACCGGCGGCACCAATTCCAACGGCTGCTGGGATTGGTGGGGCTACAACAATTCGAGCTACGCACTGAAGTCAGGTCCGCAGATGGTTGCGATCTACGACATGGTCAAGCAGCTCGAGGGCGGCACCTCGACAACGCCGCCGTCGCCCACGCCGTCACCGACGGCATCGCCGACCGCATCACCGACGGCGTCGCCGACCGCATCACCGACGGCGACACCTACAGCGAAGCCTACGGCGTCACCAACGCCAACGCCGACCGCGACGCCGCCGTATTCACAGAAAGAGACCAACACGGTCGTCGAGTTCTATTCGATGGGCTACATCACGCTCAACGAGTACCTGGAACTCGGTCAAGCCTACGGCTACGACAGCGACATCACGCTCTACGATTGCAGCGGAACGTGGACCGACTCGTCGACGTGCGGACCGATGACCTACTGATCGCGGGTTAGGCAACAGCGCGGACGAACTTCGCCTGATCGACGCCATCGTAGAAGGCGTTGTTCGTCTCGCTGATGCCGTGCGAAGCCCACGGATCGATCTGCTTGGCCGAAAGCGGCGCGTGGATCGTCGGGCCGGCAGCATCGGCATAACTCGAACCATCGAAGGGCGCAAAGCTGCGCGACTCCTGGTGCGCCATCACGAGCGCGCGCGTTGCATCCGCCGCAGCGCGCGCGTCGGCGCGCAATTGCGCCGGCAAGCTTGCATCCGAAGCGACCGTTGAATACACGGCAATCGCCGGACGATCTGCGTGCCACGGCATGTCGGGCGTCGCATCGGAAAAACGCACCATCCCCTCGACCGATGCGACGTCGCGCCGAATCGCCGTGCGATCCGTCGTATCGCTCGCGACCGCATCGTTGAACGACTTGATCGCCCGTTCTGCGGTCGCGATCCGGTCGGGCGAGCAGTCGAGAACGTCGAAGGCAGCGGCGGTGCCGAACGACTCCCCGAACGGCGTCTGATAGCGGGTGCGCATCACCGTGTTAACGACGCTCGTGGCCATCGCTCTCGGGTCATCGAGGTTGCGCGCGATGGCGTCGGCGACCCCGGTCGGTACGCCCGGCGAGAGCATCGTCTCGGGCGATGCGGCAAGATACTTCACTCCCACGCGCGAGAGCGCGTCGGCGAATCCCATCGTCGACATCAGGCACTGATTCGCGACGACGCCGTCGACGGTGCGGTTAGCGTCTTCGGGGTGTTCCTTGCGGTGCAGGGCGATGCCGTCGGCGATCGCCTTCGCCATGTCAGGCATCGACATCACCGCACCGCTGTGCGTTTCCAAGCCGCCGCCATCGCCGCCGCCGTGGTCGACCAGGTCGATCCAGGTTTGCTTCGCGCCGGACGCCTGTGCGTTATCGAGCGTTCGCTCGACAAAGGCGGCGAGATTCGACTCGCTCGCCATATTGCGTGCCTTGCCGGACTCCAGCTCGCCAACCTTGCCGTCAGCGATGCTGAAATCGTCGGTACGCTTGCGCCCTTCGGTGACCTCGCCACCGTCGACGCGTAAACTGGTCGTATCCTCGACGGTGTACTCGAGCGCCGAATCGGTTCGGCTCGATTGGAGCGCCTGCGCGACGGTGAGCGACTGCGATGCATCCAAATTATTATCGCCATCGCGATAGATGCCAAACTCGAGTGCACGCGGACGCGGGGCCATAAGAACGACGGGCTGCATGGGGCCTCCTGACGAAAGTAAAGTCAGGCGCTCTACTGCGCAGGAAGCACCAAACGGAAAGACTGAACGTCACCCGGCCGTGGAACTCTTACGATTTTCCAACCTTGATTGCCACTACGGTGCCCGCGAAATCTTCGCTGGGCTCAGTGGCGTTTTACAGGATGGCGAGCGGGTCGGGCTCGTCGGACCAAATGGGGCGGGAAAGTCGTCGCTCTTACGCTTGCTTGCCGGCGTTGATGCGCCGTTCGGCGGAACGGTCGCCCGTGCGCGAGACGCCACATTTGCCTATCTCGCGCAAAGCGTCGCCGATGAAACCGAAGCGACGTTGCAAGAACTCATCGATGCGGCGCTCGCCCGTGCCACGCCCGATACCTACGGCATGCGCAACAAGACGTTGCGGATCATGCTCGCCGCATTCGGATTCCGCGAAGACGTGTTCGCGCGGCCGTTGCGCGAATTCTCAGGCGGCCAGCGCGCGAAAGCGGCGCTCGCGCACGTCCTGATCGACCAGCCCGACTACTGCATTTTTGACGAACCTACCAATCATTTGGATGTGGAGACGGTGCGCTGGCTCGAATCGTACATTGCCTCCGATAAGCGAGCGTACCTTATCGTCTCCCACGATCGCTATTTCCTGAATCGGGTGGCCAGTCGAATTTGGGAGATCGAAGCCGGACGACTTCATGTGTACCCGCCGGCTGTGAACGCATACGACACGTTCGTCGCGGAACGTGCGTTACGCCACGCCGAGGAACGCCGAGCGTACGAAGCGTTTGTTGCCGACCGCGATAAGCGACGCGCGACGATTGCCGGTCTGCGCGCTACCCACACGTCATCGGACTACAGCCAGGTACGCAGTCGCGAGAAACAGTTGGCGCGCGCCGAAGCGCGCCTCGCGGCAGACGTACCGGTTGCACCGGCGGCTGGTATCGCCGTGAGTCTCCAGTCAACGCGGCGCGCGGCCAACGCGTTTGCACTCGAGCTGAGCGGACTGTCGAAAGCGTATGCGCATCCACTTTTTGAAAATCTCGACGCTGACGTACTGCGTGGCGAGCGCTTGGCCGTGGTCGGCCCGAACGGATCGGGAAAATCGACGCTGCTCAAGATTATCAGCGGCGAACTTGCCCCAGACAGCGGAACCGTGCGGCTGAATCCGGCGTCACAGATCGCGTATTTTGCTCAAAATTCGCACGAGCAGCTTGATCCCGCGGCAAGCGCGGTCGATGCGGTGCGCGCGGCCGCAGGCATTTCGGACGAGAAGGCTCGCAATCTATTGGGACGCATGCGGATTAGCGGCGAGGCCTCCGACAAGGCCGTGCGTACATTTTCCGGCGGCGAGCGCCGGAGAATCATGCTCGCCTCGTTGATGGCCAAGGCTGCCGACGTGCTGCTCCTCGACGAACCCACCAACGACCTCGACATCGATAGCCGCGAGGCACTCGAATCCGTCCTCGCTGAGTATGAGGGCGCGATCCTCATCGTGTCGCACGATCGCTATCTGCTCTCGCGTCTGTGCGATCGGGTGCTTTGGATCGATGGCGGGGCGTGGGGGACCGTCGAGGGCGGATATGATGCCTTCGAAGCGAGCCAGGCTGAGCGCGAGCGATTGGCGCTCGAAGCGCAAACGGCATCTACCGGCCGTGCGAAAACGACGCGTCAGACACCCTTGAAGGTCCGTTCGCAACTCGAAACGCGGATAGCGAGCATCGAACGCGAGATCGCAAAGCTCGACGCGCGGAAGGTCGAGATCGATGAGCTGTTTACGCGCACCGAGACCTACGACGATCGCGAACGTGTAGCGGCGTTGGAATCGGAGCGCGCGCTCGTGGCCGCGCAGAGCGCAGAACGTCTCGGTACGTGGGAAAATCTGCACGCCCAACTCGACGAACTGAACTGATCGGACGGGATCGCCAACCTTCATGCTCTGGAATGCCTTCGATCACGCCAATCTTGCGCGTGCGCTGCTTACCCACGGACACTACGACGGGGCGCTCACGGCGTGCTCGATGGGTTTGCAGCGAACGCCCGACTCGGCCGAGTTGCACGTCTTGCAGGCACGCGCCTACGACGGATTAGGACGGCGGGACGACGCGCTTGCCGCCTGCGAGCGTGCGCTCGCACTCGAGCAAGAGGGCCCCTCGGCGCTCGAGGCACGGATACGGCAGGCGTTGTTGTTCTTCGATGCCGGCGACGTCCCGCAGGCCTTTGCGATGGCGGAGCGTGCGTGGAATCTTGCGCCGGGCAATGTGTACGCTCACACGCTGATCGGCGACTTGTTCGCGTGGAACGGCGATCTCTCGTCCGCGCTCGGTCACATCGAGTGGAATTGGCTCGACGAATTGACGTCGTGCCTCAAGCGCTTTGGTGGGCAAGCACCCTGGGATGGCGGCGAGGTAAGCGGCAAACGCGTGCTGGTCGTGCACCAGCAAGGTTTTGGCGACATGCTGCAGATGGCGCGCTTTCTTCCCGCGCTTCGCGCGCGGGCGGAACGCGTGATCGTGGAATGTCTTTCGCCGATCGCGGGGGTGATGCGGCGCATGCCCGGCGTTGACGAGGTCGTCGAACACAAAGCGGCCGATCCGGCAACGTATGATGCGTACGCGCGTCTGATGACGCTCCCGCGCATTCTCGGCCTCGACGCCGGCCTCGCCGCGCCGTACCTTGTGCCGGACGCCGATCGTAGCGCGCACTGGAAAGCGCTGCTAAGCAGATACGAGGGCCGGCGCGTCGGACTGGCATGGGGCGGGAATCCCCGGCACGTCTTCGATTTTGCGCGATCGTTGGCGCCGAAGATGCTCGCGCCGCTCGCCGGCGTCCCGAACGTGCAGTACTTTTCGCTGATGATGGAGCCCGAGGTCGACGTCGGCTTCGATATCGTGCGTATCGGGGAAACGTTCGGCGACTTCGAAGACGCGGCCGCCGCCATCGCCCAGCTCGATCTCGTGATCTCCGTCGATACGGCGTACGCACATCTCGCCGGCACGCTCGGCGTCCCGGTCTGGACGATGCTTCAACACCGGCCTGATTGGCGCTGGGCTGGGAGCGGCGAGGCAACACCGTGGTATCCGTCGATGCGCTTGTTCCGCGAACGCGATCGCGCCTGGAGCACGGTCATCGACCGGGTCGTCCGCGCAATGATGACCTGGGTAGTTCCTTAATATTAAGGGCGCCTTCTGGCAGGCGGTCTTTACGTCCGCTTTACGTTCGCCATACACAAACTATGCGCTTAACCGCGCCTTGACCGACCGACAACCTTGGCTTTACGCCATAATTGGGGTGGGTGTGACGCGTTCTTTGGAGCGCGTTACCTGCTGTTGTTTAGGAGGCCATAGTGAATCGCATCAGTCCGGTCGGCGTAATCCTCGCGCTGATCGTCGCGTTGAGCGGATGCTCGGGTTCGTCGGGTGGCTCGCTCCCGTCGGCCACGGTGAGCTCCGTCGCGCAAACCACATCGGGGGCCACATCCACGACCGGCACGTCCGGCACGAAGCATGCCAACGAAGTCATCGGAGGAGGCGCGCTCGGCTTGCTTGCTGGTACGCTTCAGCTTCTGCTCGGTGACGCGCCGCCGGTGCTCGGCAATATGAACGTCTCGCAAATCAACATTGGCATCGACGCCGTCAACGTGGTCTACCAAGGTCAAGTCGTGAACCTCGCCACGTATTCGACGCCGTACGTCGTCAACGTCATGGCGAACAATGGCACGCCGTCGTCGATCGGCATCGGCCAAGTGTATTCCGGCGACTACAACGAAATTCAATTCGTGGTCGATACTGCGACCAGCAACGTCGTCGCGAACGGCACGACGATGCCGATCCAATTTCAGGTCGGCGCGCACTCGCAGAGCACAGCGGGTGCTGGTACCGGCACGACCACGACCGGCAACTCGACAACGATCACGATGACGGTCGGCGGATCGTTCATGATCGGCGGTAACCCGGCGGCAGCGGTTATGGCCGACTTTAATGGGGTCGAATCGTTGAACCTCACTAGCCAAGGTCAAGTCGTTGCGCAGCCGGCGCTCTTCGCGGTGGCAACGGCCAACGCGGGTCAGGTCGACGGCCAGATCCTCAACGCAAACGGACAGCCGGTGACCAACGCGATCGTCGTCGCGCTCAATTCACGGGGTAAGGTGGCAAACACCGTGAACACCGATGCAAGCGGCAACTTTAACCTGCATACGATCAATGCCGGCTCGTATCAGCTCGTGATCTACAACAACTACACAACCGCAAGCGGCCAGAACATCGTCGCTTCCGGTGCCGACGCATCGCAAGGGGCGTCATTCCAAGGACCGTCCGTCACCGTGACCGCCGGTGGTACCACACAAGTCGGAACGCTGAACGACTAAGCGATCCGCAATGGCACAACAGCAGCAGCTTAACGAGGCACGCGAACTGTTTCGTACCGGACGGTACGATGCAGCTCTCGCGTGCCTCGCTGGGTTCGAAGGTTGGCCCTCACCGCAGCACGAGCGCGCCCATTTGCTGCGCGCTGAGATCTCGATTTACCGCGATCCCGTCGACTCGCTCGAAGCCCTGGCTCGTTCCAGTGACGTGCTTCGCACCGGCGAGACCGCTTTCGCGTATTACCTTTTATCCGGACGCGCCTATTCGAACGTTCGCAATTTCGAAGGCGCAGCCGAGATGTTTACCAAGGCCGAGAGTGTCGCTGAGAACGATCCGTCGCTTCTCGCCACAATCGCGCACCAGCGCGCACGTTTGCGTTGTCTCCAAGGCGATTTTGATCCGAACGATCCGAATTTCACGATCGCGCTTGCGCACTCGGATCCGAACTCGCGCATGCACACGCTCACCTGGCGGTCGTGGATGTACGCCGGTCAAGGAAATTATCGTGCCCAGATCGCCGACCTGCGCGCGGCTCTCGAGCTAGCCCGGGAGCATCCCGCGGCGATTGAATACTTCCCGCTGGCGCGCGCGCTGCACTCGCTGATCCGCGTGGCGGCCGAATTGGGCGACCATGAGGCTTCCGACGATGCGCGCAGCCTTTATGAATCGCTCGACTGGGCTCCGGAAATCGCCGGCGAACAATTCCTCTGTCTGCGCGGGATGGCGTGGGATGCCTTTATGCGCGGCGATTCAGCGCGCGCACAGTGGCTGTTTCGTGACTCGAAAGAAATCGCACCCTCCGATGCATGGCGCGTGATGTCGCATGTCGACCGAGCCTATGTCGCCCGGATGAGCCGCAACGAGGCTTGGGCGCGCGACGAACTCGCCCAGGCGCAAGCAATAGCGCGCACCGTGGCGTGGGGCGAAACCACCGGCGAAGAGCGGCAGATTTTGGTGATGCTCGCGGGCCTGTTCTCGCAGGTCGATATGGGCCAGGCCCAGAGGTACGTGTCGAACTACATGCGCATCGGCAGGGACAGCATGGATCCCACGAATGCGATCACACACGACCGTCGTGCGACCGGGTTTACACAGTACGCATCAGGTTGCGTCAATCAGGTGCTGGGCAATACCGAAAGCGCGACCGTGGCCTTCGAGACGGCATACAAGATCTTCGATGAAGCGGAGCACCATTTCCGCGCCGCGCTCGCAGCGCAGGGGCTGGCAGAGATCACCGGTGCTGCGGTGTGGATCGAGCGCGCACGCAGCCACGCCGGCCACTTCCCGAAGAGTGCAATCTATCGCTTCATGAGTGAACGGATTTCGCGTCCGGTCACGCCGTGGATCGAGGGCTTGACCTCGATGCAGCGCCAACTCGCGCTCTCGGTCTGCGAAGGCCTGGACAACGCGCAACTTTCGCGCCGCTTCAGCCGCAGCGAGTTTACGATCAAGCGCGAGGTACAGAAGCTGTACGACATGTTCAACGTGCGCTCGAAAAATGCGCTGCGCGAAGTTCTCGCCGAGCGCGGCGCCCTCTAAAACCGATTGCAGCTTAGGCCGCGATAGGCGGCACGGGTCTCTTCATCAGGAATGCGTTCGAGCATCGTCTGCATCGTCGAGCGTCCGCGCTCCGTCCAGGTTTGTGCGAGCACATCGTCGCGACTTGCGCGGTAGACCTCCGCGAGTACCGCGCACAGTTTCGCCGGCCGCAATTCGTCGCTGATCTCACCACTTGCAAGCGCGGCGACTTCATCGGCTGCAACGCGTGCTTCGTCGATGCGATTTGCGCGCATGAGCGCTTCTGCCAAGCGAACGAGGTCGCTGATGAGCTGACCGATCGAATGCGATCGCCGACGGTGTGCGACGGCTGCGTCCAGGGTTTCGATCGCCGCCGCCGTCTCGCCGCCGGCGAGCTGCGCTGCACCGATTGCGGCGAGCGAGGCGCCCAGGACGCGCGGCTCATTTAGCTCACGAATGAGGTTGAGCGCTTCCTTCGCCTGCTCCAGCGCGGCGCGGACTTCGCCGGTCTCGCGCAACGCGGCCGACTCATTGATCAACGCGTGTGCTTCAGCGGTTGTTTCGGCGAAGTCTTGCGCGAGTGTGCGCGCTTTGCGCGCGTCCGCCAGTGCAAGATCGAAGCGGCCGAGTTGCTCTTCGAGCTGTGCGCGATTGAGATGTACCATCATCACGGTCACGCGATGTTGTGTCGCCGTGGCCAGCTCAAGAGCTTCGCGGTAGTGCTCGCGCGCGACCTGGGGAAATGCATCCGAGCAGCTGGCCAAGTACGCGTGCGAGACGGCGAGCTGCACGATATCACCGCGCGCGGCATCAATCTCCAGCATCTCACGAGCCGCCGAACGAGCTTCCTCTGTCGATCGACGAGCAATGGCGATCGCAGCCTGGAGCTGGATGGCGTATCGCAGCTCGCCCAACTGCGATGCGGAAAGCCGTGAGCGCAATTCGTTCGCGACGCCGACTGCTTCGTCAAGCCGCCCCAGGCGCATCAGCGCGTGGCCGAGCTGCGTTCGAAACGCGGCCTCGCGCTCGGGCGAAAAATCGCCGGGTTGTAGCGTCGCGAGCACTTCACGCAGCGTGACTTCGCATTGAGCAACTTGAGCGACGTCGAGCTGATACATGCCGAGCGCGGCGAGTCCTTGCAGCGCATACTTTCGTGAGCGCGCAGCGTTCGCGGTCGCGATCAGCTCGTCGCAGGCTTGCCGCTGGCGAGCACGATTGCCGGAGTGGCGAACAAGGTCGATCCGTGCCTTCAGCGCCTCCATCTGCGCTTCCGGAGTGCCCACTCGCGCGGCGAGGGCTTCAAGCATCGCGACGACCTCTTCGCGCGCCGCGGGGTTCGCGTCACGCGATGAGTTGGCGAGAAGCAGCAACAAGCGAAACCGGTCGTCGTCGAGCTCGAACAAGGCCAGCGCTGACCGGGCATGTCGCGTTGCCTCGCTCCATGCGTAGACCGACAGCGCATGCTGCACGGCCCGCTCATAGGCGGCGCGCGCGGGTTCGCGTCGCCCGGCCTTAGCCCAGTGGTCGGCGATGATTGCCGCTTGTCGGGGATCGTCACCTTGATCCAGAATCGCCGCGATTCGACGGTGACGCAGGGCTCGCGTTTCGTCGTCGATTGAGTCGTAGAGCGCGCGTTCGATCAATGCATGCGTAAACGTGTATTGGAATGAGGCGTTGCTTTCGCGAACGATACCTCCATCGAGCAGCGCGTCGATCGCTTCATAAACCTGAGCATCGTCCCAACCGGTGATGCGCGCGATCAAGGGTGCGTCGAACGAGTGACCGGCCACGGCGCCGGCTTGAGCGACGGTTCGCGCAAGGTCGCTGAGGGAATGCAACCGCAGCGCGATGGCGTCGCCAACCGTCCGCACTGCCTCACTTCCAGCGGGAAGCGTGCCCGTCTCGAGGTACGCCTGGAGAAGCAGTGTGACGAAGAGCGGGTTTCCTCCGCCCACGTGAGCGGCGCGCGCGAGTACATCGCTTGGAATCTCAGAGACGCCATCGAAGTCTTTCGTCGCGAGCGCGCTCAGCGAAACGATCGAGGCACGATGTTCGCTAACCAAGCCGGAGCGCGCGCCGATGAATGCTGGATTTTCGACGTCGGCGGTTCGAACGGTCGCGACGATGAGCATCGGCAGTGCGGCGCAGCGGCGGGCGAGTGCGCTAAACATTGCGAGCGTTCCGTCGCCGGCCCACTGGATGTCCTCGAGAATCAGCAACAACGGCTTGGCGCGAGCGATAGCGCCGAACGCGCGAGCAAATGCTTCCACCAGGCGCGGTTCGGCGGAGGCAGGATCGAGGGGTTCGGGTACGGCGAGATTCGGACGCAAACCGTACACTTCGGGGAGAAGATCGCCGAGTGCACCCAGCCACACGTCGTCGATCGTTGCGTGCGCGAGATAGGGGAGGCCGCGACGAAGTGCGCCGACGACGGCCTGGTACGGCTGCGCCTGCGGGTTGGAGGTGACGCCGCTTAGGACGCATCCTCCTTGGCGCTCGGCGAGAAGGGCTAGCTGTCGCGCGAGACGCGACTTCCCGATGCCGGCTTCACCCTGGACGAAGATCGTAGTTCCGCTTCCGCGAGCCGCGCGATTCCACGCCGAACGCAAGCGGCTCAATTCGGTTTCGCGGCCCACGAATGGCAGAGCAAAGGCCGAAGTCGTCGCTCCGGTAGAGTCCTCGCCTTCAGGGTGGAGCGTCGCGAGCGGCGCATTCGCAAGAATCGCGGTGCGCAGTGCGGCGGTGTCGAGCGTCGGCTCCACGCGCATCTCACGCTGGAGCGTTTCCGCGAAGCGATCGTAGACCGAGAGCGAGCCGAGCCGGTCGCCGCGGCAATACATCGCACTCATCTTGAGCCGGATCGCGTCTTCTCGCCACTCATCTTGTGCGAGCAGTCGATCGGCGCAATCAACGGCACGATCGAAATCGCCTCGGCGCATCGCCTGCGAGCCGAGCGCCAGCAGCATGTCAATGAGACGGACGCGAAAAGCTTCGCGCACGTCGAAGATCCACTCGTCATCCCAGCCGCGGAGAAATTCTCCGCGATACAGGCCGACGGCGTCAGCGAATGTTCCGGTTGAGGCGGCGTTGCGTTCGAACTCGATGACGTCGACGCGCACCGGCGCTTGGGCGCTCCACTGCAGCATGCGGCCTTCATCCTCGAAGAGCGGCGACTCGAGTTTTGGTAGCGCAGATGCCAGCAGATGGAGGTGACGGCGCAGATTCGAGCGCGCATCCTCCTCAAGTTCGTCCGGCCAAAGCGACGCCGCGACCGCGGCACGGGTGTGCGCGCGATCGCGATGGCAGGCTAGATAGGCGAGGAGCGACACGCAGCGCGGGCGGAGCTTCGGATGCACGCGGTCCGAGCCCAGCCAAAACTCCGGCTCCCCCAGCAGTCGGATCTCCAACATGGATGCGGGACCGTTAGCCGCGCTGCGCGCGTTTACTTTTTCCAGCGGTCGAGAAAGCGATGAAGGTCATCGTAAGAGGTGAAATAGCGGCGATCGCCGGTCGAAACATGGGTTACCGACGCGCGCCACTGCGTCTCACCGCTCCCGTCACGTTCCCGCCACGTTCGTACAACGAACAGATTCTCGTCGCTGCGCGAGTTCCGCGTCGGCATACGTTACCCGCGTTTACGGCCAGATCGCGAGTGCGGACGGCGAGGTCAAGCCGGAGCTGACGAGTGCGGCTGTACCAGTGTACGGATAGGCCAGCGTAGCGATCGTTCCATTCCCGGCATCGGTCTCGTACAGTGTTTTGTTTGCATCGACGACGATGCCGTTCGGATCTCCGCCGCTGGCGTTGAGGTGCACGAAGTTATTGGTGGTGTTGTCGAGAAACGCGAGGGGAACAGGTACGCCTTCGGAGCAGAGGACGTCGAGCATATTGCCGCCGGGGTAGGCCGCGAGATACTGGAAGTACTCGTTGATGTTGCTATTGCCGGCCTGCGTTCCCGATTTCGTGTAGGCAAACATATAACCGTCATTGCACGAGATGTCGACATAGCCCGCGCTGTCTTGCGTCGCGCTATCGCAGTCGCTAATCAAGAGCGAGGTGCTATTCGTTGCGCTGACCGGCGCTGCGAATTCGTAGACCGCTTGTCCCGAGACCGGGGAGATGACCCAAAGGTCGTTGCTGGAATCGACGAAGAGATTCGTCGGTGAGAATGTTGCGGGCGGCCCGCTGAACGAGAAACTGGGTGCCGACGTGTACGGCGGCGCGTACCCGGTGACCACGGCGTTGAGTCCGAGGCTGTCGACGTAGAGGATTCCGTTTGAATCGACCGCGATCGCGTTCGGGCCGGTGATCCCGTTGGTAATCGTTGCCGTCGCACTCGTGTAGGGCGGAGCATATTCGCTCACCGAGTTGCCGGTGTTGCTGGCAACGAAGAGATCGCCCTTGGTATCGAACGCCGGCCCATAGGGCGCGGCGATCGTGATTGGCGTCAAGGCTTGCGTGCGCTCGGAATAGACTTGGGCATTCCCCGCGCCGCGGTCGACGACCGCGATAAATTCGGTCATGTTCGCAGTCAGCGACGCCGAACACGCGCTTGCGCCCGGGCAATTCGATGCGGTAAGCGAGACGGTTAGCGTTGCGGGTGTGCGCGTGCCGGTCGTTGGCGTCGTGAGCGTTACCGTCGTTCCAGCGACGCTGCTCTTATAGGAAGTATTGCCGGTGACCCCAGCGGTAATCGCCGGCGTGCCCGGCCCGATGATCGTGTTGTTGTCGGCGTCTTTGATAACCGCGCTGATGTTTACCGCGGTCGACGCGCCGTCGATCGTCACGGTGCCGGCGGCCAGCGTCGCCGGCGGCGAGCCCGCAAGCGCGAACGTCAGCGACGCGGGGATACCGTTCAACGTGAGCGGCACGGTGTTTGCGGTGTTGGCCGTTACCGTAAACGGAATCGATTGATTCGACGAGAGCTCGTTGCCGGTCGGCGCGCCGCTCGCGAGCGGTCCGTCGTAGGTCGCCACTGATGCAACGTAGTTGCCGGGTTTCAGCGATAGCGCAATCGTGCACGTCGTGGCACCGCTGGTGGTGACGCAGCCGGATGAGCCGGGCGTCAAGTTCGCGGCGAGGTTTACCGCTGCCGTGCAGGCGCTGCACCCGCTGCCCGGATTCACGGAGCCCGAGATCGACTGCGTGGACGATGAGACGTAAGCGGGCCGCTTCGACGTCGAGGCCGTGGCGGCGGCGGGAATCTTGATGACGAGCGCGGTCGCCGTCGCGGACGACGCGACCTGGCTCGAGCCGCTTGCAGCTGGGAGCGACGAGCCGGTGCCCGAGCAGGCGGCGAGCGCGAGGACAAGGCAGACGCACATAACGCGATGGTTCATTGCAGCACCAATCCTGAGGTAGTAATTGAAATCGCGACCGTGGCCTTTTGCGCGTACGTGTCGCTGACGGTGATCGTGCACGAGCCGCCGCTCTGCGGCGTCACCGAGAAGGTGACGCTGGGCCCCGCCGGGCTGCCCGCCACCGCGACCGTCGCGATGCCGGAGCAGGTATCGCTCTCTTTAAAAGTGCCGGTGTAGCCGGTCTCGCTGGCGGCGAAGGTCTCCGCCGCGCCGGCGCCGGCCTGGGTGAAGGTCAGCGCCGTGGGCGCCGCCGCCAGGGCGGCGGACGGGGTCGGGGCCGGCGTACTCGTGCTCGAGCCAATCCCCGGCACCGGGCTTGCTCCCGTACAGGCGCCGAGTGCGAGCATCGCTACGGCAAAACCGGCCCGCAGGGCCGCTGGTGGACGTGTCATCTGATCTCCCCCTTGTGGGGGCAAGTATCCCAGCGGCACCGTCCCAAGCACGTCCCGTCGCGGCTACTGGGCCCTTCGGACCAAGCGGCGCGTCCGGGGAGCGGTCTTTACGTCCGCTTTACGTTCGCCATACACAAACTATGCGCTTAACCTCGGCCTGACTGAGCATAATCTGAGCGTTTGGACCATAATTGTGATGAGGTGTGGCGGCGCTCTGTATGAGCGACGTCCTCTACTGCTGTTAGGAGACCATTCCGTGAAACGTTACACTTCGATCGGCGCCGTACTCGTGCTGATCGGCATTTTGAGCGGATGCTCAGGATCGTCGGGCTCGGCCGTCCCGTCGACTTCCGGATCCGCCGCGTCTAAGACGTCGCCGACGTCGCCCGCCGGCAAACACGCCGACGAAGTGCTCGGCGGCGGTAGTAAGCTCAGGGTCCTGCTCGGCGACGCTCCGCCGGTGATCGGGAATCTGATCCCGACCTCGATCAACATCGGTATCGATGCCGTGAACGTGATCTATCAGGGTCAGATCATCAATATCGCCACATACACGACGCCCTACGTCGTCAACATCATGGCCAACGCGGGCCAGCCGTCGAACGTGGGCATCGGCCAAGTCTACACAGGCAACTACGACCACATTCAATTCGTGGTCGACATTCCGACCAGCAATCTCGTGGCCAACGGCACGACCTATCCGATTTCGTTCCTGACCGGTCAGACGACGCAGAGTAGCGTCGGTTTTGGCAGCGGGACGACGACGGTCGTCGGCAACGCGGCCAGCGCTACAGCGTCACCCGCACCGAGTCCCAATCCGAATCAGATCACGATGACGGTCGGCGGCGACTTCCTGATCCAAGGCAGCCCGGCTGCGCAGATCCAGGCCGATTTCAACGCCCTGGAATCGCTCAACATGAACAGCTCGGGCCAGATCATCGCCGTGCCGACCCTCGTGGCCGACGCTTCGGTTAACGTCGGCAACGTCACGGGTACCGTGCTGAACCAGGCCGGTGGTCCGGTCGCGAACGCTGTGGTCGTCGCGCTCGACGCGACCGGCAACGTCGCCAACACGACCAATACTGATGCGAACGGCAACTTCTCGCTGCACACGCTCGACGTGAACGACGGTGGCGGTACGTATCAGCTCGTGATCTACAACAACTACACGACCGCAAGCGGACAGATCCTCACCGCTTCCGGTGCGGACGCGGCCTCGGGCGCGTTCACCCAGGGACCCTCCATCACGGTGACGTCGCAAGCGACCACAGCACTAGGAAACCTGGCAGACTAAGAGACCGATAATGGCCCAACAGCAGCAACTCGACGAGGCGCGTGAACTGTTTCGTACCGGCCGGTACGAAGCAGCTCTCGCGCGCCTCGAAGGGTTTGAAGGGTGGCCCTCGCCGCAGCACGAGCGGGCACACCTTCTGCGTGCCGAGATCCCGATCTACCGCGATCCCGTCGATTCGCTCGAAGCCCTGGCTCGCTCCAGTGATGTGCTTCGCACCGGCGAGACGCGCTTCCAATATTACGTTTTATCCGGACGCGCCTATTCCAGCATCCGCAATTTTGATGGCGCAGCCGAGATGTTTACCAAGGCCGAGAGTGTCGCTGAGAACGATCCTACGCTTCTCGCCACGATCGCGTACCAGCGTGCACGTTTGCGCTGTTTGCAAGGTGATTTTGATCCGAACGATCCGAATTTCGCGATCGCGCTCACGCACTCCGATCCGGGCTTGTGCTTGCAGGCTCTCAACTGGCGCTCCTGGGCGCATGCCGGTCAGGGAAACTACCGCGCCCAAATCGCCGACCTGCGACTCGCTATAGCACTGGCGCGTGAGAACCCGCACAACGTCGAGTTGTTCCCGGTCGGGCGCGCTCTCCACTCACTGATCCGCGTCGCGGCCGAATTGGGCGATCACGAAGCTTCCGATGATGCGCGCGCTCTCTACGAGTCGCTCGATTGGACACCGGAACTCGCGGGAGAACAATTCCTCTGCCTGCGCGGAATGGCGTGGGACGCCTTCATGCGCGGCGACTCAGCACGCGCGCAGTGGATGTTCCGCGACTCGAAAGAAGTTGCACCATCCGACGCCTGGCACGTGATGTCGCATGTCGACCGTGCCTTCGTCGCGCGCATGAACCGCAACGAGGCATGGGCGCGCGACGAACTGATGCAGGCACAAGCGATTGCACGTACGGTGGCGTGGGCCGAAACGACCGGCGAAGAGCGGCAGGCTTTGGTGATGCTCGCGGGACTGTTCTCTCAAGTCGATATGGGACAGGCCCAGCGGTACGTGTCGAACTACATGCGCATGGGCAAGGATAGCGTGGATGCCACGCTGGCTATCTCACACGATAAGCGCGCGTACGGCTTCACGCAGCTCGCGTCGGGTTCCGTCAATCAGGTGCTCGGGAACACCGAAAGCGCCACGCGGGCCTTCGAAGCGGCGTACCAGATCTTCGATGAAGCGGAGCACCACTTCCGCGCCGCGCTAGCTGCGCAAGGCCTGGCCGAGATCACCGGCGCTGCCGTGTGGATAGAGCGCGCCCGCAACCATGCCGGCTACTTCCCCAAGAGCGCTTTCTCGCGCTTCATGGGCGAACGGATTTCGCGTCCGGTCACGCCGTGGGTCGACGGCTTGAGCGCGATGCAGCGTCAGCTCGCGCTCTCGGTCTGCGAAGGCCTGGATACCCCCGAGCTATCGCGCCGCTTTAGTCGCAGCGAGTTCACGATTAAGCGGGAGGTACAAAACCTGTACGACCTGTTTAACGTCCGGTCGAAGAATGCGCTGCGCAGCGTGCTCGAGGAGCGCGGCGTGTTGTGATCGCAGCGCTCACCGTCGTGCTTGCGGTTAGCATGATCGGTATCGCGGCAGTCTTGCTCTCCGTCGTTTACGGACGGACCCTTTCACGCCGCCGGTCAGACGAGCGGCGTTATAGCATCCTGGAAAGCGTCCAAGACGGCATCTTCATCGTTGACGACCGCTGGCGTTTTTCGCACGTCAACGAAAAGGCCGAAGACCTGCTGCACCAGACGGCAGCCGATCTCGTCGGCCGTCGCGTCGACAAGATCCTGGATCCGCTCGCCTCCGATCTGCTTCCCGAAATGCGCCGCGCACGCAACACGGGGATGCCGATCGAGCGCACGCAATTTTTCCCTGGGGCCAATATGTGGGTCGAGCTGCGCATTCAGCCGGCCGCGCACGAGGTGCTCGTGTACCTCCGTGACGTGAGCGATCGCAAACGCGCCGAGATCGCATTGCGCGATTCCGAGCGGCGTTTGCGCCTCTTGCTCGAGCAGGTACCGGCGTTGGTGTGGACCGTCGATCTCGACATGTGTTTCACGTCATTCGTCGGAACCGCGCCCTCGGCGAAGGGCTTCACGCAGAAGGAATTGGGTGAAGCGCAGGTCGAGCAAATTCACCGCGTTTTCGGCGGAGATTCACAACGCTTCGAGTCGTTGCACAGCGGACGGTGGATGCAGCATCACGTCGAACCGTTGCGCGGGCCGAACGGGCAGATCATCGGTGCGATCGGCGTCGCCCTCGACATCACCGAGATGAAGGAGACGGCCGATCATCTGGCGCGTCTCGCGCGATTGGACGCACTCACCCAGCTTCCCAACCGCTTTGCGTTGGAAGAGCAGATGGTCGAACTGGTTGCTCGTGCCGATGCCGACGACGCGCGCCTGGGCGTACTCTTCGTCGACCTCGACCGGTTCAAGACGATCAACGATACACTCGGTCATCGTGCCGGCGACGAATTGCTTCGCCAATTCGCGGTGCGGCTGCGCCGGGCCGTCGCCGCCAACGCCAGCGTCTTCCGCAGCGGCGGCGACGAGTTCATCGTAACCCTGATGCTCGGGCCCACGATGAGCGTTCCGATGATTACCACCGACATCCAGCTCGCGCTCGCCGAGCCATTTTTCATCGCCGAGCGGCAACTCTTTGTGAGCGCCAGTATTGGCGCGAGTACCTTTCCCGACGACGGTGCTACTGCTGAAGAATTGCTCTCGCGGGCCGACTCAGCGATGTATCGCGCCAAGTACAGCGGCCGCACGCGCATCGGATTTTTCGACGTCGGCAACGACGAGTTGGCGCCGTATCGCCTTCGTTTGGAACAAGATTTGCACTACGCGATACCGCGTGGAGAGTTCAGCCTGCTCTATCAACCGATTGTTGACACGATCACGGCCGAAATAGTCGGCGCCGAAGCGCTGTTGCGCTGGCAGCACACCAAACACGGCCAGATCATGCCCGAGGAATTTATCGCGATCGCCGAAGAGACCGGCTTGATCGTGCCGATATCGCGCTGGGTGCTGCGGGAAGCCTGCTTCGAGGCCGCGCGCATTCGCTCGGCGGGATATCCACAATTTCGCGTGGCGGTAAATCTTTCGGCGCGCGATTTCGGCGAAGTCGATCTTGCCGACACGATCCGCGAAATTCTATCCGAAACGGGCTTGCCGGCGCAGGGGCTCGAGCTCGAGATCACCGAGAACATGAAGATCGATGACGTCGCGCTGATGACGATGCGGACGCTCAGCGGCATGGGCGTGCGCATCATCGTTGATGACTTTGGCGTCGCATATAGCGCACTCGGCTACTTGAAGCGTTTACCGATCAGCGCGGTCAAGATCGATCGCACGTTCATTCGCGATGCCGGCGATGACGTCCAAGACCGCGCGATCATCCGCGCGATCGTGGCGCTCGCGCGCTCGCTCGAGTTGGAAATCATCGCCGAAGGCGTTGAGACGCCTGAACAGCTTGCCTTCATCCGTGAGCTCACCTGTGAGCGGGTGCAAGGCTATCATTTCAGCCGCCCGATTCGGGCCGAAGAGATTGTAGGACTGCAGTTAGGGCTGCGGGCTGGCTGACGCCGGCGGCGGCGGGATGTTCGGACAACGATCGTTCAGCCGGGTTCTACCGTCTGCGGTGGTGTGCGCCATGATGTATTGGATGATCGGCGGCTCACTTGCGCGTTGTTCCGTCGGCGGAAACTGAAAGAGAAGCGGTACGCTCGATGCGAACGGATCATTGTCCTCGCTCTTATAGCGCCAAATCCAGTCGAGGGGAATTCGCTCGGACGACCCATCAGCGTAATAGACTGTCGCGATGATGTTGCTACGTTCGTAGTCGCCATGCTGTGAATCGTATTTCGCGAGACCGGTCGATTCAAAATCGACGGCACCGCAGATCGCGGCGCCGTTACCGTTCCCACTGCTCCCAAGGCCGCTCCCGTTTCCGCTGGTATCAGAGAGACTTCCGGCATCCTGCCCGTTGGCTGCGCCGGCGCCTTGGCCACCGGTTGGGACCGCCGCGTCGGGCGTCGCGTAGCGCACCTTCGGCGGCGTGGGCCGTTTCGCGCCGGCGTGTTTGACCGGTTCCACGCGCGCATGCAGGCCGGCCGTCGTCTGGGAAACCGCAATGCGAACCGGCATCGGTGTGGGGGTCGGCGCCGGCGTCGGCGTGCGGACGATGCGCGCGATCGTGACACGCGCAACGAAAGGCTCTTCCTGGTTCTCGATCGGTCGCTGCCTGGGAATAAAGGCGACGGCGATCTCGTGGAGCGCGATCGCGCATGCAAAGGCGATCGCGAGCCGCCGAAGGTCTTGGTATTTCACTGGTGAATGCCGGTCCGTCGTGAAGGCACAAGACCTGATTCGAGCGATTCCGGATTTTCCGCTTCCGGGGATCCTTTTCCGCGACATTACGCCGCTGCTCAAGGACAAAGCCGGGTTCAAGGAGGCGATCGATCTTTTTGTCGATCGGTTCAAGAACCGTAAGATCGACTATGTCGTCGGCATTGAGGCGCGCGGATACATGCTGGGCGCGCCGCTCGCGTACGCGATCGGCGCAGGATTCATTCCTGTGCGCAAGCCCGGCAAACTTCCCTACAGTAAACTCTCCGAATCGTATGCGCTCGAATACGGAACGAATTCGCTCGAGATCCACGCTGACGCGCTCGGCAACGGCGAACACGTCGTCGTCGTCGACGACCTGCTGGCGACAGGCGGAACGGCAGCAGCGACGCGCCGTCTGCTCGAGCGACTTGGTGCGCATATCGACGCATTTGCATTTTTGATTGAACTCGACGTGCTCAAGGGCCGCGAGGCACTCCCGGGGGCCGAGGTTGTTTCGTTTATTCATTATTAGTACGGCACTACTCATGACGCTTGTCGCGGCGCGGCCGGCGCCGAGCCCATCGCCCACCCCGCTTCCGCCCGAAAATCCGGCGATTACCGCGCTTGCGCGCCACGAATTTGTTTCTTGGCAGGCCGGCGTCATCGACAAGGATCACTATCTGCCGGCCGCTAGCGATACGCTTACCGACAAGGGGATCCAGAATATGTCGGCCGTGCTCAGCGGTCTGGGTGCGCTCGTCAGCGTCGATTGGCTCGGCCACTTCAACATCATCGGCGGGCCGCCGGGTGTGGTGGGCTATACCTACCGGATGAACTGCACCAACGATGCAATCTACGAGCAGCTAATGATCGGCTCGGACGGCAAGATTGACAGCATAAACTTCTCGAAGAAACCGCCTCAATAGACGATCCGGAGCCGCCCAGACCCCTCGGGCGGCGCTTTCGTTGCTACGCTTGGTCGATTATGAGAGTATAGGCAGATACTCCCATGACGATTTCAGAACTCATCGGCACCGTCCAGACCTACGACCCTTCCCTCGACGGGGAGTGGCTGCGGCGGGTCTATGAGGTCGCCGACCGGGCCCACGACGGGCAGCGGCGCGCATCCGGTGAGTCCTACATCGAGCATCCGCTCGCCGTGGCCGGGATCCTAGCCGACCTCGAGATGGACCGCCAGACGATCGCGGCCGCCTTGCTCCACGATGTGGTCGAAGATACCGTCATCACGAGCGAACAGGTTACCGCCGATTTCGGTGAGGAGATCGCGAGCCTCGTCGATGGGGTCACCAAGCTGACCCGGATCCCCTATCAGTCGAAGGAAGATGCGCAGGTCGAGAACCTGCGCAAAATGTTCATGGCGATGGCGCGCGACATTCGCGTGATCATCATCAAGCTTGCCGACCGGCTGCACAACATGCGGACACTGGAGAGCCTGCCGCCGGCCAAGCGCCTTTCGATCGCGCGCGAGACGATCGACATCTACGCACCGATCGCGCACCGCCTCGGTATCTGGAAGATCAAGTGGGAGATCGAGGACGAGTGCCTGCGCTATCTCGATCCCGAAGGCTATCGCGAGATCGTCGAGAGTGTCGCCAAGACGCGGCGCGAGCGCGAGAACGACGTGCAAGAGGCCATCGCGCGACTCCGCGATGATTTCACGAGCATGGGCGTCAATGCCGAAATTCAGGGCCGTCCCAAGCACTTCTATTCGATTTACTCCAAGATCAAAAAGGGCCGCGACTTTTCGACCATTTACGATCTTACGGCAATTCGGATCATCGTCGATTCGGTGAAGGACTGCTACGCGGCGCTGGGCGCGGTGCATGCGCTGTGGACGCCGCTGCCCGGACGTTTCAAAGATTACATCGCGATGCCCAAACCCAACATGTACCAGTCGTTGCACACGACGGTGGTGGGGCCGCAGGGCGAGCCGCTCGAGATTCAGATCCGCACGTGGGAGATGCATCGCACCAGCGAATACGGCATTGCTGCGCACTGGCGCTATAAAGAAGGCAGCAAGGCAGATCAGTTCGAGAACAAACTCTCTTGGCTGCGTGCCCTACTCGAATGGCAGAAGGACATGCGCGACTCGCGCATGTTCATGGAAAACCTCAAGCTCGATCTCTTCGATTCGCAGGCATTCGTCTTCTCGCCACGCGGTGACGTCTTCTCGATTCCCGCCGGCGGCACGCCGCTTGATTTCGCCTATCAGGTGCATACCGACGTCGGTAATCACTGCGTCGGGGCCAAAGTCAACGGCCGCATCGTCCCGCTCGATACCGCGCTGCAAAACGGCGACATCTGCGAGATTCTGGTCAACAAGTCTAGTGGACGTCCATCGCTCGACTGGCTCTCGACGGTTAAGACCGGCGGCGCGAAGCACAAGATCAAGCAGTGGTTCCGCAAGGAGCAGCGCGAGGAAAACGTGCTTGCCGGGCAAGAAGCGGTCGAGGCCGAGCTTGCGCGCGAGCGTTTGCGTCCGGATCTCGCGCGCGGCGAGCTGATCGAGCGCATCGCTCACCGGATGAATTATCCGACGCCGACCGACCTCTTCGCAGCGATCGGCTTCGGCGATGCTTCGGCGCAATCGGTGGTCAACCGCATTCGCGACGAGACCAAGAGCGACAACGTCGTCGATCTGACCCAGATTCGCAAACCGGCGGCCAAAAAGACGGCGCGACGTTCGAGCGGCGTTCGTATCGCCGGCGTGGACGACGTGCTCGTGCGGCTCTCGAAGTGTTGCTCGCCCGTGCCCGGCGACCCGATCATCGGGTACGTCACGATCGGTCGCGGCGTGAGCGTCCACCGCGCGGATTGTCCCAACGTCGCCTACATGAGTGCGACGCCGGAGCGAATTTTGCAAGCGCAGTGGGTTGCGAGCCCCGACATGATGCACTCGGTTGACATCGAGGTTGAAGCCGAGGACCGCGCGCAACTGCTGCAAGATATCATGGCGGTCTTTGCTGAACTCAAGACGACCGTGAGCTCGGTGACGGCACGCGTGCGCAAAGATGGCATGGCGGTGACGAGCTTGAGCGTGCAGATTCGCGATCTCGATCATCTGCACAAGATTCTGACCAAGCTCGAGAGCTTGCGAAACGTGCGTCGCGTGTACCGCGTGACGAAACGCGAGAAGAGCGCTGCAGGTTCTTAGCTCGAAGGAATTGCTGCCCATCGTGGCAGCCTTTTTTGCGGGCGCGATGAACAGCATCGCTGGCGGCGGGAGCTTCCTGAGTTTCCCCGCGCTGATTCTGGCCGGCGTTCCGTCCATTCCCGCCAACGCCACCAATAGCGCCGCGATGTGGGTCGGCACGCTCGGCGGAGCGCGCGCGTATTGGGGCGACGTTCAGCCGCACAAGCGGATGCTCTACTCGATGCTCGGGATTAGCATCGTCGGCGCGGTCGTGGGCGCGTCCTTACTGCTGATCACACCGCCGGCCGCCTTCGACAAACTCATTCCGTGGCTGCTGCTGTTTGCAACCGCGCTGTTCGCTGCGAGCCCCTTGCTGACCAAAGCGCGCGGGGGCGATCCGACGCATCAGTGGTGGCAGTATTTCGCGCAGTTCGCGGTGGCGCTGTACGGCGGCTACTTCACGGCCGGGATCGGCATCATGATGCTCGCGCTTCTCGCCTTCTCGGACTTGCCGAGTTTCAACGCGACCAACGGCATGAAGAACGTGCTCGCGGTCGCGATCAACGGCTTTTCGATCGTGCCCTTCTTGATCGCGCGAATCATCGACTGGCGCTATGCGATTCCGATGGCGATTGTCGCGCTGATCGGTGGCTATATCGGCGCCCTGCTCTTTCGGCGCGTGCCGGCGCTGTACGGCCGCGTCTTCGTCATCGCGATCGGGGCGATTATGACGGCCGTGTTCTTTATCCGCAGCTAGTTTTAGACTTCGCTTGGTATCGGTGCCGGCACGGGTATGGTGACCTGACGCGCCTCGCCGCGATGGAAGCCCCCCAAACGCGGTTCGACGTGTTGCGCAACCCACAGATAGAGCGTCGGCACCACGATCAACGAGAGCGTCGTCGATAAGAGCAGACCGCCGACGACCACCGTTCCCAGCGGGGCCTGCGTCTGACTGCCGGATTCGATCCCGAGCGCGATCGGCAGCATGCCGCCGACCGATGCAAGCGTGGTCATCAAAATCGGTCGTAACCGCAGCGGCGCGGCGTGCAGCACGGCTTCTCTGACCGTGTAGCCGCGCTCGCGCAACTGGTTGGTGAATTCGACGACGAGAATCGCGTTCTTGACCACGATACCGACTAGCATCAGCACGCCGATGAAGGCGGTGAGGCCGAAGGCGCGATGCGTGAGCCAGAGCGAGAGCACGACGCCGGTCGATGCGAGCGGAACCGACACCATGATGACGAGCGGGTGCAGCAGCGACTCAAACTGTGCCGCGAGCAGCATGTAGATCAGGATGACCGCGAGCAGCACGATCAAGCCGAGGCTTCCAAACGTATCGCTCTGTTGCGTGACGGCTTGTCCGTACTGCCAATAGTAGCCGGGCGGGAGCGCGATGCCGTTCATAATCTTGGTCGTTGCCTCGACGGCGGCGCCGAGCGGCGCCGTATCGAGCCCGGCGGTGACGTCGATTTCGCGCAACTTGTTTTGGCGTGTGATCTGCGACGGGCCGGCGCCGAAGCTGATACTCGCGAGTTCGCGCAGCGCCATCACCGGCAGTGTGTTGCTTGCACCGAGATCGGTCGAACTCTGGACGATGCCACCGCCCAGCGCGCCGTTGGCTACGCCATTGGCGACACTGCCGGTGGTCGATCCCGGCAAGCTCGAAATTGGAATTTGCAGACTCAGAATGGATTGTAATGAGCGGCGCTGATCCGGCGGCAACTGCACGATGATCGGATACTGCGTGCCGTTGATCTGCATGTACGACGCGATCGTGCCGGACGTGGCGGTGTCGATCGTATTCGAGACGGCTTGCGTCGAGATACCAAGTTGGGCAACCTTGGTACGGTCGACGTTGATATCGAGTTCCGGCTGCGAGGCGGAGATCGCGCTCTGCGGGGTTTGGATGCCGGGAATGCGCGCAAGGTCGGGCACGACCGTGTACTGCGCAAGGTTGTAGAGCGTATTGATATCGGGGCCGAAGACCTGGACGTCGAGCGCGTCTTGGCCTTGCGAAATCATATTTTGGATGATGTCGACCGTGCGACCGAAGGGGCGCACGCCGGAGATCGTGCTGATGATCTTGGTCCAGTCGCGCACGTATTGCGCCGCGTCGCTGCCGCTGTATTGCGGCTTCAGCTGCACCGAGAGATTCGATTGGTTGGTGATCTGCGTGCCGTTGCCAATGAAACCGACCTCACCGATCTGCGAGCCGACATACAGGACGCGCGGATCCTTCATCATCTGCTGCTCGATATTGTGGGTGACGGCATTAGTGATGTTGACGGCGGTCCCGGTCGGCAGCTGCAGGTTGAAGCGCACGAAGATCGAGTTGGACGCCGGGAAGATTTCCGTTTTGACCGCGCCGAATTTGGTTGCGACGACCGTGAGAATCAAGCATCCCGCCGCGATTGCGATGACGAGTCCCGGCCGGCTGATCGCGCGTTCAAGCACCGCACGGTACCAGCGTTCAAAGCGGTCGTAAACGCGATCGAACCCGCGCGCGAAGCGCGCGTATCCGCTGCCGCTATGCGTTCCGCCGTTGCCGTTGCCGTTTGCAGAATGCGGCTTATTGCGAATCAAAATCGAGGCGAGCATCGGCACGGTGGTGACCGCGACGACGAACGAAAGTGCGACGGCGGCCATGACCATCACCGCGAACGGGGTGAAGATCAAGCCTTGCAATCCGGGGATCAGGACGAGCGGTATAAACACGGTCACGACGGTGACCGACGACGCCAGCACGGCGCTAAAGATCTCCGACGTCGCGCTTTCCGCGGCGTTGCGCGGCGACTGGCCCAGCGCCATGTGCCGATAGATGTTTTCGATGACCACGATCGCGTCGTCGACGATTAATCCGACCGCGAGGGCGAGGCCGCCGAGCGTCATCACGTTGAGCGAATAGCCGCAGACGTAGGCGACGAACAGCGCGCCGAGCACCGAGATCGGAAGCGACACCGCGACGATCAGCGTGGTTCGCCACGAGTGCAAGAATAAGAGGATGATCACGACCGCCAGGATGGCGCCGTAGATCGCGGTGTGCTCGAGCGCGTTGATCGCTTCGAGAATGAAGCCCTTCTGGTCGAACACCACGCCGATCTTCATGCCGGCGTAGCGCTTTTGAATCTGGTCGATCTTGCGATACGTGCCGACCGCGGTTGCGACGATGTTGGCGTCGGGTTGGGCATCGACCACGACGCCGATGGCGGGCTTGCCATTGAGCCGTTCGTAGGTGCGCTGTTCGGCGATCGAATCGGTGACCCGGGCGAGGGTGCCGATGCGCACCACGTTGCCGTTCTTGACGGCGAGCACGAGATCGGAGATCTGTTGCGCGGTCGCGAGCAGCGCATTGGCACGTACCTGGTACTCGTTTGGCCCAACTTGAATGATGCCGGCCGGGAGATTGAGGTTCTCTTGCTGCACACGCCCGATGATTTGGTTGAGCGTCATGCCGTAGGCGGCAAGCTTGTTCGTGTCGGGCTCGATCATGAACGAGCGCTGTTGGTCCTGCGCGACGATGACGTTGGCCACGCCGTCGACGGAGGCGAACTCGTCGGAGAGCTGGTTCGCGAAGAGATCGCCGAGATCACGCAGCGGCATGTTGTCGTCGGTCACGTAGAAGCGCACGACCGGCAACGAGTTCGAGTTGAACTTGGCGATCGCCGGCTGCTGCAGGTTGGGGTCGTTCGGGAGCTGGCTGCGGATCTGATCGACTTGCTGCTGCACGTCGACTGCCGCGGTATCGAGGTTCGTCCCGTAATAGAATTGCGCGCTGATCGTGCTCTGCCCGAGCTGCGAGTCGGAATTGATCAGCTGGATGCCGTTGACGCGGCTGACCGCGTTCTCGATCGGGCGGGTGACGAGGGCTTCCATCTGCTCCGGCCCGACGTTAGGGTAGGTCACGGTCACGGTGACCACCGGCGGGGTAAAGTTGGGGAGCAAGGCAACCGGCAACCGTGGAAGGGCGAAAATGCCGAGGACCACGATCGCCAAAGCGATCATGGAAACGGCCACCCGGCGATTGACGGCAAAGCGGGCGATGGACATCGCCCCCCATCTTAGCACTGCCGCCGACCGACCACATTGCGTGAAACGGTAGGCTAGTGTAAGATTCGATAGTTTTGGGAGACTTTTGATCCCCCGACCACCTGCCCCGACTGGGGCCGCCGTGAGGCGTCCATAGATGGAACGAGCGATGAACGACTACGAAGTTACCTATATTTTGCGGCCCAATTTAGAAGAGGCCGACGTTGATGCGCGCTCGACCGCGATCGGCGAAATCATCAAGAACCAGGGCGGCGAGCTGGTCAACATCGAGAAGCTCGGGCGCAAGCGCCTAGCCTACGAGATCGCCGATCTGCGCGAAGGCAACTACGTGGTGATGCAGTATCGCAGCACCGGCGAAGCCTCCAAGGAGCTCGAGCGTCAGCTCAAGCTGCAAGAGGACGTCCTGCGCGCGCTGGTGATCCACCTCGACAAGAAGGCACTAGCGGCCATGGCCTACGCGCTAGCCAATCCGCCTCCGCCGCCCCCGGTGATGAGCGGCCCCGTGCCGCTGACCCCGCCGATGCGGCCCGAGGATCGGCCCCAGGTCGCCCCCGACCGGGTCTAAAACTCTTTCGCATTCGACTCGAAGGCTTGTGCCGGACGTCTGGCACAAGCCTTCGGTATTTCTAGATAAGGTCAGACGTGGGTGGGATGGATGACCGTAGCACAGCGACATAGCGAAAGCGAGTAATAACGATGGCTGGTTCATATAATCGAGTTATTTTGGTCGGCAATCTCACACGCGATCCCGAAATCCGGTACACGCAGTCCGGTAAAGCCGTAACGAAGTTCACGCTTGCCGTGAACAACCCGCGCAATAAAGAAGAGACGACGTTCGTCGACATCGTTGCGTGGGATCGTCTTGGCGAAACCTGCAACACCTATTTGAAGAAGGGCTCGAACACCCTAATCGAGGGTCGTCTCGTCATCCGTTCGTACGACGACAAGGATGGCAACAAACGTAAGGCGACCGAAGTGGTGATCGACAACATGCAGATGCTCGGTTCACGTCCGGGCGGTGGCAGTGAAAACGGTGGCGACTTCAGCGGCGGTGGCGGTGCATACGCCGGCGCACGCAGCGGTGCAGCCAACGGCGCATCGGCGGGCGACGCCTTCGGCGACGAGTTGGACGACGAAATCCCGTTTTGAGGCTCCCTCACAGTAATCACCTGAAAACGAACGGTTGCTGTGAAATGGGTTGGTTCACGTGATCAAACAAAGAGCCCGGCGAAACATCGTCGGGCTCTTTTGTGTTGAACTTTTAGTTCGGGAACCGAGCGCGGGCGAGCGTCTAATGTTCTCCCTTTTTTGTGTTTGGTGGCGTCGGCGGGGCCTGAAAGTCATAAGCATCTAGAATAAAGCTCTCGGCATTAACCACACCGCGATCCACGAACAACGTGGCGCTTACGGACTTCTCCGTATCAATTCTTGTCAGCTGCACCGAGCGGTCGAACGCGAAGCGCGCTCTCTTGCCTGAAGCATTTGCGACTGCGAACGTGTAGGATTGACTTGGGGCAAGCGTTGCAATGTTCAAGACGAACGATGCGGTAGAGTACCTGCTAAAGTCTAGGCCCGGCGGTGTTGCTATTTTTTCGTAGAGGACGAATGTAATCGGAAGGGCTATTGCAACGAGGGGAAGTCTACCGCCGTTCGTGATCACGCAGCGTTGGAAGAGCGGTGGGTGCCTAATAATACGTCCATCCTGCGTGTAGGTTGGTATGTTCGAGTCCACATCAATCAACATTCCGCCGCCATCTTGAATGAAGAGGACCTGACGCGGTGGCTCGATTCGATCCGCTTGGTCCTTGAGTAAGAACTCGGCTGCGCAAGTTAACACAAGAACAGGTTTTCGTTCTGGGTTTACTTGGTCGAGCGCAGCGGCGGAGCCGACGCTCGTCGCGATGGCCGCCCAGAAGCCGCCCACGGCTGCGAGGATTCCGCCCACCGCCGCGATCCAGGGCAACGATGCGTCCAACGAGTTCGAACCATTTTTCCAGACCGATACCCCTGCAAGCACCGCACTGGCGATGATGCCCACGAGTACCCCCTGAACGACCCAAACAGGGATCTTATCCATTTGGTAAGGATGAAATACGGCTCTTTAAAATGCCGAGGGCCGCTCGACGAGCGGCCCCGGTGACGCACGGCCTGATGCCACACCAGCCTATCACCGTTTTTTCGGTTGCGCAATTTCTGCGGGTGGAGAGTGCGAGAATCGAACTCGCGGCGCACCGGTGTATCAGGCCGTGCGATGCATCATGCGGAAACCGCCGGCCTCAGCGCCTGCCTACGTTCTGGCAAAACGCATCCGGAGAACACCCTGGGCAGCACCATTCACCGCCTGGCATAAGAAACCAGAAGTTGACGTATTCGCGTCCGTCGATGATCCCGGGCCTCGAGACGACACCGGCGTGACGTTAGGGCGAAATAACGCTTCGAAACCTTAGTTAGGGCGAAATGAGCCTAAGACGCGACACAACGCCGATCTAACGTTGTACTGCGTAGTCGAGCTTTGGTGTCGGCGAAGTTCACATCGGACTCGTAGCGCAGCATAAGTGACGGCGCACAGAGCGTCGTGATGGCAACCCAAGCCACCCCGTTTGAAGTGCCCGTAGAGTTGTCATAGGAGATAGCGTGTCTGTAACATATATTCACGTTACAGCACATGTCAGGTCCGTGAGGAAATGCCAAACCGCTTCGCGCGCCGCCGCGCACTAGCCAGAGAACGAGGCGATTGCGTCGTTTGCTTTCGGGAGTCCGCCGCCGTCGGCTTGACGGTCTGTTCGAGTTGTAACGAAAATGCGAAACGTCGCGTTCGGGACTGGCGAAAAAAGCGAGCCCCGTATGTACAACAGCGACGGCTACTGGCATTTCACGAGGCAGCGGGCGACTTGGCGCGCGAACGTTACGATTATCACGAAGCACTTCTGCGTTACGGCGAAGCTCTCAAATCGTCCGCATTCGAAGCCGAGGACGAACCGCGGATCTCAGTAAAGTATGCGAGCGCGCTGTTCTTTGGTAGAGAGCCTGAGAACGCGCGGAAATGGTTTGATCGGGCGCTGACCATCCACCGGCTTTCCGGTATTACGTCCAGTAATGCAGTCGAAGCCGGAACGCTACTGCTGCGTCTTTCGAGACAGTATTGGCTCAATGCCGATACCATTTCCGCCCTCGCCCTCATAAGCGAAGCGGTTCAGCTCGGGACGATGGCTAAGAACGCGGCGTTCTCCGCTCGAGCGAATCTGGCGATGGCGCACTATCTGATTCTGCTCGGCCGACACGAAGCCGCGGAGCCGTTCTTCGAACAGGCCGGCAATGTTCTACAAAGCGATCAGCCGGAGACGCGCGCTGTGAGCTTAACGCAACGCGCGATCCTTTACTCCGCGAGGGGAAACCGCGATGATGCGTACGCCTTATTCGAGGAGGCCGCGGAGGTCGCGAAGGCACTTCCCGACGGCTATCAGGTCACTTCAATCTGGGATGATTACGCCATCTGGGCAATGGCACTTGGAGATCTTGGTTCAGCACAAGTCTGTTGGGAGCGAGCTCTTCTCGTTGCGCGCGATCGCCACATAGCATGGCGTATCGTGTACCTCTCGTTACGATATGCTCAGTTCTTGCTGGAGCTCGAGCAGTACGACCGCGCTCGTGAACTCGTGCTCGATGCACTGACATACGACATCGTCACGCCCTGTGTTAGCGTCCTGGTTGCGGCGGCGGGTCTTCGTCTCGGCACAATCTTGAACGACGAAGGTTTAACGCGCCGATGCGTTCAGGAGGGCGCGATTGATTATGCTTTTCTCTCCGGCGAGCCGGGAAGAATCGGTCCGCTTGTATCGGCAGCTATCCGATCCCACACCGCTCAGGGAAAACACCGAGAAGCGGTGGCGCTCTTGAGTCGCGGCATAAAGGGCCTCTTGAGCGCCGATCATGCGTGGGATGTCCTGCTCGATGCCGCAATCATTGGTGGAGAATCCGATCAACGAACGGCGCGCAGCCTGCTCGCGCGCCGCGCCGCGCTCCCGAATGGACGAGTTGCTCTGGCATATTTGAAGCTCTTTGACGCCAACATCGCGCAGCGCCGTAAGCGAGCAGACGTACGAGACCGTCACGGGATAGCGGCGGCAGCGATGTTTGAGTCGATCGGCTGGCTCGCTCACCGGCGCATGGCACTGTCGCTTATCGCTCCTTCTGCGCAGAAGAAACAAGGCTTGCAGAAGAATGCATTGCGGTCGAGCTTTCGGCCAGTTGTCGCCGGTGCGTCGAAACTGACAAAGCGAGAGGAAGAGATCGCCGAGCTCGTACTTCAGGGCTTCACGAATCGAGACATTGCTCGCGAGCTTTCCATCAGCGAAAACACGGTCGAGTCGCACATGACTTCGATTATGAATCGTCTTGGCATTCGTTCACGTCACCAGCTCGTCGACACTCTCACGGTAGCGGAATCCGGGATGACGCCTCCAGTGTAATCCCCTAGGCTTTCCTCATGGTGCGGCCCACGATCGGAATCACGAGCCCGTTGGAGTGGGTCGACGAGGAGGACCTTGAACAACACGAAGCCGGCCGTCATGCAAAGCTCTTACAAAGCCTTGGAGCCGCAACGGTGATTATTCCGCGGGGCCGTGCCACAGCCGAGGCATTGGGGCATTTGAAGCTCGACGGTCTTCTGTTTAGTGGCGGCGGCGATGTCGACGCGTCGCTCTACGGCGGACGCTCGGAGCTCGCGGCGGACCGAGTGGATGGCGTTCGAGACGCGGGCGAATTAGCGCTGCTGCGGCGCGCCTTTGCACAACGAGTCCCGATGCTATGCGTATGCCGCGGCATGCAATTGGCGAACGTCGCGTTCGGCGGCACATTGATCGAGGATATTCCCTCACTCGGCGACGACTTCGGCATCAAGCATCATCAGGTACGTGAACTGGGCATCCCGGCATCTGAGCCGACGCACCAAGTGGTAGTGCAGCATCGATCGATGCTCGCATCGATTCTCGGTCGCTCGACGACATGGACAAATTCGCTTCACCACCAGGCTCTGCGGGATTTGGCGGCACCCATTTCCGCGGTTGCCCATACGGCAGACGGAATCGTCGAGGCCGTCGAGTTGACGGCTAGGGATCAGTTCTTCATGGGTGTTCAATGGCATCCCGAGTCGCTGCCGGACTGCCATGAATCAAAGCGTTTGTATTTCGCTTTCATTCAGGCGTCCGGCAAAGACGTCGAGGCACTGTGACAATCCGGTATTATAGGAGCATGTAAATTGATGTGGTGTCCCGTTTCCCGTTTGACCAAAATATTGCTGGGGCTCGTCCTTCTGGCAACGTTGACTCCGCGTCCCGTGATGGCTCAGATTGCGCCGGGTGTGACGCAGTCAGCGGCACACACCGCGAACATCACGGGCCTCGTCACTCAATCTGACGGCAAACCGGTCGCGGGTG
Source organism: Candidatus Aquilonibacter sp. (assembly GCA_050015295.1). Taxonomy (GTDB): domain Bacteria; phylum Vulcanimicrobiota; class Vulcanimicrobiia; order Vulcanimicrobiales; family Vulcanimicrobiaceae; genus Aquilonibacter. Next base: position 17,212 of record JBEKBR010000008.1, on the reverse strand, counting down.
CCAGTGTTGAGCTCAACGGTCCGACCCCGCTGTCGACCCAAACCGATGTCCACGGCGTCTTCATATTCAGAACTGTCCCGTGGGGCACGTACCAGCTCCTCGTACACTCATCATTTGGAACCGCGGAGAAAGACAAAATCGCTCTCAGCGGCGACATCAACGTTGCGATTCAGTTCACTGCAGCGACGGGCCTCAAGACGATCGCGGACGTATCCACGAGCGGCGCCGGGGCGCACATCAACGTCACCTCGTCGAGTATCAGTTCGGTGACGCCGAGCGACTATGCGTTTTCGGGAAACTCGAACTGGCAGAATCTCTTCGCGCAGATTCCGGGTGTGGCCGTCTCCGGCTACTCGTATGGCGGGAGCGGCTTTGTCGGCAGCGAGCGAGGAGCGCCGCAAGCTCCCGCTGTTCTCTCGCTCAACGGAGCGCTTCCATACGAAACCTCGACCACGCTCGACGGCATGCCGCTCCAAGGTGTTTCGTCGAATGCATTCATCGAGCAGACCGGAGGCGGCTTAGATCTCAGCACGCTTCCGCTCAATGCCTTTAGTACGGCGGACATTGTTCGCGGTCCGGGTGCAAACGCCCCAAGTATCGTCGATTCGATCGGTGGCAGCTTCGTGCTGCATCCACCGGGCGAAACAACCGGAAATCATTTTGAATTCTCGGCGAGCAATGATCCCTACGGCGGCATCATATCAAATGCTCGCTTGGGCCTGCATCTGGGTCGCCTATCCGCTACTCTCATCTACGGCATCAATGATAGCCCAGGTCCTCTCGGGACGAGCAACGTAATCGCCGGGCTTCCTGCGACACCGGCGACGATCAACGGTATGCCGGTCGCGGCTCCCATTAGTGCAGAAAACCCCAATAGGCCTGGGGTCCCCAACTGCTATTGCAGCGCAACGAGCAGCTTGCTCATTTCCGGCATACCGCAATCCACGGCGTGGTCGGAGCAAAGCGGTGCGGTGGATCTCGCCTACGACATCGGATCGTCGGTCAAGGCAGAGGTCTTTTACGCTGGCGAGACGTCGAAGCAAAATTACGTCGAGGGATACTTTCCAGTGGAGTTTGCGCCTGCGGCCGCAACGCCGCCTTACAGCGGGAGCTTTGCGCCGAGTCCGCCGGGCGAGCCGTCATACTCGTTTCTCACACAAGAGAGCGCGCAAAGTGTCCTCAGTGAAGCCACTAGCCTGCTGGAGGAAAAAATCACGGCCTCGACCTCTCTAGGCGTGTTTCGCGTCGCGGCCTTACAGTTTAACTCGTACAATTTCCAGGAAGGGACCGAAGGCTATGACAACGGCACCTACAAGCTTTGGGGAACCGCGAACCTCGGCACCGGCGCCGGAGTCCCTACCGCGTTCAACGGAACGAACGCGCAACTGACGTTTCCCGATGTATCATTCGTCGGCGGATTATGGACAAACAACCGTGACCTTTTGTTCAGCTACGCCACTCAAGTGGGAAAGTCGTCGAGCGCCGGAATCTCGTACATTACGTCGTACTACAACGCGCCGTATTACGATAATGAGGTCGCCGATGGGACGACCATCCCATTTTTGAGCCAAGCGTCGGCGGCCTCATCAACAACCGACGAAACGCGCTTGCATTTTGACACCGACCTCTCGGACAAACTTTCGCTCGGCTTTTCGTGGTATTTTACCACCGCCGATTTTCACGTCCCGGTTCCCTCCGATACCAGCGAGTGGACCAACTCGAACTTTGCCTACAATGCGCCGCGACTCGGGGCCGTTTGGCGATTGGGACAGAACGTCGCCCTCCGAGCCTCTGCGGGCGGAGGATTCGCTCTGCCGGCGCTTCCGAATCTCACGGGCTACAACCTGGAATGCGGCGGCGGCCAATGTAGCGAGATTGCCGCCAACCTCAATCTGAAGCCGGAGGAAACATTCGGATTCGACGTTGGCGCCGATGCGCGCGTGCAGCGTAATACGGTGTTCTCGATCGACCTCTATCGAACGAACCTTTTCGGTCAATTCTTTCAAGGGACGACGGTATCAACGCTCAACGGAGAGCCGCTCTACATCACGCAGTACGGAAATCTCGGAACGAGCCGGATGGAAGGGCTAAATCTCTCGTTCAAACGGGACGTACCGAGAGGCTACTATTGGAGCGGTTCACTAGGATTGACCCACGCCTACGTTCTCAGCGTCCCAACCGGCTTCTACAACAACGGGTCTTGCCCGCATACCGCGTGTACGAATCAGTCCATCGTTCCCGGCGCGAATTTTATTAGCAACACCTATGACGCAACCGTGCCCTATGCCAGTGGCTCCGGTACGCTCGGGTATCGGTGGGCGCCTGGAAGATCCCTCGATCTAACGTCGACATACTACGGCAACAATAATATCTTTAATGTTCCGCACGCCTTCGTCGTTCTCGACGCGCACGGGCGATTTGACATCACCAAAAACGTCGGGCTGCTAGTGACGTTTGAGAATATCACCGGTGCCTACGACGGAGCCATCGAAAACTTCGGAAACATCGGCAACGTGACACCCGTCGTCCCGAACTCGGTTGGATACTACCCCGGCGCTTCGTACATCCAACCTTACGGACCCCGAGCCGCTATCGTAACCTTGCAGTACAGATACTAATCGTGATTCCGTTTACCGTCGCCCTGATGTATCATCTGCGGCAGATTGGCGACCCATCGGTTTTCTCGCCGTCGGGTACCGAGGTGGCGTTTGTAGTAAAGCGGCCTCTTGAAGGCGAGCGAAATTTCGCGCAGTCGTTTTTGGAGGACGACGACGTAGCCGACGTCTATGTTAGCGACCTTGCGAATGGGCGTATCACAAAAATCACCAATGGCGATGTCGACGGCTCGGGATTTTGGGACCCGCAATGGTCGCCCGACGGAAAGCGCATAGCAATGCTCTCGACTCGCGGAGGCAACGTCTACCTGTGGGTTTGGGATGCGGGCGTTGGTCTGCGGCGCGTGACGAGCCGGGCCGTCGCCGGCTTTAATACGCAACCGTTTGCGTGGATTTCGAACGACCGTATCATCTGCGAAGTGCTGCCCGCCGGCAAGCAGCCCTTATCGATGTCCGTCGAGACGCAGACTCCGCAGATCGCCTCACGCGCATGGCCGATCGATTGGCGTGGGCATCAAGCGACGGTCAATGTGCTGGAGAGCGGCGTTTCTCCGAACATACCGGCGCGGCCACAATCGGAACTGCTTCTCCTGAACGTTAGCGGAGCGCGTGAAATCGGCCAAGTCATCGCTCATGCTGCGCAGTTCGGTGCGGTGACGCTGTCGCACGACCGCCGGCTTGCGGCCGTCTATTCGAAAGTGGGATTCCTCGAGCCTCATGCGGGGCGCAAGCTTCCCTCGAACTTCGATAACGGAATTTACGCCCTTTCCGTCTATGATACGCGGACGGGTGCGCGCGTCGCTCGGTTCGACCGGCGTGCTGTTGGCGCCGGACCGCTCGGCTGGTCGTGGGACGACACGAAGCTCGCCGCCCTCGCCGAGCCCGCCACGACGGCGTACAAGTCGCACCTACAAATCTATCGATGCATACTCGCTACGAGCGATTGCGCACCGATTCTCCCGGCTCAACTGAACGTCGATAGCGGTCCGAACGGTACGAAGACGGCGCCGCTTTGGGCAGCGGACGGCCACGTCCTCGTTTACGCAGCGAGCGCCTCGGCCGGTGCCGCTGCGCCAAAAGACCGCTCCGACTGGTACAGTATCGCAAGTAACGGCAGCGTCGCAAACGCCACCGCATCACTCGCGTCTTCGCCGGCGTCACTTGTAACGATCGCAGGCGAGCATCGATTTGTCGGCGTGGCCGGCGGCAACCTCGTGAGCGTCTTCGCCGACGGGCAGCCGCCTCGCACGATCGCAGTTCTCGGAGTGACACACGTCACAAGCATCGCGTGGCCTACGACGGGAGCTATCAGCGTTCGTGAACTTGTGGTGACGTCGGGCGAGGTTGATCGAGACTTCTTTGCGCTCGATGGCATCACAGAGCGGATTGTGCGTCTCGGGCACGTACCCGCCGACGCCGCCCTCAATGCGTTCGATCCCCAAACGTTTTCTGCCGTCTTTGCGGAGAGCGCCCGTGATGGCAGTTTCCTTCGCTATACGCGCGCGGGTTCACCCCAAAGGATATTGTACGCGGCCAACACCTGGTTGAGTAGCGTCGCCGCAGGGCACTGCATTCATTTTTCATATACAGCGCTCGACTCGCAGAAGCTTACCGGCTGGCTTGTGCTGCCGGCAAACTACGCAGCGCCCCGCCGGTATCCGGCCGTCGTCTGGGTCTACGCCGGATCCGTGATGAGTCCCAACAAAGTGCCAACGCTCGCGCATTTGAACTTTGTGATCGCGCTCAACCTGCAGCTGCTGGCTGCGCGCGGCTACGCCGTCATCATCCCGAGCATGCCGCTGCCGCCGTTCGGCCATCCGACAGATCCGTATCAAAAACTCACGAACGGCGTTTTGCCCGCAGTCGACAAGGCCGTCCAGTTAGGCTACGTCGACGGTGATCGCGTTGCGGTCATGGGGCAGAGCTACGGCGGATTCAGCACATACGGACTCATCACGCAGACCAACCGATTCAAGGCCGCCATCGCGCTCGCAGGAATCAGCGATTGGGCCAGCCTGTACGGAACGTTCGATGAGCGTCAAGCGTACGGTGACAATGCGAACGAGGACATATTCGCCGAGCAACTGCTCGAAGATGGCCAGGCGAATCTGGGAGACCCGCCGTGGATCAACCCGCAGCGCTACGCTGCGAACAGCCCGATCACCTACGTTGATCGCGTTCACACGCCGCTCCTGATCATCCAGGGCGACTTAGATTACGTCGCGATCCAGCAGGGCGAAGAATTCTTTACCGCGCTCTATCGTCAGGGAAAACGCGCCGAGTTCGCGCGGTACTGGGGCGAAGAGCACGTTTTTCGCAGCGAAGCAAACGTCGCCGATAGCTGGCGGCGCATCATCAATTGGCTCGATCAGTTTCTGCGCTAACTCCTATCTGAGGTACATGTGATCAAGCAAAATCTCTCCCGCATCGCAGCCGCCACGTTGGTTCTGTTCCTATGCGCTGCCTCTGGCGATGACGCTCCCGTGTCTTACGGACCCGACTCTCTGGTCGATCTAACGCCATCGTTATCGTACGCGGAACCTGCGATTGCCGTATCGCCGAGCGATCCAAGAGCGCTTATTGGCGGTTCCATGGTGTTCGGCACGAACGGCATTACCATGGAAACATTCCGATCGGATGATGGCGGCTACAACTGGAAAAGCACGACGTTGCCTACGGGGAATGGTTCGCTTCTCGGCGACGTTCAGGCCGCTTTCGACGCGGACGGCGTTGCGTACATGACGGGGTTGGGGAGTCAGATCACGCCGGCGGGTACTTCGAAGAACGGCCTTTACGTCTTTAAGTCGTTCAATCAAGGTGAGACGTTTCAGCGAGCCGCGTTTTTCCAGACGCCGCTCGGGCACAGTTACGATCACGAGCAGCTCGCCATCGATCGGACGAGCAGCCCGTATCGTGGCCGCATTTACATGACGGTGCTCTATGAAATCCAGCAACCGCCTCATCAGGTCAATCAACTGGGCCTGGTATGGTCGGCGGACGGTGGGCACACATTCCACGGTCCGGTTCCGGTCTCCACAGGGTGGTCGTTTAATAGTCGTCCGGTCGTATTCTCAAACGGCGCCGTGCTCTTTCCGTTCTTTAAATGGAATGTCCCAAAGGAAATTGTGGAAGTGGCGCGTTCAACCGACGGTGGGCGTACGTTCGCTGCGCCGGTCGTCATCGGTAAGCGTGTCGTCTTCACCGAAAAAGAAGAAGAGCACCAATTGGCGGTCCGAAATTACGCTTTCGACGGAGATTCGGTACCGCAGTATGCGGGAGGGCGTGACGTCGCGGGCAACGCCGACGTCGTCTATACCATTTGGAGCGATGTGAGAACGGGCACCTCGCGCCTCCTCTTTGCCAAATCGGTAGATCAGGGTAAACATTGGACGTCGCCGCGCGTCGTGTTCACCACGAACGACGCAAGCGACGCACAGTACCAGCCCTCGATCAATCTGAACAAGGCGGGAATTGTCGGCATTAGCTGGTTCAACGGGTCGATGGTTCGCAATACGGTATCGGAGATGTTCGCGATTTCTTCCGATGATGGCGAGACGTTTTCGTCTCCCGTCGCGATTTCCAGTGTCCTTTCCCCACTGAAAACGCCTGCTGCGCTGCAATATTCGGCGCTTGCGCTCAACGAACCCGAGGGGGCGTTTTTCGACTTCACGACGCCGGGAGCTCGCTACCCGTCGGGCGGGGATTATATGGATCTCGCATCCGACCCCGACGGTGGGTTTCATCCAATTTGGATTGACTCTCGAACCGGCGTCAATCAGGTGTGGACCGCCACCGTCTTTCCGCGTCCGCCCGCGCCCATACCAGCCGGACTGTCTCAACGTGATGTGACGAAAACGCTTCAAGTGAAACTTGGCGCTGGGACTTGGGATGGTGCAAAACACGAGCTCACGGTGCCGATGCGCCTCCACAATGCGTCCCACGATGCGCTCTATCCGCCTTTTACGCTCTCCGTCACGTTGGCGAAAAATCCATACTTTAAGGGGATGCGAGAAGAAGTAACCGTCCTGAACGCAGATAACGGCAAGCCGGGAGTCGGCGCGACGTTTACGTTCTCGGCGCAGACGGTGGGCAACCTTGCGCGCTTGATGCCCGGTGCGGACACATCGAGCAGAACGATCAAACTACGAATCGCAAATAACGCCGTGTCACCAACATTGATAGCGCACGTGACAGCTTACGCGCCTTAGGCGGCTTACGACTCTTGTCATCGCGAGCGTAAGCGCGCAGCGCCGTTGTCGAGAGACAGGCGAAAACAAAGAGCCCGGCGAGAAATCGTCGGGCTTTTCGGTGGGTCCTAAGTCTTGATTGACTCCATTCGCTCCACCCATTGTGAGCGCCACGCCGCCGGAGCAAGCGATTCCGCGAAGTACTGCGTTTCGCGGAATACTTTGTCTCCTCGAAATTCGTGGATGTTCACCGTATACCAAGGTTTTCCGTCGTACGTGATGATGACCTCGCTTACCCAAACCGGGCCGCTCCCCATTATCCGCAGCACCTTTGATACGCTCGGATGATCTGGATCTGCGGCGCGCTGAGCGATCAGGTTCGCACGGCCGCGTATTCGTTCGCCCGATTGAGGGAAGTCACAGATGACGTCTTCGTCGTAAAGGTCGCCTGAAATGGGTTTCGCCCAGCGCTGCTCGATCATCGAGATCCGAATAGCGGATTCGTCCATAAAGTTCACCTCAATACGGCATTCTACCATGGCTTGAGGTATGCTGGGTGGTAGCGTGGTCATTCATCTTATCGACGGAACCTACGAGCTCTTTCGACACTTTTACGGACTGCAGCGCCGCGGCGGCAGCGAGGGGCGTCGGTTCGGTGCCGTGGTCGGAGTGCTCAATACCGTACTGCGCATGATCGCCGATGGAGCGACCCATATTGGCGTCGCTACCGACCATGTCATCGAGTCATTTCGGAACGAGCTTTGGGCCGACTATAAGACCGGAGACGGGATCGATCGTGCGCTGCGTGTACAGTTCACACCGCTTGAGGATTCGCTGCGTGCGATGGGCGTAGTGGTGTGGCCAATGATCGAACTTGAGGCGGACGATGCGCTGGCCTCGGCTGCCGAAATCGCATCGAGGGATGCTCGTGTCGAACAGATTTGCATCTGGACGCCTGATAAAGATCTCTCTCAATGCGTGCGCGGGGATCGCGTTGTGCAGGTGGATAGGAGAACCAGCGTCGTTCGAGACGCGGCCGGCGTACGAGCGAAGTTTGGCGTCGATCCGGAACTCATCCCCGACTACCTTGCCCTCGTAGGTGATGCGGCGGATGGCTATCCCGGGATCAAGGGCATTGGTGCGAAGGGCGCCGCAGCGCTGCTAACGCGCTACGGAAAGATCGAGCTCTTTCCGAAAAATGTGCTAGGGGAGAATCGCGACAGCGGTCTCTTATTCAAAAAGCTCGCAACGCTTCGAACGGACGCGAAGCTTTTCGCGAACGTCGATGAGCTGGAGTGGCGCGGCCCGACCGCTGTATTTGGCGGCGTTTGCGAGCAGCTGGGCGCTCCGGAACTTTGGCGGAAGGCGGAGTCAGCGTTGGGCGAAAGCTGACTATAACGTGTCGGCGACGATCGCGTCCATTGCCGGATCGTCCGCCGCAAGATAGGCTGCGAAGGTGCGTGGCGTATAGACGTCGGGAGCAATTGCTCGACGCGCGTCCTGCGGCCAGCCGCTCTCCCAATAAACGCTTGAGAAGTTTACCGCGATCTTACTAAACGGGAGCGTAAAGAACGTCTCATCACCGGGAGCGTTCGGCTTCCCGCCGGTCGGCTCGCCGACGAAGATGGCATTGAGATCCCGCTGGAAGTAATCGGCAGCGTTGAGTCCAGCAGAGAACGTGCGTTGGCCAATGATGACGAACAGGTGCCCTGTACGGTTGACCTTGGAGCATTGGAGCATCGCCAGCAACGGTGCGTTGAGGAACGTGTCTCCGCCGTTGTTCCAACGCATGTCGACGACCAGTTTAGCTACGTCGTGCGATGCGATGAACGTCCCCAAACGCTGCGCGAAATTGGCGAGCGGCTCACTTTTGTCGTCGATGACATTGTTGTATTGGAAGTACACGACCCGTGTTTTTGAATCGTACGTGAACCAATAGTGTTCGCTGGTCTTCGTTAGGTAGAGTGGCGGCGTTTTTGCGAGTGTGTCGAACAGATTGACCCATCCAGGCGGACTTGGAAGCATGTTCCAAATGTTGGGATAGTCAGCCGTCGTCACGACGACGCGGTCCTGCGCTTTTCCGTCACGAAGCATGACGTGCAGCGTGACGCGATCAGCGCGCGCTGTTAAACCGAGTGCGTGCAGGAACGGAATCGCGCGAAGCCGATACGGCTCGACGGCGGAGAGCCAGTACTCGTTGTCGCGACTGATATATGGCGCAACGCGTTGTATGACGGTCGCGATAGGATGCCCGTCGATCGTCAAAACGCGCGCGCCCAACAGATTCCGGTATGCCGGCGCGGCGGCCGTGACGAACAATCCCTCTTGGAACGACTCGAACTTGACGGGAATCGTCATCGCATACTCCGGGCGCGGCCCCCCGCCGAGTTCGGTGTGACCGTCGCCGAGCGCCGCGAGCAATCGCATCATGCCAAGTTCGATCTGGGGATCGGTTAGATTCGGGACCGCGTCGCTTAGCTTGCGGACCTGCTCGTCAAACTGCGACTGTGTGTAGATCGCGTCGGAGACGAAACGGTCGCCCGTATTCGTTCGGAACGGATGATACGCTTTGGCGTTTGTCCAGCGAGCTAAAAAGGCGAGGTCGTAACGCCAGCCGGCATCGCGCGTCATCGTTTGCGCGTCGACGATGCCGAGCAGATCGGCAAATCCGGGTTGCTTGCGCAGGAGCGCGATCGCGTCGTCGGTGCGTGCACCTTCGAGGTCCGTATATCCCCACGCCATCGCTTGATGCAGCCAGCGCATTCCGGTCGCAAGGTCGCCAGCTCTCGCATACGCACGCGCCAAGAAGTAGGCCAGTGTTGCCGGCTGATCTTGCCCCAACTGCATCGCCTTGACATAGGCCGGAATCGATTCACGGTACTCACCCGCAAGATAGTGAGACGCGGCCAAACGGCGCCAATACGCGGGGTTGACCGGGTTGGCGTGAACCACTTGCTCGTAGAGGCTCGCTGCTTGTCGGTAATGACCGGCGTCATAGGCTTGCGCTGCGGCCTCGAGTGTCGTCGCGAAGGTGGACGAGGGAGCCGGCAGCGGAGCGACCAGCAACGCAGCGACTAATACGGTGAACCATCGCAAGCCAGGCCTCATCATGGTGAGCGCCCTCCTGCACTCGTTACGGCCGCCGAGGACCTCATGTTTCGAGGCCGAGCACCCGATTGACGGCGCCCGCTCCCGAGCGTCACAGGCGCGCTCGGGGCTCTTGTCCTAGGCCGCGCTATGAAGCGACTTTCACCGACGTGAATCGAGACAGCGTCGTCCACGTCTTGCCGTTGTCGGCGGAGACTTCAGTCGTGGCACTCGCTTGTTTGTCATCGGACGAAAAGATGTGCACGTTTCGGTGGATGAGCGTTTTCCCGTTGTAGGGAATCTCGACTGACGTCGTCCAGGTACTTCCTTGCACCGCTACCCGATCCAAAGACGGCTTACCGTCCTTGAAGATGCCGACGCGCGTATAGGCTTTCGCAGCGGGACTGTAGCTAAATGCCGCGAGATCGTTAGCGGGAACGCCATTGGCCGGGTTGCTATTGAGATAATCGCAGACCATAAAGCCGTGATTTGGCGACCAATTGCAGTTGGCAGTACCAGTGTCGGTGTGGGCGTGGCTGTACGGCGTTTCATAGTCGTGCTCGGTATAGGTCCACTGCCCTTGCCAAACTCCGAGCTGCGCTGTCGGATCGGATGCCTGCGACGCGCCCGGTGCTGCGGCGCCGGCAAGCGCCACGAGTACCAACGCCGGTAACGACTGCCATTTCATCGATGACCTCCAACTTAAGTAGATGCACCGTGCATAGCGCGGGAAGCGTAAGGCGCGTGACGTGCCAGAAACGCGGCAGCTTTCGGCAACGTCGCGACCGCTAGGTGTTCAACTCGTCGATGGCGCTGAACGTCAAGAAGTAGATGATCATCACCCAGTAGATCAGGTACGACACGATCGGCAAGAAGAACGCGAAGATGAGGCCAACGGCGCGGATGTAGAGCGAGAATCGGATGCGGCGATAGGTTGCGCGCGCCTGTTCGGGCGGCCCGCCCTCCTGGTACGCCCCGCTTTCGATGAGATGACGTACCATGAAGAAACCGAGGAGCGCGCCGACCAACAGCACGATGGAGTACAAAACGGCGGCCCCTGGAAGCGTCGGATATGTTCCCGCCACGTTGGTTGCGTATGGGATGAAGGCAGCGACAACGAGGAACGCCGTATTCAAGAGGATCGTCTGATGGTCCAGGACGCGCACCTGGTGGAACATCGCACTGTGCAACCGCCAGTAGTTCAAAATGATGAAAAAGCTCAAGAGGAAGGCCAGAAGCTTCGGCCACTGGGCTACCAGCGCGTGTACGAGCGCCCCATTGTTCGCGTCGCCAAGAACCGGGACGGCGAAATTCAAAACGAGCAGCGTCGCCGAAATGGCGAAGATTCCGTCGGCGAACTGCTCGAGCCGAGTGGGCGTCATGGCCTAAGCGATGGTTCGGGGTCCGACGTTGAACGATCCGGACGCGCAAATCTCCGTGATCTGCTCTGCGCTCAGCCGGCGAAAACTCTTATTGCAATATTCGAATGGCTCGCCGGCCTCGGTCGTCTCGTAGCGTGCCTGCGCTCCGGGATTGAGCGGTGGCCGCTGCTGGATCGTCTTGTTCTTGAAATTCACCCGATAAGCGAGATCCGCTCCAAACAGAAAGACCTCTCCGCGGCTATTCGTATAGCCACCGTAGATGGGCTCTGGCGGAACTGGAACAACTCCCTTCGAGACTTTTCTATTCAAAGTGAGAACGCCGACCGGCGCAATATCTAACATCATGCACACCTTGCAACCCAAAGCGCTCGCAAAAGGTTGCACCTTGGCGCCAGCGTGGATGACCTGGACTCGCCGGAAACCGGCCGCTTTGCGCGAGTGCATGACCCGGAGAACAACGCGATCGAGATCTGGGAGCCCGCACCGGGCTAATGCATGTGCTCGGAAACGCTGTGGTGGCGGTGCCACCGCCGCCTGATCGCGGACGCGACGTGCCGAACTAACGAGATGTACGAGCATCATAGCGCGCGAAGGGTACCGCGCATGACCGTTGTGGAAGACGGCGTGCGCGACGGCGTGCGGCTGCGCGAGATTGTCACTGCGTCCGGCCATGCGTTCGGGCATGCGACACTCGACCGAACCGCGAGCTTGAACGCGCTCAATACGGCGATGATCGATCGCTTGACGCCGGCCCTTGAACGTTGGGCCGCCGACCCCGGCATCGTCGGCGTCGTCCTCGATGGGGCGGGCGATCGAGCCTTTTGTGCCGGCGGTGACGTTGCTGCGCTCTATCACTTCGTGCGGGAAGCCCATGCGCAGCAGCCCGGGAGCGTATCGCCGTTAGCCGCAGCCTTCCTCGAACGCGAATACCGCCTCGACTATCGCATCCATACATTCCCGAAGCCCTTGCTGTGTTGGGGACACGGCATCGTTATGGGTGGCGGTATCGGGATGATGGTCGGCGCGTCGCACCGCGTCGTCGTGCCCAATACGCGCATGGCGATGCCCGAGATCAGTCTCGGATTGTATCCCGACGTTGGCGCGAGTTGGTTTCTGCGTCGTTTGCCCGGACGCATCGGCTTGTTTCTTACGCTAACCGGCGCAACGCTCACTGCGGCCGACGCGCGCCTCGTGGGCCTCGCCGATTTCACGCTGCCGCACGAAGAATACCCACGGATACTTGCTGCGATTGCCGAGCGGCAGTGGTCCGGCGATCGCGATAGTGACGCGAGCCGTCTGAGTCACCTGCTCGAAGGTCATGCAATTAGTGTGCAACCGGTGGCGTCTCCGCTACGTCAACACTTCGATGTGATCGACGCCGTCATGGGACACGATGCGTTGCCCGACATCGCCGCCAGGTTGCGCGCGCTGGTAGACCATCAAGATCCGTGGCTCTCCGCGGCCGGCAAGACGTTTGTGAACGGTTCGCCGACATCGGCTGCGCTGTCGTGGGAACTCTGGCGGCGCTCGCTGCACCTCTCGTTGGCTGAAGTGTTCCGCCTCGAATACCGCGTTTCGCTTGCATGCTGCCAATACGACGAGTTTGCGGAGGGTGTGCGTGCGGTGCTCATCGATAAGGACCGCCGCCCACGCTGGCAGCCCGACACGCTCGAAGCGGTGTCGGCGGCGCACGTGGCGGACCATTTTCGCCCCCGCCACGAGGAGCCTCATCCGCTCGCGGACCTACGGTAAGGCTCGGCTGGGGAGCGATCTCTATGGTATACTAGCAATCACGACCGAAGAAGTTCGGCCTAAAATTGCAAAAACGCCGAATATATAGTTGGTCATGACCGCCTTCACCATGCCGAGTAACGTCTTCTATCGCAAGTACGACCACGCGCTCCCGAAGATCGTGCGCGGCGACGGCATTTATCTCTACGATGAGGCGGGAAAGCGGTACCTCGACGCGAGCGGCGGGGCGATGGTCTGCAATATTGGCCACGGCGTCGCCGAGGTTGCCGATGCAATCGCCGACCAGGCCCGCACCGTTGCTTATGTAAACGGAACGGCGTTTACCAACGAGCCGGTCGAAGCGCTAGCCGACCTGCTGGTCGCGAAGGCTCCGGCGGGGCTCGACCGCGTCTACTTTCTCAATAGTGGATCCGAAGCGGTGGAAGCCGCGCTCAAGCTTGCGCGGCAGTACCACGTCGAGCGGGGCGAGCTCGATCGTCGCGTCGTTATCGCGCAGACGCCCGGGTATCACGGCAACACGCTCTTCGCGCTTTCCGCCTCGGCCCGCGCGCACTACCGCACGATGTTCGGACCATGGCTGGCCGACGTTGTCATGATCGATGCGCCGTATCCGTACCGCAGCGCGAGTCGCGAGCGGGCGACCGGGGTTGCGCTTGAACGGGCGATTACACACGCAGGACCAAGCAACGTCGCCGCATTTATTGCCGAGCCGATCGGCGGCTCGTCGACCGGCGCATCGGTTCCACCGCCCGAATACTTTGCGAGCGTTCGTGAGATCTGCGATCGTTACGGCGTGCTTTTCATTTGTGATGAAGTGCTCACCGGTGCAGGGCGGACCGGCACGTTCTTTGGGATCGAGCATTCGCGCAATGCTGACGGGACTGCCGTCGCCCCCGACATCATCACGATGGGGAAGGGTCTCAACGGCGGCTATGCTCCACTCTCTGCCTTCATCGCGAAAGCTTCGATCGTCGAAGCGGTGACGGGCGGAAGCGGAAACTTCATGCACGCGCAAACGTATTCGCATAATCCCCTCGCTGCGGCGGCCGCGCTCGCGGTGCAGCGCTACATTGAAAAACATGCGCTCGTCGAACGCGCAGCACGCGTTGGCGCGCAACTCGGCGAGCGGCTCACGCGCCTGCAAGCGACGATCGTGAGTCCGGTCGCCGAGCATATCGGCGATGTTCGTGGCATCGGGATGTTGTGGGCGATGGAGTTCGTGCGCGACCGCGAGTCACGTGAGGCGCTTCCGCGCAATCTCAAATTTGCCGAGACACTGGTCGAAGAGGCAAAGCAGCATGGCCTGGTGCTCTGGCCCAACGTCGGTCATGCAGACGGAACCAATGGCGACCTCGTGATGATTGCGCCGGCATTCTCTATTGAGCCGCAACAAATCGATGAGTTAGTCGACCTTCTGCAGGCAAGCCTGATCGCAACCCACCGCCGCCTGTTCAAAGGAGAGAAATGACAACGCACACGACAACCGCGCAGCCCAAGATCACGTATTCGGCGATTGGCGGTAACCTTGAAGAGATTCACGCGAGCTTCGAAGCGGCATTGGGAAAGATCGGCGCATCGCTTGGGAAGGCGCACCATCCGCTTATTGCCGGCGTCATAACCACCGGAGCAGGACCGGCGTATGAATCGCGTTCGCCGATTGACCGCGATATCGTGCTCGGGTCATTTCACAGCCCGAGTTCCGCGCAGATCGATGCGACGGTCGCGGCTGCACGGTCGGCGCAAAAGACCTGGGCGCTCACGCCGTGGGAAGATCGTGTCGCCATCATGCGCGACGTTGCCGAAATGATTCGGGCTCGACGCTACGAGCTCGCGGCGATCCTTAGCGTAGAAATCGGCAAGACGCGCTTCGAATCATTGGGCGACGCCGAAGAGGCCGCGGATTTGATCGACTACTATGCCAGCCAGTTCGAAGCGAACCATGGCTTCGTGCGTCCGCTCGGCAAGCTTGCACCAAACGAAGTCACGCAGGACGTGCTGCGCCCCTACGGCGTCTTTGCCGTCATCGCGCCGTTTAATTTCCCGGCGTCGCTTGCCGCGGGCATGTCGGGCGCCGCGCTGCTCGCTGGAAATGCGGTCGTCTTTAAACCGGCTGAGGATGCGTCGCTCACCGGCGCGACGCTCGCTGAGATCGTTGCTGCGTCGAAGTTGCCGGCGGGGCTTTTCAACTGCGTCTACGGCGTCGGCGAAACCACCGGCACTGCGCTCACACAGCATGCGGGCATCGACGGGATTGCCTTTACGGGTTCGCACGAAGTCGGCATGCAGTTACTTCGAACGGTCGGTGCCGCTGGGCGATACGTTAAACCGGTGCTTGCCGAACTCGGCGGCAAGAACGCCGCGATCGTGACGGCGAGCGCGGATCTCGAGATGGCGAGCGAAGGCGTGATGCGTTCGGCGTTCGGTCTACAAGGCCAAAAATGCAGCGCTTGCTCGCGGGTCTACGTCGACGCGCGTATCGCCAAAGACTTTCTTGCCCAGCTCCTCGAGAAGACGCGCGCGCTGGTGATCGGCGACCCCCGGCTTCGCGATGTCTACATGGGGCCGGTTATCAATGAAGCAGCCTTCAAGCGCTTTGAACAATCGGTGAAGAGCGCGCGGGCGGGTGGAACGCTTCTGTACGGCGGCGAGCGCGTTGTGGGCGCGCCGCTCGACCGAGGCTACTACGTGCAACCGACCATCGCCCAACTGCCGCTCGACCATCCGCTCTTCGCACAAGAGCTTTTCTTACCGTTCCTCTCGATTGGGATTGTCGATTCGTTCGATCAGGCGCTTCGCGAAGCGAATCGATCGGATTTCGGCTTGACCGGCGGCTTGTTTTCGCAAGATGAAGGCGAGATCGCGCGATTCTTCGACGAAGCGCAGGCCGGCGTTTTATACGTGAACCGTCGCACCGGCGCAACGACCGGCGCGTGGCCGGGCGTGCAATCATTTTGCGGTTGGAAAGGCTCCGGCTTGACGGGGCGCGGAGGCTGCGGACCGTATTATCCGGCCCAATTTATGCGCGAACAAAGCCACACTCGAATGACCTAAAAGAGATAGCCATGCAAAAGAATTATCCGTATATCGTCACGCCGCCCCCCGGACCGAGGGGTCGTGCAATCATCGCGCAAGACCGTCGCCATTCTTCAACCTCGTACGTCAAAGAGTATCCGCTCGTGGTCGAGCGCGGTGTGGGTGCGATGATCGAAGACGTGGATGGGAACCGCTATCTCGATTTCATGGCCGGCATTGCCGTGGCGTCCACCGGCCACGCGCACCCGCGCGTCGTTTCGGCGATCAAGCATGCAGCTGAGAAATTTCTTCACATCTGCGCGACTGACTTTTACTATCCGACGTTCTCCGAACTCTGCGAGCGCTTGGCGATCCTTGGACCCGGTCCCGAACCCAAACGCGTGTTTTTGACGAACTCGGGAACGGAAGCGGTTGAGGGCGCGATCAAGCTTGCGCGCAGCCACACCAAACGCTCGCACATCATCGCATTCGAAGGGGCCTTCCATGGCCGAACGATGGGCGCGATTTCATTGAATTCCAGCAAGGTGAAATACCGCCGCCATTTCGGTGCATTGTTACCGGGCGTGCATCACTTACCGTACGCCGATCCGTACCGGCCGTCGAATTGGCAAGAAGCAGCAGAGAATCTCTTTCGCCAGCGCGTGAGCCCGGATGAAATTGCTGCCGTCTTTATCGAGCCGATCCTCGGTGAGGGCGGCTACGTTATTCCGGAGCCGGGGTTCCTCGAGTACTGGCGCGCGTTTTGTGACGAGCATGGCGCGGTTCTGATCTTTGACGAGGTCCAATCGGGCGTCGGACGGACCGGCCACATGTGGGCATCGCAGGCATTGGGCGTTATTCCGGACGTCACGTTAACCGCGAAAGGCCTCGGATCCGGAATGCCGATCGGCGCGATCATCGCCAAAGAGTCGGTGATGTCGTGGGATCAGGGGAGTCACGGCAGCACGTTTGCCGGTAACCCGGTATGTTGCGCGGCCGCGCTGGCGACGCTCGACGTTATTGAGGATGGCCTACTAGCGAATGCGCGCGAGACCGGACACGCGCTGCTCGTTGGTCTCAAGGGTCTCCAGGCAAAGCACGAGAGCATCGGGGATGTCAGAGGAATCGGCTTGATGATCGGTGTCGAGTTCGTACGGGATCGCACGACTAAGGCGCC
>JBEKBR010000007.1:0-86971 GCA_050015295.1 Candidatus Aquilonibacter sp. | reverse complement strand
TGTTCCCGGTGACGTGTGGAGGAACGGCTCGCTGTGATTATCGATTGCCACGGCCACTACACGACCGCGCCGGAGGGCTTACAAACCTTTCGCGCAGCGCAGATCGCCGGGCTCGCGGATGCCTCGTTGCCCTCGCCGCTCGATCCAAGCATCAGCGATGACGAGATTCGTAGCAGCCTCGAGAACGCTCAACTGAAATTCTCTCGCGAGCGCGGCACCGACATGACGATCTTCTCACCGCGCGCTTCAGCGATGGCGCATCACATCGGGACCGAAGCCACCAGCATCGCCTGGGCGCGCGCCTGCAACGATCTGATCGCGCGCGTGTGCGCGCTCTATCCGCGAAGCTTCGTCGGCGTGGCACAGCTGCCGCAGTCGCCCGGCGCCGGCCTCGCGGCCAGCATTCGAGAACTCGAGCGCAGTGTGACCGAGCTCGGATTCATCGGCATCAACCTCAATCCCGATCCATCCGGCGGCCATTGGAATTCGCCGCCGCTCACCGACAAATTCTGGTATCCGCTCTACGAAAAGATGGTTGAGCTCGATGTCCCGGCGATGGTCCACGTGAGCGCGTCATGCAATCCCAACTTTCACGCGACCGGCGCACACTACATCAATGCCGATACGACCGCGTTCATGCAATTCATCTCGGCCGACCTGTTCGTCGATTTCCCGACGCTTCGATTCATCATCCCGCACGGCGGCGGTGCGGTGCCATATCACTGGGGCCGCTATCGCGGGCTCGCGCAAGACATGAAGCGGCCGCCGCTCGAAGAGTCGGTGCTGAACAATGTTTTCTTTGATACCTGCGTCTATCACATGCCGGGCATCGAATTGCTCTTCAAGGTGATTCCAGCGGAGAACATCCTGTTCGGCTCCGAGATGGTCGGCGCCGTGCGCGGCATCGATCCGCGTACGGGCTTCAACTATGACGATACCAAGCGCTACATTGAAGCGCTCGGGCTCGACGATGCGACACGCAGATTAGTCTATGAAGGCAACGCGCTGCGCGTCTACCCTCGTCTAAAGAGCCGGCTGGGCTCAGCGATCTCGTGATCGACCTGAATCGCTATCATCCCAGTCCCACCCGCCCGGCGTTCGTCGCGCCGGCAGGCGCTGTCGATGCGCATTGCCACGTGTTCGGACCCGGCGACGTGTTCCCGTACGCCCCGCAGCGCAAATACACGCCCGGCGACGCGCCGAAGGAAGCACTCTTCGAGTTGCGAGACTTCCTCGGCTTCGAGCGCAACGTGATCGTTCAGGCTAGCTGCCACGGCTCGGATAACCGCGCGATGGTCGATGCCTTGGTTACGGCCGGCGATAAAGCTCGCGGCATTGCCGTCGTTGAGCACGACGTGAGCACCTCCGAGCTAGCCGAGATGCACGCTGCCGGCGTTCGTGGGGTGCGCTTCAATTTTTTGAAACGCTTGGTGGATGCCACGCCACGCGAGCTCTACGTGCAGATCGCGGAGAAAATTATCCCGCTCGGCTGGCACGTCGTCATCTACTTCGAAGCCCCGGAGCTCGCAGAGCTCACCCCGTTCATCACCTCGTTGCCGGCGACCGTCGTGATCGATCACATGGGGCGTCCCGACGTCGATTTGGGGGTCGAACATCCGCAATGGCAGCGGTTTATCGCCCTGATGGACGAGCATCCGAATCTGTGGGTGAAGGTTAGTGGCCCCGAGCGGCTTTCGGAGATCGGGCCGCCCTACGACGACGTGGTGCCGTTTGGCCGCGCGCTGGTGGAACGCTATCCCGACCGCGTGCTGTGGGGCACCGATTGGCCGCACCCCAACATGACGACGCATATGCCCGACGACGGCAAGCTCGTTGATTTCATTCCGCGCATCGCAACTACGCCCGCGCTGCAAGAGCAATTGCTGGTGCGGAATCCGATGCGACTCTACTGGCCCGAACACACACGATGACGCAGCTCGAGAATCCGTTCGACGATATCCCCGGGACGACGCTCTTCGACGCCAAGCACTCGCGTCAAGGCTATCACTTGAACATGTTCTGCATGTCGCTGATGAAAGAAGCGAACCGCGTCGCCTTCAAGGCCGGCGAACGTGCCTATCTCGAGCGTTGGCCGATGACGCCGGAGCAGCGCGACGCCGTCCTGGCTCGCGACTGGAATCGCATGCTCGAACTCGGCGGCAACATTTACTACACCTCAAAGCTTGGCGCCACCGACGGTCTCTCGTTTCAGGCGCTAGCCGCGAAGATGACCGGCCAGTCTCCGGAAGAGTATGCGGAGATGATGCTCGCGGGCGGCCGCCACATCGACGGCAATCGCAGCAAATCAGAGTGGCGCGATGGCTAGAATCGTCGCCGGCGTCGCGACCTCGCACATACCCGCCATCGGCGCCGCGCTCGACAACGGGCGCTCGTCGGAGCCGTACTGGAAACCGGTCTTTGCCGGGTATGAATTCTCGAAGCAGTGGATCGCGGATCTCGCGCCCGACGTCATCATCGAGGTTTATAACGACCACGCCTCGGCGTTCTCACTCGACATCATTCCGACGTTTGCGATCGGATGCGCGCCGGAGTTTCCAATTGCCGATGAAGGCTGGGGGCCGCGCAAGGTGCCGCCGGTCGTCGGGCATCCGGAGCTTGCATGGCATATCGCGCAATCGACGATTCTCGATGAATTCGACATGACGATCGTCAACAACATGGAGGTCGATCACGGTCTCACCGTGCCGCTCTCATTGATGTTCGGCCAGCCCGAAAGGTGGCCGGTGCCGGTGATTCCGGTCGCCGTCAACGTCGTGCAGTATCCGCCGCCAACCGGCCATCGTTGCTACAATTTGGGCAAAGCGATCCGCAAGGCGGTCGAATCCTATCCCGAAGACCTGCGCGTGGTCGTGTTCGGCACCGGCGGGATGTCGCATCAGCTTCAAGGCCCGCGAGCCGGCCTCATCAATGCGGAATTCGACAATGCGTTTCTCGATGAGCTCATCGCCGATCCGGCGCGCGCCGCCCAGCGGCCACACATCGAGTACGTTCGCGAAGCCGGCTCCGAAGCCATCGAGTTGGTGATGTGGCTGATCATGCGGGGCGCACTCGATGACCGCGTCGAGGAGCTGCATCGCTTCTACCACGTGCCGGCTTCGAACACGGCCGTGGGTCATCTCATTTTGGCAAACGCGAGGGACCGGCATTGATCAACGTTGCGCTCGCCGGGCAAGGCGCCTTCGGCATCAAACATCTCGAAGCTATTGCCAACATCGATGGCGTGAGGGTCATCTCGCTGACCGGCGGCCGGCCCGAGTCAACCAAAGAAGTTGCCCAGCGCTTCAAGATTCCGCATTGGACCACCGACCTCGACGAGACGCTCGCGCAGCCCGGCCTCGATGCGGTGATTATCGCGTCGCCCACCCAGATCCATCGTGCGCAAGCCGAACAATCGATGCGCGCCGGCAAACACGTGCTGGTGGAGATTCCGGTCGCCGATTCGCTTGAAGATGCGCGCGCCCTCGTTGACGTGCAGCGCGAAACCGGGGTCGTCGCGATGGCCGGGCACGTGCGCCGGTTCAACCCGAGCCATCAGTATCTTCACCAGCGCGTCGAGCGTGGCGAATTCAACGTCCAGCAAATGGACGTGCAAACCTATTTCTTCCGCCGAACGAATACCAATGCGCTTGGACAACAGCGTAGCTGGACCGACCATCTGCTCTGGCATCACGCTTGCCACACCGTCGATCTCTTTCAGTGGCAGACCGGCGGCACCGCCGAGATCGCGCAGGCGATCCAGGGACCAATTCATCCGACGCTCGGAATCGCCATGGACATGAGCATCCAGCTCAAAGCCCCGTCGGGCGCAATTCTCACGCTGTCGCTTTCTTTCAATAATGATGGACCATTTGGATCGTTCTTCCGGTACATCGGCGATACCGGTACGTACCTTGCGTACTACGACGATCTGAGCACCGGCAAGAACGAGAAGATCGACTTGTCGGGCATCGCCGTTTCCAACAACGGAATCGAACTCGAAGATCGCGAGTTTTTCGCGGCGATCGCCGAGCATCGAGAGCCAAAATCGAGTCTGGTCGATACGTTGCCCGCATATGAGACGCTCGCGCGCCTCGAAGAGCAGCTCGGCCGGTTCGTCGCCGCATAAGGATGCAGTCTAGCAACACGATCTAGGAGGTGTTTATGTCATCGGATTCTTCCCGACGTTCATTCATGATCGGAACCGGCGGAGCGGCCATCGCAGCCGCGATTCCGTCGCTCTGGGTCGGCGCCGACGCGGCCGAAGTCATCAAGGTCGGTTTCGTGAGCCCGCGCACCGGACCGCTCGCCGGGTTCGGTGAGGTCGATCCCTACATCATTGGCCTTGCACGTAAGGCGCTCGCCGGCGGCCTCATGGCCGGTGGCAAACGCTACGCGGTTGAAATTCTCGATCGCGATTCGCAATCCGATCCGTCCCGCGCGGGACAACTCGCCAACGAGCTGATCACTAAGGACGGCGTGGATATGATGCTCGTGACGTCCACGCCTGAAGTGGTCAATCCGGTCTCGGACGCATGCGAAGCCGCCGGTGTTCCGTGCCTGTCGACGGTTATGCCCTGGGAAGCATGGTACTTCGGACGCGGCGCTAAACCGGGGCAGCCTTCGCCGTTCAAATGGACCTATCACTACAGCTTCGGCGTCAATAGTTTTCTCGTGTGCTACGTTTCACAATGGGCCGAACTACCGACCAACAAGAAAGTCGCGGTGCTGTATCCCAACGACGCCGACGGCAACGCCATCCGCGAACACTTGATTCCCGACCTCGAGAAACACGGTTTCTCGATCGTCGATCCCGGTGGGTATGAAGACGGCACCAGCGACTACTCGGCGCAGATCGCGCGATTCAAGGCCGAGAACTGTCAGATCTTCAACACCTTCCCGATTCCCCCCGACTTCGCGGCGTTCTGGCATCAGGCGGCACAGCAAGGCTACACCAGCATGGTGAAGATCTGCCAGGTCGCCAAGACCGGACTCTTCCCATCGACGATCGAAGCGCTCGGGCCGCTCGGTGATAAGATTGCAACCGCCGACTACTGGCACCCGGCGTGGCCGTACAAGTCGTCGCTCACCGGCATCGGGTCGCGCGCACTGGCCGACGATTACGAGAAGGCGACCGGCAAGCAGTGGACGCAGCAACTCGGCGCATCGCTCTCGCTTTTCGACGCCGGTATGACGGCGCTGAAGAATGCGGGGACGCCCAAGACCAAAGCGGCCGTTGCAAAGGCGCTCTCGGTTTTGGACACGGTCACGATCGACGGCCGCGTCGACTTCACCCACGGTCCGGTTCCCAACGTCGCCGTGATGCCGATTCTCGGTGCACAGTGGCTCAAATCCAAACCTGGAAGCCGCTTCCCGTTCGATAACGTCATGACCGAAAATGCCGGCGATCGTAACGTGCCGGTCCACGCAAAGCTCGTCCCGTACTCATAAACGAGACATGGAGATGTTTGCGCCGCCGAACGTCGAGTTACTCACTCGTCCCGACGGCGCACTTCTCTTGCGCTCGCGCGATCCGTTGCTCGCGTACGCGCCGAATACCGGTAGCGTACTCGACCGATGGGCGCGCGAGCGCCCCAATCGTGTTTTTTTAGCCGAACGCAGCGGTGAAGCGTGGCATTCGATCACCTACGCGCAGATGCACCAGGAAGTACGTGGCGTAGCATCGGCGTTTATCGCACGCGGCTTAAATCGCGAGACGCCGATCGCGCTGCTCTCCGGCGCATCGATCTCGCACGCGACAGTGTCGCTCGCAGCGCAGTACGCCGGCATACCCGCGGCGCCAATCTCGCCGCCGTATTCGATACAGTACGGCGATCTGCGCCGCCTCCAGATGGTTCTCGACGCACTCTCGCCCAAGCTTGTGTTCGCCGATGATGCCGACACCTACGGCGATGCGCTCGCATCGATCGGCGCGGACGTTCCCGTCCTCGTGGCCCGAGGCGTAGGGCCACGGAGCGACGCGCTACGCTTAGATGCGCTCGCGGCAACGCCGGTCAGCGAGCGGGTCGATGTCGTGCGTCGCGACGTCGAGCCGGACGACATCGCCAAGATCCTCTTTACATCGGGTTCGACCGGCCAGCCGAAAGGCGTCGTTAATACGTTTCGGATGCTTTGCTCGAACCAGCAGATGCTCGCGCAAGTATGGCCGCACTTGGATGACGACGACGTCATTCTCAACGATTGGCTTCCGTGGCATCACACCTTCGGCGGCAATCACAACTTCAACATGGTGCTCTTTCACGGTGGTACGCTCTACATCGACGACGGACGCCCGATGCCCGGGCGATTCGAACGATCGGTGCAGAACATGCGCGAGCAGCCGCCGACCCTCTATTTCAATGTTCCGCGCGGTCACGCGATGTTGGTGGAAGCGCTCAAAGCCGATCCGACCTTCGCGACGCGGTTCTTTTCACGGTTACGGCTGATTCAGAATGCCGCGGCTGCACTGCCGCCGTCGACCTGGCAAGCGTTGCGCGAGCTTGCGCAGCGATATGCGTCGCGCGAGATCGTGATCGTCGGCTCGTGGGGGCTTACCGAGACGGCTCCGGCCGTGACCGCGGTGCACTATCCGCTGCGCGACCCCGCCGATATCGGCGTGCCGTTGCCGGGTACCGAGATGCTGTTCGTCAAGAACGAAGCGCGTCTTGAAGCGCGCGTCAAAGGGCCGAATGTGACGCCGGGATATTGGCGCAGCCCCGAACTGACGGCAAAAGCGTTCGATGCCGACGGATTCTACCGCACCGGCGACGCGATGAAGTTTCAGGATGCAAATGATCCAACGCAGGGACTGCTCTTCGATGGACGGATCGCGGAGAATTTCAAACTCTCGAACGGCACGTGGGTGGACGCCGGCGGCATCCGCGTTGCCGTGTTGAGCGCGGCCGGTTCGCTGGTCGACGACTGCGTAGCATGCGGCGAGAATCGCGATGCGATCGGCGTCGTGCTCATCCTCGGTGCTCGAGCGCGCGCCGCGCACGAGGCGCCCGTTCCCCTGCGCGACGCCCTGGCGTCGCTTCTACGCGCGCACAATGCGCAGGCTCGCGGCTCGACGTCGCGCATCGGGCGCGCCATTCTCACGTTCGAGGCGCTCTCGCCGGTTGAGGGCGAGATCACGGACAAGGGCTCGGTGAATCAGCGCCGCGTATTGGAGCGCCGTTCCGCGCTCGTCCGCCGCTTGTTCGCCGACGACAACGACCCGGACGTCATCGTCTTCACAGATCCACCCGAAAGGTAACGAGTGACATGAGCAAGATGGAAGCAATCGGTGATTGGAAGACCGTCAAGGTCGAGATTGATGCTGAGGGCATCGCCTGGATCACCTTGAACCGGCCCGAGAAGCGCAATGCCATGAACCCAACGCTCAATCGCGAGATGATCGATGCGCTCGAAACCGTGGAGCAAGACGCGCGCGCCAAAGTGGTCGTGCTGACCGGCGCGGGCGACGCCTGGACGGCGGGCATGGACCTCAAAGAGTACTTTCGCGAGATCGATGCGGGTCCGGAGATTCTTCAGGAGAAGATTCGCCGCGAAGCTTCGACGTGGCAGTGGCGGTTGTTGCGCTTCTATCCCAAACCGACGATCGCGATGGTGAACGGTTGGTGCTTCGGTGGCGGATTCTCACCGCTCGTTGCGTGCGACCTTGCGATCGCCGCGGAAGAGGCGACCTTTGGACTCTCGGAAATCAACTGGGGGATCCCGCCCGGCAATCTCGTCAGCAAAGCGATGGCCGATACGGTCGGACAACGGCGCGCACTCTATTACATTATGACCGGCGAGACGTTCACCGGTACGCAGGCGGCCGATATGGGGCTCGTCAACAAGGCAGTCCCGCTCGCGAAGTTGCGCGATGCAACGATCGAGCTCGCAAAGAAGCTGCTCGAGAAGAACCCGGTCGTCATGCGCGCGGCAAAGCACGGCTTCAAGCGGTGCCGTGAACTCACGTGGGAGCAGAGCGAAGATTATCTCTACGCGAAGCTCGACCAATCGATTTTGCTCGATGAGGAAGGCGGACGCGCCGAAGGCCTCAAGCAGTTCCTCGACGACAAGTCGATCCGCCCCGGACTGCAGACGTACAAACGATAGCCCCGAGGGGCTTCACCAAGACCTAACGCTCGCCGCATGGGCGCGGCGGGTCCGCCTCGCAGGCTGGACGAAGCAGATTTCTCGATGGCGCAGGTCGACACTCGAGGGGCGACAGCGGAGCGCACGCCCGCGGACGTGCGCGGTGTTGCCGCGTACGCAGCTTGGCTTTTGGTGATCGCCGCCGCCTACGTCTTCTTCGCAAACGTCGGATTTTCGCTGGCGTTCGGCGTCAAGCAAATCACGGCAGTTTGGCCCCCGACCGGCATTGCGATCGCGGCGCTCGTCCTCGGCGGCTACCGAATGTGGCCGGGCGTATTCGTGGGCGCGTTCCTCGCCAACGCACTGAGGAACGAGCCGCTGCTCACCGCGGCACTGATTGGCGGCGGCAACACGCTCGGACCATTGGCCGGCGCCTATCTGCTGCGCGTCTTCAATTTCGATCGCTCCTTCGCGCGCCTGCGCGACGTTGCTGTCTTTGTAGTCTTCGGTTCGATCCTGGCGATGACCGTGACCGCGACCAACGGCGTACTGCAGCTCGCGCTCGCACACGTCTTTCCGTGGTCGGCATACGGATCGCAGTGGCTGTTGTGGTGGGTCGGCGACGCCTCCGGCGTGCTGCTCGTTGCACCGCTTATCCTCACCTGGAGCGACGTTCGCCAAAGCGGCATCGTCGCCGGCGATGCAACGCCGCTCGAGATCGCGATTGCCGTCCCGCTCACGTTCGTCTTCGCGTTTCTCGAGTTTTTCTCGGCCCTGCCGACGGCGTTTCCGCTCTACCCGTTCATCGTCTGGGCAGCGCTGCGCACCGGCGCGCGCATCATGACCGCACTCATCGTCGTCGTCTGCGGGGTGTCGCTGTGGGCAACCGTGCACGGTCATGGACCGCTCGCGCGCCTTTCTCCCAACGATCGCTTGATGGCGTTCGTCTTCTTTAGCGCCATACTCGCCATCACCGGACTGCTCCTAAGCGCGCTCACCGCCGAGCGCCGGACGGCTCTCGCGCAGATGCAGGCAGCGGAGTTGCGCTTCAAAGTCTTGGCCGAAACGCTGCCGCAAATGGTGTGGACCGCCGATCCATCCGGCGCGATCGATTGGCTCAACGCGCGCTGGCGTCAGTTCATCGGCAACGACGAACACTCGCTCGGCATTTCCGATTGGAATGAACTCGTGGCCGCCGGTCAGCCGTTCGAACGCGAGTTGCGCCTGCGCGGCGGCGACGGCGTCTCCCGGTGGTTCCTCGTGCGCGCGGAACCGATGCGCGACAACCGCGGACGCATCGTGCGCTGGTATGGGACGCACACCGACATCGACGATCAGCGGCGCGCCTTCGACCGTACCGCTCGCATCGCGACCACGCTGCAGTCGGCATTCCTACCGCAAACGCTTCCCGAGCATCAGTTCCTCGGCTTCGACGCGCTCTACCTCACCGCTGGGCAAGAGGTCCTCATCGGCGGCGATTGGTACGACGCGTTCGCGTTGCCCGGCGGCGAGATTTTGGTCTCGATCGGCGACGTGACCGGGCACGGGCTCAACGCCGCCGTGAGCGCCGGGCGCATTCGCCAGAGCATTGTCGCGACCGCCATGGACATGGACGATCCGGCCAAGATTCTCACCAAGGTCAATCGTCTGTTGCAATTGCACGATCCGACCGTTGCCACAGCGTTGGTTGCAATCGTCGATCCGTATTCGCTCACGCTGCGCTACGCCAGCGCCGGTCATCCTGCGCCGATCGTCGCCGGCAAACTCGTGCCCGCACAAGCGCTCTCATACGGCTCGCTCCCGCTGGGTGTTTCGCCGACCTCGGAGTACCGCAGCTTCAGCAAGGCCCTCGAACGCGACGACGTCGTGGTCTTCTATACCGACGGCATCACCGAGTTCGCGCGCGACATCGAGTCGACCGAGCGAGCGTTGCTCGATGCGGTCACTGCGCTCGCAATCGACGCGCCGCCGCGGCCGGCCGAGGCGATTCGCCGCGCTGTCTTGGGCGATTCCGCGCCGAGCGACGACGCGGTCATCGTCGTCTTACGGGTCGCGCCGTCCGAGTCCGGCGTGCATCCACTCGACCTCCACAAGGCATGGAGTTTCCATTCCAGCCACGCCTACTCGGCGCATCACGCGCGGCACGAAGTCATGCGCTTCATCGAAGGCATCGTACAGAGCGGCGAGGATCTCTTTACCGCCGAACTGATCGTCGGCGAAATTCTCGCCAATACGGTGGAGCACGCGCCCGGACTGGTCAACATGGAAATCGATTGGTCCGAAACGTCGCCGGTGATTACCGTGGTCGACAGCGGCCCCGGCCTCGAGCGATTCGCCGCGCAGCTTCCCGCGGACGAATTGACCGAGGATGGACGCGGTCTGTTCTTGGTCAAGACGCTCGGGCGCGACTTGCACATCGAATCCGACGCCGGTTACGGCACGAAGATGACCGTCGTGCTCCCTATCGCGCGCAGCTAAGAAAAAGCTACACTCCGAGGAACTCGAGCAACTCGCGTTCGCGGCTGCGCACTTCTGCGCTACCGAGCGTTTGCACTACCCGCCCGTCCACGACGATATGATGGCGGTCGGCGACTTCGGCGGCGAACCGCACGTTTTGCTCGACCAGCAACACCGAAAGACCCGCCGCCTTCATCTCGACGATCACCTCACCGATGCGCTCCACCAGGACCGGTGCAAGGCCCTCCGTCGGTTCGTCGAGCAGAATCGTGCGCGCGCCGGAGCGCAGCGCGCGCGCGATCGCGAGCATCTGCTGCTCGCCGCCGGATAGCGTCGTTCCCACCGCATGCGCGCGTTCGCGCAGATTTGGAAAGGTCTCGAAAATCCGATCGGTGCTCCAGCCGCCGGGCGCGATCGCGGGCGCAAAGGTGAGATTTTCGCGCACGCTGAGCGTCGAGAAGATGCCGCGCTCTTCGGGAACGTAAGCAATGCCGCGCCGGGCAATACGATCCGAGGGCAATCCTTGCAGTGCGACGCCGTCGAAATCGACCGCTCCCGAGCGTGGCGGCACGATGCCCATGATTGCGCGCAGGGTCGTCGTTTTGCCCGCGCCGTTACGGCCGATCAGCGTAGCGACCTCGCCGTCCTGGACGTCGAACGACATGCCATGTAAGATGTGTGCCTCGGCGTAATAGGCGTGCACGTCGCGCAATGCCAACATTAGTGTCCGACTCCGCCGAGATACGCTTCGATCACGCGTTCGTCCGCGCGTACGTCGCTGTAGCTGCCTTCGGCCAGAACCTTGCCGCGCGCAAGCACGGTCACGCGATCGCAGAGATGTTCGACGACGCGCAGGTTGTGTTCGACTAAGACGACCGTTCGCGATCGCGCAATCTTTGCGATCAGCGCAATCGTCTTCTCGACATCTTCGGCGCCCATACCCGCGGTCGGCTCGTCGAGCAGCAACACGTTCGGCTCTTGGGCGATGGCAATGGCAAGCTCGAGCGCGCGCTTCTTGCCATAGGCAAGATTAGCTGCCGGCGTAGCGGCGTCGCCTTCGATGCCGACCGCCGCGAGCGCGCGCGCCGCCGGCTCATCGAGCACCGTGGCAGCTTGAGATGAAGCGATCAATCGCCACGAGAGGCCCGAGCGCGCCTGTAGTGCGATCTTGACGTTCTCGAGCGCGCTTGCGTGCGGAAAGATACTGCTGATCTGAAAGCTGCGTACCACGCCCATGCGCGCGATTGAGGCCGGATCGAGCCGCGTGGTGTCCGCACCGGCAATGGTGACACGTCCCGACGTCGCGGGCACGAAGCCGGAAAGCACGCCGAGCAGCGTGCTCTTGCCCGCACCATTGGGCCCGATGACGGCATGCACCGATCCCTCACGCACGGCGAAGTTCAGTCCGTCGAGTGCGCGGAATCCCGCGAACGATTTCACGATATCGTGCGCACCGATGCGCGCGGGAAAGGCTATTGCCATCGCATCCTACATAAGCATGGCAGCATCGTTTGCTGCAATACCCCCGAAATGGTGTATCCACAAACATACATGCCTGCCAGACTAAAGTGCGGAGGTATTAGCGTGAGGCTGCAGGGGAAGGTCGCCCTGATTACGGGAGCGGCGAGCGGTATCGGTCTGGAGATCGCACGCGCGATGGCGCGCGAGGGCGCCATGGTCTCAATTGCCGACATCAGCGCCGAAGCCGCGCAGCGCGCGGTGGCCGAAATCGAAGGCACGGGCGGACGGGCGATTGCGGTCGACATGGACGTCACCGACGAAGCGCAGGTTAGCGCCGGCGTCAATCGGACGGTCGCGGCCTGCGGTGGCCTCGATATCGTGGTCAGCAATGCGGGCATCCAAATCATTGCCCCAATTCACGAGCTATCGTATGCGGACTGGCGCCGGGTCGTGAGCATTCACCTCGACGGGGCCTTCCTTTTAACCCGCGCCGCCCTCCAGCACATGTACGCCCGGCACAAGGGCGGCACGATCATCTACATGGGATCGGTACATTCTAAGGAAGCCTCGCCACTCAAGGCCCCGTACGTTGCCGCCAAACACGGGATCCTGGGCCTTGCGCGCACGGTCGCCAAGGAGGGCGCGCAGTTCGGGGTGCGTTCCAACGTCATCTGCCCGGGCTTCGTGCGAACCCCACTCGTCGAACGCCAGATCCCCGAGCAAGCGGCGGCGTTTGGTATCTCCGAAGCCGACGTGATTAAGAACGTGATGCTCAAAGAGACCGTCGATGGCGAGTTCACCACGACGGCAGACATAGCAGACATGACGGTATTCTTAGCAGCATTTCCCACCAATGCGCTCACCGGGCAGTCGATCGTCGTCAGCCACGGCTGGCATATGGGGTAATACGCCCCTTCGGGCGTAGATGGGAAAACGCGCTTGTTGGATAATATTGACTTAAGAGAAGGGGTCGGAAGCAAAAGCGCTCGGCCACCTTCCGTTTATTAACATGACGATATAGGAGGCAGCTCTATGCATCGCACCGCCAAAGTTGCGATTGCTAGTCTTGCGCTAGCCGCACTTGCGTTGCTCACTCCGGCGATCGCGTCGGCCGACCAGCGCTTCACACTCGAAATCGCTCCCGTCTATTTCTTAGACAACACGGGCGATTCGTCGGTTCCACCGCTGGGACCGAATTACATACCGGCTTACTGTACTGCGGGACAACCCACGTGCCCGAACGGACTCCCGCAGACGACCTCAAACTTCCGCCTTGATTATGGTCTGACGTACCAAATCAACAAGCGCTTCAGTTTCAATTACTCGCACTCGAACTTCGACTTCTCGCTTGGTCGTATTTCATCGATTCCGACGGGGCTCGGGCCGAATCTCTCGGTTCTGACCGGCAGCATCCAAGATCGCATCGATACATTTACGCTCAACTACGCTGCGGGTCACGGCCTCACGTTCGACGGCTACTATACGAGCCATCAGCGCATTTCAATCAACGCGATCCCGGGGGCCGGCACGTGCTTCTTGAACCAAGAGCAGTGCATCGGCAACACGTCCAACCCCTCGAGCATCAACGCGACCTTCTGGGGCGTTGGCGCAGCCTACGCATTCGGTCCGCACACGGCATACGAGCCGCCGATGTTCAAGGCCACGTTCGATATCAACTACTATCCGCGTCCAAGTAACCCCGTGCCGTGCCCGGGTTCCGCAGGAAACCCGGTCGGCGCGCTTGCAGGCTATCAGCCCGCTTGTAACGGCCAAGGCGTCAACGGCTACGTGGGAAGCGGCTCGGTTTATCCGTGGGGGCTAACCATGTTCCCGTTCTCGGCCGTGCACTTGCTGCAGCCGGGCACGATCCCGTTCATCGGCTACTCAGACAGTCCGATCTGGTTCCATGGCGAGAACACGCCCGAAGCCTTCAACAACGTCGTTGCCGGTCTCGTGCAGATTCTTCCCCACGGACTCTCGCTGAGCTACACCTACCTGAAGCTCAACGGACGGTACTCGAGTGACACGGTTCCGCCGCCGGATTCGATCCGCTCGGCAACCAGCATCCTCAAACTGACCTACGACCTGCACTTCTAGAAAAGAACTAGAAACAAAAAGCTTCCAGCCCCCGCAGATTGCTGACGACAAGATGCGAGGGCTGGTGGCTTTTTAGAGTAGGCCGGCTTCGCGCGCGCGCGATATCGCTTCAACGCGATTGCGCGCGTCGAGCTTTTGCATGAGATTGCGCAGATAGGCTTTGACCGTGTTCGGACTGAGATTCATCGCTTCGGCGATCTCGAGATTGGTCTCGCCGATCGCCACGCGCCGCAGAACGTCGTATTCACGGCGCCCTACCATCGTTCGCGCGCGATTGGGGAAGGTGCTATGGACCGTTGCCAGTTCTTCGCCCTGCATCGCCCCGAGGATCACCGCGCAGAGGTCGGTGCGCGCGGCATCTTTAGCCACGATACCGCACGCGCCCGCTTCGAGCGCAGCGCAGACCGCCGGATGATCGGGATAGGCGGTAAAGATCACGATCCGCGCGTTTGGAACGCAGCGGCGTAACAGCGCGATCAACTCGGGTGCGAGCATGTCGGGAAGGCGCAGATCGCACAGGATTACGTCGGGCGCAACGGAGACGGCGAGTTCGAGCGCGGCTTTGCCGCTCGGCGCGTAGCCGACCAATTCGATGCGTCGCGTCGAGGTCGCGAGCAGCGCGACGCCGTCGCGCACCACCGGATG
The DNA here is from genome assembly GCA_050015295.1 of Candidatus Aquilonibacter sp. Taxonomy (GTDB): domain Bacteria; phylum Vulcanimicrobiota; class Vulcanimicrobiia; order Vulcanimicrobiales; family Vulcanimicrobiaceae; genus Aquilonibacter. The sequence continues at coordinate 72,232 of JBEKBR010000007.1, read as the reverse complement.
GTCGTCGATGACGAGCAAACGAATCGGCGCAACCGTTACCGGCGCTCTCAACTCCGCACCCATGCGCGAAAGGTCGTCCCGCCATCCGGATTGTCGGTGAGCTGCAGGGTGCCGCCGACGCCGGCGAGCGCGTGCTCGATCGCGTCGAGCCCGAAGCCGTGGTCGCGTGCGGCGATGTGCGCCGGTTCGCAGCCCGCACCGACGCCGTCGTCGGTGATCGCCAGTGTCACACCGTTACCTTGCGTCCCGAGCGTTACCACAACTGAGGTCGCTTGCGCGTGCTTTTCAACGTTGAGCAGCCCTTCCTTGGCAGCGGCAATCAAGACGCGCGCCGGCGAGTCGCCCAGCCTGGGCAACACGTCGAGCATCACGAGATTGGCTTTGATCGCGGTTCGCACTTCAAAATGATGGATGACCGCCTGCAGCGCGGAGCCGAGCGCAAGCTGATCGGTCGGGGTCGCGAGCGCGCGTAGTGAATCGCGCAACATCGTCGCCGCCTCTTTGGCTTGCGACTCGATCGTGTCGAGCCGGGCGCGCAGCTCACCGTCATGCACCGTCTCGTTCACGCTGCGCACCCCCGCGGTGATTGCGAAGAGCATTGCGCCGACGGTATCGTGCAGATCGAGCGCCATCCGCTGACGCTCTTCTTGAATCGCGGCCGCAGAGCGGCGCTGCGCTTGCGCGGCGACGTTGAGTGCCTGCGCCGTCCGGGTTGCGACGGTCTCGATGATGCGCGCGGCGCCGTCACCGAACGTCGTGCCGGCGCGGGAACCGCCCATCAGGACGCCCTCGATCACGCCCTCGTACTGAATTGGCGTGCCGATGATGCCCTGCATGCGCTCCGCGACGATCGTGCGATCGTAGTGATGCGTGATCTCGCGCGACGCCAGATATTCGTCCACGGTGCAGGTCCGGCCGACGGCAAAGACTTTACCCCCGAGTCCCCGTCCCCGCTGCAGAGCCATATCTTCAATCCGGGAGAGCATATGCGCGCCGTAGCGAATAACGACGGTATCTGCATCTTTTCGCTCGGCGAACCAAGCGCAGTTGAAACCAAACTCTTCGGTAAGGATCCGCGTCGCTTCGTGCAGGATCGCCTCCCGGTCGAGAACGGAGACCAATCGAGCAACTTCGCGTTCCAGATGAGCAAGTTCGTCCGCAGCGAGACGAATGCGGGAATGGATCCCATGCGTCACTCGGTCCATGAACTTTGATCCCGGCTTCGCCCGGATAAAACTATGTCCTTTTGGGTGTAATCGACGTAGTGCTTCGTTTGCGATACTGTTCTGCAGCGTGCGCCGCGTTCGGCGCAGAAGAGAGGACTTTGCTTATGATTTTGCATCGCATCACGCGGGCCGCAGCGTGCTGCGCGCTCGTGTTTGCGCTTGGTGGCGCAAACCTTGCGCCGGTGGCTGCAGCCGGATCGGATGTCAAGGTGGCGTTGGTCACCTCGAAGACCGGCCCGCTAGGAGCGTACGGCAACGAGTTTCTCCGCGGCTTCCAGGTCGGGTTGAATTATGCGACGCACGGCACGGGCGTAGCCGGCGGACACAAGATCGTCGCCTCCGACTACGATGACGCGGGCGACGCTGCCAAAGCGATCGCGACCACCAAAGATCTGATCGGCCAAGGGTACAAGATCATCGCCGGAACCGCGATATCCGGCATTGCCGTGCAGATTGCACCGCTCGCGCAAGAGAACAACATCCTCTATATGCCGCTTGCCGCCACCGATGCGCTAACCGGCCTCAACCGCAACACCGTGCGCGTGGGTCGTGAAAGCATTCAAGACCTCTTGACGGTCGGCACCATTCTTGGCTCCAACCTGCGCGGCAAGCGCATCTTGGTGCTCGCGCAAGACTCAGCCTTCGGTCAAGGCAACGCTGCAGGCGCCCGTTTGGTACTCGGCAGCGAAGGCGCAACCGTCGACAGCCTCCTCGTGCCGCTTTCGGCCAACGACTTCAGCCCGTTCGCGCAGAAGATCCTCGACGCGAAACCCGATCTTCTCTACATCGCCTGGGCCGGAGCGAGCGGCGTCGCGCTGCTGCAGGCGCTCGAGAGCGCGGGCGTCATGAACGCAACCAATGCGGTTACCGGACTGGATCAGCGTGCGGCGTTTCCGCTCTTTGCAAAGGCTGGATCGAAGACCAACTACATCGCGCTCTATCTGCCCGAGTGTTCGAAGAGCGCACCCAACGAGTTCCTGATCAACGCGGATCAGAAGGACTTGGGTAAGCTGCCCGAAGATTTCGAAAACGATGGCTTTGTGGCCGCAGAGATGATCGTGCACGCGGTAGAGACCGCCAACGGCGACGACGTGCCCAAGATGATCTCCGCGCTCGAAGGCTATAAGTTCGTCGGACCCAAGGGCCCTGAACAAGTTCGCGCTGCCGATCACGCGCTGCTCGAGCCGATGTTCATTGCAAAGCTCGAGACCAAAGGCACGAACGTCTATCCCGTGTGCCTGCGTACGCTTCCGCCGAGCGCGGTCGCGCCGCCGGTGAAGCCCTTCAAGCAATGAGACGCTAAAGGAAACGTGAATCAAACCTGCGCCATTCGGACCGAGAATCTCAGTTACCGCATCGGCGGTGTCTCCATCGTCGAAGATGTGTCACTCGAGATCGCAGACGGTGAGTTCGTCGTCGTTATCGGGCCCAATGGCGCAGGTAAGACCACGCTGGTCAACCTGCTCTCCGGCATCGCACAGCCCAGCGCCGGAACGATCGCGCTCTATGACCGCGATATCACCCATGCGCCGCCCTACGAGCGCGCGCGGCTCGGGTTAGGACGAACCTTTCAAACCTCGAGCGTCTTCCTCGCGCTGAGCGCGCTTGAAAACGTCCGCCTCGCGGCGCAAGCCCATCTGGGCGGATCGGGCGCCGTGTGGCGCTTGGCCGATTCCAATGCGCAGGCGCTCGCACGTTCGCGCGAAGCGCTCGCGGCGGTCGGTCTTTCCGAGCGCATGCACGCGCCGGCCGCGTCGCTCTCGCACGGCGAGAAACGCAAACTCGACTTAGCGATTCTTCTTTGTCTCGAGCCGCGCGTGATCGTGCTCGACGAGCCGACCGCCGGCATGGCTGTGGAAGACGTGCCGGAGATTCTTGGCCTCGTCTCCGCGATGCACCGCGAGCGCGGCGCCACCGTCATCATGGTGGAGCATCGTCTTGATTTGGTTTCGCAGTATGCCGACCGCATGGCGGTGATGCATCACGGCGCGCTGCTCGCTATCGACACACCGGGACGCGTCATCGCCAACGAAACCGTGCAGACCGCCTACCTCGGAGATCCACTTTGAGCGCGAACGGGAACGCGAGTACGCTGCTCGAAGTGCGCGATCTGCACGCCCGCATCGGCCAGTCGCATATTCTGCACGGCGTTTCGTTTAGCGTGCGCAGCGGCGGCGTCACCGGTTTGCTGGGCCGCAACGGTGTCGGGAAGACGACAACGCTGCGCGGCATCCTTGGCTTGACCGATCGCACCGGGACGATCGAGATGGAGGGAATCCCCATCGGCTCGCTGCGAACCGACGTCATCATTCGTCGCGGCATCGCCTATGTACCCGAAGATCGCGACGTCTTCTCCGGGCTCACCGTCGAGGAGAATCTGCGCTTAGCGGAGCGTCCGGACAACGAACTGCGCTACGATCTCGTCTACGATCTCTTTCCGGAACTCAAGACGCGTGCGAAGCAGCGCGCCGGCACACTCTCGGGCGGCCAACAACAGATGGTGGCGATTGCGCGTGCGCTGCTCAACGGCGGCAACCGTCTCCTGCTGGTCGACGAACCGACCAAAGGGCTCTCACCGATCGTCGTGCGCAACGTGGTCGAAGCGCTGCAACGCGCGGCGCAAGTCGTGACGATTCTGCTGGTCGAGCAAAACCTCAGCGTCGCGCACAAGCTCGCACGCGATGCGATCGTACTCGATCAAGGTCGCGTCGGCTACGTCGGCACGGTCGAGGAGCTGATGGGCGATCCGGCGTTAGCGCGCAAGCATCTCGGCCTCAGTTCCGCCGGAGCGGGGCACTGAGATGAGCACGGTCGTACTGTTGCTGCTCACCGGGCTTGGACTCGGCGCGCTCTACTTCTTGATCGCCTCGGGACTCTCGTTGATCTGGGGCTTGATGCGCGTCCTGAACTTCGCGCACGGCGCGCTCTTTACGATCGCTGCGTACGTCGCCTGGTCCGCGACGCAGCCGTTGCAAAACGGCGATCCGCTCGTCGCATGGCTCGTCGGGCTCGTGGTTGCCGTCATCACCGGCGGCGTATGCGCCATGCTGCTCGAGATCTTCTTGATTCGCCCGCTCTATGCTCGGCCGATCGGACAGATTCTGGTAACGGTCGGCGTTGCGCTTGCTGCCGTCGCGCTGATCGAAGGCGCGTACGGGAGCGATCCAAAGCAGACGATTCTTCCGCCTTGGATGTCGGCGTCGACGCACATCTTCGGCGCGGACCTTCCGAACACGCGGTTACTGTTAATCGCGGTCGCGCTCGCCGTGCTTGCCGCGCTGCTGCTCTTTCTGCGCCGCACGCGTTACGGGCTCGTGATTCGCGCCGGCGTCGAGAACCGCGCGATGGTCTCGGCACTCGGGATCAACGTCGAGCGCGCCTTTACCGTGGTGTTTACGATCGGCGGCATGGCCGCGGGCCTCGCCGGCTTTCTCGCCGGAACGTACTTCGGGTATGTCGATCCGACGCGCGGCACGTCGATGCTGATCTTTGCCTTCATCGTCGTGGTGATCGGTGGCCTCGGATCGGTCACGGGTTCGGCGGTCGCCGCCGCGGTGGTCGCGATCGTGCAGCAGTTCCTCAACTTCTATGCGGCGCCCGGCGTGGGTGATTTCTCGGTCGTGATTCTGCTCGCCGCCGCGTTGCTGCTGCGGCCGCGCTCGGGAGAAGCGGCGTGAACCGCGCCGCGCGAATCGCTGCGCTCGCGGCGCTGACCGTGGTGCTCATCGCAATGCCGTGGATCGGCGTTCCGCTTCCGCCGCTCTTCTCCGAAGCGATGAGCGCCCCGGGATCGCTCAATCTGCTGGCATTATGCTTTGTCTTCGGAGCGCTCGCGCTATCATACGACATCATCTTCGGTTTCGCGGGGCTGCTCTCGTTCGGCCACGCACTCTACTTTGCCGCCGGAGTATACGTCACCGCGATTGCTTTGACGCATTGGCACTGCACGCTGCTGCAAGCGATCGGCGTGACGATCGTGGTAGCGGTGATTCTGCCGCTTATCATCGGCGCGATTTGTTTGCGCGTGCGCGACATTCAGTTCGCGATGGTGACGCTTGCCTTCGCGCAGGCGGGCTCCATTCTCGTGATGCAAAATCCGTTCGGACTGACCGGCGGCGAAGAAGGGCTTGCGCTCGGCCCGAGCGCGCTGCCCGCCGCGCTGGTCGGCGTCGCCAATACCCGCAACGTCTACTGGATTGCGCTTGCGCTGCTGGCACTCACCTGCGCGATTGGCGTGTGGAGCGTCAACTCCGCCCCCGGGCGCGTTTGGCAAGCCATTCGTGAAAACGAGCGGCGCGTCGCGGTGCTCGGCCTCAACCCGTACCTCTACAAGCTCGGCGCGTTCGTGCTCTCGTCGTTTCTGGCGTCGATGGCCGGCGTCGTCTACATGGTGATCGAAGGCAGCGCCAGTCCCGACGTCACGACCGCGAGCTTTACCCTCGTGCTCCTGGTGATGGTGGTGCTTGGTGGGGTCGGAACGCTCTGGGGCGCAGTGCTCGGCGGCGTCGTCTACGAATACCTAGACTTTCGGCTGGTGGTGCTCGCAAATGCGAGCGGCTTGCAGTCGCTGCCGGCCTTCTTGCGCGTCCCGCTCTCGGAGCCACTTTTCATCCTCGGCGTCCTTTTCATCATCCTGGTTCTCTTCGTACCCGGTGGACTTGCCGGCGCGGTGCGCCGGCTCAACCCCGCACTTCTCTCATTAGGGAGTCACTAGCATGCGTACAACGAGAGTACTCTCCGCGGTTTGCGCCGGCATCATGCTCTGCGCGCCGCTCTCGGCAGCGCCCGCGACCGCAGCCGATACGTCGCCGATTCACATCGCGGTCATCACCGACATGAGCGGCGTCTACGCTTCGATCTCCGGCCAAGGCGCCGTCGAAGCAACCAAGATGGCGGTCGAAGACTTCGGCGGCAAAGTGCTCGGCCGGCCAATCGTCGTCGACACCGTCGATCATCAGAATTCCGGCACGGTCGCCGAAGCCAAAGCCCGCGAGGAATTCGACAACGGTGCCGAGCTGGCCGTCGACCTCACCAACTCCGCAACGGCGCTCGCGGTCGCGGGCGTAGCGAAAGACATGCATAAGCTCGCGATTGTCAGTGGCGGCGGGTCGTCGGCGCTCACCGGCGCGAGCTGCAACAAATACACCTATCACTACGCCTACGACACCTATGCGCTGGCGCACTCGGAAGGCACGTCGGTTGCCAAGACCGGTCTCAAGACCTGGTACGGGATCGTGCCCGACTACGCGTTCGGCAAATCGATGTTAGCCGATTTCACCGACGCAATTCAGCCGTACGGCGCGACCTTCGTGCACGCCGACACGATGCCGCTCGGTACGACCGACTTCTCTTCCTATATGTTGGCAGCGAAGAACGCACATCCGCAGGTAATTGCGCTGCTCAACGCCGGCGCTGACACGGTCAACAGCATGAAGGCCGCCAAAGAGTTCGGCCTCGACAAGCAGATGAAGATCGTCGTTGGTCTCTTCTTCCTTCCGCAAGTCGACACCGATCCGGCGCTGTGGGCCGGCGCCAAAGTCGCCGACTCGTGGTATTGGAATCAGACGCCCGAGGCACGCAAGTGGGCTGACCGTTACGCGGCGCGGATGAACGGCGTGCGCCCAGGCTCGATTCAAGCGGCGGACTACTCCTCCACGATGCAGTGGCTCAAGGCGGTCAAAGCCGTCGGCTCGGTCGACGCCGACAAAATCGTCGCCTATCTCGACGGACGCACGTTTAGCGACTTCTACGCGCAAAACGCACAGTGGCGCGGCCGCGATCACAGCGTCGTCCACGACATGTACGTCTACGACATCCTGCCGCAGTCCGAAGTCAAGGAGCGGGATGCATGGTACAAGCTCGTCGATACGATTCCGGCCAGCCAAGCCTTCCGCCCGGTGGCGCAGTCGAACTGCACCAAGACCTGGTAGGCTGCTAGGTTCTTCATGAGCGCGGACTATCTCGCGTCCCAGCTCTTCAACGGCCTCGCAAGCGGCGCGTTCTACGCGCTGCTTGCGCTGGGCCTGTCGGTCATTTTCGGCACCTTGCGAATCATCAATTTCGCGCACGGCGCGATGTACATGCTCGGTGCGTTTGCAACGTACTACGGTGCGCAGTACCTGCACCTCAATTTTTTTCTCGCGCTGATCGTCGCGCCGCTCGTCGTGGCGGCGTTCGGCATACTCTTCGAGGTTCTGCTGCTGCGCCGGTTGCAGGGCACCGATCCGGTCTACGGATTGCTCTTTACCTTCGCGACGACGCTCGTCGTCGTCAATCTCATGCGCCTGCTCGCCGGCGCGATGGGTTCACCCTATAACATTCCCGACGCGCTCTCGGGCGCGACCAACCTCGGCTTCACGCTCTACCCGACCTACAAGCTCTTCGTGATCGTCGTCTCCGTCATCGTGTGCGCGCTCGTGTGGTGGTTCGTCGAGCGCAGCTTGCTCGGCGCACGTATCCGGGCGGCCACTGAAAATCCGGTGCTGGTTCGTGCACTCGGGATCGACACCCCGCGAGTCATCACGTTGACGTTCGGCCTCGGCGTCGCGATCGCGGCGCTCGCCGGCGTGCTCGCCGCTCCGACGACCAACGTCTATCCGTCGATGGGCGACGACATCATCATCTATACCTTTGCGATCGTCGTGATCGGCGGTCTGGGTTCGATCACCGGCTCGATCGTCATGGGCTTCGTCCTCGGCGTGCTGCAAACGCTGGGTGCGGTCTGGTATCCGCCAATCGCCACGACGCTGATCTTCATCGTGATGGTGATCGTCATCGCGCTGCGGCCAAGCGGGCTCTTCGGGCGGCCGGAGTCGAGTTGATGGATCGCCGCCTGCTCGTGCTCCTGATCGTCGTCGCAATCGTCGGACTGGCGTTGCCAAAGCTGATCTATCCCATCGTCGCGATCGACGTGCTGTGCTTCGCGCTCTTCGCCGTTGCACTCGACCTGCTCTTCGGCTTTGCCGGGTTGCTTTCGTTTGGCCAGGCGATGTTTTGGGGCGGATCGGCGTACGTCGTCGCTATCCTGATCCAAACGTTTCACGTCGACGGCGCGCTCGCGCTGATCGCCGCCGTCGCCTACGCGACGATACTTTCAACCATCGTTGGCACGCTCGTCGTTCGGCGCAGTGGCATCTACTTCGCGATGATCACGCTGGCGATCGCACAGATCGAATACTTCGTTGCCGTTCAACTCAAGGATCTTACCGGTGGTGAAAACGGGCTGCCGATGGACTCGCGCGGGTCGTTCTTTGGCGTGCATCTTTCCAACGACACCGCATTTTACTACCTGGCATTCGTGGTCGTTGCGCTCTGCATATGGCTGGTCATGCGTGTCGTCGGCTCGCCGTTCGGTACCGTGCTGCGCGCAATCCGGCAGAACGAGACGCGCACGATTGCGCTCGGCTATCAGGTCAATCGTTTCAAGCTCGCGACGTTCGTGCTCTCGGGTGCGCTCTGCGGACTTGCCGGCGCGCTCTACGCGCTGGGCAATCGCCTGGCTGGCCTGGAAATGATCGACTGGCATACCTCAGGCGCCGTCGTGATGATGGCGATCCTCGGCGGAAGCGGCACGATCGTGGGACCGATCATCGGGGCTGGTATCTACCAAGTCATCGAATACTTCGTATCCAAAACACCCATCGGCCAGGAGACGGATCTCGTGATGGGGCTGGTGTTTGCGTGTTGCATCCTCGCTTTCCGGCAGGGCATTGCCGGAGGAGTACTCTCTCTACCATGGCGCAAGACTTCGACTTAGAGTTGCTTCGCGGGCGGCTGCGCGCGCAACGCTTCGGTGACCTCGCTAGCGGCGTCCCGGCACTCTGTATTCCCGGCCTTTCATCCAATTCACGCGTGTTCAATCGTCTCGGCGCGCAATTCGAACGCGACGGACATCCCATGGTTGCGTTCGATCTTCGCGGGCGCGGCTGGAGCGACATCACCGAAAAGGGCACGTACGGCTGGGAGAATCACGCGCGCGATATTCTCGAAGCTGCCGATGCGATGGGCCTCGAACGGTTCGACTACGTCGGCCATTCGATGGGTGCATTCATCGGCATGGCCGCGGTCGCGCTCGATCGCGGCGTGCACATTCGGCGCCTGGTTCTCATCGACGGTCTCGGCGTGCCGTCGGCTACGGCGCTGGCCGCGATCCTCGCCGGCCTTGGGCGGCTCAAGAATACCTTCGCAACGGCCGACGATTACGTGAGTGCGGTTCGCGAGATGGGCCTTGCGGCGCCGTGGAACGAACTATGGGAAGCGCACTACCGCTACGATTTGATTACTGAAAATGGAAATGTCCGGCCGCGCACCGACGCTGCCGCCGTGGGCGAAGACGCGGTGTACGGCGGAACGCAGGATCCCCGCGCAATCTGGCCCCTTCTCACTGTGCCGACGTTGCTCTTGCGCGCGACCGTGCCGCTAGGTGACGCGCCGGACGCGTTCGTCGTGACCAAAACTGACTACGACGACTTTCTGGCGGCGGTGCCGACGGCGACCGGCGTCGAGATCCCAGCCAATCACTTCGGCATCATGGCGGCGCAGGAAACGCTCGACGAGATCGAACGATTTCTCGAATGACCATGGCTGACGGGTTATTTCTTTCGCTCTCGTCGGGCCGCGTGCGGGTCGAGCGCTTCGGCGATCCTCGCGATCCGGCAGTGATCTGCATCCACGGCATCTCGTCGAACGCGCGCGTCTTCAATCCGTTGCGCGATCAGCTCGCCGCCGCGGGCCGTCACGTCATTGCACTCGACCTGCGCGGACGCGGGCTCAGCGAGAAGAGCGAACTCGGCACCTACGGCTGGATCCGGCACGCGCGCGACGTCTTCGAAGTCGCGGACCAACTCGGTATCCGATCGTTTGACGTCGTCGGCCACTCGATGGGCGCGTTCGTGGGAATGAACGCGGTCGCGCTCGATGACGGGCGCCGAATCGGCCGGCTCGTGCTGATCGACGGCCTCGGACTGCCAAGTCCGTCAGCTGCGGCGGCGCTAGCGCGCAACGCGACGCGTTTGACCTGGGTGTTCCGTAACGCCGACGACTACGTCCGGGCCGTGCAGTGCTTGGGGCTTGCGCGTCCGTGGAACGATCACTGGGAGCGTCATTACCGCTACGAAGTCGAAGACGACGCCGGCCGCGGGGTGCGCATTCGAACCAAACTCGGCGCCGTGCTCGAAGACACGGCGTACGCGGCGATGCATCCGCCGCGTTCGCTCTGGTCCAGCATCTTGATCCCGGTGCTCGTGCTGCGCGCGTCGCAGTCGCTCAATGGCTCCAACGGTTTCGTTGTCACGAAGCACGATCTCTACGATTTCTCGCGTTCGTCGCGCGCAACGACCGTGCAGGAGATCGACGCGAATCACTTCGGAATCGTCATGCACCACGATTCACTTACCGCAATTAGGGGATTTCTATGTTGAAGCACGGACCCACGCTGCTGCACGGCCTCCCGTCCACGATGCCGGATCGTCCCCTCTCCATCTACTCGATTCTCGAACACGCGTCGCGCGCGCATGCGCACAAGGGCATCGTGGCGCGCGAGGGGACCGGCTTCGTACGCATGACCTACGCGCAGTTCGCCAAACGGGTTGCGCAGCTCGCGCATGCGCTCGTCGAGCTCGGCGTGAAGCCGGGCGATCGCGTCGCCTCGTTCGCGTGGAACAGTCATCGCCACATGGAGCTCTATTACGCGGTACCAATGATCGGCGCCGTGCTCCACACCGTGAACATCCGGCTCTTCCCCGATCAAGTCGCGTTCATTCTCGATCACGCCGACGACCGCATCGTGTTCTTCGACGCCTCGCTCGCCAAGGCGGTCCAGGCCGCGCGCGCGTTGCAGCCGCACGTCGCGCGGACCTTCGTCGCAATGGGCAAGTTGGCCGAACCTTTTGACGGTGCGCTGGATTACGAGATCCTGCTCGCGCATAAGCCGGAGACGTACGATTGGCCGGAGATCGACGAACGTTCCGCGGCGGTTCTTTGCTACACCTCGGCCACGACAGGTGACCCGAAGGGCGTGCTCTTCTCGCACCGCTCGACCTATCTTCATGCGATCTGCAGCGGACTCCCGGATTATCTAGGTGCAAACGAGCGCGATCGCATCCTGCCGATCGTGCCGATGTTTCACGTCAATGCGTGGGGCTTTCCGTTCCTCGCGCCGATGATCGGCGCCGATCTCGTGATGCCGGCGGAGCGGCTCGACGCGGCCGGCGTCATCGAGCTCTGCAAGAGCGAACGCATTACCCTCTGCGCCGGCGTGCCCACGGTCTGGTTAGCCGTTCGCGACGCATTGATGGCGACCAACGATCGTTTGCCCGATCTCAAACGCGTGGTCATCGGCGGATCGGCGATGCCGCGCTCGCTCTTCGATGACCTCGAGAAACTCGGGATCGAAGGCGTGCACGCGTGGGGCATGACCGAGATGTCGCCGATCGGCACGGTCAGCTCGAACGCTTCGGAGCTATCCGGCGATCCCGCGCGGCAGCGCGAGGAGCGCTATAAAGCCGGGCGGTTCGCGCCGATCGTGCAATGGCGCATCGTCGATGAGCACGGCGAGGACGTTCCGGCCGACGGCCACTCACGCGGCGAATTGCTGGTGCGTGGCTACGCGGTCACGACCCAGTACTATAATAACGAAAGCGCGAGCGCCATCGCGTTCACGGCGGACGGCTGGTTCCACACCGGCGACGTGTGTACGGTCGACGAGTACGGCTATCTCGATATCGTCGATCGCGTCAAGGACTTCATCAAATCTGGTGGCGAGTGGATCTCTTCCGTCGAGGTCGAGAACACGATCATGGGTCACGCCGCTGTGCGTGAAGCGTGCGTCTTCGGACTGCCGCATCCCAAATGGCAAGAGCGTCCGGTCGCGGCGGTGGTCGTGCGCGAGGGACAGACGCTGAGCGAAGACGAGCTACGTGCGTGGCTCAAGGAACTGCTGGCGACCTGGCAGATTCCGGATCGTGTGGTCTTCGTCGACGCGATTCCGCGCACCGGCGTCGGTAAGTTTCTCAAACGCGAGTTGCGCGCGCAATACGCGACGCTGCTGACCGGCGAGAACCCCGGGTGAAACAGACGATTACCGCGCTCGACCAGCTCGAAGCATTGCGCGGTACCGCGGTCACGAGTGATTGGCTTACGATCGATCAAGCCATGATCACGGCTTTTGCCGACGTGACCAACGATCACCAATGGATCCATCTCGACGCTGCGCGCGCGGCGGCCGAGTCGCCCTACGGAACCACCGTTGCGCACGGTTTTCTCAGCTTGAGCCTGCTACCCACGCTGCTCACGCAATGCTCGCCGTTCCGTTGCGCGATGGTGCTCAACTACGGGTTCGATCGCATCCGCTTCATTGGACCGGTTCCCTCGGGGTCACGCGTTCGCGGATCGTTCACGCTCGTCGCCGTACAGCGTAGCGATGATGCCAGCGCCACGCTCACCTGGCAGGTCGAGGTGACGGTCGAAGGCGCCAAGCGCCCCGCATTGGCGGCGACGTGGCTGCAACGTGCGTACGTCTGACACCTCAATCACGCAGATTCTGCCGCTCAGTGTCGATCCCGGCCTGCGCCGCAGCTTTCGCTTCGGGTTGCTGCTCGAGGTGCTCGATCGCCTGGCCGAACAAACGGCGCTAGCCTACGCGACGCCGAGCCGGCCCGGCATCGCATTCGTCACCGCGGCGATCGATGCGATTCGCCTCCATGGAGCACTCGACGTTTCGCGCGACATGATCATGCTCTCGCGCGTGAACTACGTCGGGACGAGCTCGCTCGAAGTCGGCATTCGCGTCGAACAGCCCGCCACCGCGTCCGCGCACTTCGGCTCGTGCTATTTTACGATGGTGGCACAGCCGCGCGGCATCATGTTGCCGCCGCTTGCGCACGAGGATGCAGTCGATTTCCGGCGCGAGGCCGCAGCGCTCGCGCGCCGTGCCGCAGCTCGCGACGAGGGACCGGCAATCGCGCCGCCTTCGCCACAAGAGGAAGCGTTGCTCGCCGAACTCCACATGGCGCAAGAGGGACGCGGCTTCAAGGGTCTGCTGGTGTGCGACTTACACGCCCGCAGCTACGATCCACCGGATGTCGGGCGCGATAACCAGCCCCCGCGCGTTTCGGGCGGCTACGTGACGCATCGTGCCTACCTCCTCGCGGCCACCTGCGCCGAGTTGGTTGCGCCCGATCGCGCACTCCTCGTCGCCGTCAATCGAATCAACTTCCACGCGCCGGTCCACGCCGCCGACACGCTGCACTACAACGCGCGCGTGACCTACACCGGAGCGACGTCGATCTGCGTTGAGGTCGACATCCTGCGTGAAAGCCACGATCGCCGGACGGCGGCGCTGTGCAATACCGGCACGTTTACCTTTCGGAACGTCGACCCGGCGACGCTCGCGGCACGTCCGGTGCCGCGCGTCTACCCAACCACGTATGCCGAGGACCTGCGCTTTCTCGCGGCACACCGTCGCCGGCTCGAACGTCTCAGCTTGTCGCTTCGCGTGTGAACGTTTCAAGCGTGGCGCTGCTCGGAAAGACGTGCGCCGTCTTCGCCCATTTCATCGGTTCACCACGAATCAGTGAGCCGAAAAACGTACGCAACGCACGGATCGTCGCTCGTCCGTTGATATAGGCGGCGACAGGTGCTCGCAGCGTCGAGAGCAAGCCGGCTTGTAGTCCGTAGATCCAGGTGGTGAAGCACGCCCCTTGCACCAGCTCCAGGAGCGTTGAAACCAGCACGAAGAGCAGCAGCACCCAGACCCACCGATCGTTCGGCACAATCGGCGTGAAGACACGCTGGTCGAAGTGATTCCACACCACGAGCACCAGCGACGCGGCGAATACCACATACCCGATGAACGCGCCCAAATTCCCGATCAGCCCCCGTCGATCGCGGTAGAGCATGTAGCGCGTTGCGAGATTGCCGTGCCACCCGGTACGTTGCCATGCTTGCAGGCAGATGCCGGCCACCCAGCGTGACTTTTGCCGGATCGCTGCATCCGCGCGATTTGGGAAGTACTCGCGCGTGGCGATATAGGCGGCTGCGGTCTTGGGAATGCCGAGGTGCTGCGGTGAGAGACGCAACAACGCAAACGACGTGCGCAGGCCGTGCTGATAGAGACGCAGCGCGAACTGGTAATCCTCGGTGAGCGCTCCCTCGGGAAAAAGATCGCGCTCGCTCTCGGCGACGCGATCGAGTCCACCGCGCGCAAACGCGGTGCCGACCCCGGCCGACGGCACGAACGCGCCAAGCCGCTCGCGCAGCAGCATGTCCTTGCAGTGATTCTTCGCAAATTCATCCGCGTAGGTCCATCCGACGAATTGCCACCACGGATATTCCAGGGCGAATACCGGGATCTGCAACAATTGGGACTCCGGCACGAAGCGATTGTACAGCCGCAGCGAGAGTGGATGGATCACGTCCTCGACGTCGTGAAGCACCACGATGTCGAAGGGATCGTCGCCTTCGATTGCAAGCATCGCGCGGTAGACGCAGTTGAGGTTTTGTGCCTTGGTCGTCGGGCCCGGCTTATCGTTGACGACCGCGTGGACGTTCGGATAGCGGCTCGCCAATGCTTCGACCTTACTCCGGGTCGCATCGTCGTTCGGATAGACGCCGACGAGAATGTCGAAATGCTGGTAGTCGATCGCCGACGTCGCGTAGTCGACCATCTGCTCGATGACGTCCTCCTCGTGCCAGCAGGCGACGAAGATCGCGATGCGTTGCTGCGCCAACGCATGCAGCTCTTCGACCGTCGTGTTTCCGCGCCACGTTGCGTGCAAGTGGCCGAAAAACGTCCACCAGTACATTGCGTCGAAAATCATGTCGTCGATGCGAAAGGCTGCAAAGAGAATCGCGATTGCAACGATCGCAATCCCCACCACGACGGCGAGATCGTAACTGAGCGTGATTGGGCTCACCGGATGCCGAGTCCCGAGACCAAGAGCACGCGCCACGTCGTGTAGCCGCGTGGCGTCGCAAGCGGTGTCCCGCGGCCGTCGTAAGTTCCCTGCACGCCGAGGCCCTCGAGATAGAGCCCCGGAGTGAACCAGTACATTCCGCCCTCCTGCACTTCGAGGAAGTTGTTATAGGTAAGTCGCTGCGCGTCGCCATACGCCCGCCACCCGATCACCGGCCGCAGATGACCGGTGAGCTTCACGTCGTAGTGCATCTGCAAATAGCCGATGACGTTGCCGGAAAAGCGCGAATATTGCGCAACGCTGCCGTCGATCAGCGCGTGCGGCTTATCGGAATTGAGCATCCCGTAGTCGCGCGATCCGGCGAAGCCGATGCGCGTTTCGGCAAGGCTGCGCTGACCTCCGAGCCCGAAGGCGTAAGCGGCCTCGGCATAGGCGTACGCATACGAACCGATCCATTGGCGCACACCGATGCCCGGCGCGATGTAGTTTTCGAAGTAAATCTGCCCGATTGCGGGATTCGACTGGGTATCGTAGGTGTAGCGCAGCGACGCATAGAGATTCGTGTGCTTTGCAACGCCGAGATTGTAGTAATTGAACCCATCGAAGATGACGTCGTTGAAGCGCGACTCGTACTGCACGGCATTATAGGCGTAGCCATGGTCAGCACCGCCGCCCGACATCACCGCAAGCTGCGCGCGCGCCGAAGCGCTGACCTTCGCATCCGTCGATCCGGCTAGGCGGTGGAAGAGTGCGAGCGCATCAGCTTGATCGCCGGCGCGCAGCTCCGCGTACGCGAGGTCGAGCGCGAAGGCGTCATCACTTGGGTGGGCGAGAAGATACGCCTTGCCGATCTCGACCGCTTTTTTGTCGTCGTGCGCGTTCACCGCGTCGTAAAACGCCGCACGCTGCGCATAGCCGGTGTCCTGCGCGACCAGCGCTGCCACGACAATCACGAGAAACGCCTCGCCCGGCGCGCGATGAGCGCCGTTGCGATCACAAGCACGACGCCGAAGGCGGCGTAGATCGCGATGCGGATGCGCAGTCGCGCTTGCTGCCCGGTCAACGGCGCCGCGCCCTCGATCAACGGAGCGCCGTTCGTGCCAAAGATGAAACGCGTGCCGTTCGCGCCGGCCAAGAGTGGCGCCAGCTGCACGAGCCGACCGAGCACCGCCGGATTGCCGACATAGGACACGAGAATGCGATCTCCGGGGACGACGCGCACCTCGCCGTAGGACTTTCCATCGTTCGGCGCAATGTCGGGCGGAGCGCCGATCTCGATCGCCGCGCCCGGCGCCGGCGATGCCGCGGGGAGCGCCTGCGTGTGAAGTTCACGAATCGAACGATTGATCGAACCGATCGCATCGACCACCGCGAATGCCTGCGGAAAGATCGACGGATCGCTGGCGAGCGTAACGCTGCCCGAGAGTTCACCGATTTGCCGCTCGAGGGTCAACGGGATATCCGCCCGTCCGGCCCACTGCAGCGTGCTGGAACCGTCGATCGCGAGTGACGGAGCGGCGCTATCACAGAATAACGCCGGGCGATCGAAATCTCCGTCGAGACGCAACAGGTTCGTCCCGCGAAGACTCGCCGCGGGCAGCGGCACGCGTAGCTCGCGCTGGCCGGCCGCGAATGAAAATTCGTTGACCTCGCGGCCGTTGAAGAATGCGATCAGTCGTCCCGCCGCCGATGCGTGCACCGTCAGGTGAGCAACGAGATGTTGCGGCGCGCCGCCCAGTTGCGCGAGCGTAAAAGGAATCTGCACGCTAACACGTTCGCCATGCTGTTCCAGCGGTATCACATCGAGATCTCGCATCGAGAGTGCTTGCCGCGGCGAAGCGGCACGCGGTAGCGCCACGCTTTGCGGGTCCCTGATGGCGATGGTCTCCGGTACTGGGGTTGCACCGAGCACAACGCTGACCCGCCGCCAATCCTCACGCACGTGCAATGCGTAGGCCGCGCCAAGTGCACGCGACTGCCACGTCACGTCCACATGTGCCGGTTCGAGCAGGGTAAATGCTCCTGCGTAGGTAGACGCTGCTTCGCGCGCTCGATCGGCATCCTGAACGAAGGTCACCGTGCCTTGCGGACTCAACCGCGCGCTCGCCGGAACGGCGCCGGCGCACTCCGTGAAACGCGAGAACACGGTGACTTCGACCGAGCGAGCTTGGCTATCGATTGGGACATCCGCTTCGAGCGCTGCGTCGCGCAGTCGGTCGCCTGCGGCTGACGCAACCTCGCGTCCGTTGACCTCCACCCGAACGGTGCCGTGATTCAACGATCCGGCAGTGGTGATCGGGAAGTGCAGAAGCACGCGCTTGAGGCCGGCGTGCACGGGCAGACGAATGCTGGTCGCACCGCCCGCGAGCGGTACGCCCTGGGGATAGCCAAGCGCGCTCAACGAAATCGTTGCGCGCGCGAGCGACAGAGCGAGGGCCGCGCCGATCACCACTCTCCGTAGGCTAACCTACGAATGCCGCGCCGGCACTCCCGTTACTGCATGAAGTGGACGTCGGTCGGCGCTTGAGGCGGGGTCTTGATCGAAATGAAGCGCAGCGGTGCCGCCGAGGTCTGGACGAGTCCGGCGTGATTGGTGCCCATCGGGATGACGATCATCGTGCCGGGCTTGAGCTGAACTTGTTGGTTGCCGAGCCACTCGGTGCCGGTGCCGTCGAGCACGACTTGAATCTCGTTCGCATTGGCGTGGTAGTGCTTGGGCGCGGTACCGGTTTGAAGCGCGAGCGTCATGCCGTCGGTCGTCACCAGCGTTTTCGAGCGAAGATTCGGAAAGGTCGTCGACGGAGCCGGCATAGCGTCCGGAGTGATCGCCAGCAAATCGATCTCTGCCGGCTGCAACGCGGTCGCGTTCGCAGGCGGCACTTCGGCGCCGCTCAAGAGATGGATGTCGGTCGGCGGTTGCGGCGGCGTTTTGAACGCAACTAAGCGCAACTTTCCACCCGAAGTGTCGACGATGCCGCCGTGAGCGGTATTTACCGGAATGATGACGAGCATGCCGGCCCGCAGCGGGACCTGACGGTCCGCGAGCCACTCCGTACCGCTTCCGTCGAGAATCAGTTGAATCTCGTTCGACTCGGCGTGATAGTGCTTGGGTGCATTGCCGATTGCGAGCGCGGCGGTCATCCCGTCGGCCACAACCAGCGTCTTCTGATGAAGCAAGGGAAAGGCGGGGGACGTCGGCATCGTATCCGGCGTGATCGTCAGCAGGTCGATGGCAGCGGGCTGTAACGGCGGAGCCGCCGCGATGGCGAAACCGAGCGCGGCAAGCCCGAGAAAACGCATCAAGTATTTCATCTTGAAGCGTATCAGCCGTGGGTGTCCAGAATCCTCCGTTCGCGAAACGATCCCGGCGTCAACCCGGTGACGGCTTTGAAAACGCGCGTCAGGTGGCTTTGATCGGCAAAGCCGCAGGCGGCTGCGATCTCGACCAAACTGATGGTTTCGTCATTGATCAGCCGGCACGCGTGCTGCACTCGCAACCGGCTCACGTAATCGCCGATCGTCGTGCCCTCGTCGAGCCGGAACCCGCGCGCAAGTGAGGCGGGATGGATGCCCGCACGCTCGGCCAGCGATTCTAACGAGAGGCGCTCGGCAAACCGTTCGCGCAACACGGCTTTGACGTCGTTGACCCAGCCGCGCTGTGGCCGATCGCGATCGACCAAGCGTAGCGCGATGCCGAGCATTTCGGAGACGACTGCGTCGGCCTCTAATGCGTCCAACTCCTCATCGACGAATTGATTGAGCAGGCGAGCGGCGAGCCACACGGCTTCGCCGTATTGCAGTTCGAGTCGCCACGCCGTCGTGTTGAAGTGCATACCGATGCGCGCTTGCCATTCGTCTGCGAGCTCGATTGCAAAGAGCGTCGTTTCATCGCCCATTTGGTCCCAGTGCACGAGCTTGGCCGGATGAAAGGCGAGGCTGAACGGTTCGTAACGCACGGTCGTACCCTCGTGCGTTTCTTCGTATTCGCCGGCGACAAGAAGAGTAAAATAGGCCAGCGCGTGCTCGTGTACGTCGATCCGGCGGGCGCGTGGATGGTGAATGATTGAGAAATTCAACCCGCCGATGCGCGCCGCGCGCTCAACGCTGCCGTACCACTCCCCCGGACCAAGCTGCTCCGCTGCCATGTCGCCTATCTTCGCCTTGGAAGAGTGGATTGTCTTGAACGATCCTTGCCCAAGCGCGCAAATCGCGTTCAAGACGCGCCGTGCGCGCTACGCCATGATAGATCCATGAATAGACGAAATCTGCTTACCGCTTCGATGGCGGCCGGCGTCGCCGCGGCGCTGCCGGAAGCCCTGCGCGCCGCCGATCTCGGCGTAGTAGCGCCGCCGCTGAAAGTTCCGGCTGACGGTAAGATCCGCGTGGCCTTCATGATCTCGAGCGGGGCCAACGTGATCGACCTCGCCGGCGCATGGGAAACCTTCCAGGATACGATGCTGCCCAACGGCGATATGCCGTTCGAACTTTTTACCGTGTCCGAGACGACCAGCATCGTCGAAATGACGGGCGGATTGCGCATCGAGCCGGCCTACTCGTTCGCCGCCGATGACATCCCGCACGCGAACATTCTAGTCG
The DNA here is from genome assembly GCA_050015295.1 of Candidatus Aquilonibacter sp. Lineage (GTDB taxonomy): Bacteria > Vulcanimicrobiota > Vulcanimicrobiia > Vulcanimicrobiales > Vulcanimicrobiaceae > Aquilonibacter. The sequence continues at coordinate 52,497 of JBEKBR010000007.1, read as the reverse complement.
TGGGCGCGCAAAGCGACGGCTCGGAGACCTTCATGAAGACGCTGCGCGACGTCCAAGGCAAGATCGATCTCACGATGTCCGTATGTACGGGCGCGTTCAAACTTGCGAAGTCTGGGATCCTCGATGGCAAGTCGGCAACGACGCATCACGAGTACTATGACGAGTTCGCGAAACTATATCCCAAAGTCACACTGGTGCGCGGCGAGCGCTTCGTCGATAACGGCAGCATCATCACCGCCGGCGGCCTGACCTCGGGCATCTCCGCGGCACTGCACGTCATCTCGCGCTACTACGACGCGCCGACGGCGGCGAAAACCGCCGCCTACATGGAGTTCGTTCCGACCAACCGGCCTGCCTAAAGCCGCAGTCGCCTGGTCGCTTTCGCGTGCAAATGCGGGTAAAAGTACCCCCATGAATACGCTTGTAAAGCTCGCCTCGGGTATGGCGCTGGTCGCCGGGATCGTGTTTGCGTCTGCGACGGCAAGCGCGGCTCCCGCGGCACCTAATGCTAACCTCAGCCTCGCTTCTTCCCTTATAGCGAGCGGTGGTGGTCCCGGCAGCTATTCCACCGTCCGCGCGTTTGACGCAATGATCGGTGACGACGCGGTGCTCGCCAACGAGCGTCAGATCGCCACGACCTTTGGACAGAGCAACGAAGACCGCTTCGTGCACATGTTCGACTACGCGATCGCCGATGCGTGGCAACTCGCCGGCAAGAACGATCTCTCGCTGCCTCCGCCGTCGGGAATCACCGGCCAGGCGCTCGCGACACAACTCGTGCAAGCCGGCGTTGGTGCGGGCAACACGTTCGATGCAGCGCGCATGCTCACGTCGCTTTTCGGCGACAAGATCGCGATCCAAGTGATGGCCGATCTCAACGCGAAGTACGGGGCCGGCGCGTCGGACAACTTCGATCGCATGGCCGACCAGTTCTTCCACGCCATCGGTCAAACCGTCGGAATGAACGTCTAGGGAGACAACCGGCTGCAGACGCCGGGATCACGAAATCCCGGCGTCTCGCATACGGATCAATTGCTCGACGGTCGCATTGTAGCCGCGATCGTGCACATGCCGGGCGAACTCGACCGTCACGCCGTGATCGGCAAGTCGAACCAGTTCTTCGGCAGACGGGCGATAGCCCAAACCTTGCAGTCCCGAGATATATGCGACAGTGACGCCGTGGTCGCGCAACCGTACGAGATCATCGGCGCTGAGGTTTCGGTAGCCGAGCGATGCGAGGCCGGTCACGTAACGCTCGTCGACGCCATGATCGAGCACGCGGATGATCTCGTCGGTCGTCGTGATCGCGCTGCTGTTGCGGCGCAGCATATCAACGAAGGCGATCGTGGCATTGGCCATCGTTAGGCGCAACTGCTGCGTATCGTCGGGGCGTGAGATACCCCGCGCGGCGAGCGCGTTCGAAAAACTGGTGCTCGGCGAAAAGGCGAACGTCCCGCCGGCGCTTCCACGTGCGGCGGTCCCGGTGCAGTGGAGCGTTCCCGCTTCGCGAACGACGTCGAATCGCACGTTGCCGGACGCCGCCTGGAGTTGATCGCGGGTCAGCCCGGCGAGCGAGCTCATCGGTACGTCGCGACTCCAATCCGAGTGTTCATGATCGGAGTCGTAGCGCACGCTGAATTGCACGTTTGCCGTATCGCTCGTGGTTGACTCGACGCTCCAGGTGCCGTTCAGTGTGGACTGCGCGCGCGCTACATCGCCGATGACGAGGATGAAGACCATAGCTATCAGAGCCGCGCTCACGCGCAGCTTCAGGTTCGGTTTCATTGAATGTTATACTCCTGCGTCTCTAAGTCGTATGAGTTGGTCTACGGTCGCGTGTCCTTTGATCAGTCCCGAGCTTTGAATCCGCTGCACGAATTCGAGTGTGATGCCGTTATCGCGCAGGCGGATGTAGTCTTCCGGGGCCAGATTGGGGTAGCCGAGCTGGGCGAGCCCAGCGATATATGCACCGGTGACGCCTGAGTCAGCGAATCGTGCCAGCGTGGACGCAGGCATCGGCGTGAGCCCGTCTCGGTGCATCTCGTCAACGAGTCCCGGCGTTACGCCGCGGTTCGCCAGCGAGACCAAATCGTCGATCGAAAGGTTCTTAAATCCCGCGTCGGCGAGCGCATCGATCAGTCCGCGCGAGGCGTGCCGGTCGTTTTGGTGCTCGCGTGGTGGCCGGGCGGTCGGAGCCGGTGGTGGTGGCGGCGCGGTTGCGTAGGCGATGCGCTCCACGTTCTTCTTCGCGCTCACAACCTTGCGCACGACCGGTTTGCGCGTGGCTTCGACGAGCGGCTCGGGTTCGATCGGCCGCACGACGATATCCGGCTCCGCGGGTGCCGCGAGTTGCGGCAGCGGTGATTGCGCCGGAACGGCAAGCGCGGTCAAGTGTACCCCGGCAAGCGCGATCGAAATGGCCAGGACGGCGACTGCGGCGACCTTCGCGACAGAACTGAGCCGCGTCGAGGCATTGTGATTGCGCTCGACCAGGCGCGCCACGCGTACCGCGATCTGACGGCGCGAGCCAATGAATCCGGAGGCGGCGGCATGCCGGCGGCGCGGCGCGGTACGCGCGATTTCATAGAGACAACGCGCGAACGCCACGCGCTCGTCCGATGCGGCGGCCGCCGCGTCGTCACATGCGATCTCGCGTTCGATTGCCATCGCGCGCCCCGCGATGTGCACGACCGGATTGAACCACAGCATGGCAGCAAGCAGACGCTGCACGAGGTTAACGTAGTCGTCGTAACGGCACACGTGCGCGTATTCGTGGCGCAGCACCCGTTCGAGATCGCCGTCGGGCAATGCGCAGGCCATCGCGTCCGAAAGCGCGATCACCGGATGCGCAAAGCCGATCGCGCACGGCTCGGCCACGCGTGGCGAGACGCCCACGACCGTGCGTCGCGACCATCCGCTGCCGAATGCTCGCACGCGGGCCGTCAACGCTTCGCTGGTCACAAGTGACCCTTTGACGGTTTTCAGCGCTGCGTAAGCGAGGCCCAAGCGCGCAAGCAGCACCGAGGCGATCCCGAACCATACGAGTAGCAAGGGCGACGGCAGATGCCGTGCGGGTTGCGCCGGTGCGACCCGGGCAACCGCCGTGGACGGTGCGGACAACGGCGGCAAGACCACGACGTCCGAGACGACCCGTGCTACAGCCGGCACCGGCGACTCGCTTACCGGAAGCGCGATCGTGCGCGAGGGCATCGCAAGATCGGCGATCGGTAAGAGAGCCGCCGCGACGAGGACCGCGCACCACATAACGTAGCGTTGCGCTGCTGTCGTACGCGGAATAAACCGCAGGCCGGTGCCGACGATTGACGCGATCGCGGCGCTCTGCCACAGCGCGTTGACCAGCGCCCAAAACACGTGTTGCGCGCTCATGATTGTGCCTCGTCGATCAACTGGCGCATTGCGCGCAGTTCCTCACTCGAAAGCTCTTCGTTTTCGAGCAGACGCACGGCGAGCAATCCGGCCGAATTATGAAAGAAGCGCTTCATCACGCTCTGCACCGCGGCGCGTGCCGCGTCGTCGCGTTCAACCTTCGCGTGGTAAATGAAGGCGCGGCCGCGCTCCTCATGGCGAAGGTAGCCCTTCTTTTCCATGATGCGCAGCATCGTCTGCACCGTATTGAACGCGGGGCGTTCGCGCTCGGGCAGCGCCTCGAGCACTTCGGCCACCGTCGCACTTCCGCGTTTCCAGAGCACTTCCATGAGGCGCTGCTCGCCTTCGGTGAGCGTTTCGGATCGTTTGCGGGGCATCGCGTCCTCTTAATCCGCTTAACTATTTGTGAATACCTAACGAATTAGGTGTCGTACCCGCAGCATAACGCGTGGGAGCCCCTATGTCAACCGGCGAACGGCGCGCGCATGCGCCGCGTGCAGGTTCCCGGTCCTCTGGCACTTGCTGCTCTTGGCGTGGTGTTTGGCGACATCGGGACGAGCCCGCTCTACACGCTGAACACCTGCTTCACCTCGACGAACACCGCCGTCACGTTGAACAACGTGCTCGGCATCATCTCACTGCTGGCCTGGGCGCTGATCGTCGTCGTCTGCATCAAGTACGTCACCGTCTTGATGCGCGTCGATCACGAAGGTGAGGGCGGTATTCTCGCGCTGCTGGCGCTAGTGCAACCACCAAAACTCCTAGGGAAGCTCACCACCACGCGGTGGCTTATTCCCGTCGTGGTTATCGGCGCGGCGATGTTGATCGGTGACGGCATGATCACGCCGGCTATCTCGGTGATCTCGGCGGTCGAAGGCCTCAACGTTGCGACGCCGGCCGCACAGCCGTACATCGTGCCGATCTCGGCCGGCGTACTGCTTGCGCTGTTTCTGATTCAATCTCGCGGCACGCAGACGGTCGGATCGGTGTTTGGTCCGGTGATGCTGCTGTGGTTTATCGCAATCGGCATTGCAGGCGGCGTCGCGATCGCCGCGCATCCGGCAATCGTTGCAGCGATCGATCCGTACTGGGCGTTTTGGTACGTGTTCCATCACGGCATCTACGGCTTCTTGATCTTCGGCGGCGTCATTCTCGCCCTTACCGGCGCTGAAGCGCTCTACGCCGATCTCTCGCACTTCGGACGCATTCCAATCACGTGGGCGTGGTATGGCGTCGTCTTTCCCGCGCTCTTGCTCAACTACTTCGGGCAGGGCGCGGTCATTTTGGGCAACGCAAAGGCCATCGACTCGCCGTTTTACGCGCTCACCACCGGTTGGACGCTGATGCCGATGGTCGTGCTCGCCACGCTAGCCACCGTCATCGCCTCACAAGCCTTGATCTCCGGTGCGTTTACGCTCACCGAACAAGCGATCGCGTTGAACCTCTCACCACGCATGCGCGTGATCCACACCTCGCAACGGGAGCGCGGTCAAGTCTATCTGCCGTTCGTCAACACACTGGTCGCGATCGTGTGCTTGGTTTTGGTTTTCACCTTCCGCAGCAGCGCACGACTGGCCGCAATGTACGGCCTCGCGGTGGCGTGTACGATGCTGGCCACGAGCCTCGCGTTTTACGTCGTAGCGACCACCGTCTTCAAATGGCCCAAACGCTACGTGATTCCAGGTATGGCGCCGTTCGTGCTTATCGATACGCTCTTCGTGACATCGGGCTTGCCGAAGTTCTTGGATGGCGCCTGGGTTCCGATTGCGGTCAGCGCGATCATCGCCTTCATCTCGCTCACCTGGCTCAAAGGACGGCGCGCGCTCGCGCATTCGCTTGCCGAGGATCAGCAGCCGGTCGCCGAATTTCTTGCGCACGTACAACCGGCGCCAAGTACGCTGATCGGACAGACAGTGCTGCTGACGAACGATCCTAGCGGGATACCGTTTGTACGCAGCCACCCGTGGCTTCCACATTTTCTGTATGACAAGAAGGTCGTGTTGCTAACGCTCGATCCAGCGTCCCGGCCCTACGTCGAACAGACGCAGCGCGTGACCATCAAGCAGCTTGCCCCGACGCTCTTCGTGATTCGCGCGAGTTTCGGCTACATGGAAGAACCGTCGATCAAATATGTTGTCCGCGCGTGCAGCAAGCTCGACTTCGAGCTCGACGACCCGCACACGACCTTCTTCTTCTCCGTCCCCGCGATCCTCGGGCGTGCTGCAAAGGATGGCATGCACCAAAGTCAGCGCGTGCTCTTTGCTTGGCTCTCGCGCGTCTCGCGTTCACTCGTTGACGACCTGGAAATCCCACCGGATCGACGCGTTGGCATCGGCGTCGAAGTGGAGATTTAGAGGAGCGCGTCGAAAGGGACGATCCCCACCGCGGATTGGAGGAACAGATGTTTCCAGCCCAGTTCGATTACCAGCGAGCGCGATCGATTGATGAAGCCTTAGCGGCGCTCGCTAGCCACGGCGATGACGCCCGCGTCCTCGCCGGTGGCCAAAGTTTGATTCCGGCGATGCGCTTTCGGCTTGCCCGCCCTGCCGTCCTAATCGATATCAATCCAATCGACGAGCTGGCGTTTTTGCGGGAAAACAATGGGTTTTTGTGCGTCGGCGCGACCACGCGCGACTACGCGATCGAGATCTCGCCGTTGATCGCCTCACGCTATCCGATGATTGCGGACACCTCGGTAATGGTCGCCGACCCGGTTGTGCGCCAGACGGGAACGGTAGTCGGCAGTCTGTGTCACAACGATCCGGCGGGTGATTGGCCGACCACGTCACTTGCTGCACGCGCACAGCTTGTGCTTCGGTCAAAAAGCGGCGAACGCACGGTGTCGATCGATGATTTTTTGGTCGACTCCTATACGACCGCGGTCAAAGACGGCGAGATGGTAACCGAGGTCCGCTTTCCGACACCTGACGAGCGCACGCGCGGTGCGTTTTACAAACTGGAACGCAAAGTCGGAGATTTTGCCACCGCCTCGGCGGCGGTGCGCGTCACGCTCGGCGCCGACGGCACGATCGCAAGCGCCGGGATCGCGATCGGCGCACTCGGTCCCAAAGCCCTGCGCGTCAATGCAGCTGAAAAACTGCTCGCCGGCGCAAAGCCGAGCGCCGATCTGATCGCGTCGGCAGCGCGCGAAGCAGAAAAGACCGCGGATCCCGGCGCCGACAACCGCGGCTCGGTCGCGTACAAAAAAGCTATGGCCGGCGTGCTCGTCGCGCGCGCGCTGCGCACCACTTTCGAACGTCTCGGTGTAAAGGGGCTCGCATGAAAATCAACGTTACGGTCAACGGCGAGGCATACGAGCGCGACGTCGAGCCGCGCACCCTGCTCGCCTATTTCCTGCGCGAATCACTTGGGCTCACCGGCACGCACGTCGGCTGCGACACCTCGCACTGCGGTTGCTGCACCGTCGTCCTCGACGGCGACCGCGCGGTGAAGTCGTGCAACATGTTCGCGGTGCAAGCCGACGGCCACGCGATCACCACGGTCGAAGGTCTCGAGCAAGGCGGCAAGCTCCATCCGTTGCAGCAGGCCTTTTGGGATCAGCACGGCCTCCAGTGCGGCTACTGCACGCCCGGCATGTTGATGACGTGCGTCGCGCTGCTCAAACACAATCCCAAACCGAGCGAAGCCGAGATCCGTGAAGGCATCTCCGGAAATCTGTGCCGCTGTACCGGATATCAGAACATCGTCAAGGCCGTGCAGCAAGCCGCCACGGCCGACGAGATGGTGGCAGCATCATGAGCACGACCGAAAAGCTTCCCGAACGGCACTCGATCGGTCAGTCGATGAAGCGCAAGGAAGATCCGCGCTTCATTCGTGGCAAAGGCCGTTACCTCGACGACATCGTGCTGCCGCACATGCTCTATCTCGCGCTCGTGCACAGCCCGTATCCCCACGCACGCATCACGAAGATCAACAAGGATCCGGCGATGGCGGTGCCCGGCGTCAAAGCGGTGATCACCGGTGAGGACCTGGTTGCGGCAAAACTCGGTTGGCTGCCGACATTCCATGGCTTCGACAATCAAATGGTCCTGGCCATCGGCAAAGCGCTCTATCAGTACCAAGAGGTCGCCGGTGTCATTGCGACCTCGCGCGAAGCCGCTGCAGACGGCGCCGAACTGGTCGAGGTGGAGTACGAGCCGCTCGATCCGGTCGTCGATCCGTATCAGGCAAAGCTCGACAAGATCATCTTGCGCGACGATCGCGAAGCCAAGACCAATCACATCTATCACTGGGAGGTCGGCGAGCGCGAGAAGACCGATGCAGCGCTGGCGAAGTCCGACGTCACGATCAAGGAAAGCATCCTCTCGCCGCGCTGTCATCCCGCGCCGCTCGAGCCGTGCGGCTGCGTTTCCGACATGAACGGCGCAACCGGGCGCCTTACCGTCTACATGACGTCGCAGGCGCCGCACGTGCACCGCACCGCGTTCTCGCTGGTCACCGGCATTCCCGAAGACAAGATTCACGTAATCTCGCCCGACGTCGGCGGTGGCTTTGGCAACAAGGTGCCGGTCTATCCCGGTTACGTCGTCGCCACGGTCGCATCGGTGATTTTGGGCGTGCCCGTCAAATGGGTCGAGTCGCGCACCGAAAATCTCACCACCACCGGGTTTGCACGCGACTACCACATGGACGTCGAGATCGGCGCGACCAAAGCGGGCAAGGTGACCGCGCTCAAAGTTTCAACTACCGCCGATCACGGCGCGTTCGATGCGGCAGCCGATCCGCGCAAGTATCCTGCCGGCCTGTTCGGCATCGTCACCGGGTCGTACGACTTCCCGACGGCCTTTGCCGAAGTCGACGCCTACTTCACCAATAAAGCACCGGGCGGGATCGCCTATCGCTGCTCCTTCCGCGTCACCGAAGCGTCGTATGCGATCGAGCGCGCGATGGATATTCTGGCGCAAAAGCTCGGCGTCGATCCGATCGCGCTGCGCCGGCAGAACTTCATCAAGAAAGAACAGTTTCCGTATCCCTCGCCGCTCGGCTTCGTCTACGACTCCGGTGATTACGAAGCGACCACCAAGAAAGCGATGGACATCATCGGTTACGATGCGCTGCGCAAGGAGCAAGCGGAAAAGCGCAAGCGTGGCGAGCTGATGGGGATCGGCGTCTCGACCTTCACCGAAATCGTCGGCGCGGGACCGGGCAAGCACTTCGACATTTTGGGCATCAAGATGTTCGATAGCGCCGAAATTCGCATTCATCCCACCGGCTCGGGCATCGTGCGCGCGGGGACGCGTCATCAAGGTCAAGGCCACGAGACGACGTGGGCGCAGATCGTTGCCGAAGAACTGGGACTCGATCCGCAAGAGTTGTTAGTCGAAGAAGGCGACACCGACACTGCGCCCTACGGTTTGGGCACGTACGCCAGCCGCAGCACGCCGGTCGCCGGCGGCGCACTTGCGCTTGCTGCGCGCAAGATTCGCGACAAAGCGCGTAAGATTGCCGCGCACCTCATGGAGGCTTCCGAAGACGACGTCGAGTGGAAAGACTACAAGTTCTCTCTCAAAGGTGTCCCGGGCAAGAGCATCACGATGAAGGAAGTCGCCTTTGCCGCGTACACCAATCCGGCACCCGACACCGAGCCCGGATTAGAGGCGACATACTACTACGATCCGCCGAATCTTACGTTCCCTAACGGCACGTATATCGCCGTAGTCGACGTCGACGCCGACACCGGCGTTGTCAAAGTTCGGCGTTTCCTCGCGGTCGATGACTGCGGCATCGTGATCAATCCGATGATCGTCGAAGGGCAAATCCACGGTGGTTTGACCGAAGGCTTTGCAATCGCGTTTATGCAGGAGATCAAGTACGACGAAGGCGGCAACAACCTCAACACCGACTTCACCGAATACCTCATTCCGACCGCGCAAGAGACGCCGCATTGGGAAACGGGCAGCACGGTGACGCCCAGTCCCCATCATCCGATCGGCGCAAAGGGCGTCGGCGAGAGTCCGAACGTCGGCTCACCGCAGGCCTTCGTCAATGCGGTGATCGACGCGCTGTCGCCGTACGGCGTCACGCACATCGATATGCCGTTGACGCGCGAGAAAGTCTGGAACGCCATTCACGGAGCGAAAGCCAAAGCATGAATCTGCAGTGGAGCGGGCAGGAACACATCACCGCGAACAAGGCAAAGGTCTGGGCCTTCATCAACGATCCCGCCAAGATCGCCTCGTGCCTGCCCGACGTGCAATCCGTTGACGTGAAAGACGCGCACAACTTCGACGCAACGGTGAAAGTCGCGGTGGGGCCGGTGCGCGGCTCGTTCAAGTTCGCAATCGGGCTCGTGCCTAGCGCCGACGGTAACCACATGGACCTCAAGATCTCCGGCGGGGGATTCGGCAGCGTCGTCAATCTGAACGCCGGTGCGGATCTTTCGGAGAACGCCGATGCCACGACGATGCTCGATTGGAAGGGCACGGCCGCAGTCAGCGGACCGGTCGCCACCATCGGCGGTCGCGTGCTCGATGCGCAAGCCCATCGCGTGATCAGCACCACCTTTGAAAACGTCAAGAATGCAGTTTCTCAAGCAGCTTGACGAGCTGGATCGTGCGCACGTTCCCTACGCGACCGCAACGGTCGTGGTCCGGCGCGCGCCGGTAAGCGCGCACCTCGGCGATCACGCGATCGTCACCGCCGACGGCCGGATGGAAGGCTTCGTCGGCGGTTCGTGCTCGCGCGACATCGTACGGCGCCAAGCCGTCGATGCGATCCGCACCGGGATTGCGCGGCTCCTGCGTATTCGTCCCGAACCCGAAGCAGCAAGCGATGACGGCGATGCGCACACCGTGGTCGTGCCGATGGGCTGCGCTTCGGAAGGCGCGGTCGACGTGTACATCGAGCCGCATCTTCCCGCGCGAACGCTTCTGATCGTCGGGCACACGCCGGTTGCCGCCGAACTCGCACGTCTTGCAACGGCGTTGAATGGCTATTGGGTGCAACGCGTTGTGGCAAGCGAGGAGCTCCGCGATCTTCCCGGCGACGCCGCGACCGAGGCCCTCTCGGTCGAGTCGCTCTCCGGCTATCTCGCTTCACTTGGCGCTGCGCGCGAGCGGCTCGTCGCCGTCGTCGCGTCGCAAGGCCACTACGATGAGCGCGCACTCGCTGCGCTGCTCTCGGGCGAACCGCAGGCCTTCATCGGATTGCTCGCCAGCCGGAAACGCGCCGCCACGGTCTTCGGTGCGCTCGAGCAAGAAGGCGTGCCGCGCGATCGCCTCGCGGCGGTTCGCAATCCCGTCGGGCTCGACATCGGCGCACGCACGCCGAGCGAGGTTGCCGTCTCGATCCTTGCCGAGATCATCTCGGCCGTCGTTCCGGCAGCGTCGATCGATCGCGACGACGGCGGCCACCACTGCTGCCACTCGTGACCGCACAACAACTTCGCGACGCCTTTGCCGCGCGCGGCTACATTGCCGATGACGATTTTGCTACGACCTTCGAGTTGATGCTCGCGCTGCAAAAGCCGCTCTTGATCGAGGGGCCCGCAGGTATTGGGAAAACCGAGAGTGCCAAAGTGCTCGCCGACGTGCTGGGCACGTCGCTGATCCGGCTGCAATGCTACGAGGGACTCGATGCTTCGAGCGCGCTCTACGAGTGGAACTATCCCAAGCAGCTTCTGCACCTGCGCGTTACCGAAGGCACGCATGATTCAGTGCAAACACGTGAAGCACAGATCTTCAGCGAGCAATTTCTCTTGCGCCGTCCGCTGCTCGAGGCGATCGTACAGGATCGCGCGCCGGTGCTGCTCATCGACGAAATCGATCGCGCCGACGAGGCGTTCGAAGCGTTTCTGCTCGAGGTGCTTGGCGAATTTCAGGTGACGATTCCTGAGATTGGGACGATTGTGGCCAAGGAACGGCCGGCGGTGATTATCACCTCAAATCGTTCGCGCGACCTCTCCGACGCGTTGCGGCGGCGATGCCTGTACCTCTGCATCGACTACCCGCCGTTTGAACGCGAGGTGGCGATCATCGAGGCGCGCTTGCCCGGGATCAACGCGCACCTTGCGAGCGAGATCGCTCGCTTCATGGAGTGGTTGCGCGCGCAACCGTTCCAAAAGGTTCCTGGTACGGCCGAGAGCTTGGACTGGGCGCTTGCACTCGTGCGGTTGCATCGCGACGCGCTCGATCCGGCAACGCTTGAAGCGACGATGGGCTGCATCCTCAAAGTGCAAGAGGACTGGGAGCTCTTGCGCTCGCTGCTTGCAACCCGAACCGTGCTGCCCGAACCGGATTACGGACTCGGTACCGTCAAGGCGCATTAGCTGTGGCGGATCTTGCTAGCGCAACGCTCGAGTTTTGTCAGCTCCTACGCGACGAGCACGAGTTCAGACTCGGTCGAGCCGAAGTCCATGACGCCTTGCGCGCGACCGAAGCCATCGGCATTCGCGAACGCGGACGATTGCGTGCCGCGTTACGCGCCGTGTGCTGCTCATCGCCGGAGGAGATCGCAACCTTCGATTCGGTCTTCGACGACTTTTTCGACAGCGGCGCGACCGGCGTCCCGCAGCCGAAGCACGCGCGCCGTTCGCGGCCGGACGGCGGAGAGGAACCGCCGCCGGAGCGGCACTCGTCGTATCGGCTCCAAGATGAAAGTGCCGCCGAACGTTGGCAGAACCTACAGGCGCGCTACAGTCCCATCGAAAGTGCCGCGCCACCGCCGCCGATCTCACGCGAGGGCTACGACAACGCCGATGCGCTGGTGCGGCGGTTGATCGTGCGACTACGACTCGGCCGCGCACGCCGTTTACGGCCGCAGCCGCGCGGCGCGAAGCTCGATCTGCGCCGCACGCTGCGGGCTGGCATGCAGACCGGCGGCGAAATCGTCGCGCTACGCCGGCGCGGATATCCGCTGCGCAATCCGCGCTTCGTGATCCTCATCGACGCAAGCCGTTCGATGAGCGAGCATGCTCCGGCCGCGCTCCAGGTCGCACACGCGCTGTTGCACCGTACGCTGCGCGCGAGCGCCTTCGTCTTTAGCACGGGATTGCGCGAGATCACGCGCGACCTGCGGCGCAACCGGCTCGGCGAGCCGCTTGCGGATTTCGGCGACGCGTGGGGTGGCGGAACGCGCATCGGGGTAAGCCTCAACGCGTTCGTACGCAACTTTTCGTCACGGCTCGACGATCATACGCTGGTAATTGTGGTAAGCGACGGACTCGACGTCGGCGATCTCGACCAGCTCGAGCACGCCATGCGCGAACTCTCGCGGCGCAGCGCCGCGGTGGCTTGGGTGAACCCGCACGCCGCCGAACCCGGCTTTACGCCGGAGTCGCGCGGGATGCAGACCGCGCTCCCGTACCTCACCTCGCTCTCGTCGTGGCGGACGCTCGCCGATGCGTGAGATCTTCGCGACGGTCGCGCAGTGGCTCGACGACGGCGTCCCCTGCGCCCTCGCGACGCTGGTCGAACTTCGCGCCGCAAAGACGGCGCCGATCGGAACCACAATCGCCGTCGCCGCCGATGGGCGCATCGTCGGCAATATCGGTGCGGGTTGCTACGAGAGCGAGATCATCGAGAGCGCGCAGCGCACGCTTGTCGACGGCGTCTTGCGCCCGCTCGACGTAAACCTCGAGAGCGACGACGAACTCGCCGGCGGAACCGCCTGCGGCGCAGTGATGCGCCTGTTGATTTGGCGCCCCGACCCCGCGTTTGCCACCGATGCACGCGCGATTGACGCGGGCGAACGTGCCGTCACACTGTCGATCGGCGCGTTCAAGCATCTCTTCCCGGCAAAGAACCAGCTGATCCTGATCGGCGCGACGTCGCTCGCCGCCGATCTTGCGGCAATCGCAAGCCGGATGGATGTGCGGGTGACCGTGGTCGATCCGCGGCCGGCCTTCGCGACCGAAGCGCGCCTTCCCGATGCGCACGCTATCGTGCGGGCGTGGCCCGACGATTATCTCCCGCTCGCACTCTCGTCGCAGACGGCGATCGTCGTACTTTCGCACGATCCGAAGTTCGATCTCCCCGCGCTGCGTTGCGCGTTGCGTTCCGACGCGCCGTATATTGGCCTGTTGGGTAGCCGGCGCGCGCAAGCCTCACGCCGCGCGGCGTTGCGCGCCGAGGGCTTCGATGACGCCGCGATCGCCCGTATTCGCGGGCCGGTCGGACTCGATATCGGCGGCACAACCACTGCGGAAACGGCGATCTCCATTCTCGCCGAGATCGTCGCGCAGCGCAGCGGACGCGACGGCCGGCCGCTGCAAGCTCGCGAGGGAGCGATTCACTGAGGCAAGACGACGACTACCGGCTGATGCCACTGCTCTTCGGCCTCACCTTCGTTTCCGGGCTAGCTGACGCGCTCAGCTTTTTGACGCTGGGGCAAGTCTTCGTCGCCAACATGACCGGCAATGTCGTGCTGCTCGGCTTTGCCGTCGGCGGCACCAAGAGTATTTCACTGATAGGCTCGTTTATCGCAGTCGCGGCATTCATGATCGGTGGCATCGTCGGCGGCCGGCTCAGCCGGCGTCACGGTGAGAGCGGGCCACACCTCATCTCGGAGATGACCTTCGTCGAGATTTTCCTCATGCTGGGGGCAGCCGCCGCTGCGTGGCGCTTTGGCTTGAGCGGTGGTATCGCCTATGCGATTACCGCCGTGCTCGCCGTTTCGATGGGGCTGCAAACCGCCGTCGCGCGTAGCTTGGCGGTTGCGGACATTACCACGACCGTCATAACGCAGACGCTCGCCGGCATCGCGATGGACTTGCCAATTGCCGGAGGTACCAACACGCGGGTGCGCCGGCGTGTCACCGCGGTCGTGCTCATGTTTGGCGGCGCACTCGTCGGCGCCGTGCTGATCTTCAAGCTCGGCGTGCCCGCCGCGCTGATCGCGGCGGCGCTCACTTTTGCGGTCGTGTCAGCCTGGGCATGGAGACTCAAGCAGGCGCAACCGTAGCCGAAACCCGTGGGTCGGGACGGGTATGGCACAAGATCAGATTGCACGCACCGCCAACGTCAAATGGGTCGGCGACGTCGCCAAAGGCCACGGCGACATCACGACCGCGAGCGGCAAAGTCTCAGCTTCCTATTCGTTCGGCACGCGTTTCTCCGGCGATCCCGGCACCAATCCCGAGGAGTTGCTCGCCGCATCACATGCGGCGTGCTTCACGATGGCAACCAGCGCCGTGCTCACGCGCGCCGGCCATGCACCGACGTCGCTCGATACGACCGCAACCGTCCATCTCGAACGTGCCGGCGAAGGCTACAAAGTGCCCAAGATCGAGCTGGCGATTAGCGGCGTCGTTCCCGGCATCAGCGCAGCCGAGTTCGACACGTATGCCAAACAAGCCGAAGCCTCGTGCCCGATCAGCAACGCGCTGCGCTCCGTACCGATCAGCGTGACGTCGACGCTCACGAGTGGATGAACCACGACGCGACCATTCCGGCTGCGCTGAGGAGCATCAGGGCGAACGCAAGCCACAGCCAGACCCGCGCGATCTTCGATACGACCAGGTCTTTGAGTAGCTTGCGGTCCGATGCGATCCGGATGATCGCATAGATCAACGGCACGGCTGCGACGCCGTTGAAGACCGCCGACCAGAATAGCGCTTTGATCGGGTCGATATGCACGAGGCCCATGATCATGCCGGCAATCACGCCCAGCGCGATAATACCGTAGAAGCCTTGCGCGCGCCACGGCTTCTTCTCGAGCCCCTGGCGCAGACCGAAGAGTTCGGCAAACATGTACGCCGACGCACCGGCGAGCACCGGCACGGCGAGTAACCCCGTACCCACGATCCCGAGCGTGAAGAGCGCGTAGGCGAAGTTGCCGGCCAGCGGCCGCAGCGCTTCCGCTGCCTGCTGCGCGGTTGCAATATTGGTCGAACCGTGGGCGCCAAGCGTCGACGCGGTCGTAACGATAATGAAGAACATCACGAGATTGGAGAGGATGGAGCCGGTATTGGCATCCCCGTGAATCTCGCTTATCGTGCGCGTTTCCATCGTCGGATCTTTGGTGCGCGCTTGGTGTTCTTCCGCTGTCATCGATGTTTGCCAGAAGAACAGGTACGGCGTGATCGTGGTTCCAAGCGTCGCAGTGAGCGTCGTGAGCCATGCGGCGTTCAGCCGAATCTGCGGAACGACGGCGCTCAGCAACACCGTCGGCCAATGGGGGTGCACGATGAATGCCGTGATGATGTAGGCGAAGAGTGAGACGCACAGCCATTTCATCACGTCGGCAAAACGCCGATACGAGAAAAACACCTCGACCACGATCACGACGGCCGCGAAGAAGACGAGCCATAGTTCCTGCGGCAAGCGCAGCAACATGTGCGCAGCCGCCGCCATCGCGTCGAGATCGGCACCGATGTTGAAGGTATTGGCGAGGCCAATCAGGATCGCCAGCGCAATGGCGAGCGATCGCGGCATGCTGCCCGCGAGCGATGCCATCAGTCCCTTGCCGGTCGCAACGCCGATGCGTGCGCACGTGCCGTCGAGCACCGCCATCATCGGCGTGGTGATGAGCGCCGTCCAGAGCATCGAAAGGCCGGTGGACGCGCCGGTGATCGAGTAGGTCGCGATGCCCGAGGGGTCGTCGTCGGCCGCACCGGTGATTAAACCGGGGCCAAGCGACTTCGCCCAGCGCACAACCCGGTGTGGAACGTCGAGGTCTGCCGCAAGACTCATTCGCTAGTCCTTACCCCAACAAGCGACGGTCTAGCCGAGTCGTCACGCCTCCGGCGTGTTGCGTGGGAATACGAGTGTGAAGCAGGTGCCCTTCCCGGGCACGCTCGTCATCTCGATCGTGCCATGCAGCGTCGCCACCACGATGTTATGCACGATGCTCAGCCCGAGGCCGCTCGCGCCGGTATTTCGCGCCGTGGTAAAGAACGGCTCGAACACGCGCTCGTGCAGTTCGTGTGCAATGCCGCTCCCGTCGTCGGCAAACGTAAACTCGACATTCTCGCCGATCTGGCGCGCCGTGATTCGAATCGTCCCCGGCCTGTCGACGTAGGCGTGAAAGAGCGCGTTGGTCACCAGATTCGCGATGATCTGCGAAAGCGCGCCCGGGTAGCCGTCGATCACCAGCTCCTCGTCGCACTCGATGTCGATGCGATGTGGCACCGCCTTCTTGAGTTGCGGCCGCAGGCTGCGGAGTACGTCGCGCAGATACGAGCCGAGCACGAACACACGGCGCTCCTCGCGTGCCTGATCCACGGCCACCTGCGTGAAGCTCGTCATCAGCTCGGCGGCGCGCTCGGCGTTGGCCGTGACCAGCCGTGACGTTTCGTTCGCGGCTCGCACGAATCGTTCGAAGTCGGCGCGGCCGAGCGCTCCGTGCTCGAAGCGCTCATTCAGATCCGCGACCATGTCCGAAAACTGGGCCGCAGCGGTGAGGGTGATGCCGATCGGCGTGTTGATCTCGTGCGCAATGCCGCTGACCAGCCTTCCGAGCGACGCTAGTTTCTCGGAACGAACCAATGACTCGTGCGCGAGTTTGAGTTGCAGCAGCGCCCACTGCGCGTGTTCGGCAATCTCGCGCACCAACTCGACGCCCAAACCAATCCCGCGAAGTGTCCCCGCGTCAACGATGAGAAACGGCTCAGCGAGTGCGGTGTGCCCGCGATCCGAGACCGCTTCGCCGAGTTCATGGATCGTGGCGCTGATGTCGACGATGAGTGGATCTTCGTCCATGAGCGCCGAGATCGGGCGCCGGTCGTACAACGCCCGCCCGAATTGGTGTGAAAGCGCGGACGCTAAGCGGCTTCGCTCGATTAGCCCGAATTGATCGTTGTGGATAATCGGAAACGCGGGAGGCGCGTCAGAAAGACTAAAACGGCGCAGCACCTCCGCGCACGGGAGACTCGCGTGAATAGCGTCGCACTCGATGAGCACCGAGGCTGCCGTCCAGGGCCGATCAGGAACAGTTGAAACGCTTTTAATCACCGCATGACTTTCGGAGACTTGGCTCCGTTAGTATCGCATTCGCCGAATTTCCTCGGGATTATGGCTTTCTTAAGGTAAAGCTGTCTTTACACGTGCAGCACGGCGGCACCGCGCAACTCGTCGTGCTTGAGCATCGAGAGCGCGCGGTTCGCATCCTCGAGCGCCATCGGCACGGTGAAGCTCTTGATCGGAATCTCGCCCGCAATGCGTAAGAACTCTTCGCCGTCCGCGCGCGTGTTAGCAGTGACACTACGCAACTCACGCTCGTAGAAGAGCTCGCGCTCGTAGTTGAGCGATGGAATGTCGGTAAGGTAGATTCCGGCGACCGCCAGCACACCGCCGCGATCGAGCGCGCGCAGCGCAGGCGGCACGAGTTCTCCAGCCGGCGCGAACATGATCGCCGCATCGAGCAATCCCGGCGGCGCATCGCTGGCTTCGCCGATCCAGTCAGCGCCCAGATCGCTTGCAAGATCGCGGTGAATGCCGGCGCGACTCATCACGTAGACGGTACAGTCCCAATGCTTGAGGACTTGGAGTACCAAATGCGCCGATCCGCCGAAGCCGTAGAGCCCGACGGCCATCCCCGGCTGCACGTTTGCGCGTTTGATCGCGCGAAAGCCGATGATGCCCGCGCACAGCAGCGGCGCCGCCGCTTCATCGCCGATGTTCTCGGGAAGTGCATAGGCGTACGCTTCGCGCACGGTTGCGAACTCGGCATAGCCGCCGTTGTGATCCCAACCGGTGAAGCGCGCATTCGGGCAAAGGTTTTCGCGCTCGCGCCGGCAGAATTTGCACGTGCCGTCGGTTTCGCGCAGCCAGGCGATGCCAACGCGATCGCCGGGCCGGAAACGCGTGCACGATGCGCCGGCTTGTTCGACGACGCCGACGATCTCGTGACCGGGAACGATCGTGCGATGTTTGGGCAGCAGGTCGCCCTCGGTCACGTGTAAGTCGGTACGGCAGACGCCGCAGACGCGAATCCGAACCAATAGCTCGTCGCTCGCCGGCAGCGGCGGCTCGATATCCATGAGCCGAAGGGGATTTGTCTCGATCGGCGCGGGCTTCTCGAGTACCATCGCGCGCACGATTGAGCTAGAGCCACCAATGCGCGCCGAGCGCGAAGTTGAACGTTGCCGCGTAGGTGCAGTACATCAGCCAGATGCCGGTAACGACGTGGAAAAAGCCCAGTGGCTTCGACGAGCCTATAACACCGAAGCGTTCCAAGCCCTCCGAGATGTACACCAGCACGAGACCGAGGAAAATCAGCGCCACCGGAATGTCACCGGCCGACCAAAAGACCAGCAGACCCAACAGCGAGATCAGCGTGTACGCAATGGTCATCCATGCGTCGGGCTCGGCGGCGCCCGCGACTAAGCGGCGTCCGGCAAGCGCGAACCAGTGCACGCCATATGCGGTAAATGCAAGGCCCGCCATGTAGAGTGGCGCGCCTTTGAAGACCTGGAACCAAGTCAAGCCGACGAAGATGTACGTGCCGGCGATGAGTTGCATGAAGCCGGGCATCCAAATTCCCCATAGCCCCATGCTACGATCGACTTCCGGAGAGGAACGCGGCCATCCGAAGAGTTCTTGGCCGCCGAAAATGAAGTAGCCGGTCGCGAGCCCAAAAAAGCCGATTGCAAGCGGGACGTAGACGGACGGCTCGAGTGCGAATTGTGTAGCCATGGCGCGGTTATACCCCCGATAACTCGTAATCAATTGTGACGGACGCATGGTCGCTGAAGCGCTCACCTTTATAAATCGAAGCAGAGCGCACAGAGTTGCGCAGGTCGGGCGTGATCATCTCGTAGTCGATCCGCCACCCAAGATTGTTAGGATAGGCTTTCGGCCAGCCCGGCCACCACGTATACTGCTTTGGCTCGGCGTTCACGACGCGAAACGCGTCGACCCAGCCCGCGCCGTCGATCAGCGCATCCATCCAGGCGCGCTCTTCGGGGAAAAAGCCGGTGACATGGGCGTTTCGCACCGGGTCGAACGTGTCGATCGCCGTATGTGCGATGTTGTAATCACCACAGATAATGTAGGATCGCCCGGATTTGCGCAGACCCGCGAGCATGATCAAGAATCGCTCGAGAAAATCCATCTTCACCGCCTGCCGCGCCGGCCCTGACGTGCCCGACGGCACGTAGACGCTTGCGATCGAGAGCGAGCCGAAATCGGCTTGCACGTATCGCCCTTCCGCATCTATGTCGGGCCAGCCGAATCCGCGAACGACGGCGTCGGGTTCGCGGCGCGTGTAGAGCGCAACGCCGCTGTAGCCGCGGCGCTGGGCATCGACGTAAAACGAATGCATGCCGGCGAGCTGCCCGGCTTCGAGCGGCAGCTGGTGTTCTTGCGCGCGCGTTTCTTGCAGGCAGATCACGTCAGCGTTCTCGGCCGCAGCCCAGGCGAAGAAGCCCTTGCGCGCCGCCGAGCGAATGCCGTTCACGTTGCAGGTGATGACACGCAGCGATTGCATCGCCGATTTTATTTCGGCGGACCGCCATCAATGACGGCCGGACTACCGAGCTCCGAGAAGCGGTTCAGCTCGTCTTTAGAAAGCGCCGTCACGCGTGCGACAAGTTTACCGGAGATCCAGCGCATCCAAATCTTCTGGCCACCGGGGATATCATAGCTCGAGCCGTCGATCATCGTCACGTGCACCGGTAATGCCGGATCGGAAAGATGGTACACGTTCATGCGCACTCCGTCGAACGGATCGACCGCGATATCACCTTCCGTTCCGCGCACGCCGATCTGTCCCGTCGGCGTCGTAAAGGTATAATCGGCGTGGGCTCCGGCCGGATGGAGCACGCGAAACCGCATTTTCCCCTCGAATATCACGAAATGCGCGTGCGCGATGTCCGCTTGCGAAAAGGTGTCGAGCTTGAGCACACTGTTGCTGGCCATGAGAATCTGCGACGAATCGCCTAGTACGATCGACGCCATCGAAGCGGCCCCGGTGCGGGCGACATCCTCATCGGCAATGACGGTTGACGCCGAGGGCGCAAGGTCGTGGGCCGGCACCCCGTCACCGGTGATGTAACTCACGCTGCCGTGGAGATTCTGCAAGGTGCGCTCGCCGGTGGCGTCTGCCCGCCACGCGAACGCTGCGGACAAACCGAGCGCGACGAGCGCCCAGCGCTGCGCGGCGTTCTTTAGCATCATTTCGGGCGCTTCTACACCCCATAGCCTTGGACCCAGGTGAATTTTCATCTACGCTCCAATCGACGAGGGGCATGTGCGGACGTTTTACCCTAACCGATCCCCTGCGCATCCGCGCCGCGTATCCGCGGTATCGCTTCGAAGAGTTCAGCGAATACCGCCTCCCCCGCTTCAACGTTGCGCCGACACAAGCGGTTCTCGGCGTTCGCAACGACGGCCGCAATGATGTTGAGCCGCTGCACTGGGGCATCGACGGGCGCATCAACGCCCGCGCCGAGACCATCACCGCGCGACCGCTCGCGTTTCGATGCATCATCTTTGCCGACGGATTCTACGAGTGGCGCGGGCGCAAGCCGGTCTACTATACGATGAAAGATGAACGGCCCTTCGCTTTCGCCGGCATCTGGCAACCGGTGACCGAGGGATCGTGCCCGTGTGCAATCGTGACCTGCGATCCGAACGCCCTCGTTGCGCGCGTGCACGACCGCATGCCCGCGATCCTACGCGACGACCAACTCGACGCATGGCTGAAAGAGCAAGACCTCGCGCCCGATGCTGCGCGCCCGTTGCTGCAACCGTTTGATCCGGGGGGCATGCAAGCGCGCGACGTCTCGATGCGATTAAATGACGCCCGCTACGACGATCCGAGCGTCCTCATCGACAACGACCCCGTGCAAGAGACGTTGTTCTAGCGCTACACCTGCAACGGCGAATCCGGAACGGGACCTGGCCGGCGCACCACCGCTTCATCTTTCTTGTCCTCGGGCGCGAAGCGCAAGTACATGATCGGAATCAAAAGCAACGTGAGCACAAGCGAGCTCGAGAGGCCGCCGATGACTACGATCCCGAGCGGACGCTCCGCTTGTGATCCCGGATCGAGCGCGAGCGCGAGCGGTAGCATGCCGGCGATCATCGCGAACGTGGTCATCACAATCGGCCGGAACCGGTGGTGCGCGCTCTCGACGATCGCGTCGAGTTTCGAAAGCCCGCGATCCCGTAGTTGATTCGCGAAGTCGACGAGCAAGATGCCGTTCTTCGCCACCAGACCGACCAGCATGATCGCGCCGATGAGCGAGAACAGATTCAGTGTCTGACGAGTGATCGCGAGCGCGCCGAGCGCACCCACCACCGCGACCGGCACAGTGAACATGACGATGAACGGTGTCACATAGCCGTTGTACAGCGCGACCATCAAGAGGTAAACGAGCAGTATCGAGAGCAGCAGCGAGATGCTCATCTCGTAGGTCGTGTCGGTGACCTGCTCTTGATTACCGCCGGCGACCGGAGCGACCGTGATGTCGGCCGGCAGGTGCAGCGCGCGCAAGCGCTTCTCGTAGTCACGGATGACGTTCGAGAGCGTCGCACCCGGCGCAACGTTGGCGCCGATCAGCACCACGTTGCGGCGCTCCAAGCGGATGATCAGCGGGGGCGCCGGCGTTTGCTGTAGGTCGACGATGTCGCCCACGGTGATGATCGAGCCATTATTGGCGCGAATCAAAATCGACGAGATGCCGGTGAGATTGTTGAGATCCTTCTCCTCGTAGATCACTTGCACGTCTTTGAGGCCGTCAGGACCGGTAAACTGCGTTGCGGTGTAGCCACCGTAGGCCGCGCGCACCGCGGTCGATGCGGTGCCGATGCTGGCGTCGAGCGCACGGGCGGCGTTGCGATTGAAGTTAACTTCGATCTGCGGCGATTCCAGCGCGTTCGAGGTGGTGGCGTCGATCACGCCCGGCGTCTTTACCAATGCGGCATAGGCTTGTGTCGCTGCATCGGTCGGATCGGCTGTCGCACTCTCGATCACGTAGCCGATCGGCTGCGAGATGCCGCCCGACGGATCGGTCGACGGCACGCCGGTTACTTGCGCGCCCGGCAATGCGTCTTGAATCTGACTCGCGATCCGCTGCGACCAGTATTGCGTCGAGTTGTGCCGGCCGGTCTTCAAGAAGATGTGGATCTGCCCGACCGCGCCGTTGTTGATGTAGCCGGTGAGCGCGCCTTCGTACGCGCCTGCGATTGAGGTCTCCGACTGCAAGTCGGGCACCTTGAGCACGATCTGCTCCGCCTGGCGCACCGCATTTGTCACCG
Organism: Candidatus Aquilonibacter sp.; assembly: GCA_050015295.1. GTDB lineage: Bacteria > Vulcanimicrobiota > Vulcanimicrobiia > Vulcanimicrobiales > Vulcanimicrobiaceae > Aquilonibacter. The sequence goes on along the minus strand of JBEKBR010000007.1, from coordinate 29,950 downwards.
AGGTGAGCGGCGTGCCTGTCGGATAGTTGATGTTGATGAACAACTCGCCGCGATCGACCGGCGGGTAGTATTCGAAGCCGACGATGCCAAGCGGAACCAGCAGAATAGCTGCGACGAGACTGCCGAACGCAACCCAGACCACCAGCGCGCGATTCTCAAGCCCCCAGGTGAGCGCGGTCTGCGCGTACCAGTTGCGTACGCCGTCGAACCATTCGGTGAAGCGATCGATCACGCCCCACGGCCGCCAGGTTGAAAAGAGCGCCCAACGTCCGGAGAGCGCCGGCGTCACCGCAAACGAGACGAACAGCGACGTGAGCGTCGCGACGGTTACCACCAGCCCGAACTCGCGCAAGAACAGCCCGACTGTTCCCGGCAAGAACGAGAGCGGCAGAAAGACGACCACGATCACGAGCGTAATCACGATCGTTGCGATGCCGATCTCGGAGATGCCGTTGATCGCGGCTTCCTTGGGCTTCTCGCCTTCTTCTTGATGGCGCGATATATTTTCGAGGACCACGATCGAGTCGTCGACCAGGATGCCGATCATCAATGTCATGCCGAGCAGCGACACGGTATCGAGGGTGAAGCCCAGGACGTTCATCGCCGCGAGAGTCACCAGGAACGACGCCGGCACGGCGATCATCACCACGACGGCTTTGCGCCACGAGCGCAGGAAGAACAGCATCACGATTGCGGTGATGATGATGCCTTCGATCAGCGTGCGGGTGACGCCGGTGAGCAGGTCCTGGGTGTAGGTCGACTGCACGTTGAGGACCGAGAATTTGATCTGCGGATACTGCTGCTCCAAGCGCGGAAGCTGCGCGATCACCGCGTTCGAGGCCGTGACTTCGCTCGAGCCCGCCGCTTTTTGCACGTCGAGTTCGATCGCCGGTGTGCCGTTCGTGTAGGCATAGACGCGCTGCGTTTCGTAGGCATCCTGCACGTTAGCGACGTCGGAGATGCGCCAGAGACGCGACGTAGCCGTCCAGGGATAGACACTCGAGGAGCTCGAGGTGCTGGTCGTCGCGGTGGTCGAGTTGCCGACCAGCAGATTGGCGACAGTCGGCACGTCCTGCACATCGCCACGAATGTCGAGATTGGTCTCGCGATTGGGTTCGTAGACGATACCACCCGGTGCGCGCACGTTATTGTTCGCGATCGCATTGATGACGTCGGTCAGCGTAAAGCCCGATGCCGAGATCTTTTGCGGGTCGACGTTAACTTGAATCGAGGCCGTGACGTCGCCGTTCTCTTGCACGTACGAAACGCCCGGCACTTGCTCGATGGCCGGTACGACGTCGTTGGTGACGATCGCCGAGAGTTGACCCAGCGAGTAGCTCGTCGACGAGGCGGCCAGCGAGACGACCACCGCTTCCGACGGATTGTAGATCGAGATCTGCGGCGTCGGCAGGTCGTTGGGCAGCTGATGCAGCGAGTTCTGCACGCGCCCTTGTACCTGCACGAGATCGGTGTTTTCATCCGAGCTCAACGAAAAGACCGCGACGATCGATGCCTGGCCTGGTTCGATCGAGGTCTCGACGTAGCTCAGGTCCGGCGCGCCGGCGATTTGATCTTCGAGCGGCCGGACGATCGCGTCGCGCATCTCGGTGGTCGAGGCACCGTTGTAGGTGAGCAACACCTGAATCGACGGCACGTCATAATTTGGCAGTTGCTGCTTGACCAAATGGAAGCCGGAAATCGTACCGGCGATAATGACCAGTGCAAGGAAGACGGTAACGAGCGTCGGCCGCTCGACGAAAAGCCGGGTGAACTTCATGCTGCTTCCGCCTCCTTTGCGGTTGGGGTCGGCCCAAGCCACATGAAGATGACCGGCACGAGTACGAGCGTCAAAAGCAGCGAACTAATCAAACCGCCGATCACCACCACGCCGAGCGCCTGGCGCTGCGCGCCGCCGGGATCGAGTGCGAGCGCGATCGGTGTCATGCCCGCGATCATTGCGCACGTCGTCATGATGATCGGCCGGAAACGTTCCTTCGCGCTTTCGACCATGGCACTCACTCGATCCATTCCGTTCTCCACCATATGGTTGGCAAAGTCCACTAGCAAAATCCCGTTCTTCGAGGCCAACCCGACCAGCAACACCGTGCCGATGAGCGAGTAAAGATTGAGGTTAAGACGCGTAATCGCGAGCGACGTGAGCGCGCCGACCGTGGCCACCGGCACGGCGAACATGATGATGAACGGTAAGCGATAGCTGTTGTAGAGCGCAAGCATCAGGAGATACACCAGCGCGAACGAGAGGAGCAGCCCCGCCCCCAAGCCCAGGACGGTGTCAGAAAGATTCTGCTGGTTTCCACCCACGTTCGGCTTCACCTGAACCGTGTCGGGTAATTTCTGCGCCGCGAGGTTCTTCAGGAATTGATCCTGCACCGTCGAGAGCGCGGCGCCGGGGGAGAGATTCGCCTGGACGTGTACCACGGTTTCGCGGTTCGTCCGCGTCATCAGCGCTTCGGACGGATCCTCGACCAGTTTGGCGATGTCGACCAAGTGAATGATCGCTCCACCGCTGGTGCGCAAGGGCAGCGCGAGCAGCATCGCGATCGACGTCTGGTAACTCTGCGGGTAGAGCACTTGGACGTACTTGATCCCGTGTGAGGTCTGGATTTGCGCGGCCAGCGTGCCCCCGAATGCCGCGCGGATCGCCGAAGCGGCCGTCCCAATATTGATGTTGAACGCCCGCGCGCGATCGCGATCGAAATCGATGTCGACTTGCGGCGCAAGCTGCAGTGCCGAGCTGTTGACGGCAATGGCGCCCGGCGTATTCTGAAGCGCCGTTATTACTTGGGGCACGTACTTTTCCGGCGCGTCATCGTTCGAGGTGACGAGATAGTCAATCTGCTGCGTGCTGCCGCCGCCGATTCCGGTCGCCGCCACCGAGACGATTTTCGCGCCCGGCGCAATCTTCGCAGCCATCGCGCCGAATCGCGTGGCCCATTGATCGGTTGTGCCGCTGTGATCGTCTTGCAAAAAGACGTGGACTTGCCCGACGCTGCCCTGATTGATGGTGCCGCCGAAGCCGCTCTGCGTCCCTCCGGCAAGCGCGGTCTGCGATTGCACGTCGCGAATCTTCGCCAGCGCCTTGGTCAGCGCGCTGATCTTTCCGTTAACGAACGCCAGCGGCGTTCCGGTCGGATAGGTGAGCTGCACGAAGACCTCGCCGCGATCGACCGGCGGCATGAATTCGAACCCGATTATATGGAGCGGAATGAGCAGCATCGCCGCGAGGACTGCGGCGAACGACGCGATCACAACCAAGCGCGGCCGGTTCAGGGCCCACGGCAGCACGGTGTGCGCATACCACAGTCGCGTCCGTTCAAAAAAGTCCGTGAAGGCATCGATGAGTTTCGGTGCCTTCCACTTCGAGAGCAGCGACCAATTGCCGGCCAGCGACGGCGTGACGGTAAACGAGATGAACAGCGACGTTAGCGTCGCGGTCACGACGACCAGCGCGAACTCCGAGAGAAACCGCCCGACCTGTCCAGGCAAGAATGCGATCGGCAAGAACACGACGACGTCAACGAGGGTGATTACGATGGCGGCCGGACCGATCTGCGTACGGCCCTTGATCGCGGCGTCCCGCGGCTCCTCGCCGCTCGCATGGTGGCGTTCGATATTTTCCAAGACGACGATCGAGTCGTCGACCAAGATACCGATGATCAACGTCATCGCGAGGAGCGAGATGGTATCGATCGACATATTAAAGGCTCGCATGAGCCCCAGCGTCACACCGAGTGACGAGGGTATCGCGACAAGAATCACGATGGCGTTGCGCCACGAGCGCAGGAAGAACAGCATCACGATCGCCGTGATAAAGATCGCTTCTGAGAGCGTTCGCACCACGCCGAAGATCTGGTCTTCAGTATAGGCTGCCTGATTATTGAGAATTTGGAACTGGATCTGCGGGTACTGCTTCTCGATGCCCGGTAGTGCTTTGAGCACGTTATCCGCTGCTACGACTTCGCTTGCGCCGGTTGATTTTTGAATGCCGAGCGAGATCGTCGGAATCGTGCCGACGTAGCTGTACTGGCGCTGGGGCTCGAAACTGTCGACGACGTTTGCGACGTCGGACATCCGCATCTGACGCGGTGCGTACGTCCAGGCGTTCACGTTCGAGAGCGACGGCCCGGAATAGCCACCGCCGCCGGGCGATGCATTGGAGACGCTGGTAGAACCGACGGTTGCGTATTGCGTGGCAGTCAACGCTTGATACGGCGCGGGAACGCTCGAGGGCAAAGGCTGCGTCGACTGCGCCGGAAGCGAAAGGTTTGGCGCCGGTGTGACGGCGGTCGCGGTCGTCGTGCTACTCGAGGAAGACGCTGATGACGAACTCGCGGGGGCGGGCGATGCCGTCGCCGCGCTTGCAAGCGACGTGCTGCTCGACGAATTGCTCGCAGCTGTGGCGCTGCTTTCACTCGAGGATGCGGCCGACACCCCGCCCGGTACACCGGCCGCAACCGGCTCGCTGTAGCTTGCATTGCCAAATGACGTTGTATACGACGAGGCTGCGGAGATCAGCAGGTTCTCAACCGACGAAGCGGTCGTGAGATCGCCGCGCACATCGATGGTCGTCTCGTGATTCGGCAGGTAGGCGATACCGCCGGGCTCGCGATTGTTGTTGTTCTGGATCGTACTGATGATATCGCTGAGCGTATAGCCTGCCGACGTTAGCTGGTTCGGATTGACTTGCACCTCGAACGCCGGCGTAACCGCGCCGTTGGCGTTGACGTTCGACACCCCGTCGACCTGTTCGATCGCCGGCACGATATCGTTGCTGACAATCGCCGACATTTGGCCGGGACTCAGTGCGCTCGAACTCAAACCGACGGTGAGAATCGTCGTCTGCGCCGGGTCGAAGGTGCCGACGGTCGGCGCCGGCATGTCGCTCGGCAGTTGCGACTGCGCGATCATCACGCGGCGCTGCACCTGCACGAGATCCGTCGTCTGGTTGGACGAGAGATCGAAGCTCGCAGTGATGGACGCCTGGCCCTGCTGAACCGTCGTATTAATGTAGGAGAGATCCGGCGCGCCCGCGATCGCGTCTTCGAGCGGGCGCACGATCGCATCGCGAATCTCCGTTGTCGATCCGCCCGGATAACTGGCGCGCACGCCGACGACCGGGACGTCCACATTTGGAAACTGCTGTTGCGTGATCGTCAGCACCGCAAAGGTGCCGATGACGGCGATCAGCGCGAGCATCACGAAGACGATCGTCGGCCGCTGAACGCAGAGCCGGGTAAGCCACATTAGGGTTGCTTCGAAGGTCCCGGCGACGGCGAAGCGCCGGGTGAGCCCGACGGATTGTTGTTCACGACTTGCTGGCCGGCGGTGACGCCGAGCTGCCCATTCGAAACCAGCTTCGTGCCATTCGCGATGCCGGTTACGATCGAGGTTTTGCCGTCGCTGCCAACCTCTTTGACGCTCTGCTGTTTGGCATCGCCGTTTTCATCGACGATCATAATGGTGGTGTGCGAGTCGTCGAGGAACGCGGCGGTCGGAATGCCGGTGCCGCTGACCTCCGGAAGGTTGATCGTACCGGTTACCGCCATACCGGACTGCAACCTATCACCAGGATTCGCAGCGATGACTTCGACCGTGAAGTTTGTCGACCCCGGCTCAACTTGCCCAAGCACCGCGCTGACTCGGCCTTGATAGCTCGCCGCGTTCGGCACGCCGGCGACCGCAAGTTGCACCAGCGCGCCGCGCTGCATCGTGAACACGTTCGATGACGACGCATTGAGCTCGGCATACACCGGGTCGAGTTGCTGGATGGTGAAGATCGTGCGCGAGCCGGGGTACTCGCCGGGATTGAGATTGCGATTGACCACCACGCCGTCGACCGGCGAAACGATCGTAGCTTTGACGATCGACGCCTCGATTTGATCGGCTTGCGCGTGCGCTGACTGCGCATCGGCGATCGCCGACGCGACGCTGGCAGCCTGCAGACCCTGCGTATTGTTACCGTTGACTTGCGCGTTGAGAACTGCGGTGTTGTAGGTTTGCTGGTCTTGCACGTAGCCGGCATGCGCCGCTTCAAGTGTTGATTCCGAGACGTAACCGCTCTTATACAGCTCGCTGTCTTGATTGTACACGAGCTTGGCGTTGTTCATCGCGGCGAGCGAGGCGCTGACGTTATAGTTACCTTGCCCCAGGTTGAGTTGCGCCTGATACTTCTGCTGGACCGCGCGTGCGTCAGCCGACGCCGCGTTGCGCTCATCCGCGTTATAGTTGGCGACAAGGTCGGTCGTATCGAGGACCGCCAGCACCTCGCCCTTGTGTACCCGATCGCCCTGGATCACGTTAACGACGTCGGTCGGTTCGCTGAGCGAACTTGAGATCGCCACGTTCTGATATGGCGCGATGATCCCGGCGATCTGCGCCGTCGGCTTCACTGTGGCCGGCGCGGCAGTCGCGGTCGGGATTTGCGCCGCCGCCGCACCGCTTCCGCGGTGATGACGCGCGCGCGCGCCTCCGCACCCGGCCACGGTCAGCGCAAGCAACACGGCGAGCCCACAGAGCAGGACCGTTTTTGTCGGACGTATGTGCATCGCCGAAAAGGCTACGCCACCAGACCGAGCAATTCCTGAGAGCGCTAGCTCATTTGATCGATTTCTCAGTTTCACCGGGTATACTCATACCGTTATGAAGAGCTGGGTCAAACAGGCCCTGCGTATCCTCCCCGCAGTGGCCGCTTCCATCACAATACTTGGCACACCGACGATCGGACTCGCGCAAGACGCGATGCCGAGCTACGCCGTAGCCAAGGGCGAGACGATCAAAGGGACCGTCTCAGGCTTCAACGGTACCTATACGATGTATGTACGCGATGTGCGCGGCTACATCGACAACGTGACGCTGCACCAAGGCACGATCATCAACCCGACCGGCATCCGCCTGCAGCCCGGTTATCCGGTGACGATCTATGGGCGGACGAGCGGCTCGACGTTCCTCGCCGACCAGATCGATACGCCATATCGGATCGTGTCGGGCTACGGTTACGGCTACTACGGCTATCCCTACTATCCGTATCCCGCCTATAGCATCGGGCTCGGCTTCGGCTGGGGCTGGGGTGGCGGCGGATGGGGCCGCGGCTGGCACCGCTAGGACCAAATACTTCCCTCCGACTGAAGTAGCTCGGCGACCGCCGTCTAATACTGCCCGGATGTCGAATACGCAAACGGACGAACAGCGTAAGGCAGAGCGGCGTAACGGCGATCGCCGGGTGATCAACATCGCCACAACTCCTGACCGTCGTCAAGGTACCGATCGGCGCACGCGCGAGCGGCGCGCTAACTAGCGTCCTACCGTAGCGGACGTTACCTCGGATCAGCCGGCTCGATTGAGCTGGCCGCTGTTTCCTTTTGCCAGGAGATGGCAGAGTCCAAGCCAATGGAACATACCCTTTCCATTTGGCTCGCCTATGAATTTCAAAGACCTTCACTACGCTCTCGCCTTGGAACGCCGGCGCAGCTTCAGCCGCGCCGCCGAGGAGTGCGGCGTCGCGCAGCCCACCCTGAGCGCCCAGATCCGCAAGCTCGAGGCCGAACTCGGCGTCGAGTTGTTCGAGCGTGATGGCCGCACGATTCGCGTCACCCCCACGGGCGAATTGATCTTGGACCAAGCGCGCTTGGCCCTGGGAGCGGTCGCGCGAATCGAGGAGGTGGCCCAGACGCGCGCCGATCCGCTGGTTGGCCCGATTCGCTTGGGTGTCATCCCCACGCTCGCGCCCTATCTGCTGCCGGGCGTCCTCGGACCGCTTCAAGCGCGACTGCCGCTGGCGCCGCTGGTCGTGGTGGAAGACATGACGCACCGGCTGCTCGAGTCGATCCACGCAGGGCGGCTGGATGCCGCGCTGGTCGCGACCGACCATCGCGACGGCAATCTCTCCGAGATCGCACTTTTCAACGAGCCGTTTAGCTTGGCGCTTCCGGCCAACGACCCGCTCGCCGCGCGCGGCAGCATCCGTGTCGAAGACCTCGATCCGTCTGCGCTGATCTTGCTCGCCGACGGACACTGCCTATCGGACCAGGCGCGTGCACTGTGCGGTCAGGCGCGCGGGAGCGGGCTGCGCAGCGATCTGAGCGCGACCAGCCTCGAGACCGTGCTCAATTTGGTCGAAGCGGGGCTCGGCATGACGATCGTTCCGCACCTGGCGCGAACGCACTTCGAAGGGCGCTTCCCCCGGATTGCGTTTCGGCCACTGGAGGGACCGGAGTCGGCTCGCGCGATTCGCGTGATTCACCGCGCGTTCGTCCCGCGCCGTCCGGCGATTGAACGCCTGGCGACAACGATCCGGACCAGCGTCAGCGTAGGCACGGCCGCGCAAAGCGTGTAAGATGCAGCTATGTCCGACGTGAATCGGGATCTTTTTCCGACGACCCGCATCAACGTTCCGAATCTCGTTCCACTGATGGAGCGGCTGCGGGATGATGCGCTCAAGCGTTCGGTCACGATCGTACACGCGGCCACTTTTGAAGAAGGCGAGTGGATCTGCTCGACCGCATCGGCGCGGCTGTCGCGCGAGCACGTCCCGCATCTCGCGCCGCAAGACGGCAAGGTGATCGATCTCGTCGAGCAAGCCATCCGCTCCAAAATTCCGATCGTGTTCGTCGGTGAGATTCGCCGCGAAGAAGACGCGCGCGCGCTGCGCGCGGCGGCTACGCTCGGCGTTCGAACTGTCGGATTTCTCGTGCGCGAATCGCGGCAAGAGGCCAATAATACCATCGCGATGCTCGGCAGCTGGAACAGCTTCGATGTCGCGCTGCTGTCGGAATATCCCGCCTAGAGTTCTAGCTCGCTCGCGTAGACCGGCACACATTCGCCGCCCACGACGATCTGTTGCACGTACGTGCCTTCGACGGAGAAACGCGCGTGGAGAAGCGACGGGCGCCCCATCGCAACACCTTGCTGCACTTCGAGCGACGTTCGGCTTTGATCGAGCAACCGCCACCACCCCAGCGCCGCGCACAGTGGCGCGACCGACGAGCCCGTTGCCGGGTCTTCGCCGATGTTGCTGGCCAAATCGGGGAACATGCGCGAGTAGCCTTTGCCGCCCTGATAACTAAAAATCAGCACGTTGCCCTCGCCGACCTGGTCGTTGGTCGCCTTGACCAAGTCAGCGCGATCGAGCATGACCCAATCGACGTTTTGCTCGGTATCGAGCAGCACGCACAAGAACTCGACGCCGCGACCGCCGAAGACTTGTGGCGGCATCATGACCGTCGAAACGGGCAAACCCATCGCCTGCGCGACCGCCGCGCGATCGATCGCCGGACTCAGCGCCTCGGCGGGAGGTGGCGTCATCCACAGCATCTGCTTCTCGTTGCGGACCGGAATTATGCCGGCTTCCATTTCGAACGCGAGATCGGGCGGTGCGCCGCGTTGCTGCAGTACGAAGGCCGTCCCAAGCGTCGGATGGCCGGCGAACGGCAACTCTCGACCCGGCGTGAAGATCCGCACGTGATGCGTCGCGCGCTCGTCGTTCGGCTTCGTCACGAAGGTCGACTCCGAGAGATTCATTTCGCGCGCAATCTTCTGCATCGTCTCACCATCGACGCCTTCGGCATCGAGAAAGACTGCAAGCGGATTTCCGCCGAAGCGTGTGGACGTGAAAACGTCCACATGATATAAAGGCAGCTTCATGCTCATACCCGATCCTACCGCGATTTTCACGCAAGCGCAAACCGCTTGGAGCGCGCGAGCGATTCCGGCCTATGAGTCGTTCACGCTGCCCTGTTCCTCGACACTCCTCGCCGATCGCTGCAGCGCCGATACGCAAGTCCAGTTTATCGTTCGCTTAAGCGATGGTCGCTATTTCGCACAGACGATCGCTGCCGATGGTCGTCCCGCCACTGTCCTCGTGCACGGCGGTGATATCGTCGGACCCGCCGGTGCGCCGTTCGGCTTTTACCGGCGCGCGCCCGTGCCCGGCACGACCGCCGCGGCGCCCTCAAATCTCGCGAAAGACCCGATTGCGACTATTGCAACCGTGACGGCAATGGATCGCGCCTACGAGATTACGCTTACCGGCACCGAACAGATCGGCGCGTACTCGTGCTACCATCTGCGCTTGCGCCCGTTACGCGATCCGCAAAACTACCTTCTGCGCGATCTGTGGGTTGACACCACCACGTACGAAGTCGTGCGTTTGAACTATGCGTGGCCGTTTAACGGCACGACTGCCGACATAACGTACGACTTTGCACCGGTCGGCCCACAAGCGACCTGGACCATCGTGCACATACAAGCACAGGCCGTCTCGCACGGGCTGTTCACCACGCACGTCGATCGCGTCGACGAGAACTTGCAGAACATCGCATTTCCGGCGAGCGAACCCGACGCCGACTTTACACCCTAATTTGCGAGGCGCTGCAAAATCTCGGGTTGGAGATCGGCTCGCGCCGGGAAGCCGTTGACCGCCATAAAAAGGTCCGCTTCGGCAAGCAAACACCGCAAGACGTGCACGATCCCGTCTACGCCGCCGAGCGCGAGCCCATACGCATAGGGACGTCCAATACCGACAGCGGTTGCGCCCATTGCCAACGCCTTGATCGCATCGACACCGGTTCGCACGCCTGAATCGAAGAGCACCGGCGTCTTACCGGCGGCCGCAATCACATCGGGCAGCATGTCGATCGCCGCGATGCCGCCGTTGGCTTGACGCCCGCCGTGGTTGGAGCAATAGATTCCATCGACTCCGCCATCGATCGCTCGGCGTGCGTCCTCGGGATGACACACGCCTTTGACGAGTAAAGGGAGTTTGGTTAACGAGCGTAGCCACGGGAGGTCGTCCCACGTCAACGGATTGCCGAAGATTTTCGCCCACTGCATGGTAGCGGCAGCGAGGTCATCTTCCGGACGCTTTGAAAGCATCGCGCGAAAGCGTTCGTCCGAAAAATAATTTTCGAGGCAGAGACCTCGAAGCTGCGGAAAACTTCCGGTTGCCAAATCGCGTGGACGCCATCCCGGAACCCAGGTATCGAGCGTGACGACGATACCCTTGAATCCGGCCGCCTCTGCGCGCTGCACGAGGCTTTGCGCAAGGTCGCGATCCGTTGGCGTATAGAGTTGAAAGAACGCCGGCGTGTCGGCGAAGTGCGAGGCAACATCCTCGAGCCGGTCGACCATGAGCGTTGACGCGATCATCGGGACGCCCGTCCGCGCAGCGGCTTGGGCTGTCGCAATATCACCGTGGCCGTCCGGCGCGCACAGACCGATCACCCCGACGGGGCTCATGAAGAGCGGCGTTGGCAGTTTTAGACCAAAGAGGTCGATCGAGAGATCTCGCTTCGTTGTCGCTCTGAACATGCGCGGCACAATTCCCCAATGGTCAAACGCGGTGACGTTGAGGTCTTGCGTGCGTTCGTTTCCGCAGCCGCCCGCGACGTACGACACGAGACTCGGCGGGAGTGCCTGGAGTGCCTTGGCCTCCAGTTCTTCATAACGGATCGGGAAGGGTGGGAGAATTCCGCCTAATGCACCGAGATAAATTTCCAGCTGAAAATCGCCATAATTGACCACCACGACCTCCCTAGACGACCGCGGCGACGGTAACGCCGGCGCTTTCCAATGCTGCACGTATCGCGTGCGCGAACTCGAGCGCGTGCGGGCCGTCGCCGTGCAGGCAAATTGTTTCGCCCGCTCCGGAGCGCGCGAGTGACAGCGCCTGCGCGACTGCAGCATCGACGTCGTCGATCAATGCGCCGGGTTCACCGCGCGGAACCAGCGAGCCATCCGCCCGATAAGCGCGGTCGGCGAAGACCTCGGCGACATCGCGCAGCCCGAAGGCACGGGCGCTCGCGAGCTGTTCACCCCCGGCCAGTCCTACAACGATGAGCTGCGGGTCGATTGCATAGACCGCACGCGAGATCGCGTCCGCCACGGTGCGATCGCGCGCGGCGACGTTATAGAGCGCGCCGTGCGCCTTGACGTGGCGCAAGCGTGTCCCGTGCGCGCGAGCGATGGCGTCAAGCGTACGGATTTGCGCGCTGACGTCACCAAAGATCTGCTCCGGCGTGCGCGCCATCGCGGTGCGCCCAAAGTTTTCACGATCTGGATACGAGGGATGCGCGCCGATCGCGACGCCGTGCCGCGCCGCAGCGCGCACCGTCGCGTCCATGGTGCGCTCGTCGCCGGCATGCACGCCGCAGGCGACGTTGGCCGAGGTCACGATCGCGAGCAATGCGTCGTCGTCGCCGCAGCCTTCGCCGAGATCCGCGTTGAGATCGATCCGCGTCACTCCCACGGAACGAACCGCACCGTCGCGCCGATCGGCGCCTGCCCCAGCATCCATAGATCTTCCTCGATTACCACACCGGCGAGCGGATATCCGCCGGTGGTCTGCGCGTCGCTCATCAGGACGATCGGCTCGCCTGACGGCGGAAGCTGAATGAAGCCCGGGAAGACCGCGTGCGAACGCATCGCTCCAAGCTCGTGCGGCATCGCTGCGCCGTGCAAGCGATAGCCCATGCGATTGCTTTGATGGCCTACCGTCCACCCGCGCTCCCACAAGCGATCGGCAAGCGGTTGGGCGATGGTGTGCAGGACGAAGTCGATCGCCGGCGGCGCCTCGATTGTGCGCGGCACGTCGCCGCACGCGGCTCCGAGCATCAGGCGATCGCCGGCGCGCAACGCTCGTCCCGCAAATCCACCCATCGCGGCGGTGAGATCGGTTGTACGCGAACCCAGAACCATGGGCACGTCGATGCCGCCGTCGACGGCGAGTATCGTACGCATCCACGCGTGCGGCCGGTCGAGGACGAGACGCGAACCCGCGCGCGCCGCGTGGGAGGCCCAGGTCGAAATCGGTTCGCCGTCGAGCTTCGCGTTACAATCCGCGCCGGCCAGCGCGAAACGGGCCGGCGCGTCGAAATGCACGATGACGTCACCGAGCGCGATTTCGATCGCGGCAGTGCCAGGCGCGTTGCCCGCGAGATCATTCGCGATCGCGTAACTGCGCAGATCCATCGCGCCGCACCAGCCGACTCCCTGATGACGCAAACCAAAACGTCCGCGGTCAACGACGAGACTTTGCAGCCCCGCACGCTCGACGACTATTGTCCGTTCGCTCATGCCGGAATGAACCGCACGCGATCGCCGGGCTGCAGCAGTGCCGCTGGCTCGCGGCTCGGGTCGAACATGCGCGCGTCGGTGCGACCGATCAGGTGCCAACCGCCCGGCGAATCGAATGGATATACGGCGCTTTGCGTCCCCGCAATCGCCACCGACCCCGCCGGCACCCGCGCGCGCGGTTGCGCGCGCCGCGGACGTTGCAAACGCTCGTCGAGCCCATCGAGGTACGCAAAGCCCGGCAGAAAGCCGACGAACGACACGATGTAATTCGTGCTCGCATGCAGCGCAATGGTTTCTGCTTCGCTCAATCCGCTCGCCTGCGCTACCTCGCGAAGATCGATGCCGTCGTTCCCGCCGTACCGCACCGGAATCTCGATCGTTCGTTCGTTCAGCGCCTCGTCGCGTGCGCGTGCCCATCCGGTTTCGAGCTGCGCGCGCAACGCTTCAACATCGAGCGCATGCCGATCGAAGAAGACGGTGAGATTGCCCGCGCCGACGACCGCCTCGTCGATATGTGTCCAATCGCGCGCGGCACGCGCGAGCGTCCACAATCGCCGCTGCTGCGGCATGCTCGCATCGGCACATTCGAGCACGATCGCCGACGGACCGACGCGACGCAAGTTAGGCGTTCCGAACTCCTTCATCAGGAAGGCCATTCGCTACCGGCATCCGGAAGCACCGCTCATGGAGCCATACGAGCCCGCGGTCACCGAGGTCGTCGTCGACATTCCGGGCTGGCAGGACGTCAAGCCGCGCATTCCCGATACGATTCAGCGGCGCACGCTCGAAGCACAGCGCAGCGTTCGCGATGTCGTCTTCGGCGCGCAAGACGGCATTCTCACGACGCTCGGCATCATTACCGGCGTCGGCGTCGCCGAAGGTGCACGCTCGGCCGTCTTTATCAGCGGCTTTCTGGCGATGCTCGCCGGCGCGCTCTCGATGGCGGTGGGCGAGTATCTGGGCGGAAAATCCGAACGCGAAGTCGTGCAGGCGGCAATCAAAATGGAGAAGGCCGAGATGGCCGCCGACCCGCAGGGCGAGTTCGCCGAGCAGGTCGCCTATTATAAGATGAAAGGCTTCTCGTCCGAGGAGGCGCAGATGATCGTCCGCCGCCTCACGCAACACCCGGATATCTACCTTTACGAAATGATGCGCGACGAGTTTGGGATCGATCCGCGCGTCGCGCATGAGACCGATCTGCGCGCGCCTATCGCGATGGGCGGTTCGTTTGCGGTAGGATCGCTACTTCCAATTCTTGCCTACATCATTCCGCTCTCAATGATCGGCTCCACAATTCTCGCGCTCGTGCTCGCGGTCGTCGGGCTGTTTGCCGTGGGATTTTACGCGGCGCGCAACACCGATCGCAATCCGATCTCGAAGGGTCTCGAGATCGTGGCCTTTGGCATCGTGGTCTTCGTCGTATCGTATTTAGCTGGTCACTACATTCCGCCGCTTTTCGGCCACGCGCCGGTTTCCGTCGGCGGCTAGCTCCTCACGGCAGCGTACCGTCGAACGATTCGCGCTGATAGGCGTCAAGGAACGCCTGCAGCTCAGCGACGCGCTGGGCGCCCATGCGTTGCGCCGTTTTCGTAATCAGCTTTGGCGGGATGTCGTGAATGAAGCTGCGCAGGGCTTTGATTGCGCTTGCGGCGCTTGCCGCCGAGGCGCCGGTCAGCGAGATCATGCGCACCGCGCCGATCGCGCCCAAGAAGTCTAGCGAGTCGGCGTCGTGCAGTACGATCGCATTGGGATCGTTGCCGGGATCGCTGTAGTACATGTGTCCGCGCATCGCGGCTTGCGCGCTCGGAAGCTTGGCCATCGGGAAACCCGCGTCGCGCAGGATCGATTCGCTCTCGCGCGCCGCAACGTCACCGTGTTCGCCCTTGGCCTGATACGGCGGAAAGGCGGCCATGTCGTGCAGCATGCAGGCGGCGAAGAGCACGTCGGTATCGACCGTAAGCCCATCACCCTTGGCGAGTATCAGGGCGATTTGGTAGTTGCGCTCGCCGTGCTGCCAGCCCCAGGCCGGATGCGTGAACGACTTGCGCGCCAGATCGTAGATCGTCACTTTCCACGGCGCATCCAGCGGAATTCCGCTGACCGTTGTCGGACTTGCGCACACCGGGCTCGAGAGCGCGAGCGCGAGCACCGCGAAGGCGATCGAACGGACCAATCTTTTCATGGCTAGCGTCATTCAACGTATTGTCACCAGCGCATTTCGGTTCGAACGCAACGGCGTCGAGCCGGTCTTCGCGGTGCGTTCCGGCATCGGCGTTGCCGTCGCGCTCCTCGCCGGCTTCGCCACCGGCGTTCCTATCTACGCGGTCGCAGCCGGCATCGGCGCCTTCAGCGTGGGATTCGCCTCGCTCCAGGGCGTGTATCGCACGCGCGCCGGCACGATGCTCGGCATGACGTTTGCGATGGCCCTCTCGACGGCCGTTGCATCACTCTGTTCGCACTCGGCCGAGCTCGGGATACTGGCGCTTGCCGTCTGGGGCTTTGGCTATGGGATGATTGCTTCGCTCGGTCCCGGCGCCTCGGCGATCGGCGTAAACGCGACGACCGCTTTGATCATCTTCGAACGCTACCCGTTGCCGTTCCACGTCGCGGTAATCGCGGCGCTCATCATGTTCGCCGGCGGTTTGCTCCAGACGGTGTTGCTGGTCGTACTCTGGCCGATCGAGCGCTATCCGCTGGAACGGCACTCGCTCGCCGACGCCTATCGCGAGCTCGCGTCATACGCGCAAGCGAGCGACGCATCGACACATGTGCCAGCTACGGCGGAACTCATCGCGGTGCGTAAAACGCTTGCCGATCCGCGCCCCTTTGGCCGTCCGCTGGTCGTCGCCGCGTTTCAAAACCTCCTCGATGAAGCCGTCCGCATTCGCTCGTCGCTCGCACTGCTCGCTACCGTCGGGGGTGACAAATACACCCGTCTTCGGCCGGTGATCGCGCAGGCACTCGATGCAATCGCGCAGGCGCTCGACGACGCGCGCGCCCCGGACGACGTTGCGCTCTACGGTACGATCAATAGCGACACCAAGGACCCCAACCTGCGCGCGCTTTACGGACAGATCCGCGCTGCATGGCGATCGGCGAGCGTTCCCCTCAGCAGGTTCGCGCTGCCCGAACTCCACTATCCGACACACTTGCCCAGCCTCGAGCGCCCGCTCGCGATGCTGCGCGACCATTTCCATCTCCGCTCACCGTTTGGTCGTCATGCGGTTCGCCTCGCGGTAACGCTCACCGCCGCAGGCGTACTTGCTCACGTCCTGCCGGTGCAGCGCGGGTATTGGATCACGCTGACGACGCTGCTCGTGCTGCGTCCCGACTTTACGACGACGCTCTCGCGCGGCGTCGCCCGCATCGCCGGAACGATCGTCGGCGTCGTTGCAGCAACGGCGATCGTCGTGGCCGTTCCAGATACACCGCACATCACGCTTGCGCTCGCGATCTTCTTTGCCGCAATAAGCTATGCGGCATTCCAAGTCAACTACGGGCTTTTCAGTCTCACGGTCACCGCGTACGTTGTCTTCCTGCTGGCACTGGTGGGAACGCCGGAGGCGACCGCGGTGCAGAACCGCTTGGTGGCGACCGTTATCGGCGGCCTGCTGGCGATGGCATCCTACCTCATTTGGCCAACGTGGGAGTCGGCGCGAACGGTCACGAGCCTGCGCGCGCTGGTGGACGGGTCGCTCGAGTTCACGCGCTTTCTGCTCGCCGGTCTGATCGATCCGGGCATGCGCGATCTTTCCAAAATGCGGGCATTGCGCACGAAGCTGTGGAGCACGCGAGCAACCGCCAGCGAATCACTCGAGCGCATGCTGAGCGAACCTGGCCGTACGCACGAAATCGATCCGGACGTCGCGCTCGGCGTCATGGCCGCATCCGAACGATTCGGTCTTGCCAACGCAGCGCTCTCGAGCCTCTATCAAGATCCGCAGACGCCGGCCTTCCCCGCACTCGAACCGCTTGCGTCGGCGCTGGCGAACGCGTCGATCGATGGCGCGAGCGGATTGCGCGATGCGTATACGCAGGTTGCCGACGCGCTCGCCGGCGACACGAGTTCGGCGGTGCAAGGGCTACTCGCCGCCTGCGACCGCATCGTCGACAGCACCAACACGATCGTCGAGCTGTGGAACCGCGCAGGCTAACTCTTCGAGCACTTCGGTAGCGGCCACCCTATCACATAGCCTGTATCTCCGGTATCGTGGCGCAACGTCTGCACTTGCTGGACCTCTTTGCGAAGTACGTCAACCGCACCCCGCACGACATCGTTGCCAGTCGCCGCAAACCTCAACTCCCCGGCGGCAGACGTCATCGTGAGCAGTCCAGTGGGCCCCAAGTGAATTTTCGCAACGCCGCAGGAGCGCCGATTAAGTGTCAGCGAGTACTGCTCAGGACCGACTTGCTGCAAAGAGAACACAAGCGAATGCAGCGGACCTCCCACCGACGCCTCCGCCCAAACATTCAGGAGCGAAGGCGATTGAGTGAAGTCAAGCTCTGCGAGGAAATATGTACCGGTCCCCGCGTAGATCCCGTGCAACGGTGGGTCACTCGCCGCGTCTGGAGACGCGGCTCCGATAGCAACGAGGGCGCCGAAAAGAATCGCGAGCACGAAAATGAGCTACGCCCTTTCTTTCGCCGGTCCCTCGATGACGCTCGGGATGACAAGCGCGCACCCTGCCGAAATACCTACGCGTGCCTGAATATGTGTATTCCATGTTTCGCGTCGGCAAGATGGTGCCGCCGAAGCGTCAGATTCTCAAAGACATTTCGCTGAGCTTCTTCCCGGGCGCCAAGATCGGTATTCTCGGTCTCAACGGCGCAGGAAAGTCCTCGCTGCTGCGCATCATGGCGGGCATCGACACCGAATTCGACGGTGACGCCGCGCCCGCACCGAATCTGACGATCGGCTTTCTGGAGCAAGAGCCCAAACTCGATCCGAACCTCACCGTGCGCGAAGCAGTCGAACAAGGCTTGGGTCCGTTGCTCGTCGCGCGCAAGCGGCTCGAAGAGCTTTACGCCGAGTACGGCAACCCCGACGCCGATTTCGACAAGCTCGCCGAAGAGCAATCGAAACTCGAAGCGGTTCTGCAAGCTGCCGGCGACGATCTCGACCAGCAACTCGAGATTGCGGCTGATGCATTGCGCTTGCCGCCGTGGGACGCAAAGATCGGGCCGCTCTCGGGTGGCGAGAAGCGCCGCGTTGCGCTGTGCCGTTTGTTGATCTCGAAGCCCGACATGCTGTTGCTCGATGAGCCGACGAACCATCTCGACGCCGAAAGCGTCGAGTGGCTCGAACAATTTCTTGCGCGCTTCCCGGGAACCGTGGTCGCGGTGACGCACGACCGTTACTTCCTCGATAACGCAGCCGAGTGGATTTTGGAACTCGATCGCGGGCGCGGCATTCCGTGGAAGGGCAACTACAGCTCGTGGCTCGATCAAAAACAAGAGCGTCTCGCCGGCGAGGAAGCGGCTGAATCCGCGCGTCAGAAAGCGCTCAAGCGCGAACTCGAGTGGGTACGTCAGAATGCCAAGGGCCGTCAGTCGAAGAGCAAGAGCCGGCTCACGCGCTTCGAGGAGATGTCGAGTTACGACTATCAGAAACGCAATGAAACGCAAGAGATCTTTATTCCGGTGGCCGAGCGTTTGGGTGAGAAAGTCATCGAACTCAAGCACGTGCGCAAGGCGTACGGCGACAAGCTCTTGATGGATGACGTGAGCTTCGTCATTCCGCCCGGCGCGATCGTCGGCATCATCGGCCCCAACGGCGCCGGCAAATCGACGCTGTTTCGCATGATTGCCGGCAAAGAGCAGCCCGATGCGGGCGAGATCGCGATCGGTCCGAGCGTCAAGCTCGCGCTGGTCGATCAGAACCGCGACGTGCTCGACAGCAGCAAGACCGCGTGGGAAGACGTCAGCGGCGGACTCGACATTCTGCAAGTCGGACGCTTCGAGATGAACTCACGCGCGTATCTCGGCCGCTTCAATTTCAAGGGCGGCGATCAACAGAAAAACGTCGGCCAGCTCTCGGGCGGTGAGCGCGGCCGTTTACATCTGGCTAAGACCCTGCTTGCGGGCGCAAACGTCTTGCTGCTCGACGAACCCTCAAACGACCTCGACGTCGAAACGCTGCGTGCGCTCGAAGACGCGCTGGCTGAATTCGCCGGCACCGTCTTGGTCACCAGTCACGATCGCTGGTTCCTGGACCGCATCGCGACGCACATCCTCGCTTTTGAGGGCGATAGCCGGGTCGTCTTCTTCGAAGGCAACTACCAAGAGTACGAAGCCGACAAGATCAAGCGCCTCGGCGAAGAGGCGGCGCGTCCAAAGCGCATTCGCTACCGTCCGCTGTCGTTAAATTAGCCCCTTGTCATCCCGAGCGTAGCACGTGCAATGCAGAGCGTTCCATCAGCGTAGTCGAGGGACGACAAAGTAAAGGAAGCTTGGATGCGCATCGGGATTGACCTCGGCGGGACGAAGATTGAAGTCGTTGTCCTCAGCGACGACGGAACCGAGCGGTTGCGGCGGCGCGTGCCGACACCGCGCGGCGACTATGCGGCAACGCTCGAGGCCATCGTCCGGTTAGTGCACGAGGCTGAATCCGATATCGGTTCGCAGGGAACCGTCGGCGTCGGCACGCCCGGTGCGGTTTCGAAACAGACCGAACGCATCAAGAACGCTAACAGCACCTGGTTGATCGGGCGGCCGTTACGGGCCGATCTCG
Organism: Candidatus Aquilonibacter sp.; assembly: GCA_050015295.1. GTDB lineage: Bacteria > Vulcanimicrobiota > Vulcanimicrobiia > Vulcanimicrobiales > Vulcanimicrobiaceae > Aquilonibacter. The sequence goes on along the minus strand of JBEKBR010000007.1, from coordinate 10,131 downwards.
AGCGCGCGTTGGGCCGCGAGATTCGCATGAGCAACGACGCCAATTGTCTCGCGCTCTCCGAAGCGATCGACGGCGCCGCTCGCGGCATGCGCGTGGTCTTCGCTGCCATTCTCGGCACCGGTGTCGGTGGCGGCATCGCCATTGATGGTTTCGTGCACGACGGCCCGAACGCGATCGCCGGCGAATGGGGCCATACGCCGCTGCCGTGGATGCGCGAAGACGAAGCACCCGGCGCAACCTGTTATTGTGGACGAACCGGCTGCATCGAAACGTTTCTGAGCGGACCGGCACGCGAACGCGAACCGTCGCTCGAGCGTTATCTCGATCGTCTCGCACGCGGGCTGGCGGTGATCGCCGACATCCTCGACCCGGATGCATTTGTGCTCGGCGGCGGCGTTTCCAACATCGACGCGATCTACACGCGCGTTCCCGAAATGATGCGCGGCTACGTCTTCTCCGACGCCTTCGACACGCCGCTCCTGCGCGCCGCGCACGGGGACTCGAGCGGCGTTAGGGGTGCCGCGATGCTTTGGCCGGGCTCGGCGACGGCTTCGGGGACGCCGTCGGCGACGGCAGCGCGTTGAAACGCTGACCCAGCGCGTCGAGATCGTCGTGATACTGCTTCATCAGTGCCTGCTGCACTTGCGTCGGCCCGTCGTTTGCGGTTGCGATGATGTGGCGCAGGTACGCGATCTGATCGATGACTTTTGCCGGCTGCTTGTAGCCGGCGTTTTCGCTGCCGTTGCCGTTGCGCAACGTATCCGCGAGCGCCGCATACTTGCCACCGTGGCCCTTTAGCTTCGCAAGCCACACCTCGCCGCGTTCCTGATCCTGCGCGAGCGATTTGAGCGCATCGAACTGCGCCTGCAGTTGCGCCGTCGACGCGTCGGATTCCGGATCGAAGCGCACGGTGAGCGGCACGCTCAGCGTGACGCCGCGCGCTGTCAAGCGCACCGTGTAGTAGCCCGGCAACACTTCTGGCCCTTCGATGTCGAGTGCATAGAAGACGTAATACGGCCGCGGATCTTGCTTCGTTTTCGGCCAACCCGGCGGATCGGTGCTCAAGTCCCAAACAACACGGTTGACGCCGCCCTCCGCGGTGCCCTCGAGATGCCGCACCACCGTTCCCGCACTGTCGAGAATTTCGAACGTCACCTTCTCCCTTGGCGCTTTATGTCCACGTTTGACCTTGGGTCGAGCGTGGGGTTTCAGATAATACGAGATCACCGCACCGTACGGTTTGTTGTCGGAGACGAATGCGTTCTGGCCGATGTCATGATACGGGCGCGACGTGTGACGCCACGTATCCGCCGGTGGAAACAGGGCCACCTCGCCTTGCACGCTGCGCGCGAGCGCTTCGAGCGGTCCGATGTCGTCGAGAATCGCAAAGCCGCGGCCGTGCGTTCCGGCAATGAGATCGTTCGCGTCTGGTTGGATCTGCAGATCGTACACCGGCACGTGATTCATCCCAACGCGCGCATCGTACCAGTGGCCACCGCGATCGAACGAGGCCCAGATGCCGTCTTCTGTTCCGGCAAAGAGCAGGCCGGGTACGCGCGGATCCTCGCGCACGACGTAGGCCCAAAGCGGCAGCCCGTTGCTGATGCGCGTCCAGCTCGAGCCGCCATCGCGCGTCGTGAAAATGTAGGGATGCGTATCGCCCAGACGGTGCGCATCGAACGTGACGTACGCAACGTTCGCATCGATCTGCGACGACTCGATCGAGGCAACGATAGCGTGCGCGGGCACGCCGGAGATGTTCTTGCCCACGTCGGTCCACGTTCCGCCGCCATCGGCGGTCACGTTGACGTGACCGTCGTCCGTCCCGACCCACAGCGTGCCGGCGTGCAATCCTTCGGCGATCGCGTAGATCGTGCAGTACGTCTCCGCATTGGTGTTGTCGTGCGTGATCGGGCCGCCGCTCGGCAGCAGCCACGCCGGATCGCACGGTTGGGTGAGATCGGGGCTGATCACATTCCAGGACTGACCGGCGTCGTGCGAACGAAAGACTACGTTCCCGCCGTAGTAGATCGTGCCCGGATCGCGCCTCGACACGAGCAGCGGTGCGCTCCAGTTGAAACGGTACTTCTGCGCAGCGGCTCCGGCCCCGAAAGCGATCACCGGTTGCGGTGAGATGTAGCGCGCTTCACCGGTGCGCAGATCGCGCCGCGTCAGATCGCCAAAGTGCGTATCTTCGTAGAGTACGCGCGAATCGCGCGGATCCGGAACGACGTATTGCCCGTCACCCCAATCCGAGACGTTGCGCCACGATCCACCCTCGACCCCCGTATCGTTCCACAGCGTGTTCGGCCCCCACCACACCTCGTGATCTTGCATACCGCCCATCACGTGATACGGCACCTCGCGATCGTAGCCGACGCGATAGATCTGCGCGAAGGGCACGGTGTTGACGAACGACCACGTCTTCCCGTCGTCGGTGCTGTAGTCAAAACCCATATCGCTGCCGAGTAAGACGCGCTTGTGATCGTTCGGATCGATCCAGAGGTCATGATTGTCGCCGCCGGCGTAGACGTCGTGGAAGTGCTTCCCGCCGTCGGTCGAACGTTTGAGGTCGCCGGAGATGTTCCACACGATGTCGGTGCGATCCGGATCGACGCGTATTTGGCTGAAGTAAAACGGTCGAAAGACCAGATCTTGGTCGGCATTGATCAAACGCCACTGCATGCCGCCGTCGTCGGATCGGTAAAGCATCCCCTTGCGCGTCGGAACGATTGCATACACGACGTTCGGATGATGCGCGCTAATCGAAAGGCCCACACGATTGATGATGCCACCCGGCAAACCATCGTGCCGCGCAGGATCGGTCAATTTCGTCCAGGTCACGCCGCCGTCGGTTGAGCGGTAGAGTCCGCTTCCCGGGCCGCCGCCGCGAAAGGTCCACGGCCGACGCAGATAGTCGAAGGTGCCGGCCAGCACGACGCTCGGATTGGACGGATCGAAGGCGACGTCGCTGCCGCCGGTGGTCGGATTGACGTAGAGCACGCGCTGCCATGTCGCTCCGCCGTCGCTCGTACGATAAATGCCGCGTTCGCCACCGGGTGAAAACTCGGGTCCCATCGCTGCGACCAACGCCAGGTTTGGATTGCTCGGATCGATTGCAATCTTCGCGACGTGCTGCGTTCCCGATAACCCAAGCGAACGCCACGTTTTACCCGCATCGTCGGAACGAAAGACGCCGTCACCGAGCGCGGCCGTGTTACGCGGAAATCCTTCGCCCGTGCCGACGTAGAGCACGCGCGGATTCGACGGCGCAACCGCGATGGCGCCGATCGCCGTCGAGCGTCCCGCATCAAAAATCGCATCGAACGTCATACCGCCGTCGATCGACTTGTAGAGGCCACCCGATGAGTGTGCCAGATAGATGGTATTTGGATCGCCCGATACGCCGGCGACGGCATCGAGTCGGCCGCCCACCACGGCAGGCCCGACGACGCGCCATTTCAGCACGCCGAAATCGGCGGGTACGATCGTTGCGTGTGGATCAGTCTGTGCTGAAAATACGGCATGACGAGTTGCCGGTGCCGCACATCCGGCCACCGCGAAACAAAGAAGAACGAGAACACGGCGCACGAGCATACGCCCGGCTTTCGCACTTGGTGCGGCGCTCTCCTCAGCCAGGCGATTCCGAGCCGAAAAACGCCAACTCGACGCGCAATCCGTGTCCGGTACTGATGAGCGTTACGGTTCCGTCGGAACGTTCGACGCCGCGGCGCACGATTGACAGCCCGAGTCCCGTTCCGTCGGTGCCGACGCTCGCATCGCCACGATAGAAACGGTCGAACGCGTGCTCGATGTCCGCTGCGCTCATGCCCGGCCCCGAATCTTCGACGATGAGCGTCGCGCGCGAACCGTTGCCCTGTACCGTCACGTTCACCGGCCCCGACGGCGCGTACTTGAGCGCGTTTTCAATCAGAGCCGTCAGCGCATCGATCACCTCGCTCGGATTGACGCTCGCCGGTGCAGGCCCGTTCGCATGCAACGCAACGCGCTCGTAGCCGCCGTCACGAAAGGTCGTCACCACCCCGTCGGCGAGCATCCCGATGTCGACGGTGGAGACAGTACGCTCGCCGTGTTCGAGTCGCGCGAGCACGATGAGATCGTCGATGATCGCTTTCATCCGGCGGCTTTGCGCAAGCATGTTCGCAAAGATCGTTTCTTCGCGCGGCGTCTTCGGTACTAGCGCACTGACGTGGCCCATCAGTACGGTCAGCGGCGTGCGCAACTGATGCCCGGCATCGGCGACGAACTGTCGCATCTCGTCCATCGCCGCCGATCGTTCCGAAAACGCGTCGGTGATCTGTTCCACCGCGGCGTTATACGCGCGCGCGAGATCGCCGATCTCGGTGCGCTGGCGTGTGGTGACGGCATGCGGGGTGAAATCACCCGAAGCGAAGCGCTCGAGTGCCCGCGTGGTGTGGAGCAAGGGCTCGAGTGTCCGGCTGGCCACGATCACCGCCAAGAACCACGCCGGTATTAAGGTGACGAGGTCGACGACGATCACCCCGACGAGCCAGTGCGTTTCGGTGGTCGCAATGTAGTCCAAGTCCGGAACGATATCGACGCGCATCGTACCGAAGGGGAGGCTTTGAATCTGGGCGTGCGGACCGATCCCGATGGGTGAACCGCCGGGAGCCGGACCGGCCGGCGGCAGCACGAACGGTCCATTGCCGAAGCCTTCGCGCGGTACGACGTTGATCCGGACGTGCAGCCCCCGCACTTGCGCGAGCGTGAGCGCCTCGACGTCAGCCGGCGGACTGCCTGCGAGCGCGTATTGAAAAGCCAGGCGCGTGATGCGTAGTGAGGCCAGATTGACGTCGGCATACACGATGTTGCGGGTGACGTCGACGACGAAGAGCCAAACGATTGCTGAAATTGTAAGCGCGAAGATCAGCCACGCGGCCAGGAACGATGCGATCAGCCGAAGGCGGACCGACCGCAGCATTACTGCGGTGAGCGCAGAGCGTATCCGACGCCGCGAATCGTATGCAAAAGCTGTTCCGCGAAGCCGTAGTCGATCTTGTGGCGCAAATACGAGATGTACGTTTCGACCGCGTTCCCGGTCACGCTGGAGTGATCCCCCCACACTTGCGCGATCAACTGATCGCGCGTAAACACGCGCCGCGGCTCGCGCACGAACGCAGCCAGCAGGTCGAACTCGCGCGTGGTCAGCGAGATCGTTTTCCCGTTGCGAACGACACGGCGGGTCTGCAGATCCAGCGAGAGATCGCGAAACGTGACGATCTCGGGCGATTCGAGCCGCGGACGGCGCAGCGCCGATCGCAACCGCGCGATCAGCTCGGGAATTTCGAAGGGCTTGGCGACGTAGTGATCGGCACCGCGGTCGAGACCGCGCACTTTGTCGTCCGTGCCGCCCTTCGCGCTGACGATAAAGATCGGTGCCTGGGTCGCGCGGCGCAGTTCGGGGAGCAGCGCGATGCCATCGATTTTCGGCATCATCACGTCAAGCAAGATTGCGTCCGGTTCCCACTCGCGAACCAGGGCCAGCCCGCTGGGACCGTCGGGAGCACTGCGGACGTTGAACCCGGCTTCAGAAAGCTCTAATTCGAGTAGCGTACGAATATCGGGTTCGTCGTCCACGACGGCAACCCGAGGGATGAAGCTGTCAATGGTTCCCATGGCTCCCAAGATAGGTACCCTCGCTTGGGCCAGGCTTGGAACGGCCGCAGGCCGCCTTAGCCGCGGGGCCGTAGAATCGGATATCGCTGGAGAGGAGGAGCTATCGCTCATGGACTCATCCAAATCGCAAACGCGCAAAGAGGCGCTCCGGACCTTGATTGTACTGCCCGCACTGGCGGGCGCAATCGCCCTCGGCGCCGGCACGGCCGATGCCGCAGACAACAAAGCGCAATTCAAATATCAAGACAAGCCCGGCGCGGGCGGTAAGAAGTGCGCGGGATGCCGCTTCTTCAAAGCGCCGAACGGCTGCAGCATCGTCACCGGAACGATTAGCCCTAACGGATGGTGCAGCGCCTGGGCGAAGAGGTAGCGCTCGCCTCGATCGCGACCGCGGTTCCACCGTACGCGCTCGAACAAGACGACGTTGCCGCTCGCGTCCACGTTCAATTTTCACGATCCGAGGTCGTTCAACGCCTGATGCCCGTCTTCACGACGACCGGCATCAGGCGTCGTTATTCATGCGTGCCGATCGACTGGTACTACGAGGCGCAAAGTTGGCCGCAGCGCAATGAGATTTACCTCGACAGCGCGCTAACGCTGCTCGAGCGCGCTGCGCGCGAGGCGCTTGAACGCGCCGGCCTGCGCGCGAGTGACGTGGGCGCCGTGGTCGTCGTGTCGACGACCGGGATTGCGACGCCGAGCCTCGACGCACGGTTGATCGCACCGCTCGGCCTCGCGCCGACGGTGAAGCGCTTGCCGATCTTTGGCCTCGGCTGTGTCGGCGGCGCGATCGGGCTTGCGCGCGCGGCCATGATGGCGCAAGCCGTGAGCCCCGCACCCGTGCTCTTGCTGGTGGTTGAACTCTGCGCGCTGTGGTTTCGCCGTGATGACCTCACCAAGAGCAACATCGTCGCCACCGCACTTTTCGGCGATGGCGCGGCCGCCGCGGTCTTGCGCGCCGGCGGTGACGGTCCCAGGATTCGCGCCTCGGGTGAATACACGTTTGCCGACACACTCGGTGTCATGGGCTGGGACGTTACGGACGACGGTTTGAGCGCGATTTTTTCGCGGGACATTCCGCGCCTAGTGGAGACGCAATTCCAGCCCGTGGTCGACGCCTACTTGGCCGAGTCGCAGCTGACACGCGACGACGTCGACGTCTTCTTGAGCCACCCCGGTGGGACGAAGGTCCTCGATGCACTTGAATCGGCTCTCGCGCAGCCCGCCGGTTCGCTCGCCGATTCGCGCGCGATCCTGGCCGAGTACGGGAACATGTCGGCGGTTACGTTGCTGTTTGTCCTCGAGCGCGCGCTGCGCGAAGGCGCGCTCACCCGCACGTCGTGGCACCGCGCCTTGCTCTCCGCCATGGGGCCGGGATTTACCGCCGCCTTCGTTACCCTGGAACGATGACGCCGCTTCGGTGGATCGTCGCCATCGTCGTGCTCCTGCGCGTCGCCGAATTGCTCTATGCCGAACGCAACACCCGCCGGCTGCGTACGCTCGGGGCCGTCGAAATCGCGCCGCAACAGTACCCCTGGTTCATCGCCTTACACGTGGCATGGCTCGCCTCGCTGCTGCTTTTCATCCCGGCGAACACGCCGCCGAATCTCTATCTGCTCGCGATCTTCGCCGTCGCGCAGGTCGCGCGCGTGTGGGTGATAGCGACCCTAGGCAATTTTTGGACGACGCGCGTGATCACACTCCCGGGCGCACCACTCGTGCGCCGCGGACCGTACCGTTTTGTGCGCCATCCGAACTACGCGATCGTCTGTATCGAGCTGGCGGTGTTGCCGCTTGCATTCGGCGCGTGGGTTATCGCGCTGGTATTCACATGTGCCAACGCCGCGCTGCTCGTTTGGCGTATCTCCGCCGAGGACGCCGCACTTGATGCGCGCCGCTAACGCTTGGTATATGAAGCGCCTATTCGCCAGGGGAAGTAGGTGGTTATTAATAATGGGTTCATGAATATTTATACCCCTTCCTTAAACGCACGGGGAGAATCGCTCTTATGGCCGTTAGCGGCGACCGTATGACACCGGTGCAATGGCGGACGTTCATTGCATGCTTTCTGGGATGGACCCTCGACGCTTTCGATTTCTTTCTCGTCCTCGTCGTTTTACCAGAACTCTCGAAGGCGTTTGACGCGCCGATTCCGCGCATTGCCGTCGCAACAACGCTGACGCTTGCGCTGCGCCCCGTCGGTGCGCTGCTTTTCGGCTGGCTCGCCGATCGCTTTGGCCGCCGTCGTCCACTGATGGTCGACATCGGTCTCTACTCATTTCTCGAACTGCTAACAGCGTTCTCGCCGAATCTCACCTTCTTCTTGATCGTGCGCGCGCTCTTTGGTATCGCGATGGGCGGTGAATGGGGACTCGGCGCCGCGCTTGCAATGGAATCGTTACCGCCAAAACGACGCGGCATTCTCAGCGGCGTGTTACAAGAAGGCTACGCCGTCGGCAATCTGCTTTCGGGCGCGGCGCTAACGCTGGTCTTCCCGATCCTAGCGCTCCATTACGGCGGCGACGCATGGCGCGGCATGTTCGTGCTCGGCGTGATCCCGGCGCTGCTGATCTTCTTCATCCGCGCCGGCGTCCCCGAATCGCCGGCATGGGAAGCGGGCGCCCACAACCGTCTCGCCCTCGGACGCGACGTCTTGCTCGAAGCGCTCCGCCGCAGCTGGCCACTCTTTATTTTTGGCATGCTCTTCATGGCGTGCTTCAACTTCATGTCGCACGGCTCGCAAGATCCGTACGTGACGTTCCTGCGCGTGCAGCGTGGTCTCACGCCACAGCTCGCCGGAGAGATCAATCAAATCGCCGCGGTCGGTGCAATTCTCGGCGGCATCGTCTTCGGCTGGCTCTCGCAACGCTTCGGACGGCGCTGGATGATCATCGCCGCCGCGGTGCTCGGATTGATCTTCGTGAAAATCTGGACTGGGGGCCTGACCTTCCAGTCGCTCGCGCTCGGCGGCTTCCTGATGCAGTTCGCGGTGCAAGGCGCGTGGGGCATCATTCCCGCGCACCTCAACGAGATCTCACCTGATCTCGCGCGTGGCACGTTCCCCGGCTTCGTGTACCAGCTCGGAAACTTGATCGCGTCGGGAACGCTGCAGATCATCGCGACACTCGCCGTAGCCTACGGCACGGTCACGGCGCCAAACTACGCCGGCGCCATGAGCATCTTTATGTACATCGTGTTCGCCGCCGTCATCGTGTTCACGGCGATCGGCTTCGCGGTAACCCCCGAGAACCGCGAAGCATCATTCGTACCCACTACTACTTCCGGCTAGGAGGAGCCCATCCAACGCAAAGGAGCGTTACCTTGAAACACCTACTCTTATCGCTCGGTGCGGCGCTCGTGCTGTTCACCACTGCGGTTGTCGGGATTGCTTCGGCGCAAACGACATCGCCCGCAACGGCTACGAGCACGGCTACCGATACCACGACCACCCCTGCGCAACCATACGTTGCTCAGGCGGGCGGTAAAGCGGGCGTACCCAGTTCGCCCGTACCCAAGTCACCGTTCATCATCGTCCACGTCGGCGCGATGTCGACATGGAACGCCGGCGGGTCCGATCTCGGGCTTCCCAGCGTGTACTGCGCCACGACGCAAGACTGCGGCCAGACGGGTCAATATCAGACGTCCGACCCAATCGTGCACTTCGACTACGGCGCGCAGATCAATCTCGCCAAGCACCTCTATATCAACTACGCGCACAACTACATCGACCAGAACATCGGCCGCGTCGCCGTGCCAAGCAAGGTTTGCGCAAGCTTGCCGTGTACCGCCGCCAAAGAGTTCACCATCCCGTATACCTACCAAAAGCTCAACGACGACCGCGTTGACGATGCGTCGCTGAACTATCTCTCCGGCGCCGTCACGATCTCTGGCGGATGGCACCAGCGCGTGCGTATGTGCTGCGGCAATCCGGTCACGCCGTCACTGGCGAGCCAGGTCGCATGGCACGACATCTACTTCCAGCTAGCCGCGCGTGCGGGCCCGAACAGCAAGTACTTCGGCAGACTGGCCGGCTTGACGGTTCAAGAGGAGTACATCCCGCACAACACCCTGTCGGTGTTCAAGACGACCGGTCCCGTGGTAGAGGTCGTTCCGAATGCCGGTAGCTTGTACCACACGATGGTCACGCCGAATATCACGTACCCGATCGGCGATCCGCGGACCTCGACCTTCGCGACGTACGTTACGTACCTCAACAACTTCGACTACTTCATGAACGCGCCGATCCCGTATCTCTACAACCAAGTCGACTTCGGCATCATCAAGAAGTGGCCACCGATGTTCACGTTGACACTCTACGACTCGAATCTGTATCAACATCACGAAGGGTATCCGTACACCAACTCCGACACGATCAACCGTAACAAGATCATCATGATCTTCGACGTTGCCCTGCCGATCATGTAACCGCAGACTCGGCTAAAAGAAAAGGCCCGGTGTTACCACCGGGCCTTT
>JBEKBR010000006.1:0-95109 GCA_050015295.1 Candidatus Aquilonibacter sp. | reverse complement strand
TCTTGTGCGAAACGCGGCGTTTGCCGCCTTTATTCGCAAGCGCGATCGCGGCGTCGAGCAGATTGGCATCAACAACTTCGTCGACGATGCCCTTTTCTTTGGCTTCGTCCATCTTGACGTTGCGGCCCTTGAGCATGATGTCGAGCGCGTCTTGTGCGCCGATCAAGCGTGGCAATCTTTGCGTGCCGCCGGCACCCGGCAATAAGCCGATTTTAATCTCGGGCAAGCCAATCTTCGCGTCGGCGAGGGCCACGCGATAATCGGAAGCCAGTGCGAGTTCGAGTCCGCCGCCGAACGCCATCTTTTCGATAGCCGCGACGAAGGTTTTCTCGCTCTTCTCGACGGCGGCAATCACGTCGCGGATCGTTTTGGTTTGCGGCGTCGGCGCGGTGCCGAAGTCGTTGATGTCGGCGCCGGCGGAGAACTGACCACCCGCGCCGATGAAGATCACCGCTTTGATCTTCGGATCGGCTGACGCCGCTTCGACAATCGGCACGAGCTCACCGGACAGCTTATAGGAGAGAGAGTTGACCGGCGGGTTGTCTAGGGTGATGATCCGGACGTCGCCCCGGTCTTCGGTTTTGATCAAGCTCATCGTTATGCCGTTACCACCGTCTTGCGATCGAGTTCAAATGCATCTTCCGGCAACGTCATCACGTCGCCCGAACCGTCGATGATCTGCCGCTTGTACCACGCGCCCTGCGTGAGCACGTGCGAGGCGTAGAACTTCGACGTCGTAATCTTGGCCGGATAGAACGGATCCTTATCGCCGGCTGCGATCTTGTCGGCGGCGATCTTCGCCGCGCGCGCCATCTGCCAGCCCCCCGCAACCACACCCCACAGCTTGAGGTAGGGAACCGAGCACGCGAAGGCCTTGTGCAGGTCGCCCATCGCGTTCATGCCGATCCACTGCGAGACTTCCGCCAGCGTTGCGATCGACTTGAGCAGCGCTTCGCCGATCGCCTTGACGTCGGCATTGTCGTGCGCCGCTGCTTCCTTGGCGAACTTCTCCATCTGCTTGATCACGGTCGTCGCCGACGCGCCCATGTCGCGAATCAGCTTGCGACCGACGAGATCGAGCGCCTGAATGCCGGTCGTGCCTTCATAGATCGTGGTGATGCGCACGTCGCGATACTGCTGCGCGATGCCGGTCTCTTCGACGTAGCCCATGCCGCCGAAAATTTGCAGCGCCACCGAACACAGGTCAACACCGGTCTCGGTGCACCAGCCCTTGACGATCGGAATCATCAGCTCGATGAAGGCTTTGTGCTCCTTGCGCACCTTCTCGTCGGGATGCTTGTTGGCGAAATCAAGTGATGCCGACGTCACATAGGAGAGCGCGCGCATCGCTTCGAGATTGGCCTTTTGCCACATCAGCATGCGGCGCACGTCGGGATGCTCGATGATCCGAACCGGCGTCTTGCTGCGCGTGGCGGCGTCGGCCATCTGCACGCGTTCCTTAGCGTATTCCAGCGAGTGCTGATAGGCACGGTCGGCAACGGCATAGCCTTGTACACCGACCGAGAAGCGCGCGGCGTTCATCATAATGAACATGTACTCCAGGCCGCGATTGGCTTCGCCGACCAGATAACCGACGGCGCCTTTGCCCTTCTCGCCGAACTTCATCGTGCACGTCGGGTTGCCGTTGATTCCGAGCTTGTGCTCGATGCCGGCACAGACGACGTCATTACGTTCGCCGAGCGCGCCGTTGTCGTTCACCAGGACCTTGGGCACGATGAACAGCGAGATGCCCTTCACGCCTTCGGGCGCGTCGGGAAGACGCGCAAGCACGAGATGCACGATGTTCTCCGCCATGTCGTGCTCGCCGAACGTGATGAAGATCTTCTCGCCGGTGATCAGGTGATGATCGCCGTCGGGAACCGCTTTGGTGCGCACTTGGGCAAGATCCGAACCGGCTTGCGGCTCGGTCAAATTCATCGTGCCGGTCCACTTGCCCGAGACGAGATTTGGAATCCACTTCTGCTTCTGGTCGTGCGAACCGACCAGTTCGATCGCTTCGATCGCGCCTTGATTGAGCAGCGGACCGTTGGCGAAACCGATGTTCGACGCGTTCCACATCTCGAGCGTGGGGCCGAGCAAGAGCGAGGGCAAGCCCTGCCCGCCGTATTCGGCGGGAACCGGAAGCCCGATCCAACCCGCGTCGGCAAACTTTTTGTACGCTTCTTTGAAGCCTTTGGGCGTGGTGACCTCACCGTTGTTCCAGGTGCAGCCCTCTTTGTCGGCAACACGATTGAGCGGATCGAGCACACCGGTGGCAAACGATCCGGCTTCTTCGAGAATCGACTCCCACACATCGGTCGTATCCTCGAATCCGGGAAGCTTTGCGACCTCATCGACGCCTGCGAGCTCGCGCAGGACGAATTGCATGTCGCGCAGTGGGGCTTGGTAGGTGCTCATGCTCGTCGTGTTCTCCTCCGCCGATCAGGCGGCGCTGACGTTATAGAGTTCGTTGCGTAGGCGGGCTATCGAGCCCGCGAGCGTATCGAGGTAAGGTAGCATGCCCGTTTTGATGCGTTCGAGTCGCGCACGGCCGGCATCGGTGATGCGGTAGTAGCGGCGCGAGCGTTTGGTGGGATGTTCCCACTCCCCGACGATGAAGCCGCGCTCCTCCAACCGCCGCAACAGCGGGTAAATGGTGTTGGTATTCACCGCGAGCAGGCCCGCGCAGAGCGTGTCGATCCGGGCCATCAGCCCGGAGCCGTGATCCGGCTCCTCCGAAAGCAAATGCAGCACCAGGACCGGAAACACGGTCTTGGATTTGATCGGTCCGCGGAGGACCTCTTCGGCTGGAGCGGCCTTGGGGCTCATATTAGATAGAACATTATTAAATCTAATAAGGCTTCACCCTGCAAGGGCTACTGAAAGTAAGCTGGCGCCTACTTTCAGATAGCCCGGGCCCTTCGGGCCCTGTTAGGGCTCCAAGACCACTTTGATATAGCCGTCGGTGCGGGCATCGAACTTGGCGAAGGCATCGGCGGCGTCGCTGAGCGGCAGCCGGTGCGAGACGATCTTGCTCGGCTTCATGCGACCCGCGACGATCATGTCGCGCAAGTGATCGTTGTAGTTCTCGTCGTCGTCGCGGCCCATGCCGATCGTCACGCCCTTTTTGAAGAGCGTGCCCCACGGGATCACGTAGTCACCACGCCGCGCTTCATTGCCGTGCGCGAGCGGATCGCTATCGAGGAACACCCCGATGATCGAGAGCCGGCCTTTGGGTGCGACGATGCGCGCGAGGTCGTCGATGACCGTCGTCGGATGTTCGACCGCGTAGTCCTTCGGATCGCGCGCTTGAAAGCCGATCGCATCGACGCACACCGTTGCACCGAGGTTTGCTTCCTCACCGCGCCAGGCAACGCCGGTCCGTTCGCGCGCAATCTGTTCGAGAATGCGATCGGCCGCGTGACCTTTGGACATGTCGATCGGAACGGCGCCGAGTTCGCCCGCTTTGTCGAGCCGCTCGGGAATCGCATCGACGACAAACACTTGCGCCGCACCGCGTACGAACGCGCACATCGCCGTCAGGAGGCCGATCGCGCCGGCGCCATAGATCACGACGATATCGCTGGTGCGAATGTCGACCATTTGCGTGGCATGAAAGGCGGTCGGCAACGCATCGGCGAGCAGCACGAAGTCGTGCTCGAACTGATCACCAGGCTCGCCCGGTAATTTCAAACAGTTCGCATCGCCGAACGGAACGCGCAGCAATTCGGTCTGCGCACCGGTGTAGCCGCCCATGCCGGGATAGCCGTAGGCGGCGCCGGCTTTGCCCGGATTGTTGGTCAGGCACTGTGCCGAATAGCCGTGCACGCAGTTCGCGCAGAACCCGCAACAGATGTGCGTGGGCACCGTGACCCGGTCGCCGACGCGGACGTTGACGACGGCGTCGCCCACGCGCTCGACCACGCCAAGCGGCTCATGGCCGATGACCAACCGTTCGCCGCCGCCTAGGCGCCCCTCGTACATGTGCAGATCGGTACCGCAAATCGCGGTCGAGGTGAGGCGCAGGAGCACATCGGTCGGGGCGCGCAGCGCGGGCTCCTCAATGGGCTCAATGGTGATGTTCCGGATCCCGTTGAGTACGACGGCTTGCATCATGTTTCACGCTCCGATTCTCGTTAAGATATTCTAAAAGACAATCTTGTCCTAGCGAACGTAAGATGGATCCGTATGAAGACGCGCCTTTTTGGCTTGGGCCTCATCGCCGCGCTGGCGGCGACGTCGGTCGAAGCGTTCGCCCTCGACCCCACGCTCTACGTTTTAGAAGGGCTCGCGCCGTTTAGCCAGCTGCTGAGCACGCCGCAAGGCCGCGCGGCACTCGCGGCAAATCATCGCGTCACGTTCGCGGTGCAGAGCGGCACCAACGGACAGCCGCTGCTGTTGCCCTTTGCGCAGCAACAGGCGCAGGCACTCAGCGACGCTTTTATCACGAGCGACAACGCTGCCGGTCTGTCGGATGGCCTCGGATCGGGGCTCGGGGCGGCCTATCGAGGGTTACTCGACTATAAGAGCAGCGACGGCGGCCGTACGTGGAAGCCGACCGGCTCGCTTCCGAACGTTCAAGTACTCTTGTCCGCCGCGAGCGGCGAGAGTAACGCGGATTCCAACGCTGGGAAGTACTTTTTGGGTAACGGTGGCGTCGCGACGCTGGCCGGAAATTGCCAAGCTGTTACTATCGACGGCGCGGATGCGATTTGGAAGCGACCTGGAGCGCAGACGGATGTCTTCGGAAAGGCGTATGGACTCCCCGGCGGCAAGAACGCGAGCCCCGGCGCCGACCCGTGCGGTGATTCGCGCCCATTCCAAACGGATTATCGCATCCTGACGTATCAGGCCAACGACTTCTTCGGCGCGCGCTCCGGTAACGCGTTCTACCTCGACGGCCCCGTTCAGGATCTACGTACGAGCCCGGCGTTCCCGAGCGGTCACGCGACCTACGGCTACACCGAATCCGTCCTGCTCGGCATTTTTGTACCGCAGCGCTACGCACAGATGGTGACGCGCGGTGCCGAATATGGCAACGATCGCATCATTCTTGGCGCGCACTACGCGATGGACGTTCTCGGCGGACGCACGATTGCGCTCTACGTGCTCGCACATCTGCTTGCTCACGACGATGGTTTCCGGGCGACGAAGGCAGCACGAGACGAATTGCAGGGTGCACTCGATAGGGCATGCGCGCAACCTGGCGCGACCTGTTCCACCGATGTCGGCCGCTTTGCAGACGCGGGCAAGAACGCGAAGTTCTACGAGTCGACGCAGACCTACGGCCTGCCGGTCGTACACGCGGCGTACGCGAACGCGACCGAAGACGTCTTCGTCCACGCGCGCGAGGCCGGCTACTTGTTGATGGCCGCCTTTCCGAAGATCACCTCGCTCGCGCAAGCCGACAGGATTCTTACGACGACCGAGGGCCCCGGCGGCGGATTCCTCGATGACGGTAGCGGGTTCGGCGTGTACTCGCGGATCGATCTCTACAAAGCGGTCGTCGCAGCCGCCGCTATCTAAGGATAACGCTTCGGCCATCTTTAGATAACGGTCCTGCGCGAGACTCTCCCTTCATGGGAGACTGCTACAGCCTTGCCCGGGCCCTCATTGTGCCTGACCGGCCGACCGGCGCCAGTACGATTGCGGCAACACTCCAACGCTTCGGAACCGGCGCGCTGAGCTTCGCGCGCGATCGTCATACGCGTGTGGCCCCGCTACATCGCGGCGAAACCTACGCCGAAGCTTCGCCGGCGCTCGCGCGCCTCGGCATCGACGTCGACGCGTGGCCCGCACCGCCCGCCGGGCTCTTTGTCGTAGAAGAGCGCACGGTGTACTTGCGTTCGCGCAGCGCGATGACGGTTGCGCATGAATTCGGACACGCACTCGACTGCGCACTTGGTGGCGGCGTCTATCGCTCCGGCATCGATCCGCAGATTCGCCGGCTCTTCATCAATGCGCGCAGCTTCATCACGCCGTACGCGGCAACCGGCATCGACGAATATTTTGCCGAGGGGCTACGCGCATTTGTGGAGGCGAACGATCCCGCCTCGCATTGGCCACGCGCAACTAAATCACGTTTGCACAGTGTTGATCCTGGGTTATACGACTACATCGAACGTCTCTTTTTATCGGAATTTCGCGCCGCGGCATAGCCGCGAATCTAATGCCAGTCGAGTGCCCACGTAAGGGCGGGATCATCCCCTGCGCTAAACTGTTTCCATGTCGGCGTAGAAAGATGATCCGGTAGAACCTCGTTCGGGCCTGAGGGAACGAACGCGTAATATTTCGTCGAATATCGCACGACAAGGCCTGTATTCGGTAGAACAAACTGCCGCGGCTCCTGATAGCTGTTTGGTCGTTCCCCGATCGCTTGGCCAACCAGCAGCGCCCGCGTGTCATACCTAAACTGCGCGGCGTTCGCCATTGCCGCCGAGAACGTATCTTGATCGACAAGCACAAAGAGATGGCCCGTGCGATCGATGCTTGTCATCGCGGCGATCGGAAGGATGAGGTCGGTTAAGCCGTCCGTATAGCTGCCTCCGCGGTTGCCGCGCATGTCGATCACGAGCTTTGCCGGCCGCATCTCCCGAACGAACCGCAGCAGCGCGAGGGCGTTCTGCGCGAGGTGCTCGTAGGATTGGAATCGGCAATATACCGCGTGACTTGCCGGTAACGATACAAACCAAAAGCCGACGGTCGGTCGGCTAGCATACAACGGCGTCGCACGCCACACGTAGATGTAGTGCACGCTCCGACCGGTCGCGACCGCATGAACCACTACCGAAAAGATTTTTGCGCCCCTCTGCAACTCATACGTTGCACTGTCTCGCGAACGCGTGATGCCTGCACCATGGAGCGCCATGCCGATTGTCATGAAACCGTCGACGCGGCTTTCGCGCAGCAACATCGTCTCGGGCGACGGCGTGAGGGCCATCAACTTCTTTCGTACTGCGGTAATCGGAACACCGTCGATTCCAAGGACCCGTGCGCCAATTGCTTGCGCGTCGGCGGCAGAAATGTCAACAACTCGGTATTCGCCGCCAAACCGCTTGATGTCGATTGGAAGGTTCGCATTATCCGGCGGAAACTCGATGTACGTGTGTGCGTCGCCGATCGAATTCGCGATATGGTCGAAAGCAAAATATGCCTGATCGCCGTTCGCGTGCACAAGCGCACGATCGACGCTCATGACCTCGGTGTGGAATGCTGCAGCACTGATGAAGCGATACGGATCGGGATGGAGGGCCGAAAGTTCACGCGCGAGATACGCAAGGTCATCGTGCCACGCCGCTGATGAGACATCGAGCGTTGGGACCGCGGGTGGCACCTTTTCCGTCGTTTGCTGCAGAGCGAAGGGTCCGCTATCGCTGCCCAAAGAGAACGCGCCGTCGAAGCGGTCGCCGGCGACAGCTCCCTGAAGCGTTCCGGCCGCGCCGTCGCCCGCGAACTGCAAGGTCAGGATCGATCCGTTGAGTGTTCCGCCGGTAATCGTGAATGGGCCGACGGGCGTCGTAAACGATCCGCCGTAGCGTCCGTTCGAGCAGGTCAGCGTGAGGGCTACAGAAAGCTGCCCGGCTTGTTTACTGGAGGCCGTGCCTGCGTACGTGGCGGTCGACGACGACGCGCACGCAGCCGCCGGTGCGGGCGAGGGAGACGGCGTTGACGCCCCTGCTACGGCAGCGAGGAGCACCAGTGCGAAAAGCCCCATGCCTCAGGTACGGGCCGGCCCCGCACATGTTTCGCCGCTCCGATCCGGCAATTCCACATAATTGCCGAGGGGCTTCGCGCATTTGTGGAGGCCAATGATCCAGCCTCGCATTGGCCCCGCGCGACGCGAGCACAATTGCAAACAATCGATCCGGAATTGTTCGAGTACGTCGAGCGGCTATTTCGAGTGGAGTTCGAGGCAGCGGCGTAATTCGGGAGACTACGCCTCACATTGCACACGCATCCAAAGCAACGCTTGCTACCACGTTGAGGAAGTCGCTAAACCGTTTCTATTGTATAGTTTGTGGTGCGATAATGATGCCTTTACCATAATAAGGCGTCATTCGCATTAGTTTGGGACGTAAGGGTGCGTCTTTTTCAAGGCGTGTGGGTAGACTCAGCGTTGAGGGTCGCTTCTTAAGTCGGATGCAGATTTATGCATCGAGAGGTTCTTCCACCGTTATGTCGTTGTCCACCGCCGCGAGTTCGGCTTCCAAGGTTTTTGAAGAAATTCCGACAGGCAGCGCCGTCGACACGCTTCTTAAACGCCTCCAAGATCGCAGTGCAACCGTTGGCGTCATTGGGCTGGGTTACGTCGGCTTGCCTATTGCCGTGATGTCCGCCGAGGCATTCGCTGCTGCGATCGGCTTCGACGTGCAGCGCGAGCGCGCGGAGCAGCTCAACCAGGGCTATTCCGAAATCCAAGACGTCGAGAAGCGAGCGATCGCATCGCTCATCGCGCGAAACAAGATCCTCGGGACCACCGACTTTGCAAGGGTACGGGAGTGTGACGTTATCGTCATCTGTGTGCCCACGCCTCTCAACAACACCAAGGACCCCGATCTTTCATACATCGATAGCGCCGCGCACCACATTGCGGCAAACCTTCGGCCCGGGCAACTCGTGGTTCTCGAATCGACGACCTACCCGGGAACCACCGACGAGCTGCTGCTTCCTCTCTTCGAGAAGAGCGGCTTGCTACTCGATCACGACTTCCTGTTGGCTTTCTCGCCGGAGCGTGTCGACCCCGGAAGTACCGTCTCACTGCAGACGATTCCCAAGATCGTCGGCGGTTGCAGCGAGCTCTCCACGCAGGCGGCATGCGAGTTCTACGGAGCGCTCTTTGATAGCGTGCATCCCGTATCGAACGCGCGTGCAGCCGAAACGGTAAAGTTGCTTGAGAACACCTTTCGCCTGGTCAATATCGGTCTCATCAATGAGTTTGCGATCTTATGCGAGCGTTTGGGGATCGACACCAACGAGATTATCGCCGGCGCGGCGACCAAACCGTTCGGCTTTATGCCGTTCTACCCGGGGCCCGGAGTCGGTGGTCATTGCATCCCTCTGGACCCGCTCTACCTCAACTGGAAGGCCAAGCAGCACGGCGCCGTCTCTCGTTTCATCGAACTGGCTGATGACGTCAATACCAAGATGCCGGTTCACGTCGTCGAGCTCGTCACACAAGCGCTCAATGACAGTGGGAAGGCCTTGCGTAACGCGCGCGTTCTAGTCGTCGGCGTCGCGTACAAAGCCAACATCGGCGACATTCGGCAGAGCCCGGCCATACCCATTATCGACCAGTTGCGTCTCAAGGGCGCCATTGTCGCGTACCACGATCCACACGTCCCCGTCCTGGACATCGATCTGCACGGTTGGACTGAATGGCGCCGACGCGCCAATGTTGCGGTCGAGCGACGTCACCTGCGTGCAGCCCACGCCGACGGTCAGCCCCGTCGTCGCCGCTACGACAGATTGACAAACGTTTCGCTGGATGTTGCGACGCTCGAGGACGTCGATTGTGTCGTCATTCTTTCAAAACACAACGGCATCGACTACTCCAAGATCGCGCGCCATGCCCGCGTCGTCATCGACACGCGCAACGCCATCTCGGCTGAGCTGCGCAAAACTGCCGCGGGAAGAATCGTGCAACTATGAAGGTACTAATAACCGGTGCCGCGGGCTTTATCGGCTCTCATCTCACCGATCACCTACTCTCCAAGGGTCACGCGGTCGTCGGGCTCGACGATCTCTCCTCGGGCTCACTGGATAATCTCCAGCAAGCGGGAGATAGCCAGAAATTTTCCTTTATAGAAGGTGACGTTCGAGACCGCTTGGCGGTCGACGGCGCGGCAACCGGCTGTGATGCAATCGTTCACCTCGCGGCACGAATCGGCTTGCGCATGATCGTTCAAAGTCCCCTCGAGACACTCGAAGTGAACGCGCACGGAACCGAGGTCGTCTTGCAGGCTGCTGCCGCAAAGCTAATACCGACCATCGTTGCCTCGACCTCAGAAGTCTATGGGCACTCGCTGAAGTTTCCATCGAGTGAAGAGGATGCGATCAGCATTGGTTCACCCGCGATCGGGCGATGGAGCTATGCGTGCGCGAAGATCTATGACGAGTTCTACGCCCTGGCTCTCCATCGCGAGCGTGGGCTGCCCGTTGTCGTCTCACGGTTGTTCAACACCGTCGGTCCGCGCCAGACAGGGCGCTACGGGATGGTCATTCCGCGTTTGGTTCAGCAGGCTCTAGCGGATCAACCGTTGACCGTCTACGGCGACGGCAACCAGACCCGCTGCTTCTGTTCGGTCACAGACGTGACCACCGCTTTACTGGCGCAGCTCGAGCGGATCGAAAGCATAAATGGCGAGGTGTTCAACATCGGCAATCCGATTGAGACACCGATCATCGAGCTGGCAGAGCGAATCGTCGAACGAACCGCGTCGGCGTCGACGATTTCGTTCGTCCCTTTCAGCGAAGTCTACCCCGTCGGCTTCGAGGAGATTATGCGCCGGGTCCCCGACATTTCGAAAGCGCGGCTCTTCCTAGATTTCGCCCCTCGCATCACACTCGATGATACGCTCGACACCGTGATCGCGAGCTTCCGAGCGCGCGAAGTACTCGTATGAAGCGTGTTCTGGCTCTCTTCTTCGCATCTGTCGTGGTCGCGGCGGCGCCGGCGTATGCCGACTGTCAGCTCGCGGACCCGCCGGCAAAGACATTGACCGCCCAGGCCGGCGCATCAACCGACACGCTCACGGGAAACCGCGGCACGTGGGGTGAGCAGTATGTCAGTCTCACCGAGCGCGATGGTACGTCGCATTCGGCGTACGCGCAAGTTACAACCGACCAGCGGTTCGGCCTAGCCGATACGACGTATGAGGGCGGCTCCTACTTCCCCATCACGTCTCGGCTTCTGGCTGACGTGATCGCTTCATTTAGTCCGACGCACCAAGTACTACCGGAAACGACGTTACAGGGCGGTCTCGACCTCCGCGCTGGGCAAGGCTACGGCTACCAGGCGCAATACGTGCAGCGAAACTATTCCACCGCCGTTGCCGACATTGCGACGGGTGGGGCCGATCGATACGTCGGCAATCAACATTTCGGCGTAACCGTAACGTCGACGCACCTTTCGAACGTTCCGGGGACCGCGATGTCTGCAGGCGTGTACTACGCGCGCTACCTTCATTGCGATACGGTTTCACTCGCCGCCTCGGGCGGCCGCGACGTTGAGAACACTGGCGTCGGCGCCAACGTCGCCATCTACCAAACGATCAACTATACCGCAAGCGATGTGCATTGGTTCACACCACGGACGGCGCTAAGCTTCGGAGCCGGATGGTACCTATTAACCGGCGCGTACGATCGCTTCGAATTAGAGATGGCGCTGCATGAGCGTATCTGACACCTTCGATCTCATCGTTCGGGCGAGCTTCTTACTTTCAGCAGCGATGGTGCTGCTGCTGCTCGCGACACTCATCGTCGTCCGGACCCGCACGGCGCTTTATTTCCATCATCGGAATCTCGTAACGGAGCGCTGGCGCAACGTGTTCACGACGGCATATGAGGGTGCACAACCACCACAACAATTGCCCCCAATCCGCAAGGGGGACTGGTTTACGGTACTCGGCCTTTTCGTTGCGTTACATGGCACTCGCGAGAACCTCGACGCCCTTGCGCGGCGTGCGGGCATCGATGATTACGCATTGGCCCTCCTGCAGCGGGGCGACGAGGCGGACAAAGTGCTCGCTTTTAAAACGCTCGGGCACCTCAGGGACCACCGCGCTCTCGAACTGGCCAAGCGGCTCGCGCAGGACAAAGGACCCGAGCTCTCGCGGGCTGCCGCGCACTGCGCGCTTCGCATCGAACCGGCGTTCATCAGCGGCGTCTTAGAGCTGCTCCTTGACCGAGACGACTGGGCGCGCTCTCGCGTCGAGCTGATGTTAGGCGAAGTCGGCCAGGACGTTCTCGGCGTCGCCATGTTGAATGCAATCGCCGGTGCTCCCGACAACACGAAAGCGCGTCTCCTGGATTATGTTCGACTCTGTTCACCGACGATGGCCCGCAAGATCTGCACTCGCGTCCTCGCCGAGGCATCCGATCCGGAAGTCCTTGCGGCGACCCTGCGATCCCTGGCGCCGCTCGCTAGCGAAGGCGATCGCGACGTGGCGATACGATACAGCGCCAGCTCCAGCAGTATCGTTGCGCTCTCCGCGCTTCGCGTATTGCGGAAATGCGTCCGCGAAAGCGATCGCGATTTACTCGTCGCGATGATGTCGCACACCGACTACTGGGTTCGCCTTCGCGCAGCCGAGGCTGCGGTGCAGCTTTTCGGCCAGACACCGGATGTCGAAGCGTTTGCCTCGACGCTCACCGACCCATACGCACGTGATGCCATCAAACAGGTACTCTCCGAGCGAGCGATGGTCGAGCATCGAACGCCCAAGCCATATCAGCGCACAGTACCTTCAAAGGTGACCGCGGCATGACACACGGGACACTATCGGATGCGATTTATGCGATCGAATTTTGCCTCTTCGCATACTTCGTGCTTATTAACATCAACTATCTTTTTACGGGCACGATCGCACTTCTGCGACTCCCATGGATCGCAAAGCTACATCTCGCAGATCCCGTACGCCGATCGAACTCAACGCTCGATCAACCCGTAACCCTGGTGGTTCCGGCATTCAATGAAGAGCGCTGCATTATCGGATCACTCCGTTCGATGCTCGCACTCGCCTATGCTAACTTTGAGATCATCGTTGTCAACGACGGTTCAACCGATGCTTCCCTACAAGCCTTGGACGATGCCTTCGAGTTGGAGCCCTACGGCGGGGTCTACCGCCCCACGCTCGACACGCAAGAGGTCCGGGAAATCTACCAATCGGCAATATATCCCGAGCTGCGCGTTATCGATAAGGCCAACGGCGGCAAAGGCGACGCCCTCAATGCCGGCATCAACCTCGCACGCTATCCGTTGATTTTTAGTGTTGATGCCGATTCCTCATACCATCGTCAGGCGCTCCAGTGGATGGTCGAGCCGTTTCAACGAGATCCGCGAATGGTTGTGGTCGGTGGCACAATCGGTGTCGGCGACTGCACTGACAACGTTGATGCCGACCGCGATTTCGAACACCACCTTCCCAAGACGTTGATCAAACGGTTTCAGGTGCTCGAGTACCTGCGAGCGTTTCTCGCGACGCGCATGGGCTTTGCTCCGCTCAACGCACTAGGCATTGTCTCGGGCGCTTGCGGCCTGTGGCGGAAAGATATTTTGCTCGCCTGCGGGGGCTTCCGCACCGACACGATCTGGGAAGACATGGAAATGACCATGCGCATTCACAATTACTGCATCAGCACGGGACGCCCATACCGGGTCGGATTCACGCCGTATCCCGTTTGTTGGACCGATGTACCGGCCACCGCCGGGTCCCTGTACCGGCAACGCAAAGGTTGGCATCGCCATCTCTCCGAGTGCGTGTCCATCCATCGACGCCTCCTGTTTGGATCGCGCAGCTTCTTCAGCTGGATTACGATGCCGTACTTCGTGTTCTTCGAATGGCTGGCGCCACTCATCGTGCTTTTCGGAATCGCATTTGCGATCGTCAGCGCGTCGCTAGGGTTCTTGGACGTTTTGGGTCAGCTTTGGCTACTTGCGCTCGTACTGATGCTCGGGATACTCGGGAGCATTGCCAGCATTCTGCTCGACTACATTTCGTTTGCAGCGTACCGGCTAAGCGACCTGTGGAGCCTGCTCTTCGCCGCGACTCTCGAGAACTTCGGCTATCGCCAGTTCGTGATGCTCGCCAATCTCTCAGGCTTTGGCGCCTGGCTCTTCCGCCGGCCGATCAACGGCGATTCGAAACACCCGGGGCCATTCGTTCGTGCCTGGCGACCCGAATCACCCGATTCCACATAATCGCCGAGGCGCTCCCTAGAGCGAGATAACGTAAGCCTTCATGACCGCCCCTTTTTCCTCGCGATCTCGTAATCGATGTGCGCACGCAACGTGTCGAGCGTCATCGCACCGCTGCCAATGACCCAATCGTGGAATTGGCGGATGTTGAATTGGTTGCCCAGCTCGGCCTTGGCGTGATCGCGCAAAGCGAGCATCGTGAGTTCGCCCGTCTTATACGCGAGCGCTTGTCCCGGAAGATCCGTGGAATAGCGAAGCGACTCGCTCTCGATCTGCGCTTCGCTTAGCGTGAGATTGTCGCGCATGTACTGCATCGCGCGTTCGCGGCTCCAGCCGAGCGCGTTCATGCCGGTGTCGACGACGAGTCGCGTCGAGACCATCAGGTCCTGCATCATGCGGCCGAGCTTGTCATAGGGTGTGCGATACACGTTCATGTCGAAACAGAGCTGTGACGCGTACTCGCCCCACCCTTCGACGTAGCCGGTCTCGCTGAAGTCGTAGTGCCGTACGTTCGGTAGTGCAGTGTTCTCCTGTTGCAGCGCAATCTGAAAGTGATGCCCAGGGATCAACTCATGACAGATCAGCGCGCCGGCGCCGAGCCATGAGGTGCGCTCCGGGTGCCAGGCGTTGTAGAGGTAGTTACCCTTACGCTTCGCCGCCGTCGCCGCATCGTAGTAGCCGAAGGTCTGCGCGCCGGCCAGCGCTTTGGGCAGCGGCTCGACACCGTATGGCGTCTTGGGCATCTGGGAGAAGA
This sequence comes from Candidatus Aquilonibacter sp., assembly GCA_050015295.1. GTDB lineage: Bacteria > Vulcanimicrobiota > Vulcanimicrobiia > Vulcanimicrobiales > Vulcanimicrobiaceae > Aquilonibacter. The sequence goes on along the minus strand of JBEKBR010000006.1, from coordinate 80,440 downwards.
ACCGCGGCGCCGCAGCAGCCGAACGCTGCACGTACATCTCGAGGCGATCGCCGAACGCCTGTGTGGTCGGAGGGAAGAACCGTTTATCGGTGGCGAGATAGTGCTTGAACGCGACAAGATTCCCTTTGAATCCGAGCTGCTGGCGAATCGCGTCGATCTGCGCGTTCAATTTCGCGACCTCTCGCAAGCCGTTTGCATGCAGGGCCTCGGGAGTCGTGCTCAGCGTCGTACTTTGGAAGATCAGGTATTGGTAGTAGGCGCGTCCGCCCGGGTACTGTGAGACGCCAACGCCGCTCGGTGCGCCCACGCGATATGGGCCCTTCAAATAGGCGACGATCCCGTCGTAGGCGGGCACGATCTCGGTCGCGATCACCTTTGCAGCGTCGGCTTGTAGCGCCGGACGATCGGCCGCAGCAATTGCGCCCAGGCGCGCATCGCTCAAGACGAACGGGCTCTTCTCGGCCGGGACGTCGTAGCCGGCAAAAACCGCCTGCGCGGCGTCGGTCTCGACGTTGGGCAGAATGATGCCACGCTCGTGTTGTCCTTGCAACAGCGTTCCGATCGAGGCAACGAACGCACCGTATTGATGCAGCAGCGCAATGTACCGCCGCGCATCGTCGGCATTGGCAATCGGCATGCCGGCCAGCAGTCCGGTGAGTTCGCTTATCTGGAATCCGCCGGCGTAGGGCGTCGCCTGTTGATGCAGCCAGAAGTACGTTTTTCCCGCGACGTCGTTGGTCGCGAGAAAGCGCAAGGTCTGATCGGTGATCCACCGATCGTGATCGAGCTTGGTTGCATCGATGGCCGCAAGGCCGTCGAGAATGCTCTGGCCGAACGCGGCATCGTCGCCCGCATTTGCGTAGGTAATCGCGCGGATCGTCACGAGCGGTAAGCCGAGCTCCGACCGGATGGTGTAGTCGTTACCTACTTCGCGCTGCCAATAACGGTCGGCCAACGTGTCGAGCGCGGCGTTCGGCGCGCTCGGCGGCACCGGCGTTGGTCCTGCGGCAAGAAGCGCTATTAGCAGCGCCCATATCAACGATCGCTGTACCGTCTTCATTGGATGGCTCTGCTACCCGGGGTTCCAGCTGACCTTCCGTAGAAGAGCCGCGCATGCCCCGTCAACCCGTCGTGTTCTTCGGACACGGCAATCCGATGAATGCCCTCGACAACAATCCGTATGCAGTGGCCTGGCGCCGGCTCGGGACCGAATTACCGCGGCCGCGCGCCATCCTCGCTATCTCGGCGCATTGGTACGTTCCGGCGACGCTCGTTACCGCGAATCAAAACCCGCGCACGATTCACGACTTCGGTGGCTTTCCACGAGAATTGTACGACGTGCAGTATCCAGCGCCCGGCGACCTCGGCCTTGCCGCACGCGTCACCGAGCTGCTTGCATCCTACCGCGCGATGGGCGACAAAGGCTGGGGACTCGACCACGGCACATGGTCGGTCCTTGTGCACGTCTATCCCAAAGCCGACGTTCCAGTCGTACAGTTGAGCATCGACGAAACGCTCGCACCGGGACTGCATTTCGAGATCGGGCGATTGCTGCGCCCACTGCGCGATGAAGGCGTCATGATCGTAGCCAGTGGCAACATCGTGCACAACCTAGAGGCCTTTGCGTGGGGCCGTCATCCGGCCGAACCCTTCGATTGGGCCAAACGCTTTGAAGCACGCGCGCGCGAACTTTTGCTTGCGCGCGAGTTCAATCCGCTCATCGAGTACGAATCGATGGGTGAGGACGCGCGGCTCTCGGCGCCGACGCCCGATCACTACCTTCCGCTGCTCTACGCGATGGGCGCGTCCGACGAAGGCGATCGCGTAAGCTTTCCGGTCGAAGGAATCGACGGTGGCTCGATCTCGATGCTCTCGGTGCTTTTCGCGGCGTGACGCGTGCCGGTAAGAACGCCAATCTTGGCACCCTGATCCTCGTCAACATATACTGGCTTCCGCTTTCACTGCAGGAAGCAGCCTTGTTGGCCATTGCGATCCCCGCGGCACTCGTCCGTCTCGCGCCTGACAGCCACGTGGCCACCTATGCGCTGCTCGCGAGCTTGATCAACGTCGTCAACGTCTTTCTCCCGTGGCCGATCGGTGCGCTCTCGGACAAACTGCTCGGGCAGGGGACGCCGCGCCAAGCTCTCGCTCTACTCGGCGCCGTCTTCAACGTCATCGGATTGATCTTTGCGGCAAGTGCGACCACGATCGTACACTTCGACGAATCGATTCTCGTGGCGACCGTCGGTCAAGCCGTCAGCACGACCGCGTATCAGGCACTGCTGCCCGACGCCGTGGCACGCGCGTCATGGGGCATTGCGTCCGGTATCCGCGGCGCGTTCACGCTGCTCGGCACGGTCTTCGGCCTCTCCCTCGGTGGCCTCGTCGATCCAAAGACCGTCTTCATCACCTGCGCCGGACTGGTGGCGGTGAGCGCGATCTCGCTGCGCGGACTTACGCCGCGCGCGCACGACGCCGACGACCACGCGCACATCCGCGATTGGCACGACTTCATCGTCGTCTTCATCGGTCGCGCGTGTATCGTCTTTGGGCTGACGCTACTCGGGACGTTCGTCCTCTACTTCTTCCGCGATGTGCTACACGTTGCCGACCCGTCGCGCGGGACCGGGCTCACCGGGATCGCTGGACTGATCGGCGCCGTAGCGTCCAGCATCGCGTTCGGCGTGCTCTCCGATCGCATTCGTCCCCATCGGAAGATCATCGTCGCGCTCTGCGGCATCCCGATGACGATTGCCGCCTTGGGCTACGCGATCGCTCCGCACGACGCCTCGATCTTCGTGTACGCGCTGCTCTTCGGCATCGGGTACGGCGGCGTACTCTCGAACGGCTGGGCGCTCGCGCTCGATGCGATGCCGGCGATGCGCGACGTCGCTCGCGATCTCGGGATTTGGGGAATGGCTACGCACGTCCCCGCGATCATCGCCCCGCTCGTCGGCGGCTTGATGATTCGTTACTTCAACGGCTCGGTCGACGGCTATCGCGCGCTCTTTGCCCTAGCGGCACTCTCGTTTGCGGTTGGATCGGCATCGGTGCTCGCGGTACGCGGAAACGGATCGCCGCATGCCGCCTAACGCGATCCGCAGCGTTGCACCGCTCTATCTCCAGCCACTGCGCTGGATGGCGTATATCTGCGTGGCGAGCTATCATCGCGTCGCCTATCGCATTCGCGCGTGGGGCGAGCTGCCGTATCGGCGCGGACCTACGCTGCTCGTTGCCAACCATCAGCACGAGGTCGAATCGCCGGTAATCGTTGCCGACGTCGGCTTGCGCTCGTTGGCGTGGCGCGATCCGATCTTCACCGTTTCGTCGCGGCGCATGTGGGAGCCGGGCTTCTTTGCCGAGCGCGTTCCGTGGCTGCGCGTCGCGCGCGAGGCGAATCTCGGTTGGCTCTTCGGATCGATCGGGATGCAACCGATCGAAAACGAATTGACAGCGCGGCCGTATGCGGGCATCGCTTTCACCTTGATTGGTTTATACGGCGACCTGCCGGTCCAAGACGTCTTTCGCGAGCGCACGCTCGAGCAGCTCCCCGCGGGCGTCCAAAATCTCGGCGACCTCTTGTCCGCGCGGTATTTTAGCTTTGCACGTTCGCACGTACGCATCGCCGAGCTCGTCGATCCGTACAAAGAGGCGGTCATGCGTGCAACGCGCGAGCAGCTCGACGCTGACATCGCGCACTTCGAAAACCTGCAACGTGACGGCGCAACGATCTTTCTCACGCCCGAGGGATTTTATAGCGGCGACGGCAAGATGCGTCCGCTACGCGGCATTCTCGCGCGTCTTGCGCCGCTGGCCACGGTCATGCTCGCTGCGATCAGCTACGACCCGTACGACGCGAAGCGATTGACGTTGCTCTATCGCATCACGCCCGCTCGCGAGGGAATTGCCCTCGATCTCCAACTGAAGGCGACGCGTCCGATTACGACAAGTGCGCTCGTCTGCACCTATCTCGCCGATCATCCGAACGCAAGCGACGCTGAGGTCTTGGACGCTGTTCGTGAACAGCTTGCAGCGCTTCCGTCACCCGCGTTTGTGGTGCCGGAGCTACGCGAGCAGCCTGCGATCGCCGTGCGACGCGTGCTCGAAAATCTGCGACGGGTAGGCCGCAAGCATCCGGAATTTCCGCGCACCGAAGATATGATCGCGTATCAGGCGAACTTCCACGCCGAAACGCTGGAAGGACTAGAGGCGACGTAAAGCGGCGGCGACGATACGCCCCGCAAGGTCCGCGCACTTCGGTGCTTCACGCGACAGCCAGAGCGCTTCTTTCCAGTTGCGCGGATTCAACATCGCGCGCGGCGGGTTCATCCAATCGGTGGAGAGCTCATTGTTCGGCGTATCGAGGATCACGCGGACGACGGCAAGCCCGTCGACGAGGATGCGCGCACTCTCCATATCGACCGCCGCAAAGCCGCGCGACGCCCACTCCGCTCGCTGCGCACCGGTAATCAGTGTCGCGCTGGTGAGAAGCGGCGCGTCCAGGGCGAAGGTGCCAAGCTCTCGCGCCGCGCGACGCAGGCGCAGCGTCCAGTCGGGATCGCATACGATCGATATCCCTTCGACCGTGCTCACCGACGATGGAATCACAACTGTTCCGGTCGGCAGATCCGCCCGCAATCCGCCGGCGAGTCCGCAACTGATCGCGAGGTGCCCGAGCGCGGAGGCGCGCAGTCGCGCCAGCCCGATACCCGATTCTACGATGTGCGCTTGCGGCGCGTGCCGCCGGACTGCACGCGCTTCGAGACTGGTCGCGGCAACGATTGCCGGCGCCTCAAGCTGCGTAGCCATGATCCCGATACCAGACGATCGCGCTCACGAGTGCATCGAAGACCGAGCGTGGTGGAACGCCCAATGCCCGCTCTCCCGCCGTGGAGTCGACGAACATCCGCCGCTGCGACATCCGCACACCTTCGAGCGGAACGAACGGCGTGGCGCCGGTCAGCCGGCAGCGCGCGTCGTCGACGTAGGCCGCTGCATACATCAGAGCGATCGGCGCCCGCGCGCGCGGTGCCGCGCGTCCGGTGAGCTCCGCCAGCAGATCCCAAAGCGCATCGAAGCTGAAGTTCTCGCCGCCGATGACGTAGCGTTCGCCGATTGTGCCGCGCTCCAGCGCGGCGACGTGCGCCTGCGCGACTTGCTCGACGTCGACCAGGTTCAGGCCGCCGCTTTGCGGCGGACGCGCGATCATCTTACCGCGCATGAAGTCGACGATCATCGCGCCGGTCGGCGTAGGTTTCCAATCGCCCGCACCCACCGGCGCCGTCGGCAGTACGGCGACCGTCGGCAGGCGGCTCGCAAAGGCCGCGCGCTCCTGCACGATCTTGGATCCGTGGTAATCGAGGTCACCCGACGTAAAGACGTGCGTTTCGCCGCCGAGCGTGGCCGAGCTGGAGGTGAGCACGGCACGTTCGACGCCCGCGAGATGCGCCGCCGCGAACAGTCCTTCGGTGCCGAGCACGTTGGTTTGGCGGATCGCTTCGCGGTCGCGTGGTCCGAATGAATACTGCGCGGCGCAATGCAGCAGGTAACGGCAGCCGTCGAGAGCATGCGCGAGCGCACCGGAGCGGCGCAGATCGCCGCTGACGATCTCGCAGCCGTCGATCGGCGCCATCGGCCCGCGCGCGAGCGCGCGTACGCGGTAGCCCGCAGCAAGAAGCGCACGTAAAACGTGCGCTCCAACGAAGCCCGAGCCTCCGGTAAGAAAGACGAGATCGCGACTAGCTGGTGCCAAGCGCCGCGCGAATCGATTCCTTGATCGAACCGGTGGTGCGAATCACCGCCGTCGGTTCGTAGCCGCAGTGCGCCATGCAGTTGTTGCAGCTGGGATGTTTGCCGCGGCCGTATTTCTCCCAATCTGTCTCTTCGATCAGTTCCTTATACGTCTTCGCATAGGGCGCATCGCTCATCAGATAGCACGGGCGCTGCCAGCCGAAGACCGTGTAGCACGGAATGCCCCACGGCGTGCACTCGAAATCGACTTTGCCTTCCAGAAAGTCCAAGTAGAGCGGGCTGTGGTTGAGACGCCACTCCTTGCGCTTGTCGCCGGCGAAGGCTTCGCGGAAGATGTCGCGCGTGCGCTCGACGCCGAGGAAACCCTCCTGATCGGGCGCCTTCTCGTATGCGTAGCCCGGCGAGATCTGCATCATGTCGACTTTGAGGTCGTTGTTGAGATAGTCGAGCACGGCACGAATCGACTTCGCGTCGTCACGATCGAAGAACGTCGTATTGGTGATGACCTTGAAGCCCTTGGCTTTCGCGACTTTGATCGCTGCGATCGCCTTCTCGAAGACGCCCTCGCGGCACACTGACTCATCGTGCTCTTTCTTGAGCCCGTCGAGGTGGATCATCCACGAAAAGTACGGCGACGGCTTGAACTGATCGATCTTTTTCTCGAGCAGCAGCGCGTTGGTACAGAGAAAGACGAACTTCTTGCGCTTGATCAACTCCTCGACGATCTGCGGCATCTGATCGTGGATCAGCGGCTCGCCGCCGGCAATCGAGACGCAAGGCGCGCCGCACTCCTCGACGGCGGCGATGCAGTCTTCGATGCTCAGGCGCTTGCGCAGAATGTCGGTCGGATGTTGGATCTTGCCACAACCCGCGCAGGCGAGGTTGCACTGCAAGAGCGGCTCGAGCTCGAGGACCAGCGGATATTTCTTCTCGCCTCGGACCTTCTTACCGAAGATGTAGCTCCCGACCGTCAGTTTCTCTTGTAACGAACTCAATCGAATCTCGCTTCTCGGTCGCCAGCGCCATCAAGGGGAAGACGTGGCGATACAGATGATAATTCAGGTAGAAATCTCGGGGGAACCCGGTCCCCGTGAAATGCGGTTCCTCCCAGGTTCCATCGTGGGTTTGAGTATCCTTGAGAAAGGCAAGACCGCGCTGTGCCGCCGCATGGTTGCCTAGGCCGGCGATTTGCAGTGCATTGACCGCCCACGCCGTTTGCGAGGCCGTGCTGGCTCCCACGCCGGCAAAGGATTCGTCGACGTAGGAATGACAGGTCTCGCCCCACCCTCCATCGCTGTTTTGCCGCGCAATCAGCCAGGCGGCTCCGCGTTCCATCATATCCTGACCGATCCGTAGCGCGCCCAGTGCCGAGATCGCACACCAGGTGCCGTAGATGAAGTTCACACCCCAGCGACCCCACCACGAGCCGTCAGCGCGTTGCGTGGAGCGCAAATAGCGCACGACATTTTCGACGTCGACATCGTGCGAATCGCGGCCCAGAAAGCCCAGCAGCTCGCCGACGTGCGCGGTGACGTCTTCGGTCGGCGGATCGATCAGCGCACCGAAGTCCGCAAATGGCATGCGATAGAGCAATTCGCGGGTGTTATCTTTATCGAACGCTGCCCACGCGCCGTTGCGCGAGCGCATCGCAAGCGTCCATGCGGTGCCGCTCGCGATCGCTTCGCGTACCGTCGCCGGTTCGCCGGCATCGAGCAAGGCTAAGATTACCACCGCGGTATCATCGATGTCCGGGTACGCGTCGTTGTCGAACTCGAATGCCCACCCGTTGCCGCCGCGAAAATCCGAGCGTTCGCGCCAATCGCCGGGCGCATCGGTTGGAATCTGTTCGCGCAGCAACCACTGTACCGCGCGCTGCATCACCGGATGGTCGTGGGTGAATCCGGCGAGCGCCAGGGCGCGCAACGCCCAGGCGGTATCCCAGACCGGCGACATGCACGCCTGCACGCGCCAGCCTTCCGTGTCATCGATGATGAAACGATCGAATCCCGTCAGGCCTTTGCGCATCACCGGATGATCGAGACCGTAGCCCATCAGATCGAGGGCGATGAGCGAGTACACCCACGGCGGTTGGATGCCGCCCCAACTCCCGTCCGCTTCTTGGCGCTCGACGATCCACGCCGTCATCTTCTGCATCGCTGATGCGCGCAGCGAGTTACCCGTGAAGCGATCGTAGAACTTGAGCACGCCGTCGAGCCTCCACATCCAGCCCGATCCGGGCACATGGTGCATGGCCGTCTCCGTTCCAGGAACGACCACCTCACTGACGTCGACGCCGAGCGGCCGCACCGGACGCTTCGAGACGACGATGGTCAGCGGCGCGACCGTGCCGCGCGCCCAACACGCAAAATCGTAGACGTTGAACGGCATCCATAACGGAAAGTAAATCATCTCCGGTGGCAACGACGGAATGCCGTCCCACGGATAGACACCAAAGAGCGCGAGCCAGATCTTGGTAAACACGCGCGCCTGCGCCAGGCCACCCATGCGCGTGATCGTCTGCAGCGCGCGTTGCATTTCGTCGCGAGCCGTGTCGTATCCAAGCACTTTCAACGCGACGTAGGCCTCGATCGTCGTGCTCAAATCGGCCGGCCCGTCGTAGTACAGCGCCCACGAGCCATCCTCGCGTTGACATCCGAGCATGTGCCGAATCGCACCGTCGCGGATTGGCGCCAGGTCGATGCCGAGAAAACGGTAGAGCAAGATCTGCTCGGCGGTCATCGTGACGTTGGTCTCAAGCTCGCCTGTCCACCATCCGTCGGGCGCTTGTCGCGCGAGCAGCCACTCGATACTGCGTCCGAGCGCGTCGCTACTCATGCGCAATCCACGCTGCGGCGGCGGCGCCGCTGCGTACCGCGGCCTCCATAGTATCGGGCCAGCCGGTCTCCGTCCACGAGCCGGCAATCGCGACGCGCGGCGACGACGTGCGCTGTTGCGTGCGCGGGGCGCCGGGGCGCGGCAGATAGGTCGCTTCGGGATTACGCGTCGCGGCAGCGTGCACGACGCGCCCTTCGCGCAGCGCGGGAACGAAGGCACAGAGTTCTTGCCAAGCGAGGCGCTCCAACTCCGCCGTCGGCACGGTCAACACGTCGCCGGCGGCGCTAATGCTGCAGCACACATAGCCTTCGTCCTTTTCGAAAATCCACTGCAACGGCGAATCGAGCACGGCAGCAAAATCGAATCCCAGCGGACCGCGATCGTGCCACAGGTGCACGTCGACGATCGGATAGGGATCGTACGTCTCGAGCGCGCGCACGGCGAAATGCTCCGGCATCCGGAGGAGCTTCGCCGTAGTTCGCGGGGAGACCGCGAGCACCACGCCGTCGAAGCGCACGCGACGCTCGTCGGGCAACTGCAACTCGACGCCGCTGTCGTTGACGTCCATGGCGAGCACGGCGGTCGACAGGTGCACTTCACCAATCTGGCGGGCCGCGGCGGCGGCCACGTGCGCGAGCGGCACGGTCGAAAAGCCGAAGCGCGCGGCCGATGCATCGCGCAGAAATGCGGTTGAGATCACGAAGAGCGCATCCGCCGCGCTAACGCGGTCGAATGACGCGTTGAGCGCCGGAATGAAAAACGGATCCCAAAAAGCGCGGCGCGTCGCAGCGTCTTGACCGTTGCGGTCCAGCCATTGCGCGAAGGTGAGCTGCGGATCGGTCCGCGGCATGAGCGCGGCACTGGCCAGCGCGCGGGCCACGCGCAGCCGTCCGCCGACGTCGAGATGCGCATAGCCGGCAAACGACGCAAGCAAGTGAAACGGGGCGGGCAGTGGCGCGGCACGCAACCGGCTGGACGTTCCATCGCGCGCAAGCACGAGCGCATCGAAGCGCGCTTGTTCGCGCAGTGCATGGCCCATGCCAACCCGCTCGACGAAGCCGATGAAGTGGCCGCAGCAGTGCAAGAAGACGTGCTGGCCGTTGTCGATCTCGCGACCGCCGACTTCAAACGACGTCGCACGGCCGCCCAGCAACCGCGAGCGCTCGTAGACTTCGACCTCGTGCCCGCGTTCGCGAAGCTCGAGTGCCGCACTAAGTCCCGCAAGCCCCGCACCGACGACCGCGATTCGCTTGGGGCTCACAGCCCCAGCCACGCCCGAACCATCGCGCCGATCTTCTCGGTGCGGGAGAGGCCGGCACGCGCATGGAGCGGCAAGGACGGATCGCGTTCGATCTTCTCGAGAATGCGCTCGTATATTCCAGCCATCGTTCGCACGCACGCGGCCGGCCGGCGGTCGATGTAGTCCAAGACCTTATAGCCCTGCGCAAAATAGTCGCGCGCTCGCGCGGCTTCGAATGCCACCAGCGCGTCCCATTGCGGCGCCGGCGTCCCGTCGAGCAGATCTGCTTCGGAAATGCCGAAGCGCTGCAAATCGTCCTGCGGCAGATAGATGCGACCGAGCCCGACGTCCTCACGCACGTCGCGCAGGATGTTGGTCAGCTGTAGCGCGATCCCCAAGTCGTCGGCGCGCTCGAGTGCGGCTTCGTCGTCGAAGCCGAAAATGCGCACGCACATCCGCCCAACGACCGAGGCCACCAAGTTGCAGTACGAGCGCAGCTCGTCCCAGCTGCCGTAGCGAACTTTGGTCCCATCCATCTCCACGCCGTCAATGAGCATCTGCAGCTCACGCTCGGGTATTGCAAACCGCGCGACGGCAACCGCGAGCACCTGCATCACCGCGTCGTCGTCAGCGAACTCTGCGCGCACGCACTTCGCAATGCGGTCGCGATGGCGCTGCAAACGCCCGGGCAAGTCGGGCGCATGAGCGACCGCGTCCGCCTCGTCGTCGACCTGACGCGCGAAATCATACAGCGCGTAGATCGCGTTGCGCTGTTCCCTCGGAAGTGAGATGAATCCCCAGTAGAAATTTTTCGCTTCGCGGCGTGCCATATCGTGGCAATACCGCTCGGCGTCTGCGAGACTAAGTACTGCCGACATATCTCCCGCTTTTACCGGAGAGCAATGATCCGCCGATGGCGCGGATCAGGATCGAAATCTTGTCCGCACCGGTGACGACCGGGCGCTGCACATCGGTGCGAAAGCCGATGCGCTCGATGGCATCGCAGATCGCAATCCCACCCAGACGATAGAGCGCAAGCTGCATCCGCAGCGCCAGCGGCACCATCGCTTCCAACGCACGCCCGGAATCGAGCAGCCGCCGCGCGCGCTCGACCAACCCGCGCACCGCGCCGGCCGTATCGGAACGCGCAATGTCCTCACCCAGGATATAGCGACGCCCGAGCAATCCGTCGCGTTTGACGTCCTGCGCGTGATTGGCGAGCTGCAGTCCGATGCAGACGTCGTCCGAGAGCAACTGTGCGTCGACGCCGCCCACACCGAACACCGCCAGCACCATGCGCCCGACCGGCGCGGCCGAGAGCCGGCAATAGGCTTCTAACTGCGGCCAAGTTTCGTACGTGCTGACCCGCTGGTCGAGGCGATTGGCTTCAATCAAATCGAAGAACGGTTGCGGCGTCATCGCCGCGCGTCCGACCGTCTCTCGCAACGCGAGCAGCACCGGGTGCACGGGGAGTTGGCCGGCAAACATCGCGTGCAAGTCGGCGCGCCAACGCTCGAGCCGTTCGAGCGCCGCCGTGGGTGAGCCGCTTTCGTCGCCTAAATCGTCGGTGGTGCGACAGAACGCATAGATGCGGGCAAGGTCGAGCCGAGTCGCGGCGTTGACTAGACCCGACGCGACGATGAAATTTTCGTAGTGCCGTTTGGTGAGTTCACGGCAATAGACATCTGCCGCATCGACGGTAACGCTCACGAGGGAACCAGCAGATCGGTCTCTTTGAGCTCATCGACCGAGCGCACACCGAGCGCGAACATGGCGACGCGCAGTACCTCGACGATCTCGCGAGCCAGATCCTGGACTTGGTCGTACCCCTGCGCAGCCGCGCGTAAAAACGGTCCCGCAATGCCAACCATATCCGCACCCAGCGCGATCGCTTTGGCAGCGTCGAGTCCGTCGCGGATGCCACCGCTCGCAATGATCAATGCATCCGGCGCTACCTCGCGGGCCGCACGAACGCACTCCGCGGTCGGAATGCCCCATGCCGCAAACTGCGCTGCGACACGAATCCGCCACGATTCATGAGTACGGAATCGCTCGACTTCACTCCACGACGTGCCACCCGCGCCGGCAACATCTACTCCAGCGACGCCGACGTCGAGGAGCGCACGCACGACCTGCCCGCTCAATCCCCAGCCGACTTCTTTGACCAGCACCGGCACGCCCAACCCGCCGGCGAGCGCCCCGATGCGATCGAGCAGCCCGCGAAAATCGGTATCGCCCTCGGGCTGCAGCGCCTCTTGCAGGGGATTGAGATGCAACACGAGCGCGTCCGCGCCGACGAGTTTCACCAGGTGCCGGCATTGCGGAATGCCGTAGCCCTTGTTCAGTTGAACGGCGCCGAGATTTGCAAAGAGCAGAACCTCGGGTGCAACCGAACGCACGTCGAAGCTTTCGAGCGTCTCCGGCTGTTCGAGCAGCACGCGCCCCGAGCCCAATCCCATCGCGAAGCCGAATTCCTCGGCGACGCGTGCCAACGTGCGATTGACGCCCGTCGCTTCCGGCGTGCCGCCGGTCATGCACGAGATCAGGATCGGCGCGCGCAATTTGCGTCCAAAGTGGGTGACGCTCAGATCGACGTCGTCGAGCGCGATCTCAGGAAGCGCGCAATGCGCAAAGCGATAGCGCTCGAAGCCGGAGCTGACGCCCTTGGCGCGGACATCCTGTTCGATATTGATGCGAAGATGCTCGGCTTTTCTCGACGTGCTGCCGTCACCCGGCCGGCCGCGTTCAGCGCCCTGCTGCAAGCTCGTACGCGATCTCCTTGAATTCCGCTCGGTAGATGGGGTCCAGCGAGGACCCTTCCACGAGCGCCGCCGCTTTCGCTGCATAGCGAGCCGCAGTCGGGCTCGAAGCGCCGCGCGCCTGACTTGCGAGCTGCATGATCGCGCCCAGTAGACGCCCGGCTCGTGCGAGGAGGTCGACCAAATGCGGCGAGGCCCCGGCCATCATGCCCCCAGCGCGCAAGCTCAAAGCGAGCATCAGCGGCTGCGTTCCAGCATAGGCGACGCGCAAACGCCGCTCAGCTCCGGCGCGCGCACTCGCCCGAATCAGGCGATTGCGCTGTTCGACGCCGTGTAATACGGCGTGCGCGAGGACCAGCCCGACGTCCAATACCCGATCTCCGTGCACCGCGTCCTTCGCCAGCAGCCCCAGTCCCAGCGCATGAAAGGCGTCACCGGCGTTGAGCGTCTGCGCCAAACCCCAGATGGAGGAGGTCGACTCCCGTTCGAACGAGAGCGTGGGCGCCATCTGCAATTCGTCGTGCAGGACCGAAAAACGATACAGACATTCGACGGATGCTGCCACCGGAACCGCGGTCTCCGAGTCGCCGCCGCAAGCGTCACATGCCCAGAGCACGAGGCTCGCACAGAGCGGATCGGCGTACGCGAACGTATGGCGCATGATTCGTTCGAACACCGCGCTGAATTGCACGTCGGCGCTCTGCAGATAGTCCATTGTGCGCGCCTGCCGGTCGCGTAGAAGAGCCAATTCCAAAGCTCCGAAGTCTCCCATGATTTGCGTCGTTCGCGCGAAGGAACGATGCGTTCGCTACGGTACTCTATAGCCCTCCAAATGACCAACCAGCTGATTGTCTCCGCCGACGACTACGGTTTATCGGAGGAAGTCAACGAGGCCGTCGAACGCGCTCATCGTGACGGCATTCTGCGAGCCGCAAGCCTGATGGTTGCAGCCCCTGGCGCAGCGGATGCGATTGCGCGAGCGCGAGCGCTTCCGTCCCTGCGCGTGGGCTTGCACGTCGTGGTGGTGAACGGACAGCCACTTTTGCCGCCCGATCGCGTGCGCCCGCTCGTCGATGCCGACGGAAATTTCTCGTCCGACCTGGTCGCCGCAGGGATACGCTACTTTTTCGATCCGCGCGCGCGACGCGCACTCGAAGCCGAGATTCGCGCGCAGTTCGAGGCTTTCGCGCGTACCGGCCTACTGCTCGATCACGTCAACGCGCAGAATCACATGCACGTCCATCCGACGGTTCTGAGCATCATCATCAAGGCCGGCGCGGACTACGGCATGCGCGCCGTACGCGTTCCGCAGGAGCCCGGTGGCGCACCATTCTTGATGCCGTGGCTCGCCTTGATGCGCGGCCGCCTGCACCGCGCGGGGATTATGACGAACGACGTCGTGCTCGGCATCCGCGACTCGGGCCACATGACACGCGCGCGGGTGTTGGAAATGCTCGACGCTCTGCCGCCGGGAATTTCCGAAATGTATTTCCACCCGGCAACCGGGGCTTGGGCCGGCATCGATCCGCAGATTGCCGATTACGACTTTGCCGGCGAACTCGATGCGCTCGTCAGTCCCGAGGTGCGTGCGAAGCTTGTCGCGATCGGTGTCGATCCGCGCGCCTATTCGGATCTGACCGCGTGCTGATCGTTTGCGTTGCCGGCATCGCGTATTGCGCCGTCGCGCTCTTTGCGATCTTTCGCTTCACTGCGCGTCCTTCGGCGTTAGCAGACGGAAGCGCAAGTGTAACAATACTCAAACCCATCGCGGGACTGGAAGTCGAACTCTTCGAGAATTTGAGCTCGTTCTGCGATCAGGATGCGCACGTATTTCAGGTGATCTTCGGCGTCGCACAGGCGGACGATCCAGCCATCGAGGTGATCCGGCGCGTCATCGAGCGATTTCCGCAGCACGATCTCGCGCTCGTCGTCGGCGGTCGTCCGTCAACCGGTAACCCCAAGGTCGCCAATCTGCAGAACATGTTCGCTCAAGCGAAATACGATCTGCTGGTCATCGCCGACGCCGACATGCGTGTGGACCGCAACTATCTGCGCACCCTCGTCGCCGGCTTCGACGACGCTCGCGTCGGTGCGGTGACGTGCTTGTACGCCGGCATTGCACGCAACGGCTTCGCCTCGGCGCTTGCCGCGCTCCAACTCAACGATCAGTTCGCCCCATCGGTGCTGGTCGCGACGCTGGGCGGCGACCCGCGCTTTTGTCTCGGCTCAACGATGGCGGTTCGTCGCCACGTCCTCGAAGCGCTCGGCGGCTTCGCCGCGCTTGCGCGATATCTCGCCGATGACTACATGCTGGGAGCGCTCGTACACGCACACGGCTACCGCGTGGCACTTTCGCGCTACGTCGTTCGCAACATCGTCGCGGAGCCCGGCGTAGCCGCACTCTTGCACCACGAGCTGCGTTGGGCACGAACGATTCGCTCGGTGCAGACCCTCGGCTATGTCTGCTCGTTCGTCACTTTTCCGCTGCCATTTGCGCTGGTGTGGGTGCTGCTCTTTCCGGCGACGCTCGCGGCCTGGATCACGCTTGGCACCACGCTCGCGATACGCTATGCAATGCACGCGGCGATGGGTCGCGCGTTCGGGCTGACCACCACGCCTTCGGCGTGGCTGCTTCCACTGCGCGACTGCATCGGTCTAGCAATCTGGGCGGCCGGGCTCTTCGGCAGCACCGTCCGGTGGAAAGATCAGCAGCTCGGTGTGACCGACTTATTGCGAGACGGCAGCGACCGCTGATTCGGTCACGGCGCTCGCCTTGTTGCCCCACGCCGAACGAATGTAGGTCACGGCCGACGCGATATCGGCGTTCGAGAGCGACTGACTCCAGGCCGGCATCATGCCGTTGTAGTTCGCACCCGCGACGGTAAGCGCGCCGTTCAAACCATACTTGACGATGTGAATGACCTTGGCGGGATCGCCGGTCACCGTTGGGTTGCCGGCGAGCGGCGGGAACGTACCTTGCAGGCCTTGGCCGCTGGCCTGATGGCAGCTCGAACAGTTCTGCGTATAAATTTTTGCGCCGTCGTTGGCAGCTGCACCGTTTTGCGCGACCGCCGCCGACACTGATGCTGCTACCGAAGGCTCGGAAGAGGGGCTGGCGGATTCCGAGGCACTGTTGTTGCCTTTTGCGCACGCCGCTAGGATGCCGATCAGTGCTACGGCAGCCAGTCGTGCCATTCGTGAGCGTTCCATCAGCGTTGCGTTAGCGCCACGAATTGGACACTCCTCGTCGCCAAGAGCGCCTTGAGTGCATCCACCGAGTGCGCGAGCGGGCGCATCAGAACGACCATGCGCCCTTCGCGCCGCGAACGCTGCACCGAGCGATCCAACATGAAGCGAATGTATGTACGAGCAGTGCGATCGTCAACGGTTGCATCGCGTTGCGCGAACGGAATGCCGACCGTCGTGAATTCCTCCGGATCGGCATCACCGCGCTCGTCGAAAAAGAGCAGGCCCGTGCCATCGAGCGCTTGCACGAAGCCTTCAATTGACCGTGAGGCGACGCCGGAAACATCACCGAACCGTTTGCGTAAGCGCGCGAGTTGTGCTTGCGTGGGTGCACTCTCGAGATGCAAAAGCACGACGTCGCCCGCTTGATGCGCCAGCGCCGCGACATCGCCGGCTTCCGGTGCGGACGGATCGAGATCGACCGCGAGCGGAACGCCGAGTTCGATAAAGGCCGCATCGGTTGACGCCGAGCGACCGCAGAGGCCGACAACTATCGCGAGCTGCGGCTCGAGCCAGCGCGTGGCGGCCATGCGCGCGCGATCGACCACCACGTCGTCCTGCGAAAAGAGGTCGTCAACGTCCGAATCCGAGGGATCGCGAAGTACGGGATGCACGCTTGGTGCGACGTGTGTCTGCGCGCGCAATTGCGGCGGTGGTGCTGTCGCTCGCCCACTGAAGTAGCCGGCGGCGATCGCCGCCAGCGCTAAGGCGATGACGCCGAGCCAGAACGCCTGGGAACGCACACACGTGAACTCATCGCCCAAACCAGTGCGACGAGTAAGAAATTTGCAACCAGCGAGCTGCCGCCATATGAGATGAACGGCAGCGTGATGCCGGTCAGCGGAAAGAGTCCGATCACGCCGCCGATGATGATGAATACCTGGAATCCGAGCGTCGCCGCCATCCCGATGCCGAGCAGCTTCGCGTACAAATCGGGCTGTTCGGTGCTTGCGGCAAACATGCGACGGACCAGCACCACGAACACGGCAATCACCGCCAGCGCGCCGAGTAATCCGAACTCCTCGGAAAACGCAGCAAAGACGTAGTCTGTCGCAACGTCCGGAATGAAACCGGGATGACCCAGATTGAGTCCCGTACCGAAAAGCCCCCCGGCGGCCAGACCGTAGTACGCCTGTGAGGATTGGTATCCCGCGCCGAGCGGGTCACTGAATGGATTGCGCCAGACTGCGATGCGGGTTTCCACGTACGGATAGTGATGCATGGCCCACAGCACCGCCAAGGCGAAAATGACAACGCCCCCGAGCACGATGTCCACGCGCCGCGTCGCGACGTAAAGCATCGCGGCAAACGTTGCGAGCAGCAGCGTCGCCATTCCCAAATCGCGTTGCACCACCAGAATCGCCATCGATGCGCCCCAACCGATGAAGAGTGGCCCGAGGTAACGCAGATTGGCGCGCACCGACCATGGACGCGCCTGCGCGATAACGTCGGCCGTTTCACCGAGATACGCTGCCAGAAAGAACACGATAAACAGCTTGATCAGCTCGATCGGTTCGTATTGCACCGGCCCGAGTTTGATCCACAATCGCGCGCCGTTAACTTCCTGGCCGAAGATCAACAGCAGCGCGAAGAGCACGAGCGATCCGACGACCCACAAATATTTGTAGCTCGCAAAACGCCGAAAGCGCGTAAATGCTGGACCCGCAGCGATCGCCAGGAGCAGCGAGACCAAGAGCCACCATTGCTGTTTCTGCGCGAGATCCGGCGCGAGCCGTGCAACGAGCAGCAAGCCCAGCCCAGCGAGCAGAACGGCAAGCGGCGGCAAGAAGTCGTCACGCTGCGTGGCCGCGGGCTGCCACGCGACCCACACGAGCGCAAGCACCGCGAGCATCGCGAGCAGCCAGGGCGGTCCGATCGAACCCGCCGGTGCGTAGGCGAGCATCAACGCCGTCGCTGCAAGCGCAACGAGCATCGGAAGAGCCCTGCGGAAGTGTGTGGCTATTGTGCCCACGCGGTCAAGAGTGCGAGCCCCACGATCAACGACGCCGCAACGAGCATCGCGCGAGCGAGCGGATTCGGCCGGTAGACGACCTCGGGTACCTCGCGCGTCCCGAGTTCCTCGATCGCGCGGTCGCTTTCATCAAATCGAACGACGAGGAGATGTTCGTTCTCGCCGGAGCGTTCGACATGCGACACGAGCGCGCGCCGATCGACCTCGCCCGGCACGCGGTGGCCGAGCAGAATCATCACATCGCCGGCGTCGAACGTCACGCTCGCAACGGAAACGTCGAGCGACGAGCTGGCGCCCAGCGCGCGACCCAACAGTTCGTGCGTTGCCTCGCTGAGTGTGTCATCGCCGGTAAGCACGCTGATCTCGCCACGGTGCGCGAGATACGCTGCCGTGCCGCCGGTGTGGATCACGCACGCGTAGCCGCGCACGATCACCGCGATCGTAATCGAGCATCCGGCCGTCACGTAGTCGGCATGCGATGCGCTACGCGCGAAGAGATCTCCGTTGACGCGCGCAAGCGCGCCGAGCACCGCGGTCGGGGCGGCGGGCACGCGATCGACCGCGCGCCGAAAGCGCTCGGTTCGCAACCGGCGCTCGCATTCGGCACGCAAGCGTTCGAGCGTCGCGGGCGCAGCGGCGACGCCGTCGACCGTGCCGAAGCCGCGCGCAACGGCAAAGAGCCACGAGCGCGAGCCGAGCTGCAGCGAGAGACACGAAGCTCGATCGCCCCGAATCGCTACGTCCACGGTTGCAATTTCTCCACGATCAGCCTGGTCGTCCCCACGTCGATCTCGTCGCCTTCGCGCAACTCGACTGCGTTATCCAACCGCCGGCCGTTGAGGAAGGTGCCGTTGCTGCTTTCGAGGTCGCGCACGAAAACGATTCCGCCTCGGGCCTCGAGACGTGCGTGCTTGCGGCTGACCTCAACATCGGCAAGCGCAAGTTCGCAGCTGCGATCCCGGCCAATCGTTAGCGGACACAAGCCTTCGAAGGTGCGCTCACGGCCAAGCTCGATCACGCGAAGCACCGCGTTGACCGGCACGAGGCTTGCAATTTCGGCCGGAGTGCCGCGCCGCGGGCGCGCGGCCACGATTGCGACGGCCGCCAGCATCGCCGTGATTTCGAGCGTTCCGATGCGCATGTGCGCGGTAAAATTCACTCGCGCGCCTCGAGCCGCATCTGCGTGTTCCCGAAGGTAAGTACGTCGCCCGAAACGACGCGGCGCTTGCCCGTTATGCGTTCGCCGTTGACAAAGGTTCCGTTGGTCGAGTTGAGGTCTTCGACTTCGACAGCGATCGGGGAAATGTCCAAGACGGCGTGGTTTCGCGAAACGCTCGGATCGACCAAAAAGATGTCGCTCTCCTCGCTGCGCCCGATCGTCGCGGACTTGTCGATAAAATAGACCCCATACGCGGGCACGCCTTTCATCATGCGCAGATGGTAGCGTTTCGGCGGCGTTATTGCCGGCGCATTAGGGATCGAGATCGTCACGTCGCTCGCAACCGCGACATCGGCGAGTCCGGCGGGAATGCTTTCACGCGATACCATTTCGACGTTCGGTCCTCCATCGAAGAAGTACACGCCGACGCGCGCGGCCATATCACGCAACAGCTCGCCCCACTCGCGCTCGAGATATGCGCGATGTTCGGCGAGCCGCGCAAAGTCGTCAGGGTTGACGTACACGAGATACGATCCGGGAGCAAGCATGTGACCGTCATCGCCGCGGGTGCGCGTCTCCATCGTCGTGACGAGCTTGCGCGCGATCTGAGCAGGCTCGAGATCGCTCGGAAAGGTCTTGGCAAACGTGCGCTCGATGAACGCGGCGCAAGCCTGCTCGATCCGTGCAAACCAACTCATGGCAATGTGGGGTTACCGGTGCTCCAGTCTTGCAATAAAGAATCCGTCTCGGCCGTCCAACCCGGGTGGAACGAGTACGTCGCCCTCCTCGGTAATGAACGGTTCGAACGCCGCAGGTATGAGCCCACGTTCGAAGTTGGCCCTGCTCCGGAACCACTCAACGACCTCGACCGTCTCCCGCCGATCGGTCGAGCACACCGCGTAGACGAGGGCACCGCCCTCGTGGATCGATGGAGCAAGCGCCTCGAGCAAAGCCCGCTGCGTCAGGGCTAGGCGTTCGCCGTCGCCCGGCTGCTTCTTCCAGCGTGCCTCAGGATGGCGCCCTACAACCCCGACGCCGGAGCACGGGGCGTCGATGAGCGCCCGGTCGAAGCGCTGACCGGGTGCCAGCAGGGGTGTCGTCGCATCGCCGGTGACGATCCCGGCCGGGATGCCTGCCTCGGCCAGCCTACCCTCCAAAATCGCGGCCTTGCGTGCATCGCGCTCGAGGCACAGCTCGGTGCCGTGCCCGGCCAACCGGGCACCGATTTGCAGCGCCTTGTTGCCTCGCCCACTGCAGACGTCGATGACCGACTCGTCGGGCTGCGGATTGAGGACGGCAACCGGCATCGCCGAGCTCTCGGACTGCACCCACCAAGCGCCGGCGGCGAGCGACTCGGCCGCCACCACGGCCGCCGCATGATCCACCAGCAGCGATTCCGGCACGAACGCCGACGGTGTCGCACTGATGCCCTCCGCCGCAAATCGCTCGATCGCCTCAGCGGCACTTGTACGCGTCGCGTTGATCGTGACGGCCGTGCGGGCGGGCTCGTTCACCGCCGCAGCGATCGCCTCGGTTCGTTCGCCGAAACTTGCGCGCCACTGACGTACGAGCCACGTGGGCAGCGAGTAGCGCGTGCCCAGATACTCATCGTCGCTTTCAAAATTTTCGCGCTGCGGATCGAGCGGACGGTCGCGCAAAAATGAGCGCAGCACGGCGTTGACCAGATTAGCGACGCCGCGATGGCCGTAGCGTTTTGCCAAGTTCACGAACTCGAACACGGTCGCATGCGTGTCCGCGCGCGTGTAGACGAGTTCGTACACGGCCAAGCGCAGAATCTCGGCGATCACCGGGGGGAGTTCTTTGCGCCGCTCGCCGATGAAGGGCTCGAGATACCAGTCGAGCGCGCGCCGCATTTTGATCGCGCCATACGCGAGTTCGGTGGCGAAGGCACGGTCGCGCGGCGAGAGCGCCGCTTTGCGCGCGCGATAATCGAGCGCTTCCTGTGCGCTGCGCTCGGTACCGCCGCCCGGCACGACAAAAACGTCGCGAATCGTCTGGAGCGCAACGTCGCGCGCGTTCATGCGCGATCTCGATCGTGACGCGAACGTTCGTAACTCTCGCCGCTCATTCGCCCGCGATTGGGTGCAATGAGCTCATCGATCACAACGCGATCCGCTTCTACGTGTGCACGGACGATCTTGACGCTCTCGCCGTCGAGCGTGGCGCGCGCGCACGGCGACGGCGCATAAGCACGCACGGTATTGACGACCCGCCGTGGCGGCCACGACCAATCGATCGCGAGATCGTCTTTGCGAATCGGTCGCGTGTAGCTCGCGGTTCCTGCCTGCGGCACCGCCTCGAGCGCTCCGCGCTTCGCAAGATCGATCGCATAGTCCAAGAGATCCGCGCCCTTCTGCGCGAGCCGGTCGTGCAGCGTGCCGTAGTCGTCGTCGAGATTGATCAGAACCGGTACCTGCGACACGAGATCGCCGGTATCCATGCCCGCGTCCATCAGCATGATCGAAACACCTGTAAACGCATCGCCGTTGAGCAGCGTCGCCTGAATCGGCGTCGCGCCGCGATACTGCGGCAACAGCGATGGGTGCACGTTGAGCGCACCGTGTTTGGGCATGTCGAGGATCGCTTGCGGCAAAATTTTTCCGTACGAAGCCAGCGCGAACAGATCGAACGATTCGCCGGCCAGCTCGCCCGCGAACGCTTTGAGCGAGGTGGGCTCAAAGACACGCAAGCCGCGCTCGAGCGCGGCAGTTTTGACGGGCGTCGGTTGAATCTTCTGTCCACGCCCGGCCGGACGATCCGGTTGTGTCACCACGCCGTAGCAATCTGTTTTCTCGGCGACGACGTGCAAGCTCGGAACCGCGAACGCGCTCGTTCCAAAGAACATGGTGCGCATTTTCAGCCCACTACGCTTCGGCCGTTTCGGCGATCTCGCGTTCCTCTTGCGTTTGCGGCAGGCGGACGTTCTTGGCTTTGTCGATGTAGAGCACGCCGTTGAGATGATCGATCTCGTGCTGGAGACACTGGGCGAACAATCCGTCGCCTTCAAGGCGAATCTTTTCGCCGTTGCGATCGAGCCCGCTCACCGCGACGCGAGCAAAGCGTGTGATTTCGCCGACGTACCCCGGCACCGAGAGGCAGCCTTCGGTCAATTCGACTTCTTCTTCGGCCAATTCGATTTTCGGATTGATAACCACGGCCGGGTCGTGCTCGTCGTCGCCCACGTCGATGACGAAGAAGCGCTTCGACACGTTGACCTGCGGCGCGGCAAGGCCAACGCCCGGCGCCGCATACATGGTTTCGAACATGTCGTCGATGAGCTGTTGAAAGAGCGGGTCGTCGAGCTCTTTGAGATCGACCTTCTTGGCGACCTTACGGAGCGTGGGATGACCGTCCGTGATAATCTCGCGGATGTAGGGCATGGGCCGCTATTCTACGACCCAGGCCCCCAACGTCCATTCTTACTGGATGGTAAAGCTTCCAAGCGGCCCGAGCGGCGCGCAATTGCCGGCGGTGTCATTGATCCAGACGTACCAGGTGGCACCCGTCGGCGGCGCTAGACTGCCCCCGAGCGTGACACTTTGATACACCGGATTTGCAAACGACGGCGTTGCGGAGGGCGACGGCACCTGCGCCGCCGTGATGGTTTGCAGTCCTACCGTGTAGCCACCGTTGCTGCCACTGCTCGACGGGGCGAGGTACACATCCCAAATGCTCGGGAGCGGCGTAGCGACCGCAAAGACGATCTGCTGCGGGCTGTCGGGCACGCCGGTCGCGCCGGGAATCGGATAGATCAATTGGACGGTCGTTCCCGGTGAGCAGGTCGGGCCCGGCGTTGGGTTCGAGATCGTGTTCCCGCTGCCGCCGCATGCCGCAAAGACAAGCGCGCATAGCGCGAGACCGAAACCAATGGAAAGGTTGCGCAGACTCAGCATGGCAACATCCTAGCGTATTTTTCCTGGGACGTGGATGAGAAACACTAGAGAATATATCCCGACAAGTCGGCGTTTTCGACGACGTCTTTGAGCCGGTCACGCACGTACACGGCGTCGATCGTCACGTCGCCGCGCTCTTCGGGCGCGCCATAACTCACGTCTTCGAGCAACCGCTCCAGCACGGTGTGCAGGCGTCGCGCCCCGATGTTCTCGCTCTGCTCGTTGACTTGCATCGCGAAGCGGGCCAACTGCTCGATTGCATCCTCGGTGAACGTAAGCATTAGGCCTTCGGTGGCCAGCAGGGCGCGATACTGTTCGATCAGCGCATTCTTCGGCTGGGTGAGAATCGTTTTGAAATCTTCCGCAGTCAGTGAGTCGAGCTCGACGCGAATTGGAAAGCGCCCTTGCAATTCAGGTATCAGGTCCGACGGTTTGCTAATGTGAAACGCCCCGGCCGCGATGAAGAGTACGTGATCGGTTTTCAAGGTACCGTGCTTCGTCGTTACCGTGCTGCCTTCGACGATCGGCAGAATGTCGCGCTGCACGCCCTCGCGCGACACGTCGGGTCCGCCGCGTGCACCCTCGCGACCGGCAACCTTATCGATCTCGTCGATGAAGATGATCCCATCTTCGCCCGCGCGGCGTAGCGCCTCGCGCTTGACGGCATCCATGTCGATCAGCTTCGCGGCTTCTTCTTGCGCAAAGATCCGGCGAGCATCGGCGACGGTGACGCGCTTGCGCGTCTTGCGCTTGGGAATCAAGCCACCGAGCATCTCGCCGAGATCGGCGCCGCCTTGCTCCATCCCTCCCATCATCCCGATCGGCATGCTGGGCGTCTCCTCGACTTCGATCTCGATCAAGCGAACGTCGTAAAAACCGCGCTCGATTTCGCTGCGCACTTGGTCGCGAATATGCGCGACATCGCCGGGTGGGTTCGGTGGCGGTTGCGGCTGCGGCTGCGGTGCTGCGTTGCCGAAAATCGATCCGAGCGTTGCAGCGAACGGATTGCTCTGCGCATTTTGACGCGGTGCGGTCTCCGGATTGAGCGCGTCGATCAGCCGCTCCACCGCTGCCTTCTCGGCTAACTCCCCAACTTCGCCGCGCCGCTCTTCGGTCACCATGCGAATCGCCGCTTCCACTAGGTCTCGCACCATCGATTCGACATCGCGGCCGACGTAGCCGACCTCGGTGTACTTCGTCGCTTCCACCTTGACGAACGGCGCGCCGACCAAACCGGCGAGGCGACGCGCGATCTCGGTCTTCCCGACGCCGGTCGGCCCGATCATCAGAATGTTCTTGGGGGTGATTTCGTCGCGCAGATCTTCGCGCACGTGGTTACGGCGATACCGGTTGCGCAGCGCAATTGCGACCGCGCGCTTGGCCTTGCCTTGTCCGACGATGTACTTATCGAGTTCGAGAGCGATCTGACGCGGCGTCAGGCCCGCGTTATCGGTTAGGGTTGCGCTCATGGAAGTGTTTCAACCGTAATGTCGTCGTTGGTGTAGATACAGATTTCGCCCGCGATCTCCAGCGCCTTTCGCGCGATGTCGGCAGCACCGAGATCGCTGTTGCGAACCAGGGCAGCCGCGGCCGCCTGAGCGTATGGACCGCCGCTGCCGATCGCCGCGATGCCTTCGTCGGGCTCGATCACATCGCCGGTTCCGGAGAGGACGAAGAGGTGGTCGGGCGTGCCGACGATCAGCAGCGCCTCGAGGCGCCGCAGCGCACGGTCTTGCCGCCAGTCCTTCGCCAGCTCGACGGCGGCGCGCGTGACGTCTTTGTATTCGGCGAACTTGTTCTCGAACTTCTCGAGCAAGGTGATGCCGTCGGCGGCTGAACCGGCAAATCCGGCGACGACTTTGCCGCCGGCGATCTTGCGCACTTTGCGCGCGCTGTGTTTGACGATGGTTTTATCCAGCGTCACTTGGCCGTCACCGGCAATCGCCAGTGTGCCATTGCGCCGAATGGCTAGGATGGTTGTGGAGCGAATCCTCATATCGTCACCGTTCTACCCATCGCGGGCACTGGGGGTTTCATGCGGCACATCGCGATCCTTGTGGCAGCCTTGCTCGTCCTGCCATTGTCGGCCGGAGCGCAGGTATCTCCGCCTGCCGGGCTCCGCGCTGCCGGTGCTCCGCTTTCACAATCTCCGCACGGCATTACGGTCACCGGTTCTGGGTCCTCGCGCATTCCGGCTACATCGGCGCGCCTTACACTGAACATTTCAAGCGCCGATCGCTCCCTTTCCCTCGACGCACAGTCGCTTCAACCCGTCGTCGATGCGCTGATCAAAGCCGGTGCCGATCCCTCGAGCGTGCAGCTTCCTCCAAATCTGAGTGCGCCCGGAAAATCAAACGTCGCGTGGATCACGGCGACCGTTGCACACCCCACCGCTGCAATGATGCAAAGCGGAATTCTAACTGTTGGGACAAGTATTGCCAACGCCAAGAACCTGATGCTCAACGGTGCGATGGTTGCGGTGCTGGCGCAGCACTGCGCCGACGCGCTCGATAGCGTACGGAGTCAAGCGATCGAACGCGCGCGCGCCAAAGCGGAATCCATCGCCAAGGACCTCGGTGTGCATGTTGGAAGCGTGCTCAACGTGCAGTCACTCGAACAGACTTCGCCCGACGGGTCCTGTGGATGGCAATACAACGTCAATGGATTCATCGGCAACAGCGACGCACCGCAGGCACCCCAGGACTACGTCACCGTCCCGGTTTACGCCAGCGTCACGATCACCTACGCGATCAAGTAGCGACCAAGAGCTGCGATCGTAACGTTTCAATCGAGCTGAGCGCGCGCTGCGCCATCGCACGGCGGCGTTCTTTCTTGTCGCGGATCTCGCGATCGAGCGGAGGAAAGTACGACCACGTCACGTTGGCTGGTTGGAAGTCGTGCGTTTCGGTATTTTGCAGATGCGCAACCACCGCGCCGAATGCGCTCTCGCGTGGAAACTCCACCGGATCGAGTCCAAGGATCGCGCGCGCCGCATGCGTGCCGGTCATGGTACCGCAGGCTGCCGCCTCAACATAGCCTTCGGCGCCGGTAATCTGACCAGCGAAATAGAGTGCCTCGTGTCCGCGCAGGCGCAGCAGCGGGTCGAGCACGCGCGGTGAGTCGATGAACGTGTTGCGATGCATCACACCCAAACGCAGCCATTCGGCGTTGGCCATGCCGGGAAGCTTGCCGAACGCTTCTTTTTGTGCCGGCCACGAAAGCCGCGTCTGAAAGCCGACGAGATTGAACGCAGTGCCTTCCGCATTCTCTTTGCGCAATTGCACGACGGCGTGCGGCGTTATCCCGGTTTGCGGATGGCGCAAGCCGACCGGCTTGAGCGGTCCGAAGCGCAAGGTATCATCGCCGCGGTCGGCCATCTCTTCGATCGGCAAACAGCCTTCGAAGTACTTGCCTCCCGATTCAAAGTCTTTGGGTTGATGCCGGTCGAGCGTGCGCAGATCGTGCAGTAACTGCGCGTACTGTTCGCGATCGAGCGGGATGTTGAGGTAGTCGTCGCCGTCGCCCTTTTCATAGCGCGACTTGCGGTACATGAACGACTCGTCGATCGAGTCGGCAGCAACGATCGGCGAGGCCGCGTCGAAATAGGCGAGCCGTTCACCGACCAGCGCATCGAGTGACGACAAGAATTCTTCGTTCGGCAACGGGCCGCACGCGACGACCGTCGGACGATCGAGCGGGATCGACGTGACCTCTTCGCGATGCAGGGTAATGCGCGGGTGATTGACGATGCGCTGCTCGACCGCGTCCGCAAAGCGTTCGCGATCGACGGCCAGCGCGCCGCCGGCCGGCACCGATGCCTCGCGCGCGCTGGTTATGATGATCGAGTCGAGACGCGCCAGCTCTTCTTTCAAAAGCCCGACAGCGTTTTCGAGCGCGGCCCCGCGCAGCGAGTTGCTGCACACGAGTTCGGCCAGCCGGGCGGTCTGATGCGCAGGTCCGCTGCGTTGCGGGCGCATCTCGTAAAGGTCGACATCGACGCCGAGATTTGCAGCCTGCCAAGCCGCCTCGCATCCGGCAAGGCCGCCCCCAATGACGGTCAGCCGCGCACGCATGCTCGGCTAAACTTCGGCGAGTTCGCGGTCTTCGCTCGGTTCGTCGCCACCCGCGGCCTTGGCCAGCGACGACACGTCGTGCTCCTTATTCGCCGCGCACTCGAGGTGCACGACGCCGCCGCGACGATTCTTGGCGACGACGTGGCTGCCGCACACCGGACACGGTTCGGGGATGACGCGATCCCATGACACGAAGTCGCACTTCGGATAGTTGGCGCAGCCGTAGAACGTGCGCCCCTTCTTCGAGCGCCGCTCGACGACCATGCCGCCATCCTTCGGACATTTCGCACCGGTGTCTTTGACGATTGGTTTGGTCGTCTTGCACTCGGGATAGCCGGTGCACGAAATGAACTTTCCGAACCGGCCGGTCTTGATCACCATCGGCCGTTCGCAGTTCGGACAGATCTCATCGGTCGGCTCGTCTTTGATCTCCAAACGCGGCAGCTTCTTCTCTGCCTCTTCGAGCTCGAGCGCGAACGGTCCGTAGAACGCGCGCAAGATGCTGACCCAGTCGGCATTGCCGTCCGCGACCTTATCCAGATCGCCTTCCATCCCGGCGGTGAACTTCAGATCGACGATATCTTTGAAGTGCTCGGCCAGCAGATCGTTGACCGCGATCCCGATCTCGGTCGGTTTGAAGCGGCGATCCTCTTGCGTTACGTAACCGCGGGCTTGAATGGTGTCGACGATCGTCGAGTAGGTCGAGGGCCGCCCGATGCCGTTTTCTTCCAGCGCCTTGACCAGCGTCGCTTCGGTGAAGCGCGGTGGGGGCTCGGTGAAGTGCTGCTTCGGTTCGATCGCTCGACGATCGAGTTGATCTCGCTCCTGCAGTTCGGGCAAACGCACGCGCGCTTTCCCAGTTTTTCCGTTGGCCGGCGCCGCGGCTGGCTCGGCGTTTTGCGCTTCTTCGTCTTTGCCTTCTTCATATACGCGGGTGAAGCCGGCAAATTTCACGATGCTGCCGGTCGCACGGAACGTATAGTCGGCGGCACTGATGTCGACCGTCGTTTGGTCCAAGATCGCCGGCGCCATCTGCGAAGCGACAAAGCGCTCCCAAATCAACGTGTAGAGCCGCAGCTCATCGCGTTTGAGGACGTGCGCCACGCTATCGGGGGTATGAGAGACGCTGGTCGGACGGATGGCCTCGTGCGCGTCTTGCGCGCCTTCGCGAACTTTGTGGGCACCGCCGCCGGTAAAGGCTTCGCCGTAGGTCTGGGTGATGAACTCGCGCGCTGCGTCGCGCGCCGAATCGGCAATGCGCGTCGAGTCCGTACGCATGTAGGTGATCAAGCCTTGCGTGCCGTCGCTGCCGCCGAGATCCACGCCCTCGTACAGCGCCTGGGCGATCTGCATCGTCCGGCGGACGCGCAGACGCAGCTTGCGTGACGCCTCCTGCTGCAAGGTCGAGGTGGTGAAGGGCGCCGGCGCATTACGCCGGACCTCGCGCCGTTTGACCGATGCGACGGCGAATGCCGCGCCCTCGAGGTCGCGCAGCACCTGATCGGCACGCGCTTTGTTGGTGATTTCCAGCTTCTCGCCGCGGTATCCGAACAGCTCGGCTGGGAAGACGATGGCCGGATCGCGCTCGGTGGCGAGCTGCGCGGTGACCGTCCAATATTCACGCGGATTGAACGCGTTGATCTCGCGCTCACGATCGACGATCAGCCGGACCGCGACCGATTGCACCCGCCCAGCTGAGAGACCGCCGCGGACCTTGGCCCAAAGCAGCGGCGAAATCTTGTAGCCGACCAGACGATCCAGAATGCGGCGGGCCTGCTGCGCGTTCACCCGATCCATGTCGATGTGGTGAGGCTCTTTGAGTGCGGCAAGTGCCGCGTCTTTGGTGATTTCGTGAAGTTCGATGCGCTTCGGATTCTCGAGCTTGAGCAACTCGGCCAGGTGCCACGCGATCGCCTCACCCTCGCGATCGGGGTCGGTCGCGAGGTATACGTCGCTCGCGCTTTTGACCGCACTCTTGAGCTCTTTGATCACATCCCCTTTGCCCTTGATCGTCAGATACTTGGGGGCGAAGTCATGCTCAACGTCCACGCCAAGCGTACTCTTCGGCAAATCGCGGACATGCCCAACCGATGCCTTAACGACGTATCGCGGCGGGAGAAACTTCTTGATCGTGCGCGCCTTGGTGGGCGACTCGACGATGATCAGGGGCTTTTTCACGGGCTTCAGTATACTCCCGGGGTCAAGGCCCGGGCAAATTGTGGCGCCCCTTCGCGTGCGCGTACGCGTACGCGTGCGCGTGCGCATGCGCGCGCGATTTGCGTGATTGCGAAAAATCCTTTATAGTTCGCTTAAAGCGCAGTACGTGCGCTGTCCGAATAACGCTGTTCGTCCCCCTGGGGGACGAGGAGGAATGAATGGACTCCGATACCATGTTAAATGGCGAGACGATGGCGGAGGCAAAAAAGCCGCGCCGTAAGGCTCGCCGTAAAAAGGCGGGCGCAGCCAAAAAGGCAGCCGGCGGACGCAAGAAAGCGACACGCAAAAAGGCTACCGGACGCAAGAAGGCCGGCGGACGTAAGAAGGCCGCGGGACGCAAAAAGACCAGCGGACGCAAGAAAGCCACGGGCCGCAAAAAGAAGGCTGGCGGACGCAAGAAAAAGGCCGCAGGCCGCAAGAAGACCGGCGGACGTAAGAAAGCCGCGGGTCGTAAGAAAAAGGCCGGCGGACGTAAAAAGGCCGCAGGACGCAAAAAGGCCGGCGGACGCAAGAAGTCCCGGAAGAAAAAAGCGTAACATTTCGCTTCACCCACCCGGAGTTTAATGAAGGCGGATGACTATCATCCGCCTGATTTTTTTCCTAAAGGCTCAGCCCTTTAAGCTATCTGCTCTTCTACGCTACCGTCCAATCTAACGATGAACGTGTGGACGTCGGCGTTGAAACTCCATTCGTGGAGCAGAAATCCGGCCGATTCGACGCCGATGCCGAGACGCGATCGCCCGATCACGAACTGCGGCGAGGTGCTCGGCGCGGTACAAGCGATCGTCCCATTCCACGGCCGTATCAGAATCGTGTGGAGATGCCCGGCAACGATGCGGGCGATTTGCGGGTGCGCGCGCACGACCGCGGCAAGCCCATCGACGTTCTCGAATCCATACGCATCCAAGCCCGGCACGCCGGTGCGAAAGGGCGGGTGATGCATCGCAAGGATCGTTGGCCGGCGTGGATGGAGCTGCAGTTCCGCGTCGAGCCACGCTAGCCGTTCATCGTCGACGAATCCGCCGCCCCGGCCCGGAGCGGTTGAATCCAACCCGATAATGCGCAGTGGCCACGCCTCGATTGCGAAGCTCGCATGCGACGCAAAGGTCCGTAAGTAGCGATGATCGCGAAAGGCCCGGCGGAGCGCTTCGCGATCATCATGGTTTCCCGGAATCAGAAAGTGCGGGATTTCTAGCCGCCCGAGGATCGACCGCAATCGTCGATACTCGTGCGGCGAACCTCGCTCGGTGAGGTCGCCGGTCGCGAGGACCACGTCGGGTCGTGGGCGCAGCGCGTGCAGTCGCGCGATGGTTCGGCGCAAATAATCGGCCGTGTTGGGCATGTGATGCAGTACGTGCCCGCGGCGTCGAATGTGAAGATCGGAAATCTGCGCGATAATCACCGCTCGAGCGTAACCTGCGCGCGTTATCCCGAGCTTAAGCCTGGTTTAGTACCACGGGTCCGTTCACTAAATTCGGCGCGCTGCCGCCGTGCTCTTCGACCCAATGACACGCGGCGAGGTGGCCGCCACCGTAATCTCGGAATGCCGGGTCTTCTACGGTACATCGCTCGAACGCCACCGGGCACCGCGTATGGAAACGGCAGCCGGTTGGCGGATCGACCGGTGAGGGAATGTCGCCGGTGAGCACGATACGTTTGCGGCGCCGTTCCGCGACCGGATCGGGAATCGGAATCGCTGAGAGCAACGCCTGCGTGTACGGATGGAGCGGGCGTTCGTAGATCTCGTCACGCGTGCTCAGCTCGACGAGCTTACCGACGTACATCACCGCAACGCGGGTCGAAATGTGCCGGACGACCGAGAGATCGTGCGCGATGAAAAGGTAGGTCAGGCCAAGCTGCTGCTGCAGATCCTCGAGCAGGTTGATGACCTGCGCCTGGATCGAAACGTCGAGCGCAGAGACCGGCTCATCGCAGACGATGAACTTGGGATCGACGGCGAGAGCACGCGCGATCCCGATGCGCTGGCGCTGGCCGCCGGAGAATTCGTGCGGATAGCGATTGGCGCTGTACGGCCGCAATCCGACAAGCCGAAGCAACTCCTGTACCCGGTCCTTGGCCGCCTTCCCGGTCGCGATGCCGTGAATGCGCAGCGGTTCGCCAATGATCTCGCCGATGGTCATGCGGGGATTGAGCGATGCGTACGGGTCCTGAAAAATAATCTGAATCTGACGGCGCAGCCGGCGAATGTCGTCGGCCCGCATGGTGGTGATTTCCGCGCCGTTATAGGTGATCGAACCGCTGGTTGCCGGCAGCAAGTGCAGCAGCATGCGTCCGATCGTCGTTTTGCCCGAGCCGGATTCGCCGACTAGCCCCAGCGTTTCGCCGGCTTCGATATCGAAACTGACCCCGTCGACGGCTTTGACGTCGGCGACATGACGCGAGAGCAAACCCGCGTGGATCGGGAAATATTTGACGAGATCGCGGACCTCGACTAGCGGCATGGCACCTTGCCGTCGTACAGCCAGCAGCGCGCTTCCTGACCATTCTCGAATTGGTAGAGGTGCACGGGTTGCGCGCAGACCGGCATCCGTAAAGCGCAACGCGGCGCGAATGCGCATCCCGGCGGAAGGTTGAGCAGGTTGGGCGGCTGGCCTTTGATCGGTTCGAGACGCCGATGCGTTCGGTCATCCAGACGCGGCAGCGACGCGAGCAGTCCCTGCGTGTACGGCATCTTCGGCTCGGCGAAGATCTGATTCGCGGTCCCGTACTCGACCAGGTTCCCGCCGTACATGACCAGGACGTTTTTGCAGACCTCGGCGACCACGCCGAGATCGTGGGTGATCATGATGATCGCGGCGCCGGTTTCTTGCTGCATCTCGTTCATCAATTCGAGAATCTGCGCTTGAATCGTGACGTCGAGTGCGGTCGTCGGCTCGTCGGCGATCAGCACCTGCGGATTGCACGACAGGGCCATCGCAATCATCACGCGCTGGCGCATCCCGCCGGAAAATTGGTGCGGATAGTCGTCGATGCGCTGTTCCGGCGACGGGATGCGAACCTTCTTGAGCATCTCGATGGCCTTTTTGCGCGAATCGGCACGGGAGAAACCCAAGTGCAGGCGCACCGCCTCGGCAATTTGGTCCCCCACGGTGAGGACCGGATTGAGGCTCGTCATCGGATCCTGAAAGATCATCGCGATCTGATGGCCGCGAATCTTGCGCATTTGCGCTTCACTTTTGGTCGCGAGATCCTCGCCGTTGAAGATGATCCCGTCGCTCGTCACCGTGGCATTGCGCGAAAGCAGACGCATGATCGAAAGCGCGGTGACCGACTTTCCGGAGCCGGACTCGCCGACGATGCCGAGCGTCTCGCCCGCCTGAAGTGAAAAGGAAAGCCCGTTGACGGCCGTAACCGGACCGTCCTCCGTGCGAAACGTCGTACGGAGATTGCGAACCTCGAGCAACGCCTGCAGCGCTTTAGATCCCCGTCAGTGAGAGAATGAAGCCGGTGACCACGAACACGACGGCGGTAAAGCCGGTGACGCGCTTGAGCTGTTCCTCGGCACCCATCCGCCCGTAGGCCGATTCAACGCGACCGCCGATCGTGCCGGACAGACCCTCTTGTTTGGTCGTCTGCACCGCGAGCAACACGACCAGCGCGATTGCCGCGATGACGAAGATGCCGGCGATCCCGTGGGTCAGCCAGCTAGCATGCATCTGCAAAAAGGTCTGTGGCGCAGCCGTCTGCGGGATTGCCTGCTGTACGGTAAGCGGGGCGCCCTTCGCCGCGGCTGGTGCTGCGGCGGCCGGTGCCGCGGCGGCCGCTTTTGTGGCGGCGCCGAGTAAAAAGGTCAACGATGTATCTCCTGATGCGGGTCGAGCGCACGCGCGAGCCGCTCCGCGATCGCTTGCGCGGAGAGCCCGAAGAGCGCGCGTTGGGTGGGCTGGGAGTCATGGTGCACGAGCACGTCGGTCACGCCAACGCGCTGCACCCGGACCGAAAGGCCCAAATCCGACACCCTCTCTACGACCGCCGAACCGTACCCGCCTGCGAGCGAATGCTCCTCAAGCGTAAGGATCAGCTCATGATCGACGGCGAGCTCGACGAGCAGCGCCTCATCGACGGGTTTAGCAAACCGAGCGTTGACCACGGTCGGGAGCCGGTCCGAGCGGCCAAACTCGCCGCTGGCCAGCAAATCGTAGGCGTCGAGCGCGACATCCACCGTGTTCCCTAGGGCCAGGATAGCCACGCCGCTCCCCTTGCGCAAGACCTCGGCCTTGCCGTGCTCGATCGGTGCCACCGGATCGCGGTGGCGTCCGCTGGTTGAGCCGCGCGGGTAGCGTATCGCCACCGGCGCATTGCGGGCGAGCGCGTGCGCCAGCATCGGCAACACTTCATCTTCGTTGCGCGGCGCCATCACCGACATGTTCGGCAGCGTGCGCAGGTACGCAACGTCGTAGAGCCCCATGTGCGTCGGGCCATCGTCGCCGACGAAGCCGGCGCGATCCATGCAGAAGACAACCGGCAGATTCTGCACGCAGACGTCGTGCACGACTTGGTCGTACGCACGTTGCAGGAAGGTCGAGTAGATCGCACAGACGGGCTGCAATCCGCTCGTCGCCGCACCGGCCGCCATGCACACCGCATGCGCTTCGGCGATGCCGACGTCAAAAAACCGCTCGGGAAATTGTTTTGCGAACTTGGAAAGCTTGGTGCCGTCGGGCATTGCGGCCGTGATCGCGATGACCTTCGGATTCTCTTTTGCGATATCGATCAATGCGCCGGCGAAGACGTCGGAAAACGTCGGCCGTGCATCCGGCTTGATCTCGAGTTTACCGTTCTCGACGTCGAACGCGCTCGAGACTCCATGGAACGTGCGCGAGTCCTTCTCGGCCGGCTCGTAACCTTTGCCCTTAACGGTTCGGACGTGGAGTAAGACGGGACGGTCGACGCTCTGGGCCGTTTCGAGCGCGTCGATCATCGTATCGATGTTGTGGCCGTCGAACGGACCCATGTAGCGGAAGCCGAGCTCTTCGAAGATCACCGCCGTTTTTTCCGACGGCGCGACGAAGCGCATCGCACCCATCTCGGCGCTCGCGAACGCCTTGCGCGCCGCGCCTCCGAACGGAATGTGTTCGAACACGCCCTTGGCGCGCTCGCGAACGAAATTTGCCAGCGGTTTTGTGCGCAGTACCGACAGGTACGAGGCGATCGAGCCGACGTTCGGAGCGATCGACATCTCGTTGTCGTTGAGGATCACGATGAAGTTCGAATCGAGTTGTCCCGCGTTATTGAGCGCTTCGTAGGCGAGTCCGCCGGTGAGCGCTCCGTCACCGAGCACGGCGACGACCGTTTCGCTGCGCCCACCAAGGTCGCGTGCCACTGCCATTCCGTAGGCAGCGGAGACCGACGTCGAGGCGTGGCCGGCACCGAATTGGTCGTACTGCGATTCACTGCGCATCGAAAACCCGGAGATTCCGCCCCCCTTGCGCAGGGTATGGAACCGGTCGCGGCGCCCACTGAGAATCTTGTGAACGTATGCCTGATGCGACACGTCCCACACGAGCTTGTCGCTAGGAAGATCGAGGACGCGATGCAGCGCGATCGTTAGTTCGACCACGCCCAAGTTTGGCGCCAGATGTCCGCCATTGCGCGAACACGTCACCACGAGCATGTCGCGAATCTCGCGGGCGAGGACGTCGAGTTCGTCGCGTGAGAGCGTCTTGACGTCGGCAGGGGATTCGATGCGTTCGATGACCATAATAGACCGCCGAAGGTTCGCCGGGCTCTGAGGAGATTCCGGCCAAGAAGGCCAAGGTACCCCTCCAATGCTCGATCCCATCCAGGAAATCGCCCCGATCAAAAACCGTCGAGCCTGGCGGGACCTTGCTCGCATCCTATCGACGATCTTCAATCCGTTTTTGACGGCGCTCGCGCTCTTCGTGATCCTCGCGCATGCAAGCGCCCGCGGAACCGTCGATTTCTGGTGGCTGCTGCTGCTCTCGACGTTCTTTACTTCGATCGGCCCAATGCTCTACGTCTTCTGGCTCTACGGCAGCGACCGCATCTCCGATTTGGACATGTCGGTACGCCACGAGCGCGAAGCCGTCTTCGGCGCATTTGTGGTCTTCTATCTGCTCGGCACGATTGCAATGTGGCTCTTCCACGCACCGCGGATGATGATCGCCGCGATGGCCGCCTACACGCTCTCGACGCTGATCGTGCAATACATCACGCGGTATTGGAAGATCAGCACGCACGCGATCGGGATTACGGCGCCCTTGGTGGCCCTAACCCTGCTTTACGGCAATCAGACGCTGCCGTTCCTGATCCTAATCCCGATGGTGTGCTGGGCACGCGTCTACCTTAAAGCCCACACCTTGCTCCAGGTCATCGCTGGAGCGGCATTGGCTACCGTTTCGACCGTGCTCTTCTTCCACATCTTTCATGTGGGTGAAACGGTCCGCATTTAGCATAAGAACCGATGAGATGGATTCTTGGATTGCTTGCGCTTTGCGCAACTGCCGTACCATTGCGTGCGCTCGCCGGCCC
Source organism: Candidatus Aquilonibacter sp. (assembly GCA_050015295.1). Taxonomy (GTDB): domain Bacteria; phylum Vulcanimicrobiota; class Vulcanimicrobiia; order Vulcanimicrobiales; family Vulcanimicrobiaceae; genus Aquilonibacter. The sequence continues at coordinate 44,761 of JBEKBR010000006.1, read as the reverse complement.
ACCGTTCGATACCGATGATCCGGCGCCGACCGACTATCGCAACTACGAAATCTATTCCGGCGTGACGACCCATCAAGACACCGGCGTGGGAACCGCCGAATTGCCGTTCTTGGAGATCAACTACGGGCTGATGCCCAACGTGCAGTTCTCTGTGCACGCCGGTGACGCACAGCAAATCGCACCACAGACGACGAGCGCGTACGGCTTCGAGGATTTCGAGACCGGCCTCAAAGTGCGTTTCGTGCAAGAGACGGCGCACGCGCCGCAGATCTCATTCTATCCGCAGGTCACCTTCGCCACCGGCGTGTCCGGCGTCGGCGCCGGACACGGCACGCTCTTCTTGCCGCTGTGGGCACAGAAGACCATCGGGAAGGTCACGGTCTTCGGCGGGGGCGGCTTTGATTTTGACCGGGATGCGACCGGAAATGGCGATTGGCAGGCCGGCCTCGCGGCTATGTATCCGGTCACGCCGGACGATACTATTGGAATGGAGTTCACCCGGACCACGCCGCACGACGCTTATTCGCAGTCGGATATCGGCGTGGGCTACATCCATATGCTCGGCGCGGTGCATGCCCTGCTCTTTTCCGTAGGCCATAGCTACGGTACGCAGCCGCATTATCGTGGGTACGCCGCCTATGGATGGTTCCTCGGTCCGGCGAATAGCCCGAAGTCATGATCTCAACGCGCGAGGGCGAGCTCTTCGACCGCTTCAACGCAAGCATTGCCACGGCGGTCGACGCGGTTCGGCAGGCCTCAGAGGCAATTGCCGCGACCGCGCAAGAGCAGACCACGTTGATGGTCGCGCTCTCAGACACAGCGGGGACCCTCGCCTCAGCCTCGCGCGAGACAGCCGAACGGCTGCAGACCGCGCAAGCGTCGGCACGTGCTGCCGCATCCGACCTGGGCAACTCGTTCGAGGTCGTCGAGAATTTGTTGACCTCGGTGCAGCAGCTCGCCGAGCTCTCCGCCGATACCGCCAACGCCATGGACGATTTCGGCCGGCTCATGAGTGAGATCGGGCGCATGACCGAGTTCGTCGAAGACGTCAGCGATGAAACACAGCTGCTCGCGCTCAACGCCGCGATCGAGGCGGCGCGCGCGGGACAACATGGGCTCGGGTTTGCCGTCGTCGCCGGCGAGGTCGGCCGGCTCGCCAAAACAACGAACGAGTCAACCTCAGTCATCAAAAATCTGGTCGTCGAGATTCAGCGCGAAGCCGAAGCGACGATCAAAGCGGTGCGGGAGAATGCGGAGCGCTCGGCGGCGTCGGCGCCGCTCGCCGAAGTCGCGCGCACGTCGCTTGCCGAGATCGCCGAACTCGCGGCAGACCTCTCGGTAACGATCGACCGCGCCGTGGTTAGCGGCCGCGATCACAGTTACGCCGCCGAGCAGATGCGTAAAGCCACCGACGGACTGGCCAACGTCGCCGCCGCGCAAGGACGCGAAGCGTTGGAGTCCGCGTTTGCGACGCAACGTCTGGCATACTATGGCGCCGAGATCGAGTACATCTCGCGCTCGCGCACCGCTGCGAAGAGCGAACACACGACGATCAAGATCGCGACGCTATTGCCAACCGGGTATCCGCCATCGCGCGCTTGGGAGTTCGTGGCGCAACGCACGCTGGAACTCTCCGAAGGGCGCTTGCGCATCGAGCTCGAGATACCGTTCACCGGCGGAAGTGAGATGGAAGCGCTTTTGCGCGTCCGTTCGGGCGAACTTGACATGGTCAGCGTTACGACGTACGTCGCCGGCGCGCTCGTGCCGCTCGCCCAATTGCTCGATCTCCCGTTCGTCTTCCCCGACCGCGAGTCGGCGCACCGTCTGCTCGACGGTCCGCTCGGCGATCACATCCTCTCGTCATTTGAGTCGTTCGGTCTTCACGGCCTCGGCTTTTTCGAGAACGGGCTGCGGCACTTTACCAATGGGCTGCACCCGATCCGCCGTCCCTCGGATATGCGCAAGATGCGCGTGCGCATTCAAGACTCGGTGGTCTACCTGGCGCTGATGCACGCCCTGGGCGCGTCGCCCAAGGTCATCGGCTTCGGCGACGTCTACCGCTCGCTGCAAAACCACGAGGTCGACGCTCAGGAAAATCCGCTCGCCAACACGCTCGGCGCACGGCTGTACGAAGTGCAGCGCTATCTCTCGCTGACCGCACACACCTACAACACACAGATCGTGCTGGGCAACATCGAGCGCTGGCATGCACTACCGATAGCGGATCGCGACCTCATACAGCAAGCTTTTAGCGAAGCGACGCAGTTTCATCGGCGCATTTCGGCCGAAGACGAGCTTCGCGCGCTCACCGAGCTGCGCAAGCATTTGGAAGTCCACGAGTTGACGCCGGACGAGCGCGAAGACTTCGTCAAGACCTCGCGCTTCGTGTGGGAGCGCATGGAACCGCTCTTCCCAACCGACGTCTTCCGGCTCTTGCTCAATCGTAACCTCGACGCCTGGCATGCGCGCGTCAACCTTGCCGCGCACGATAGCGCGCATGGCTTCACGCTCAACGACATCGTCGAGTCGATCGACCGCTCGGTGAGCTCGGTGCGCGCGACGGGCGACACGATCGCCACCCAATCGCGCTCGCAGATTTCGAGCCTTAACGCGCTTTCGCAACAATCGATGGGCTTGAGCAGTTCTAACGAAAAGCTCGGTAAAGATTTTCTCGCACTTGGCGAGCGGTTCGAACAGGTGGCGCCGCAAGTACGCATCATGCGCGACACCGTCGGCGAGCTCATCGATACGATCAACGTCCTCTCGTCGATGGCGGTACAGAGCCGCAACGCGCTCGAGCAGTTCGCCAAATCGATGCATCAGATCTTCGAGATCATCAATCTGGTGCGCTCGGTCTCCGACAAAACCAACTTACTTGCGCTCAACGCGGCGATCGAGGCTGCGCGCGCGGGCGATCACGGCAAAGGCTTCAATGTCGTCGCCGGTGAGGTCCGCAGCCTAGCCGATAAGACCAAGGCTTCGACGCTCGACATCCGCAAGGTCCTCAGTGACCTCGAAGCGCGTGGCAAAGCCGCAGGCTCCGCAATTGCCAACGGCGTCGCGAAGGCCGAGCACAGCGCACGGCAAGCGCGCATGGCACAAGAAGCCTTCGGGCGCATCGAACAGTTCGCCAGCTCCGCGCAGTTTACGCTCGAACAGGCCGAAGATGCGGCGAACGACGAAGCGCGCCGCGCCTACGCGATGTACGGTGACTACTCGCAGATGGCGGCACTGGTTGAATCACACGCGCAAGATAGCCGCGCCGCGCTCAGCTCGACCGTCGAACTCGAACGCCAACGCCGGGCCTTGTTTTCGTAGCATTCACGTGCTAATATGCAACCTAGAGGTTGCATATGGTTTCGTCTACGGATCGCATCGTCAAGCGGGTATTTTTGCGTGCACCGCAGGAGCGCGTCTGGCGCGCCATCAGTGAAGCCCGGCAGTTCGGTGCCTGGTTCGGTCTGCAATTCGACGGCGAGTTTGCCGCGGGCAAACCGATCTCGGGCGTGATCGTCCCGACCAAGGCTGATCCTGAGGTCGCCAAAACGCAAGAGAAATATTCCGGCATGAAAGTCGGCTTCATCGTCGATCGCATCGAGCCGATGCGCCTCTTCTCGTTTCGCTGGCATCCGTTCGGCATCGATCCAAACTACGACTACTCGAAGGAACCGACGACGCTCGTCGAGTTCACGCTTGAACCGAAAGACGGCGGCACGCAGCTCACGATCGTCGAGTCAGGATTCGATGCCATCCCGATCGAGCGTCGCTCCGACGCGTTCGAAGCCAACGACGAGGGCTGGGAAGCGCAGGCGAAGATGATCGCTAAGTATCTCGCATTGCCGGCGTGAACGCTTCGTCCGTCTTCGCCGCCCTCGGCGACGAGACGCGCTTGCGGATCGTCTCCAGCCTATGCAAGCATGGTCCACGGTCGATCGCGGAACTCACGCACGGCACGGACGTCACGAGGCAAGCGGTGACGAAACATCTCACCGCGCTTGCCGGCGCGGGACTCGTCGACTACGAGCGCGTTGGACGCGAGACGATCTGGACGCTGCGGCCGAGGAAATTGGCCGAGGTGAAGCGCTACCTCGATCAGATCTCATTGCAGTGGGACGCGGCGATTGCTCGCCTCGAAGCCTACGTCACATCTGAGGAGTAGCCGAGCCCGGCGACGACGGGAGCACGCTCGTCCATGATCGTCGCAACGCTGAGGCGGAAGAGTTCGGGGTCGCCGCTGGTTACGTAGCGCGTCGTTCCCGAACCGATCGGTGCTTCGTCGAGTTGCACGAACTCAGCCAAGCGCGTGGCTTGGACGAAGGCTGGATCGATCAGCGCTGCCCGCTCGCCGAGCGCCGCGCGAAAATGCCGCTCGAGTACCGGATAGTGCGTGCATCCGTAGACGACCGCGTCGAGATCCGGCGGAAGTTCGGCGCAGACCCGTGCCACCGCATCGCGCGTCACATCGGACTCAATCTCGCCCGCCTCAACCAGCGGCACGAGCGCAGGCGCCGCGACTTCCCACACCTCGGACTCGTGCATCGCGTTGCGGATGCGGCGCCCGTACGCACCCGAGCGCACTGTCGCCGCGGTGGCAACGACGCCAACGCGGCGCGCGCCGTATTGCTGCAGCGCGATCGTCGCGGAATCCAAGAGATCGAACACCTCGGCTTGCGTTGTTGGCCAGCCGTAGAGATCGGCGATTGCGCACGACGTGTTGCACGCCATGACGATCGCTTCGACATTGCGCTCGTCGAGCCAAGCGAGATTGTTTTGCAGCAGCGCAAAGAGGTCGTCGGCGCTACGACCGCCGTACGGGACGTGCGCCTGATCCGCAAAGAAGAGGACGTCGATATCGGGCAAACGCTCGCGCACGCGGCGCAACACCGTCAGCCCACCAAGACCAGAATCGAAGAGCCCGATCACTATTGGTTGTTGCTCGCCACCGGATTGGCTTGCGCGTAACGGTCGATGCCGTCGGCAATCGCCTCAGCCATCTGTTGCCGCCACGCCGACGAGGCGAGCTTGGCGTAGTCGGAGGGATTCGAAAGAAACGCGGTTTCGATCAATATCGCCGGCATGCTCGCGTGCAGCGTCACGTAGAGATGGCTCTTGACGATCCCGTCGTCCTTGACACCAAGACTGCTCATGGCGATGTCGCGATCCATGATCTGCGCAAGCGGTTGATCGCTCGGTTTCGAGTAGTAGACGGTGGCGCCATTCGGTCCGCTATTGATGTACGCATTGCAGTGAATGCTCACGAAAAGGCGCGCGCCGGCTTCATTCGCGATGTCGTCGCGCGCTTGCAACGCGTACGCGTCAGTGTTGTCGTGGCCGATCCGAATCGCCGCTTGCGTGCTGGCCGGGGTGGCATCGACGTCATGATCGGTCGTGCGCGTCATCCGGACTTGCCAGCCACGCGCGATCAGTATCGCCTGCACGCGCTCGGCCATGTCGAGATTGAGCACCGCTTCCTGCAGATCGCCGTGCATCGAGCCGCGATCGGTGCCGCCGTGCCCGGGATCGAGCACGATCAACTTCGGATTCGTCGGCACGTAGCCGCGCGGACCGAACTTCCACTCGCTTTGATCGTCGCTGCCGCCGGTACCGTACTCGTCGGGTGGCACCGGCGTCACCGTCGTCTGCGGCTCGTTGGCGGAGACGACCGCGCCGACGGTTCCGGTGCCGGCGCGTGGCGCCGTGTCGGCGAGCGTTGCCGTGCCCACGCTGATGCTCAGGCCGTTTGCCGAGGGCGAGACGTCGAGCGCATTGTCGCCGGTCAGCGAAAGCGCGACCCGCACCGTCTGCGGATCGATCTGTCGAACGCGCAACGCGATCAGTGGATTGGCTTCGGCCTGATCCTGCGGGCCGCCGGCGAGCTGCGCATTTTTGATGTCGATCCAGAAGCGATTATCGGGCGCGCGCAGGCGATGCCATTCGTACGACGCGTTACCGGTGACGGTGATCGCCACGCTTTGACTGCCGTCGCCGGCGGTTTGCACGCTCACCGCATTGACCGTCGCAACCGCAGTTGTGCCGGTCGGTTGCGCAGCCGGCGTCGCCGCGGTGGTGACCATGTCGGCTGGTGGTGGCGACGGCGGCGCGCTCACCGCGCTGGCGGCGGCGACAACGGCGACCGATCCGCGCAACGGCTCGACCAGCGGCGGCGCGCTACCATTCGCGCCGAACGCGACCTCGAATTCGCCGCTTCCCGACTGCGGCGCGTCGTGGCGCGTGCCCGGAGCAAGGTCGATTTCAACCGTGGTTTTCGGATCGCGCGCGCTTCCTGACGACGTGATCTCAAGGCTACGAATGCCGCCCGCGTTGATCGTACGCTCCGGCGCGAGGGTCGTGCCGACACCATCGAACTCGTAGATCAGGCGGTCCGGCGTATCGGCGACGACTTGCGGATGCAAGATGCCGCCGCCGCGCGCAACCAGCACCGCTTGAATGCCGTAACCTTGGACGTCGACCGAGGTCAGCAGCCGCTCGAGCACGCCGTCTTGTATCCCCACGCCGAGCGCGTGCATCAGATCGTCGAACGGCAGATAGACCTCGCTGCCGTTTTCGTAGGGTGCGAAGTGGGCTTGCGCAGTGAGGCCGCCGACGCCGTATTGCGTGTCGCCGACGCCAAAGCTAATCACCTCGGGTGCCGCGGTTGCAATGAGCACGGAGCGATCGCCGGCACGCCAGGTCAAGGTTGCGCCTAGCGACTTGAGCAGCGCGCGCAGCGACGGGTCGTCGATGCCGACAGCCGCACCGTTAGGGGTGTGCGTCACGTGGGTCAGGGTGATGGTGGAGCGTTCGAATGCGTAGCTTACCGTGTCCGCGCGGACGACAGTCGTTGCGAGCAGCACGAGGATCGCAATCGCGCTACCAATCCGAGCGACGAAGCGGTGCGTCGAGCTCAAGATGTCCCCCCGGAAGGGTCTCTACAGTTCGGCCTTCGATCGTAATCTGGACCGCATTAATAGAGGGAATTCCCGTTAGCGTATACACCAGACCTTTGAACTCACCGTTTTCTTGGAATGTTCCGCCATTCGCCGATGCGACGTCGCCGCTCAGATCGACGAGCGCGGTCCCGCCGCTGACACTGACGTCGCGCACGCGCGTGCCAGGCGGAAAGCGCACGGCTGCGATGTCGGGCGGCGGGCCGGCCACCGACTGCAGCGCAGCGTAGCTCGCCACCTCATGCAAGCGCGCCGCGGCGCTCTCGCCGGACTGCTCGGCCCGCAGCGACACGTCCCAGGTCCCAAGCGTCGTTCCATCGAGCTTGCTGTAGTAGACGGTCAGCGTCTGTCCCGATTCGGTTGGTGCGTGTGGGCGCGAGAAGTACCACCCTGCGGCGGCGGCGATCGCGAAAATCACGATCGGAATGAGGACGCGCGAAACTTTCATGCGCTATTGGGCTCCCGGCATTGCTATGCGGCTGCCCAAGACGATGTTGACTACAATCAATACAATGCCGATCACGGATAGCGTCAACGCCAGCGTCGCGCCGCCCGCCCGTTTGCCGGCGCGCATTGCTAAGCCATAGCAAGCTAAGATCACAACCGCGATGAGCAGGTGCAGCCAGACCGCAGGCGGGATCGTTATATGGCTTGCGCCCATCACCGCGGCGACCACCAGCCCCATCAGGAATTGCAGAGCTACCACGGCATTGACCACGCGCCGGCCGTTTGGCGTCCAGCTGAAGACCAAGGCACACAGCGCGACCAAGAACGCCAGAACCAAGTGGATTTCGATAACGACTCTCATCACGCACCTTGTACCGAAAAGGAGAATCCGTGTCCTCTTCTACCGATCGCGTTACGCTCAGTGTTGCCGACGGCAGCACGATGGATGCCTACGTCGCACGCCCAAAATCTGGGACTCCCACGGCCGGCATGCTGGTTTTTCAAGAGGCTTTCGGCGTGAACGCGTACATGCGCGACGTCAGCGACCGCTTTGCAGCGCTCGGATTCTTGGCAATTGCGCCCGAGCTCTTTCATCGCACCGGCCCGGGCTTTGAAGGCAGCTACACTGATTTCGCGGCCGTGCGCCCGCACATGGCCGCGCTGAGCACGGATGGACTGCATGCCGACATCGACGCGGCGTACAATTGGCTACGCGGGCAGGACATCAACGCGCCGCGCATCGGCGCCGTCGGATTTTGCATGGGCGGTCGCGTCGCCTATATGGCCAATGCACGCGTGCAACTCGGCACGGCGATTTCGTTCTACGGCGGCGGCATTGTGCCCGATCTTCTTCCGCTTGCACAAGCACAACGCGCGCCGATCCTGATGTTTTGGGGCGGACTCGATACGCACATCCCGCCCGAACAGTATCGCGCGGTTGCCGATGCGCTTACGGCCGCGCAGGCGACGCACGAGCAAGTCGTGTTCAGCCAAGCCGATCACGGCTTCTTCTGCGACGCGCGCGCTAGCTATAACGCGATCGCCTCACAACAGGCGACGGCCATGGTCAACGCGTTTCTCGAGGCGTACGGCTTGCTATAGCGTTGTGTAACGCTTCGCGGATGCGCGCGACGTACGGCCGCTTGTAGGCGAAGACGTCGCGCGCATCTTCATCGTGCACCAGCATCGCGGCATCAGCCTCGAAGACGAACAACCGGCCATCCGGCAAGACCGTCGCGTCGATGCCGAAGTAATCCAACCCGATCGCCGTCGCGATCTGCGGCATCAATTGCTCCCACGCGGGAAGCAGGCGCGACGGTTCCTCGAGAAACGCGCGCTCCTCCTCCCGCAGGCGAGGCGCCTCGCGCATCGGACTGCTTTGATAGTGCACCATCCATTGCGGTGCAGCCGCGAGATGATACGGATAGGCGATCCCATCGACGAAGATCGCGCGAAATTTGCGGTACAGGCCGTCGCCGCTACGATACTCTACGAACGGCGAGCGATAGTAGCGCTCGGCTGGGAAGCGCGCGAGATGCGTGCGCAGCGCAACCGGCGTGTCGACCAGCGCGAAGCCTTCGCCGGCATGCGTGTCGATCGGTCGAATGAGCACGGGCAGCGCGGTCGACGCAGCCTGCGCGCGCGAAACCGCCTCCGCCTGCGCGCCGACGACACCCGCGATGCCGTGCAACGTCGTTGCCAGCGACTCGCGCGCCGTGCGCTCGAAGTAGAGGGGATCGTTGAGCAGCGATGGTCCGCCCACAAATGCGTGTGCGCGGCGCACGGCATCCTGCGCGGCTTGGGCTGCACCGAACGCCGTGAACGCAACGGCAAAAGGCGGCAGTTCGTCGGGCGGCTCGCCTTCGAGATAATACTTGTGGACGGCAACGCGCGAACGATCGAGCAGCAGTTCCAGCGGCGTGTTGACACTGTACGGCGCATCGCGCAAAAGCAGCAGGACGGGGAGGCGCGCACCCACCGGAACGGGATCGGGGTACACGCGTCGCAAGCGCAGCGCTTGCGCGCGATATTGGCGGCTCGTTGCGCTATCGTCGAGAACGTGCGCGATCTCCGCGCACGCCCAGTGCGCACAAGCATCGGTGGGATCGCCGTCGGCCGCGCTGCGATAGGCTTCGAGTGCATCGACGTAGCGCCCGCGTCGAACCAGCACATTGCCGAGCATCGCCAACACGTGAGGCGGCGCACCGCCGGCGCACAACGCGGTCAGCTCGCGTTCGGCTTGCGCGATGCCGTCAAAGGGCAGCAGTGCAGGCGGTGCAACCGAATGCTCACCCAGTTCAGGAAAGCGTTCGAGGATCGTGCTATGATTGGGCACGATGCTTTGTGCGCTATTGTTCGCCGCGGTTCATTCCGCAAGCGCGCCGTCCGCCGTTGCGCAGGCAACGCCCTCGCCGCAGATCGCCTATCGCACCTACATTCGGCCGCGCTTCGATTCGTTCGGATATGCCGGCGAACTGCGCATTGCGGTCGTGAATGGCTACGTCATCGGCACGTATCGCCCCGACACCGGCGGCACCATCGCGCGCGTGGCGGGCGGAAGCCAAGGATCGGATATCTGGTTAGATATTCCGACCCTTGGCGGGATCCATATACAAGGAAGCGTGCAGAGCGACGGATCGATTACCGGGCTCGGCACCCCGCTCGGCCCTTCAGCCAAGCAGTACGTGTTTACGGCAAAGCCGGAAGCTTCACCGCCGCCCTCACCTTAGACCGGTAGAGACGGATGCGCGTCGTGCACGGCTTTCCACGAGGCGTAGAAAGCAAGCGCTGCCGTGATGATACCGGCGTAGCCGCCGAATTGGATCATCGAGGGAATGCCGAAGCCTGCGCCGATCCAGAGTAGGATGAACGTGATCGAAAGCACGATGAAGACCAGCTTCACAGGCAACGCTGTGTGCCGGACCGCTTCGATCGTCATGTAGAGCGTGAAGATCATCCACGCGAAGAGAATGTAGGCAAGATCGTTCGGGTTCTTCGGACTGACGAACATCGCCCAGAACCCGGTCCCCAACCAGAACGCGCCATACGACGAAAACGCCAGCGCACCAAACGTGTTCCCTGAGGGGAACTCCCACATGCCGGCCAGCAGCTGTGCTGCGCCGCCGTAGAAGAACGCGAAGCCGAGAAACGCGTCGCCGACCGGCATTCCCGCGTTCTTTGCTGAGAGCAAGAAGGTAGTAAGTGCAAACCCAGCGAGTCCCAGCGCCGCTGGGTTCGCTATTTTCGGTGGTGATACCATATAAAAAAGGCCTCCACGAAAAGTTGCGGTGTGAATGGAAACAATACACAAAAACGTCGTGCTCCCTGCTTGGGGCATCGAGCGCCGGGAGCGCCGTGAACAACCACGAAGCACTGTAGACGGAGGCCGGGCCGATGGCAAAGCTTCGCACACGTGACGGGCTCGCGGAATTGCAATCCGCGGTGTGGATCCTGCATGGGACGTTGGATCCGCTCGAAACGCTGGCTGCGTGCGGCCGCAGCGAACAGCATGAGGACGAATTCGCCTTACGGTTGCGTGGTGGCACGCGCGGCGCACCGATTGAGGCGCGGTTTCGTTTCGTTCCCGAGGTCTGTACGCTCGGTGCGCTCACGTTTTCGTGGATGCACAACAATGAAGCGCCGCTGCCGTCGATGAGTGGAACGATCGCCTACCGGCGTTTTGGGCCGCTGCTGGTTCTCTCGATACACGCGCACTATTCGTGCGGGCTCGAAGTCCCCGAGCGGCTGTTTTTTGAAGCCGTCGGCCGCAAACTCGCCGAGCGGACCTTCGCCGGTCTACGTCGCGCGCTGGTGTATCTTCTGCAGCATCCTTGCGCACCAGGCATGCACGATTAGCGCTCTCACAAACGATTGCTGAAGTTGTCACCGGTCATGTGTGCGCTCGAGAGATCGACCGCACTCAAGTCGACGCCGCGAAAGTTACAGCCAATTAGGGCCGAATTTTCCAGCTTGGCGCCGGCAAGCTGCGTGTTCGAGAAGTTCACCCCGGTGAAATAGGCCCCGCGTAGATCGGCGCCGCGCAGATCTGCATTGGCGAGATTGGCGCCGGTGAGGCGAATACCGGTAAGGTTGCGACCATGGAGGTCGGCGCCGGCAAAGTTGCATCCGGTACAGTCGTTCAGCAGAGCGCGCAGCTGCGTGTTCGAAAGCGCGCTGAGCGTTCCGTCGGGAACGCCAATGCCCGTGCCGCGCACGCCGTCAAACGTTACGCCTTCGAGCTTCGCGCCGGCGAAATCGACGCCGGTCAACTCTGCGCCGCGCAGATCGGCGCCGCGCAAATCGGCGTCGCGAAAATCGATACAGGTCAAACGTGCGTCGCGCAAATTTGCGCCATGCAGGTCGGCGCGGCGGAGATCGGTATCCTCGAGACGCTGCCCGTGCAGATCGCGGCCGGCCCAATTCGCGCCCTGCGCACTGGTGGTAATGCAGCTGTTGTGGTCCCAATCGCGGTCCGAAGAGTCGGCAATTGCCGCGCCCTGGACGGTGCCGGCAGCGATTCCAAGCAGTGTGGCAAGCATAACCGCGAATGTACGCATGGCGTCCTCCAAACTAAATCTTTAGTTGATGATACCCTGGAGGCGCCAGGATGTCAACTAAATCCTTAAGAATGCTGGCGCGGTGAACACGGAACCCCGCCTACTCGGCGTCGCGCTGGCTATTGGGCTCGACGTGCTGGCGCTTTCGGTCGCAATCGGCATCAAGGAACCGCCCTGGCCGCAACGGATCCGCCTGGGCTTCGCCTTTGCGAGCGCGGAGATCCTGATGCAGATCGTCGGTTTGTTACTGGGCACGGGACTTGGGCACATCGCGGGCGCGATCGCCGGCTGGATCGGATTGCTCGTGCTCGCCGGCATCGGCGTGTGGATCTTGCGCGAAGGCTTCGCGCCGGACGACGAGCATGCGTTCAACGTCAACACGATCGGTGGACTGCTGCTCGCGTCGCTCTCGATTAGCCTCGATTCGCTCGGGATCGGCTTCGCGCTGCCGGCACTTCGGCTTCCGCTCGTGCAGCTGTTCGGGACCGTCGCGATCTCAACGGCGTGCTTTACGCTCGCGGGGCTCGCGTTCGGCGCGATGCTCGGCCACGCGTTCAAGAAGAACGCCGAAAGGGCGGCGGGCATCGTGCTCATCGCGCTCGCGGTAATTTTTGCCGTGCAGCAACTGCACGGCAATTAGGTCACGCCGCTACCACCCGACGGCTTCACCATCTTTGCCGAAGTCTGAGCCGGCGGCGTACGCGCCGTTTGGAAGCAGCATGATCGCCTGATAGCCGCCCATCGGCGCGCGCGTCGTCGATTTGACGGTGTCACCCATCGCGCTCAAGCGTGCGCCCACCAGATCGTAGAGCGGCGCTTCGAGTGAGAGCACATTAGCAATCTCGTCATGCCGAAAGCGCGCGATGTCACCGGCTTGCTGCACGTTCGCACCAAGATCGATGATGTCAACCGCGATTTGCTCGTGCCCTTGGGCTTGCATGTCACCGCCCATCAGCCCGAGTGTCATGAGCGGCCGGTCGCCGCGTACGATAAAGCCGGCCATCAGCGTATTGAACGGGCGCTTGTGCGGCGCGAGCGCATTCGGGCTCTTTGGATCGAGCGAGAAAAGGCCGCCGCGATCGTGCAGGATGAAACCGTAGCCCGGTACCGTGAGGCCGGACCCAAACGGATCGTAGTTACTGTTGACCCAAGAGACCATGTTGCCCCAGCGATCGGCAGTGGACAGTACGATCGTATCGCCCGCGCCGGCCGGTTCTCCCGTTGCAGCCGGCGTCCATGCATGGTTGGGGTCGATCTTCGCGCACAGCGATTCCGCGTGTTCTTGTGAAAGCAGGCGCTTAAGCGGCACGTCGGTGTGATCGGGATCGCCGTTGTAGTGGTAGAGATCCGCGTACGCGAGTTTCTTGGCTTCGACGAGTAGATGCCAGTACTCCGGATCCGCCGGACCGAGCGAGGCCAGCGTCTGCCCAGGCACGACCTTCGGCACGCATGCGGCGAGAATGTTGAGCGCTTCGTTCGCAGCAAAGCCTTGCGAGGGTGGCGGCAGTTCCAAGAGATGCGCACCGTGATACTCGGTGTCGACCGGTTCCATCCATTCGCCGCGATAGTCGGCCAAGTCAGCAAGCGTCATCGTGCCACCGAGCGCGCGCGACTTAGCGACGATCGCCCGCGCGATCTCGCCATGGTAGAACGCGGCCGCACCGTAGCGCTGCAACAGCCGCAGCGAGCGCGCCAGGTCGGGATTGCGAAAGATCTCCCCGGTCTTCGGAGCCGCGCCGCCCGGATACCACGTGCGCACCGAATCGGGATCCAGCCGCGTGCAGCATCCTTGCAGCGGCAGTCCATTAGGAAGAACCCAGTCGTGTGCGATCCGTTCCGAAACCGGATAGCCGTTCTGCGCATAGTCGATCGCGGGCGCGAGCACGCGATCGAACTTCATCGTTCCGAAACGCCCCAGCACCGCATCCCATCCCCACACCGTGCCTGGGACGGTTACGTCGAGGATTCCGCCGCGGGGCATGCCCGAGCCTGGGCCCCAATTCTTTGGATCGTACGCATAGCCCAGTGCGTTGTAATGTGCGATCGTCGCGCCGCTCGGCGCCTTGCCGCTCGCGTTGAGCACGTAGTAGCGGCGATCTTTGGCAATATAAATAATCGCGAAGACGTCACCGCCGATGCCTTCCATCATCGGTTCGACGACGTTCAACGTCGCGGCCGTCGCGACGGCAGCGTCGACGGCGTTCCCGCCTTGCATCAAGATGCGCAGTCCGGCTTGCGCTGCGAGCGGTTGACTCGTGGCGACCATGCCGTTGCGTGCAAGCACCGGCGAACGGCTCTGCGCGAGCCAACCCTCGGAGCGATCCCCGCGGACGGCCTCGTCCGCGGGCGTGGTTTGCGGCGCATCCGCAGCGTGAACCGCGCTCAACAGGGTGAACGCGAGGAGCACGAATGTGACGACGCTCCTAGTCACGGGACAAGGCGCTTAGAAATGCAGCCCGAGGCCCGCGTACGGTCCGCCCTCGGTCACGCTGCTCGGCGCGTTGAACCTCGCGTGCCAAGCGTCGCCTTTGTACCCGCCCTCGATGAAAAACGGTAGGTTCGAGAACGAGTAGGTAACACCGAGATCGTATCTCGTCACGATGTAGGCGAACTTGTACGGAACACCGCCCGTGAGGCTCGCATTCGTCGTACCCGCCACGTTCCCGTAGTACGTATAATTCCCGTACACCGAGAATGGACGGTCGAGGTTGGGCACGAGTTCGAGGCCCGAACCTTGACCCTTCATCCATGGATATCCGGCATTATTGCCGATCCACAGTTCGGAGATATTCATGTAGAGGTGAGGGAAGAAAAAGTTCAGGCCTAAGTGCGCATCGCCCAAATAGTTACGAACGGTGAAGGCCGGAACTGCCGTTGAACCGGTGTCGCCAATCGTCGTTACGTAACAGTCCGCCGAGTAGATTCCACTTGAATTGATCGAGCAGGTGTGGCCGTAGTTATATTGGGTGAAGCTGCCTCCGAGTGTGAGCGGAATCCCGCCAAGCGTGAACTCCGCGTTCCCGTGGATCGCGTACGAGAAGCCGTCTTGATTGTTGGTGTTCTGCCCTGAACTGAACTCGTTGTAGACCTTCGGCGAAAGGTAATCGCCGGCGATGTACGCTTTGAAGAATGGGGTGGGCGACGGTGCCGGTGTGGGCGTCACGATCGGCGCTGCTTCGGGAGGCGGCGGGGGTGAGGGCGTGGGCGACGGCGGCGGGGTCGCATAGACGTAGCGTACGACCACCGTCTGCTTGTCGGGAACCCACTGAACGTATGCGCCCATGCCTTCCGAAATAACCCGTATCGGCACAAGGACGTGTCCTTGGTACACGACCGGCGGTACGTCGAGTGGACGCGACTCGCCGTTGATCACGACCTCGGGCTGACCCACGGTGACCTTGACGTCGGAACCGGCCTTGCTGACATCGACCGTCTTGCTGCCCGGATCGTAGGAAACCGTTGCGCCCATCTGCTCGAACATCGACCGCAGCGGGATGAGCACGGTGCCCCCGCGCACGAGCGCCGCGAGCACCCGCCCCTGCTTGAGCGTGTCCGGCTTGGCGTATACGTGGTGGTCGTTAAAGAGAATCGGGATCTGGCCAGACGGCGGCGAGCCGAAGTTCGCCGGCGGCGGCATCGCCGCGCCTTGCCCCTGCGCAAACGCGACGGCTATTTGCGAAAACGCGGCCGCAAATACCAAAGCAAAGATTCCAACAGTCAACCGTCTCACAAGATGGTCCCTCCCCAAGCTATGCAACCGTGCTTGGCGAAAGAAGTCCTAATGCCTTCGGACCTTAGACTCTAGCTCCCAACGTAGCGAAACTGCCCGGGCTTCCAGGCACATGTGCTCCCGTCGTTCATCACGAACGATTCGAAGCCGTCGACGTCGGGATTGAAATCTACGTTGAGCGACTTGGTCGCGGGCCAGTTCACCGCGGGCTCCTGGCGAGCCACCGCCCGCGCCTTGCTGTTCGAAAATTGCGGGCTCTTCACCGCCACATTGAGCGCAGCAGCGAGTCGTTTGGCGTCGTCCATCTAGTGGAAGTCGCTTGCGATTGCCGCGTTTCCTTCCGCATTCGGGTGCAGCAGATCGGCCCGGAAAAAGTCGGCTCGATACATGCGCGGATCGCTACTGACGTCGACCACCGGCAAACCCGTCGCCGCCACCATCGCATTCCACGCGTTGACGTCCGCGGCGAACTGCCGCGCTTCCGCCCCCGTCATCCGTTGCCAGTGGCGCAGATTCACGACGTAAATCGTCGCGCCGGGTTCCCTGCGCCGAATCAACCCGAGTGCGTGCGCGAATGCTTGCTGCGCAGCCGCTAGCTCCTGCTCGCTCGCCGCCGCGGTGCGCTTGATGCCGTCGGGCTTTTCCTCGTCCGTCAATCCGAAACCGCCGACGTCGCTGGTGCCGCAGTTAAGGATCACGACCGACGCGCCGCGCGGCATCTTTGGGATCTCGTTGTCGACTACGTCGTCGCACTGAGAGCCCGGCGCGGCGAGATTCACCAGCCGCCCGTGGATGCGTCGCGTATATAATGCGGCATAGTTCTGCGTCGCGGGTACAGCGAGCCCGTAGCCGTAGGTGATCGAGTCGCCCAAGGCGACCACGAGCGGCGTTACGACCGCGAGCATAAGGAACATGGCGGGCGAGTTCGACCACCGCAGCGACCGCGACTGCAGGTATCGAGAAATGGAATAGTTGACAGCGACAACTATATAGTTGATAATGTCAACTATCATGCCCTTGCCCGTTGAAAGCGTGCGACGATTCAACCGGTTCTACACCAGATACGTCGGCGCGCTGCAGCAAGATTTTCTCGACACCCCGTTCTCGCTCGCGGAAGCAAACGTGCTCTATGAACTGGCGCACCGAGACAGCCTGACCGCGACAGAACTCGGCAAAGAGCTCAAGCTCGACAACGGTTATCTCAGCCGCATCCTACGCGATTTTGTGCACCGCGGTCTGGTTCGCAAGAAGCGTTCGACCAGCGATGGTCGTCAAAGCCACCTGTTTCTCACCGCCAAAGGACGCGACGCATTCGCGCCGCTCGAGCGACGCCAGCACGACAAAGTCGTAAGCGCCCTCGACGCACTCGCCGACGACGAGCAAGCACGGTTGGGCGAAGCGATGCGCGCGATCGAGAGTATCTTGAGCGCAGAGCACGCGAGCGATACCTCGTACGTGTTGCGCACCAGCCTGCGGCCGGGCGATATCGGCTGGGTCGCGCAACGTCAGGGGATGCTCTACGCCCGCGAATACGGATGGAACGAAGAGATCGAAGCACTGATCGCGCAGATTGCAGCGACGTTCGTGGAGAAATTCGATCCAAAACGCGAGCGCTGCTGGATCGCCGAACGGCACGGCGTCAACGTCGGTTGCGTCTTCCTCGTCAAGAAGAGCGCGACGATCGCGCAACTGCGGCTGCTGCACGTCGAAGCGAGCGCGCGCGGCCTAGGTATCGGCAAGCGGCTCGTCCGCGAGTGCGTCGATTTCGCGCGCCAGGCCGGCTATAAGAAGGTCACGCTCTGGACCAACGACGTGCTACACGCGGCGCGGCACCTCTATGAAGCCGAGGGCTTCCACCTCGTCAAGGAAGAGCGCCACCACAGCTTCGGCACCGATTTGGTCGGCCAGTTCTGGGAACTAATCGTGAAAAACACTATCCCCTGACCGACCCGCCGAACGTAAGCTTGAGGATCAGGAATGGCCTGACGACCTTTGCGGGGAGAGGGACGCGTATGGCAACGATCGTCAAAATCTTCACCGGCGAGTACGATCTCAAGCATCAAGCAGCGCTTCACGCCGAGTTCGATGCGCTGCATGTGGAAGACAGCCTCGTCCTCGACATGAGCGCAGTGACGTATCTGGACTCTACGTTCATTGGCGAGCTCATATGGCTTCACGAGCTGCGAGCGCAACAAGGCTGCGATCGACTGACGATCGTACGGCCGGCGTCAATCGTCAAGAAGGTTCTTGCGCTGCTCTATGTCTTCACGTTCGCTCGCGTGGTCGCTACGATCGATGAAGCTCTGGCACCGAACGGTGCGCGGGTCGTCATTCATCACGCTTGTCGCGGCGACAACCCGACGACGCAGTGGCCTGTACCAGTATTGAAGAGCGATGTCCCGACGCCGGCCTGGATCTCGAGCGTCCTGACGGCCGCAGGCCTTTAAGGAACGGACACGGCGTACTTGACCAGGGTCGCGCCAAAGTGCTGTGCGAGTCCGACCGGCGACATGCCGGCCGCACGCATGACGCCGATCGAACGCACGTTTTCCGGAAACGCGACCGCCACGATTCGCGAGATCTTCAGCTTCGAAAATGCATAGGCGACGGTCGCCCTGACGGCCTCCGACGCATAGCCTTGTCCCCAATGCGGCGAGTCGAGAATATAGGCGACCTCGATCTCCGGCGTTTGCTCGAGCCGTCCAAGGCCGCAATGTCCGATGATCGTTCCGAGGCTTTTCACGACGACGGGATAGAAGCCAAACCCCTGCTCGATATCCAGCTCCCGCATGCGCGTTATCGCACGCGCCGTCCGAGCGGGACTCCATACGCCACCCGGAATGTACTCCATGACCTCGGGCTTGGCGTAAATGGGAACTGCCTCCGCGACATCTTGGTCATTCCACCGACGAAGCAGTAGGCGTTCGGTCTCAACAATCACGGATAACTCCCAGATTTCCAGGCTACGCTCATTCCGATATGCCGTTCCTCTGCGCCTTGCTCGTCGCGGCCGTTGGGCCATCGTCATTTTTTGCCGGTCCGGCAAAGATCGGTGACAGTGTCACCTACCGCATCAGCACGACGATGAGCGCCGGTCAAAGCGCGCCGGACGTTTCGACGATCGTGGTTAGCTGGAAAGCGCCGGCGAAGCTTTATGCGCGCGTTGCCGCAAGCAACGCTGCCGCCGCACTCGGGGTCACGCGCGCCCCCGACGGTCAACTCGCGGTTGCAGCGTCAAATCCCGCCGATCCCACCGCCGCCGAAATTGCAACACTGCTGGGCCAATTGAATTTTCCCGGGCACCTCGCGGCGTCGCTCGACGGAAGCGATCACGCCCAAACGAGTCTCAACGTAACACCGCCGGCCCCGGCGAGCCCAACGTCGCCGGCGCCAAAGCCGCCAGCGCCGGTAAACGTGCCGCTCGACGTCAATCTGCTAAGCGGCGCGTCGGCCGTCACGCTGATCGCGCAAGGCACTTCGAGCCAGCGCGACTCGTCGTATGGCGGACGCTCCGGCGGGTCGATGGGCGGCTGGCAATCGCGTCGCCCGCAACGCAGCCAGGAGCAATCGAGCGGGAAAGCGCCAACGGTCAACATTGCCATGCAAGCGATTTTCGATCAATCCGGCGTGCTGCAGCACGCGACCTATCGTGAGACGTTCACGACCCAATCATCCAGCGGCCCGCAAACCGTCGAGCACACGATCACGATCGACCGCATCTGATGATCGGGCGGCTTCGGAGACGCGATCTGCCGATCGACACGATCGAGCTCGCGCGCTTCCTGATCGGAAAGATACTGGTGCACGACCTTCGTGGACAGCACACCAGCGGCCGGATTGTGGAGACCGAAGCGTATCCGGTCGGCGATGCAGCAGGGCACGCGTTCCGGGGTAAAACCGAGCGAAACGCTCCGCTCTATTTGGCACGCGGTCACGCCTACGTGTATTTCATCTACGGGATGTACTATTGCCTCAACGTTTCGAGCGAGCGAGCCGGCGTCGGTGCCGGCGTGTTAATTCGCGCACTCGAGCCAATCGATGGACTCGACCTTATGAAGAAACGCCGCAGCTCGTCATCCGTGCGCGATCTAGCGCGCGGTCCGGGACGTCTCGCCCTCGCAATGGCGATAGATATGCGTGACAACGGGGTAGACTTATGCGCGGATCCGTCGCTGTGGCTTGGCGTGGATTCCAAATACCACGGCGTCGTGGCCGCGACGACGCGCATCGGTTTGAGCCGTGAGCAAGCCCGGCTTTGGCGCTTTTACGAGCGCGGCAGCACGTTCGTTAGCGGCCCGCGCAAACTAACAACGTAGCAAATCCGACTGCCTCTGTCAGGTCACTAGTAGTGTGCACCCTTCCCCGAGCAACGCTGCTATGGTTAATTGGTGCATCTCAACCGTCGCCGCTTTTGCGGTACTGCCGCAGCCACGTTTGCTGCAGTTCCTTTGAGTCTTATCGGCTGTCAAGAGAGGTCGAATTCCGTGACACAGGTAGTACAACCAACGGGCAGCGCCGCAACCGCGATTCGCCCATTTCCCAAGCTGAACGTTCCGCAGGCGGAGCTCGACGATCTGCGTGGGCGCATTAAAGCCACGCGGTGGCCGTCATCACGCGAGCTGGTACCAGACCAATCGCAAGGCGTGCAGTTGGCCACCGCGCAGGCGGTCGCGCAGTATTGGTCGTCCGGCTACGATTGGCGCAAACTCGAGGCCAAACTGAACGCCCTGCCGCAGTTCATCACCGAGATCGACGGGCAGGAGATCCAGTTCATTCACGTGCGCTCGAAGCACGACAACGCATTGCCGTTGATCGTGACGCACGGTTGGCCAGGATCGATCATCGAGCAGATCAAGATCATCGGACCGCTGACCGATCCGACTGCGCACGGAGCAAGCGCGAGCGATGCGTTTCACATCGTCATCCCCTCGCTGCCCGGACACGGCTTCTCGCCGGCGCCCACGGTGCTGGGGTGGGACCCCGTACGCATCGCAAAGGCGTGGATCGCACTAATGGAGCGGCTCGGCTACAGCAAATTCGTCGCGCAAGGCGGCGATTGGGGTGCCAACGTTACCCAAGAGGTTGCGTTGCTCGCTCCCGACAAGGTGATCGCGATCAACACCAACATGCCCGGGACTGTTCCGGCGGATATCTTGGCTGCCGCGAAGTCCGGCGCTAAGTCACCCGTACCTCTTTCGGGTGACGAGCTCCAGGCGTTTAACCAGTTGAGCGACTTCTACGGGCACCATCTCGGCTACGCGGTCGAGATGACGAACCGGCCACAAACGCTTTACGGCCTGAGCGATTCGCCGATTGGCTTAATTTCCTGGATGCTCGATCACGACAAGGACAGCTACGAGTTGCTCTCGGGCGCGTTTTTCGGAAAGCCCAGTGGCATCTCGCGCGACGACTACCTCGACAACGCCACGCTCTACTGGCTAACGAACACCGGAATCCCGTCGGCTCGCCTGTACTGGGAAAATAAACTCGACTTCTTCGACATCAAGGGCGTTAATGTACCGGTTGGCGTAAGCGCGTTCCGCTACGAACTCTACCAAGCGCCGAAGAGTTGGTCCGAAAAGGCATATCCGAAACTCGTGTATTACAAGCGACACGACGTCGGCGGCCACTTTGCCGCCTGGGAACAGCCCCAACTCCTCAGTGAGGACATTCGGGGGACGTTCCGGTCGTTCCAAACGACAAACGCATGACGCGCTAGGCGCGCATCTCGGGTACCGCCAGTGTGAAGAGCGTCATGCGCTCTTCCGGGGTCGCTGCGAGCGCATCCGCGAGCCGGTCGAGGAGTCGGATCGACGCGCGCACACCCGCGTCGCTCTCGAGCTGGCGGTACCAACCGCGACTCACCCCAACGACCTCGGCGAGTTCTTCCTGCGTCACGCGGCGTCCGCAACGAACCATGAGTCGTTGGTATGGCCCAAGTCTCATTGATGCGGGAGGGATTCGCTCCCGAAGCATCAGTAAAAATGCACCCAGCGAACGCTGTTCGCATACGAAATTCATGGGCTCATATCGTAATACAGCAATGTTTTCCGTGCTATAAAATGGTAATTCACGGATATGCCTGTATTTTGGCACTTCGAAGCGTTGAAGTGTCGGTGCGCTTAGGAAATCCGCACCGCGAGCGCCGCGATATCGTCGCGCAAACGTCCGGCGCAGAACCCGTTAACCTCGGAAAGGATGTGCTCGATCACGCCCTGCATCGATGGTGCACCACGCAGCGCCGTCGCCACCGCAGCCACGAGCCGATCCATGCCGAACAGTTCGCCGTCCGGTGAGTGCGCCTCGGTGACGCCATCGGTCGTAGCAACCAGAATCGAGCCGGGTTGGATCGCGACGTGTCGCTGCTTGAAAAGATGGTGCTGATCGTCGAACACGCCGATGAGCGGGGCCGTGGGTTCGAGGATCTCCACGCCGGTCGAAGGTCGATAGAGCAGTACCGGTTCGTGCCCGGCAGACGCGTAGGTCATGGCACGACGCCCCTGGTCGAGGATGCCCATGAAGACGCTTGCGAACGATTCCGTTCGCTCGAACGCGTTGTTCTCGATGTAGGTTCGATCGAGCGATCGGAGCACTCGTTCCGGCGACAAGCCTTCCGAGGCGTAGCAGCGTAAGCCATATTTCACGAGCGCCGCGTGTATTGCCGCGCTCGCGCCCTTGCCGGAGATGTCGGCGATCGAGAGTGCGACGCTGCCGTTGTCGAAATGGTAGACGTCGACGATATCGCCGCCGATGGCGCGCTCAGCAAGTAAGTATGCGACGTGATATTCGACACCGTCGATCGCGTGCTCGGACGGCGCGAAGAGATGACGCATCAGGACTTCCGCGGCCGCTCGATCCTCGGGCTTCAGTTGACCGTTGGACGGTGAATCCTGGGCTGCCAACGCCTGCACAGGCGAAGGCTCCGGTTGCGTAACCATCGGTTCGGTGTGAACGGATTGATCGAATGTCATGGGCGATCCAGCGAAAAGCGCGGTAGCGAGGTAGCTGCCGCCGGTCGTCCGATTGGCTCAGGTAACCCTTAATTCATTTCGACCGAGCCCTCGCCGAAGTTGTCGTTGTCCTTTTGTCCAGCCGGCGCCGGCGAAGACGCACCGTCTGAGACGGGTGCGCGCGACATAGCGACTGAACACCTGCTGCTATCGTCCGGAGGTACCTTATGAGCGGTGAACATTTTCACGACTGCGGCGGCTTTTTTGGTTGTGGTGAGGAGCAAGGGACCGGTGTGCTACGGCAAGACCTCGCAGAGGGCTCGTACACCAAGCGCGCAGCGGATCGGCTCGAGCACATGGACGAGGTCGATCGCGCAACCCTCGACGGCCACTTAACGGCGCGGGGGCGTTCGCGGCGCGAGCTCCTGAAGTCAAGCGCGTTCATGGGAATGCTGGCCGCGATCGGGCCCTGGTTTGCGCGCCCCGCCTTTGCCTCAGCGGACGGCGGTCCGCCGCAACGTGTGGCGCAAGCTCAGGGCCGCGTGCACGTGGTCGAGTGCACGAACGAGACCACCCATCTCGGCGTCTACGATACGACGCTTCCGCCGATCCTAAAGATCGATTCGGGTGACGTCATCAGCTACCGCAATACCTGGTCGCATTTTCTCAATGCGCTCGAGCCCGGCGTGCCGATCGAAAAGCTCGCCGCGCTGCGCGTCGCCAACCCGGGCCACGGTCCGCACTCGATCATCGGACCGATTTGGATCAATGATGCGCAACCCGGCGATGTGCTCGAGATTCGCTACCAGCACTTCGAGACGGACACGTGGGGCGCGGTCTTCAACAATCCCGGCGCACTCGGCACCGGGTTGCTGCCCACCGATTTCCCGCAGGGCCAAGTCAAATATTTGAACCTTGATTTGACCACGATGCGCACCGAGTTTCTTCCCAAAGTGCACATCCCGCTCAAGCCCTTTCAAGGCACGCTCGGCGTCGCGCCGCCCGACGGCTATTTCCCGCCGCTGCGACCCGGTGTCACCAGTTCCGTGCCACCGGGGCCGCACGGCGGCAACACCGATCTGAGCGAGATGTCGGAAGGCTCGACCATGTATATCCCGGTGTGGAAGCCGGGCGCTCTGCTCTTCACCGGCGACTCGCACGCGCTGCAAGGTGACGGCGAAATCAACTTGAGTGCACTCGAAACACGCATGAAAGAAATGCGCATTCAAGTCGTGCTGCACAAGAATAAGAACTTCGCCTGGCCGATCGCCGAAACGTCGACGCACTGGATCGTTCTCGGCTTGGATAAAGACCTCAACCTGGCGATGGCTGCAGCGGCGCGCAACGCGATCAGGTTCCTCGCAACGCGCGCGAACATGACGGAGTTGGATGCGTACGCGCTGCTCAGCATCGCCGGCAACTTTCGCGTCACGCAAGTGGTCGACATCGTGCGCGGCGTCCATGCGATGATTCCGAAGAGCCTGTTTGCGGCCGACTTCCAGCCGCGGATCACGGTCGTCTAGATGTAGCCAGCCAAACTTGCCAGTTTAGCTGATAATATGCTAGACTGGCGGCTGATGACGAAAACGACGACCCGCCCCTCGTCGACCGAGACGGCGGTTGAAGAGCTCGTGCAAGCGACCTGGCAACTCGTGCGCCGTTTGCGCGCGGAATCGAATGCGGACGGGCTCACGTGGTCGCAAACAACGGTGCTGGGGCAGCTCAGCCGCCACGGCGCGATGACGACCGCTGATCTCGCGCGCGCGGAATCAGTGAAGCCGCAATCGATGGGCGCAACGCTCGCGTACCTCGAAGAACAAGGTCTCGTCGAGCGGCGATCGCATCCGACCGACGGCCGGCAAGTGCTCTTTGCGTTGACGAAGCTGGGCAGCGCGCAGCGCGACGAGCGTTCGCGCGTGAAGCATGCATGGCTCGCGGAGGCTGTTTCCCAGCTCACGCCGCTCGAACAACGTGCACTCCTGGCGGCCGTCGAGCCGATGAAGCGACTGGCCAATTCGTGATCACGGCTATCCCGGTGACGGCGGAGCGCAAGGACGCGTTCGGCTTCACCTTCGTCGCGCCGCTCGCGCTCGGTTCATGCCTCAACCCGATCAACTCGACGATGATCGCGACGGCGCTCGTGCCGATTGCCGCGAGTCTGCACGTCAGCGCCGCCGAATCGGGCTGGCTCATCGCGGCCCTTTATCTTGCCACCTCGATCGCGCAGCCGGCGATGGGACGTCTCGCGGATCTCTTTGGTCCGCGTCGCGTGCTGTTGTGGGCGCTTTCGCTCGTCGCACTCTCCGGCGTTCTCGGCTGGTTCGCCACCTCGCTGACCGGCCTCGTGGTGGCGCGCGTGGCCTTGGGCATCGGCACGTCGGGCGCATACCCCGCGGCGATGCGCATTTTTCGCGTGCAGGCCGATCGCATCGGTGCGCCACCGCCGCGTTTCGCGATGAGTTTTCTCTCGCTCGCCGCAATTGCGACGATGGCGATCGGGCCGCTGCTCGGCGGCGTGTTGACCGGCGCCTTCGGATGGCACTCGATCTTCACCGTCAATTTGCCGTTGTCGTTGCTCACTGCGGTGCTCGTATTTCTCTGGACGCCAAAGGATGCACCGCAAAAGATCACCGTCATGCGCCTGTTCAAAGAGTTCGACGTCATCGGCCTGCTGCTGTTTTCCGCAACGCTGTTCGCGCTGATGACATTTCTGATGCATCTGGGCACGCCGCTGTGGTGGGTGCTCGCGGCTACGATTGTGCTCGGCGTGGCGCTGGTGATGTACTCGCTCCGGCGTCGCGATCCGTTTCTTGACGTGCCGATGCTCCAACACAACATACCGCTGATCGTCACCTACGTGCGCGCGTGCGCGCTCGCAACCATTCTCTATTGCGTCATCTATGGATTCTCGCAGTGGCTCGAGAGCGGGGTCGGCTTCTCCAGTGCTCAGGCTGGTTTGATCATGCTTCCGATGTCGGTCGGGGCCGGCTTGACGTCGTTCCTCGGCGGTCGCGCCAAAGGTTTGCGCCTACCGTTTATCCTGAGCATCGGCACGATGCTCGCCGCCTGCCTCGCGTTCGCCGCAATCAGCGGCGGCGCGCCGGCTTGGGTCATCGCCGCAGCGGCAGTTCTTTTTGGCCTGCCGCAAGGGATGTTCGCGGTCACCACTCAGGCCGCCGTATACATTCAAGCACCGGCGAATGAAATCGGCGCTGCCGCCGGGCTGCAGCGCACGGCGTTCTATCTGGGCGCCATCATCGCCGCAAGCGTCCTCGGTCTCGTCTACGGCACACACGCTACAAACGCCGGGTTTCTCGACCTAACGATCGTCATGGGCGTGCTCTGCGCGATTCTCCTCATCTTTACCATCTTCGATCGCACCTTACCGCGCGGTCACGTCTCATAGGAAACTGACATGCCGCTAACGCAACTCGATCCCGTCGCCGCACTCGTTGTCATCGACCTACAAAAAGGCATCGCCGGCATCCCCGTGCAGCCACATCCCGCAACAGAAGTAATCGCGCGCAGCGCGCAACTTGCCGCGGCGTTCCGCAAGAAAAATCTGCCGGTCGTGCTGGTGAACGTCGAAGGCCGCGCACCGGGACGCACTGACGCAAGCTTCAACTTCAACCCGCCGCCGGATTGGGCCGAGCTCGTTCCGGAACTCGATCGCCAGCCAAGCGATTACACCGTCACCAAGCATCAGATCGGGGCGTTCTACGGTACCGCGCTCGAACGAATTCTCCGTCGCGCCGGCGTGACGCAAATCTTCCTCACCGGCATCGCGACCAGCATGGGTGTTGAAGCCACTGCGCGCAACGCGTACGACCACGGTTTTCACGTTGTGATCGTTGAGGATGCGATGAGCGACTTGAGCGAGCCAGGCCATAAGCACGCGGTCGACGTGACGTTCCCGCGTATGGCCGAAGTCACGACCACGGCCGAGGCACTCGCCAAACTCACCTGAAGTTCGCCCAAAACTCACCGGACGGCAGCACGGGGACGACTTCAAAATCGACGAGATCGCCCCAGTGACTGAGCCAGGGATAGAGCGCGTCTAAATGCGGCGCTTCCATCAGTTGGAAACAGCGTGCGCCCGCGCGGCGTTACCTTCTTTGAAGCGCTCGATGACCACGAACAGCATCAACGGTGATCCCCGAAAAACGCGATGAAGTGCCGCGCGACCTCGTTGGGCTTTTCCTCCGGCAAGAAGTGGCCGCAGTCCAGCGCCTCGCCTTGTACGTTTTCAGCCCACTCGCGCCAAATCTCCAGGAAGTCCCACGGTTTTCGCGTGCGAGCGTTCCCCCAAAGCGCGAGCAGCGGAGCAGCAATCTTGCGCGCCCCGCGGTCGTCGAGGTCGTCCTGCGAATCGATGGTTGCGCCCGCACGATAGTCCGCGCAGGTCGCAGCAATCACGGCCGGGTCGCGAAATGCGCGCCGGTATTCTTGCATCGCTTCCTGGTTGAACGTGAAGTTCGGTCCGGACCAGGCCGGCGCCATCCGGTCGAGCCAGAGGTCGGGATCGGCGGCGATCATGCGCTGCGGCAATTCCGAGTCCAGCGCAAGAAAGAACCAGTGAAACGATCCGACGCCGTTTTGACGATCGAGCCGCTCGAAGGTTTCAATCGTCGGCACGATATCGAGCACCGCAACCTTGGTCACGCGCGCGGGATGATCGAGCGCCATGCGATACGCGACCCGTCCGCCACGATCGTGGCCCGCGACGGCGAATTGCTCAAACCCGAGTGCCGTCATCGCGCTCACAATCGCACCGGCCATCGCGCGCTTGGTATACGGTTGCAACGAGGCATCGGCGGGCGGCTTGTCGCTGGCGCCATAGCCCGGCAGATCGAACGCGACCACCGTAAAGTGCCGCGCGAGATCCCCGGCAACGGCGTGCCAACAGAGATGGGTCTCGGGATAGCCATGTAAGAGCACGAGCGGCGGTCCCGAGCCGCCAACCGCGGCGAACAGATTGCCGAAAGGCACGGCGATGGTGTGTCTAGCGAAGCCGTCGAACAACATGCTGTGGAACAGACCTTTTATCGGAGGATTGAAATCGATGGGCTGTCGATCTTCTACCGCGAGGCCGGCCCGAAAGACGCCCCAACGCTTCTACTTTTGCACGGACTTCCGTCTTCTTCCCGGAAGTTCGAACCGCTCTTCGGCCGCCTTTCCGATAGCCATCATCTTGTCGCGCCCGACTACCCGGGCTTCGGGCATCAAGAACCCTCTTCATGACATCCTTTCAAGGAAGCTTTTCTTTTTGAGTGAGACGATCGCACGATCGAGATAGGCTGAAAGCGGAAATCCAAGTTCTGCATCGAGGTCGGCATGTGCGCGCGCGGTTGCGTCCCAGCAGGCTTCGAGCTTACTGATGAGCGCTCGGCCACGTCGGGTAAGGCGAATCATGCGCTGGCGCGCGTCATTTGATCCGCGCGACGCGGAGACAATGCCCTTGCGAATCATGAGCGCGACGGTTTGGGTCGCGGCGGGCTGGCTGATGCCCGCCGCAGCAGCAATATCTCCAACGGTGAGCGGCTCGCTCGCCATCAGCGCGCGGACAATCGGCGTGTATCGCGGCAGATAGTCCAACCCCGCGTCCCGGTACGACTGCGCGACCCTACGTGGCTAGGTGCTCTGTCCTACCTCGACGATATAACCGTCTGGGTCGCGGATGTAGCAACGCGTCTCGCCGTACTTGGGTATCGGTTCCGTGATGAATTCGGCTCCTCGACTTTTCCATAACTCGTAGCACGCTTGAATATCCGCAACGCGAATATTCATAAAGCTGCTGACCGTATCCGGATCGGCTGGAGCGCTGAGCGTTACCGTCGGCTTGTCCGGCGTGGGGCCGCCCCCGACGTTGACGATGAGCCACGTATTCGCGATCGCAATGTGTCCAGACGCGCCCTTAGTGTCGCCCAAGCTCAGAATGCGGCCGCCAAAGACTTTCTCATAGTAGCGAGCCGATCGCTCGATGTCGGCGACCGTGAGATAATGGGTGACGGTGAAACCCTCACTCGGTGGCATCTCATAACTCTTCTGGTCGACTTGTACGCTCATTGACAACTCCCTAAAGACAAAATGCACGGATGTCGTGCATTTTGAATAAGTGGTGGAGCTGTCGGGGTACTGCCCCCCGAGTCCGAAAAGCCTAACCGGCGCATTCTCCAAGCTCAGCTTTGACTTTGACTTGTTCGTAAGGACGTCTCAAAGCGGGACTTACCCTACGCGGCAGATCCTTGATCTTGTACGCGCGTCGAATCACGCGCGCGTACCAGCCCGAATTGATGACCGGAGTGCAGAGTGGTTCGGGCCGACTCTCCGCGTCCGGTAGCTAACTTAGATTAAGCAGCTAGTGCGTATTCGTTGTTGGCAAGTATGCCTTTGCGATCGTTTTAGGAGAGCTCGCAACTCCGCTTGCTAACGCCGACCACGGATCTTCCCGTCGAGCCTAGTTCAGCCCCATGTCGGACAAACATCATAACACGGGGCTGCAAGGCGGCGGTTGCGACTATGAGCGCATGAAGGCCAGCAGGTCGGGATTGATCACGTCGGCGTTGGTGGTGAGCATGCCGTGCGGATAACCGGGATAGATTTTCAGGGTGCTGTTCTTGATCAGCTTGGCCTGCAGCAGCGAGGCGTCCTTGTAGGGCACGATCTGGTCGTCGTCGCCCTGGATGACGAACGTCGGAACCGTGATCGCTTTGAGATCGTCCGTCTGATCGGTCTCCGAGAATGCTTTGATACCTAAGTAATGAGCGTTTGCCGCGCCGGTCATGCCTTGGCGCCACCAATTCTCGATAATTCCCTGCGAAACTTTTGCACCCGGCCGATTGAAACCGTAGAACGGGCCTGAAGCCACATCGAGAAAGAACTGTGCCCGGTTGGCGGCCAGAGCGGCGCGGAAGCCGTCGAACACCTCGATCGGAGTACCCCCGGGGTTGCTCGCGGTTTTTACCATCAGCGGTGGAACCGAACTGACGAGCACCACTTTGGCGACGCGGCCCTGCGGCTGACCGTATTTCGCAACGTAACGCGCCACTTCGCCGCCGCCGGTCGAATGGCCGATATGAATAGCGTTCTTTAGATCGAGATGTTCGGCCACGGCCGACGCATCGGACGCATAGTGATCCATGTCATGACCGCCGCTAACCTGCGCCGAGCGGCCGTGACCGCGGCGGTCAGAAGCAACGACGCGGTACCCTTGGGCGAGGAAGAAGAGCATTTGCGCGTCCCAATCATCCGAACTGAGTGGCCAGCCGTGATGAAAGACGATGGGCTGCGCATCCTTCGGGCCCCAATCCTTGTAAAAGATCGGCGTTCCGTCTTTCGCAGTAACAAAATACTCCATAGCAGTTCCTCCTGCGCCGGGCGCAATCGTAGGCGTACGAGCATTAACACGAGGGACCGACGGGAGTATGCAGCAGCACGTGCCGCTCGCCCAATCTCAACTACTACTGCGGCCGAGAACCGCCTCGGAGACGCGCAAGGGTCGCGTCGTCGGTGCGATCGATGGTAATCGGCGTGACGCTGGCGTAGCCGTCGCGCAGCGCCGCGAGATCGCTGCCGTCCTCGATCTTCTCCTCGTTGTGGCTACCCCAAATCCACACGTACGTTTCGCCGCGCGGATCGAGCCGCCGGTCGGTACGGTCGCGGTAGCGCTTGCGCGCTTGCGCGGTCCAAAGGATGCCGCGCAGGCCATCCGGCTCGACGTTGGGCACGTTGAGATTGAGCAGCGTCGTCGCCGGCAGATCCAACTTGTGTGCCCGCGCCGCCAATTCCACCGCGCAGTTCGCGGCCGTCGCCCACTGGGGTTCGTCGTCAGAGACGGGCCACGCGATCGCGAGCGAGACCGCAATCGACGGCACCCCGACGAGCAGCGCTTCGTTTGCGGCGGCGATCGTGCCGGAATAGGTGATGTCGTCACCGGCGTTGGCGCCGCGGTTGATCCCGCTCACCACCAGATCCGGCGGCTCCTTGAACACTTCGTACGATCCGACGACCACGCAGTCGGCCGGCGTGCCGTAGCACACGTAGGTCGGAACGCTACGCCCGCGCAATTCGCGCAAGCGCACCGGATGATGAATCGAGAGCGAGTGCGCGACGCCGCTTCGGTCACCGTCGGGCGCGACGACGATCACGTCGCCAATTGCGCGCAGCGCCTGCGCGAGCGCGGTAATGCCCGGGCTTTCAACCCCGTCGTCGTTGGTGACGAGAATGCGCAGCTTAGGCTTCCGAGCGCGTCAGCGGTGTCGTCACGAAGATCGAGACCAGCATCATCACGATCGAACCGACCAGCGTCGACTCCCACGCGGGCCACGGCACGCCGGTAGCTTTAAAGCCGGGCGAGAGCCACACCGCAAGCGCAAAGAGCGCCCAGTTGATGACGATCGAGAAGAGCCCAATCGTGAGAATCGTAATCGGTAGCGAGATCAACTTGAGGATCGGGCCGATGATCGCGTTGACGAGGCCAAAGATGATGGCGGCGATAAGCGCGTCGACCCACGTGTTCATATGAAAGCCGGGAACGTACATCGCGATCGCCCACAAGGCTGCCGCGGTAATGAGAAATCGAAGTAGCCAGTGCATCAGGAACTCCCCTCCAAAGCGCTTTTGACTTGTGCCGCGAGCGTCGCGGTCATCCCTTTCACTGCGGCGATCTCGTCGACGCTGGCTCGCTTGATTGCGGCGACCGAACCGAACTCCGCCAATAACCGTTTGCGGCGCACCGGGCCGACTCCCGCGAGCGCGTCGAGCTTCGAACTTGTCATCGCTTTGCCGCGGCGCTGCCGATGATAGGTGACGGCGAAGCGATGCGCCTCGTCGCGAATGCGCATGATCAAATGTAGACCGGGCGAATTCGGCGGTAAGACGATCGGATCCGGATTCCCGGGCACGTAGAGCCACTCGTGCTCTTTGGCCAAGCCGGCGACCGGAATGCCCGTCATGTCGAACTCGTCGATCACCTCGACGACCGCGCCGAGCTGGCCTTTGCCGCCGTCGATCAGCAGCAGATCCGGTTTCCGGTTGAATTTTTCTTTCTTGGCGAGTGCTTTTTCGGTTTTGTTCACCGTGTCGTCGGTCTCATGACGCAGATAGCGCAGCCGGCGGCGCAGCGTTTCCTGCATCATCGCGAAGTCGTTCGGACCTTGGTCATACTGAATCTTGAACTTGCGATAGTCGCTCTTCTTCGCGCGGCCCTCGACGAAGACGACCATTGAAGCGACCGGATTCGTGCCCTGGATGTTCGAGATGTCGTAGCACTCGATACGGTGCGGCGGGGCGGGCAATTCGAGCGCATCGGCAAGCTCGGTAAGCGCACGCGCCTGCGCGCTTTCCTGCACTTCTTGATGGACGAGGAACGCCTTGAGATTCTGCTCGGCATTCTTACGCACCAGGCGCAAATACTCGGCGCGTTCGCCGCGTTGCGGCTGCAGAATCCGCACGCGCGCGTCCTTGACCTCGGAGAGCCACGACTCGATGACGCCGTGGTCCTCGCCGGGCAGTGTTTGCACCAGCACTTCTTTCGGAATCGCCGCCGCGGCGACGCTCGCGGCACGCGTTCGCGCGCGGGCCTTTTGCGGTACGGCCGGCTCTTGCTCGCGCGCGATGCGCGTGTAGGCGGAAACGGCCGGCTGCTCGTAGGCGCTCGCGGTACGCGCCGTGTAAAACTGCACCAGGAATTCGCTGATCAGCTCTTCTTCAGGCTGGTCGTGCACGCCATCGAGAATGAAAAATTCCTGGGCGATCAACTTGCCGCCGCGGACCATGAAGACTTGCACGCATGCTTGCCCTTGTGCGCGCGCTGCGGCGATGAGGTCCATGTCGAGGCGCGACCGCCACACGACCATCTGGCCTTCGGTGACGCGACGCACGTGCACGATGCGATCGCGCAGGCGCGCCGCCGCCTCGAAGTTCAAGTGTTCGGCGGCATCGCTCATCTCGTGCTGGAGTCGCGCCAGCAGCGAGTCTTGCTTGCCTTCTAAGAACAGCACGACTTCGTCGATCATCGCATCGTACTCGGGCTCGCTCTGGTAGCCGACGCAGGGCGCCAGACAGCGCTTGATGTGGTACTGCAGACACGGGCGCTTACGCCGCCCGTCGATCGGCTCGCGACAGGTGCGCAGCGGAAAGACCAATCGCACGAGGTCGATCAGCTCGCGCAGCGCCTTGGCGTTGGTGTACGGACCGAAGTAGCGCGCGCCGTCGTCTTTGACGAACCGCGTGAACACCACGCGTGGAAACGGCTCGTTGGTGACCTTGAGATACGGGTAGCGCTTGTCGTCGCGTAGCCGCACGTTGAACGGTGGCTGGTAGCGCTTGATCAGATTGGCTTCCAAGATCAGCGCTTCGATCTCGTTGCTGACCACGATCGTGCGCACGTCGACAACGCGCTCGACCATCGCTTGCGTGCGGATATGATGGGCCGCCGAGTCCTGGAAATAGGAACGCACTCGGCTGCGCAGCGAGACGGCCTTACCGATATAGAGAATCTCGCCGTCGCGTCCAATCATTTGATAGACGCCCGGCGCGTCGGGGATTTGTGCGAGCGACTCCGGCTTAACCACTGCGCGGGGCGCGCTGCAACCGTCGTTGGCGCATCACGATCCACGTTACCACGATCGCCAATACGGCGAGTACGAGCGCGATGAGCCCGGTCTTGTGCACCAGCGGAAGTACGGCGTCGAGATGCTCGCCGACTGCGTCGCCGAGCCAAATGAGCGGGCCGCAGAAGACGATCGACCCCAGCGCATACCAAAGGTAGAACTGCGCCAGATTCATCTCCGCGAGACCCGCCGGAATCGACACGACGCCGCGGATGAACGGGATGAAACGGCAGACGAAGATCGCAAAGCTGCCGTAGCGCTCGAAAAACCCATGGACGCGATCCAGATTCTCATGCGTCAGGTGCACGAAGCGCCCATAGCGGTCGATTAACGGCCGGCCGCCAAAGCGTCCGAGCAGGTAGCCAATCGTCCCGCCGACGAGCTCGCCGAGAACCGAGACCAAGATCGTCAGCCACAGAAACGGGAGATGCCCGGTCGCGGTCAGCGCACCGGCCACCGGCATGAGAATCTCCGCGCCGACCGGGAAGCCGACGTTGCCGACCACAAGCGCAAAAAAGAGCCCGCCGTAGCCGTAGTGATCGATCAGCGAAATCGCGATCTGCTGGAAGTGTTCCACGCGCCCTCGTTACTTAGGTACCGGCCGCCGAGTTTCGGCCGGCGGTGCGGCGCAGGATCTCCGCCGCCAAACTGCCACCCTCCGCACGGAGCGCGCGCAAGAGGTGCGCCGGTTCCACCGGCGCCTCGCCGGCGTAGCCTTCCGCCAGGACAATGATCTTACGGACGCGCGGGGTGACCAAGATGCCTTCCCACAGGCGATCGTCCCCTGAACCCAGATGGCGGCGCACGTCGGCGTGCAGTTCGCGCGCGTCGATGCCGTCGGCATCCAGGTCGTCGAGAATTTGCGGGTCGCGTTCTTCGAGCAGCGCCACCATCAGGTGCTCGGCACCGACGTAGTAATGATTGTGATTACGGCATTCTTGTTCGGCTACGCGCAGAACGCGCAGTGAGGCCGGACCGAATTTCTCGAACAACGCTTGACCTTGTGGGAAATGGTCGGGGCGACTGGATTCGAACCAGCGACCTCTTCGTCCCGAACGAAGCGCTCTACCAAGCTGAGCCACGCCCCGACAAAACCCCCGTCTATTCTGATCTTCGGCCGACCCTCCTCCTTTGCCGAGCAAGCTCGCCTCCAAGGTGAACAGCCCACCTCTTTGGAACGGTCATTGTCGCCCATGCGCTATCTCATCGTGGGATGCGGACGAGTAGGGTCCGCGCTCGCAAAACTTCTGGACGCCGACGGTCACGAGGTGATCGTCGTCGACGAAAATCCCACCGCTTTCAAGCGGCTCGGCACGAATTTCCGTGGACACGTCGTTGTCGGCACTGGAATCGACTATGACGTACTCAAGCGAGCGGGTGCTCAAACCGCCGATGGTTTCGTCGCCGTCACCGACGGCGACAATCGGAACATCATGGCGGCCCTGATCGCCCAGCGCATGTTCAAAATCGACCGCGTCGTCTGCCGGATCTACGATCCGCCGCGCGGGCAAATGTACCGCGAGCTCGGCATTCAGACCGTCGTGCCCACCACGGTCGGCGCAAAGCTGATTCGCGATACGCTGATGCAAGCGCCGTGGGATCCGATCCACACCTTTGATTTCGGGAAAGTCACTTCGCTTTCGGCCACGGTTGGTGCCGCGCACGCGGGCAAGAGCATCGCCGAAATCGAACGGCCCGGCCGAATACGCGTCGCCGCGATTCGCCGCGAGGGCACGGGCGTGATGGTCGCCTCGAACGACATCGTGTTGCAGGAGGGCGATAAGCTCAACGCTATCGTCGCCCCCGAAGCGATTAGCGAGTTCGCGCAGCTGTTTGCGGGCTGCTCACCGGAGGCAGTTAACGCGTAGTGTTCATTCTCATCGTTGGCGGCGGAAAAGTCGGATCGTATTTGACCCGCGCGCTGCTCCAGCAAAATCACGAAGTCGTCGTCGTCGAAAAGATCGATAAGAAGGCCAAAGCCCTCGACGCACTGGTTGACCGTCAGGTGACGATGGTCGGCGACGGCTGCGATCCGACGGTGCTCGAATCCGCCGGCGTCGCGCGCGCCGACGTGGTCGTCGCCGACACCGGCGATGATGAAGACAACCTGGTCGTCGTGCTCTTGACCAAGAAGAAATCGAAAGCGCGCTGCATCGCGCGCGTCAACAACCCGCGCAATCGGCTGATCTTTGATTCGCTCGATCCAGCCGATCCGGTCATCGTGATCTCCTCAACGGAAATCATTCTCGACGTACTCAACGAGCAGGTCAACGCCGCCAGCTATACCGCCGCACTCGAGACGATGCACCTGTTCGGGCGCGGGAACCTGAGCCTGGTACGCCTTAGCGTTCCGGTCGGTTCACCTGCGGCCGATAAGAGCCTCGGTGACCTTGCCATGCCACGCAACAGCGTGATCGTTGCAATCGAACGCGACAACGACGAGAGCATCGTGATTCCAACCGGCGACACGCAACTGCGCGTCGGCGATCGGATCGTCGCGGTCGTCAAGAACGGTGCCGCCGAAAAACTCCAAGCCGTCTTCAACGCCCCCGCCACCACGCGTAGCTAGCCTCTTATTGTCAAATAAACCCCTTGCGGAGCGCGACGACGGCGGCTTGCGTGCGGTCGGCGGCGGAGAGCTTCTCGAGAATGTCGCGGATGTGGCCCTTCACCGTACCTAGACCCATGTTGAGGCTAGCGGCAATCTCGGTGTTGGCTTTGCCGTCGGCGATGAGGCGCAGTACGTCGGCCTCCCGCGGCGTAAGCGGCGAGCTCGACGACGTCGCCCGCGTGCGTGATGAAAAGCGCGAGAGCACGACGTGCGCGATCTGCGGATCGAAATAGGCGCCACCTTCGCTCGCGATGCGCACCGCGTCGATCAGCGTCGAGACGGGCGATGATTTCAAACAATAGGCATCCGCGCCGGCAGCCAGCGACGCAAGCACTTCATCCTCTACATCGATCATCGTCACGATCACCACGTGCGTGCCCGAACCTTCCGCGCGAATGCGTTGCGTTAGCGCGATCCCGTCCATGCCCGGAAGGCCGAGATCGACGATGGCGACGTCGGGCCGCTCATTCATGATCAGCTCGTAGCCGCTCACGCCGTCGGCCGCTTCACCGATGACGTCGAATGCCATTTGCAGCGCCGTCTTCATACCCTCACGCGTGAGGGTATGGTCCTCAATAATCGCCACGCGAATCGGTTTGTTCACGTACTCGCCCCCCTGGTCAGCGGGAGTTCGATGAAGAACCGGCTCCCGCGCTCGGCGCGCGGTTCGTAGCCGGCGCGACCGCCGTACTTTTCGGCGATGCGACGCACGATATAGAGTCCAAGACCCGTTCCGCCGCCGGCGCGCACGCCGCCAAATCGTTGAAAGAGCGCGGGCCGCCGCTCAAGCGGCACGCCATACCCATCGTCGGTCACGCTTACCGTCACGCGGTCGTCGTGGAGGGCTGTATCAACCTGGACGCTGCCGCCTTCCGGCGTGGCTTCGATCGCATTGGCAACCAAGTTCGTGAGCGCGCGGCGAATCTCGTCTTCGTCGGCTTCGATCACGACGTCAGGCGGCGCAGACTGGATCGCCAAACGCACGTCCTTGGCCTGCGCGACCGGCTGAAGTTCGGCGACGGCCAGTTCGATCAATGGCGCAACCTGTTCGGGCCGGAAGCGCCGTGAATCCTCACCGGCTTCGTAGCGCGCGACCAGCAAGAGCGTCTCGACTAAGCGGCGCAGGCTCGCTTGCGACGCTCGCGTCGTTTCGAGAATGTGGCGGTAGCGCTCGGGAAGCTCGCCGTATGCGCCATCGAGCGCTTGATGCATGGTGACGTCGGCAGCGACCAACGGCGTTCGTAAATCGTGCGCCAGCGCGTAGACGATGTCGCGAATAACGTCGCTACGATTTTGCAGCTCGCTGCGTCCGCGAAGAATCTCCTCGTTCTGCTCGGCGAGGCGAATGAAAAGGCGCGTCTGCTGTAGCGCGACGCTCAAGTTGTCGACGAAATCCTGAACCGCGTCTTCTTCATCGGGCGACGGTGAGCGCGCACCCCAGCCGATGATCAACGCAACCAAGCCAGTGTCGAGTTCGATCGTCGCGACGGTCACAGACTCGCGCAGCATGCTCGCCAGCGGATCGTTGACACCCACGGTGACCGCACGGCCGCGCGCTCGCGCGCCTTCGATCAGCGAGGTTAGCTCGGGCGGCAGCGGCTCGCGCCGCAGCGTGACGTCGCCTTCGGCTGCTTCGTAGCGATCGGGTACGTCGAGCGACGTCGCACGGGTCACGAGTGAGACGCTCGGCGCCGCGGTAATGCGCTTCGCCTCACGCACCGCGTTGCGCATCACGACCTCGGTGTTGAGGCTCGCGCGTACTTGTTCCATTGCTCGTCGCAGCGCACGCTCGCGACCGATTTGACGTTCGCGCTCGTCACTTTCGCCGGCGCGCCGCGCACTCTGCTGCGCACGAAGCGTCAACACGCCAACGAGCAAGAAACTCGCCGCTGCGAGCCCGCGATCGCCGACCGCAATCGTATCCCAATGGTGCCCGGCGGCCAGCCCATTCGTGTAGCCGGCGATGACGTTTGCAATTTCCGCCAGTACAACCAGCCGAATAGTAAGCGACGGTCGCAATGCAAGCGCCGAAAGTGCAATCGGGCCGTTGAGCAATATCGAAGCGACAAAAAGCTGTGGCGTAACGAGATCGATGACCCACGCAATCGCCAAGAGCGCGTAGCAAAGGGCAGCCATGCTATAGGGGCGCTTCGCGCAGCGGGGACGCCGTTCATTTTGACGAACGGGCCGCTCTCATGGATCGATCGGCCGACGAACGCGAAGCGGCGCGACGCCGCTCCGCGGAGGAGCTTCTTCGGGAGTTTGGCGATCGCGCGCGGCTTGTCGTCTATATTGCAGCTGCACCTGGCGCCGGGAAGACGCGCCGCTTGTTGACCGACGCGCGCCGGCTGCTCGCCTCCGGCAAACGCGTCGCAATCGGCTGGATCGAAACGAAGGGACGCCCCGACCTCGAGCGCTTAGCCGAAGGACTGCCCAGGATCCCTCCGCGCACCGTAACGATCGGGACGAACGACTACCAAGAGTTCGATCTCGATGCGGCCCTCGAACATCATCCCGACGTGATCATCATGGATGAGTTGGCGCACGACAATTTGGGCAATACGCGCAATGGCAAGCGCTGGCAAGATGCGCTCGAGTTGCGCGCGGCCGGCATCACCGTGCTTGGAGCGTTCAACATCGCGCACCTCGAGACCGTGTCGGCGACGGCGGAGCGCCTCATTGGCTACCCAATCCGCGAGATCGTACCGCTTTCGTTTCTCAAGACGGCCGATGAAGTCATCGCGCTCGATGCCTCGCCGGAAATTCTGCGCGAACGGCTGCAAAGCGGCATGATCGTGCGCGATCAAGGCGACATCGCGCGCGCCCAGAGCGGATTGTACCAAGAGTCGACGTTGACCATGCTGCGCGAACTGCTCTTGCGGACGATCGATCAATTGACGATCCCGACGGTTTCGGCGGCCACGACCTCGAGCGCGGTGACGGTCGTGCCCAAAGGCGTCGAGTGCGAGGCCTTCGTCAGGCGTTGCGCGCCGCTCGCCGCGGCGCTCGACTTGGCGCTCGAAATACTTCCTGACCCCGGCTGCGATCCGGCCGACGTTGCGCGCGTCGCCGCGGAATTCAATGCCGACGTGCTGCCCGCCGAAGAGCCGGAACGGATCGACTTTGACGCATTGCCTGCAGCGTTGCTCATTCTGCCGCGCGGAAAGGTCGCCGCGCGACTGATCAACCTTCCGGTCGAACGCGATATCGCGATGCTCGATGCCGAGCAATCCTACATCGAGAGCACGGCCATGACGACGCCACTCTCGGGCACGCTCGGCGACCGGATGCGTGTCGGTTACGGAAAGCTCACCGTGTACCTCGGTGCCGCCGCGGGCGCAGGGAAGACGTACGCGATGCTCGACCGCGGGCAGCAGCTGCGTGCCGAAGGCATCGACGTCGTTATCGGGCTGGTCGAGACGCACGGCCGCGCCGAAACCGAAGCGATGATCGACGACCTGCCGATCATCGCGCGTAAGACGGTGCACGCCGACGGCATCACCTACACCGAGATGGATCGCGCAGCGATTCTTGCGCGCAAGCCGCGCGTCGTATTGGTTGACGAGCTTGCGCACACCAACGCTCCCGGGTCGCTTGCACCCAAGCGCTTCTTCGATGTGCTCGCATTCTTGCGCGCCGGTATCGACGTCATCACGACGCTCAACATTCAGCACCTCGAGGCGCTCAGCGACGCCGTCTACCGTCTGACCGGCACGATCGTGCGCGAAACGCTGCCCGATGGCATCCTTTCCCTGGCCGATGAGGTCATCTTCATCGATGTGTCGCCGGATGCGTTGCGCGAGCGGCTACGTGCCGGAAAGATCTATCCAGCCGAGCGGATCGAACCGGCGCTCGCAAACTTTTTCCGCATGGAAAATCTGGCAGCGTTGCGCGAGCTTGCGATCCGCGAGGTGCTACGCGCCGAAACGCGCGAGCGCATCGCCGCGCCGTTCGGCCGGATTTTGCTCTCCGTCGTCGGCCGGCGCGAAGACCTTTTACTGTTGCGCAAAGCCGGGCGCATGGCGGCGCGGCTCGAGGTCGATTTCGCCGTGGCCCACATTGCCGAGCGACGCGACCGGGTCGACGAAGCGATCGTCATGGAGTTCGAGCGTTCGACCCGTGTGCTCAATATCGATTGGGTGGATGAGCGGGGGGTCGACGACGCGGCGAAGCGCCTGCTCGAGAT
Organism: Candidatus Aquilonibacter sp.; assembly: GCA_050015295.1. Classification (GTDB taxonomy): domain Bacteria; phylum Vulcanimicrobiota; class Vulcanimicrobiia; order Vulcanimicrobiales; family Vulcanimicrobiaceae; genus Aquilonibacter. The sequence continues at coordinate 4,721 of JBEKBR010000006.1, read as the reverse complement.
CGCGCGTTCCAAACCGCAAACCGAAATTGCGATCGGTGGAACGCACCGCGCGCCGCGCTGGCCCGCGCGCAATTCTTTCGCGCGGCGATTACTCGACAACGGTGCGCGCGAACTACTCGTGCTGGCGCGACCGAAGGCCGTCATCGACGACGGCGACAACGACGCCTAATGCAAATTATCTAGCGCAAGATTCAACTGAAGAACGTTGACGCGCGGCTCGCCCAGAATGCCGAACGTGCGCGGCGTGATGTTGCGAGCGATAAGCGCATTCACCTTACCGAGCGGCAAGCTACGCGCCTTCGCGACGCGCGAGGCCTGGTAGTAGGCGCCTTCAGGGCTGATGTCCGGATCGATGCCGCTGCCGCTCGACGTCACCAGATCCATCGGAATCGCGCCGGAGGCATCGGGATTCTCTTTCTCGAGCGCAGCAATCGTGGCTTTGGTCGAGTCGATCAATTTCTTCGACGTTGGCCCGAGATTCGTCGCACCGGTGTTGGTAGGATCGTAGCCCTTGCCGGCGGCCGACGGACGCCCGTGAAAGTACTGCGGTTTGGTCCATAATTGGCCGATGATCGCCGAGCCCACCGGTTTGCCGTTGACGTAGACCATCGACCCGTTCGCCTGATACGGGAAGATGAGCTGCGCGATCCCCGTCATCACGAGCGGGTAGATCAAGCCGAACGCGACCACGGTAACGATGGTGTAGATCACCGACGTGCCGAGATGCTTGAGCGTGTTATCTTTGATTTTTTGTACGTTTGCCATGATGCATCTCTACCTTACGTTAAGTGAAGTCCGGCCAAGATCATGTCGATGAGCTTGATCCCGATGAACGGCACGATGATTCCGCCGAGTCCGTAAACCAGGACGTTGCTGCGCAGGACCGCGTTCGCGCCAAGCGGACGGTACGCAATGCCCCGCAACGCGAGTGGAATCAACGCGATGATGATCAACGCGTTGAAGATGACCGCCGAGAGGATCGCGCTCTGCGGCGTCGAGAGCCGCATGATATTGAGCTCGTTCATCGCGGGATACGCGGTCGCGAACATCGCCGGTAGGATCGCGAAGTATTTGGCGACGTCGTTCGCGATCGAAAACGTGGTCAAGGCGCCGCGCGTCATCAGCAGCTGCTTGCCGATTTCCACGACTTCGATCAGTTTGGTCGGATCGGAGTCGAGGTCGACCATGTTGGCGGCCTCTTTGGCGGCCTGCGTTCCAGAATTCATCGCGACGCCGACATCGGCTTGCGCGAGCGCCGGTGCATCGTTCGTCCCGTCGCCCGTCATCGCGACGAGCCGTCCGGAACTCTGCTCGCGCTTGATCAGATCCATCTTCGTCTCAGGTGTCGCCTCAGCGAGAAAATCGTCGACGCCCGACTCACCCGCAATCGACGCTGCGGTGAGCGGGTTGTCGCCGGTAATCATCACCGTGCGAATGCCCATCGCGCGCAGCCGATCGAAGCGCGCCTTCATATTCGGTTTGAGGATGTCCTTGAGATGAATGACACCAAGAATCTGCGCATTGCGCGCGACCAGGAGCGGCGTGCCGCCCGAGCGCGCGATGCGCTCGACCTGCTGCGCGAGCCCGTCAACGGGCTTGCCACCTTGATCGCGCACCCACGCCGTAACCGAGTCGGGAGCACCCTTGCGCAGTTTCGTGCCGTCGGGCAAATCGAGACCGCTCATGCGCGTGTAGGCGCTGAACGGAACGAAGGTCGCGCCGGCCGGTTCGGGATCGGCGATGCCGTCGCTTTGCGCGAGCGTCACAATCGACCGGCCTTCCGGGGTTTCGTCCGGTAGCGAGGTCAGATACGCGACGCGCATCGCTTCCTTGGGTGCCGTGCCGTCGACGCTGATCACTTCGGTCGCTTGCCGGTTACCCAGCGTAATCGTTCCGGTTTTGTCCAAGAGCAGCGTGTCGACGTCCCCGGCAGCCTCGACTGCGCGGCCGCTCATGGCAAGCACGTTACGCTGCATGACGCGATCCATACCGGCGATGCCGATGGCCGAGAGCAATCCGCCGATCGTGGTCGGAATGAGGCACACGAGCAGCGCGATCAGCACGGTCACCGATAAGTGCTCTCCGGCGTACAGAGCAAACGGCGAAAGCGTCGCCACGGCGATCAAGAAAATGATCGTCAAACCCGCGAGCAAGATCGAGAGCGCGATTTCGTTCGGCGTCTTTTGGCGCGATGCGCCTTCGACGAGGCTGATCATGCGATCCAGAAACGTCTCACCCGGGTTGGCCGTAATGCGAACGTCGATCTGATCCGAGATCACGCGCGTACCGCCGGTGACCGAGCTACGGTCGCCGCCACCCTCGCGGACCACAGGTGCCGACTCGCCGGTAATCGCGGACTCGTCGACCATTGCCGCACCATGGATCACGTCGCCGTCGCCGGGAATCAACCCACCGGCGGCGACGCGCACGACGTCGCCCTTGCGCAAATTGCTCGAGGGTACAGACTCAATACCCTCGCCGACGACCAGGTTTGCAAGCGTTTCCGTCTTGGTGCGTCGCAGCGCGTCGGCTTGCGCCTTGCCGCGACCCTCCGCCACGGCTTCGGCGAAGTTCGCGAAGAGCACGGTGAACCACAGCCAAATCGAGATCGCGAAATCGAACCCTGCAGGCCCATGATGAAGCAGATCGCGCACGAAGAAGATCAGCGTTACCAGCGCCCCGACTTCGCACACGAACATCACGGGGTTCCGATATTGCCAACTCGGGTTGAGCTTCGCGAAGGAGTCGACGATCGCGCGACCGAGGATCTCGCGATCGAACAGTGAGCGTGCTTTCGGGCGGCGCTCGATCCGCCGTTGCGAGATCATCTAAAACGTCTTTCCTTGTAGCGAGAGCAAGTGTTCGACGATCGGTCCGAGCGCGTCGGCCGGGAAGAACACCAGGGCGCCGACGATCAAAATCGTTCCGATCAAGAGCGCGATGAAGATCGGCGAGTAGGTCGTGAACGTGCCGGCCGATTCGGCGACCGCCTTCTTTCCGGCAAGGATGCCGGCCAGCGCAAGGAGTGGGATGATCTCAGCGTAGCGCGAGAACAGCATGTCTACGCCCATCGTGACGTTATAGAACAGATTCGCTCCCAGGCCGGCGAACGCACTGCCGTTGTTGCCATTGGCTGACGAGAAGGCGTAGAGAATTTCGGAGAAGCCGTGCGGCCCGGCGTTGCTCAGCGTCGCGAGGCCGACCGGTGTCATCGCCGCGATCGCAGTCGGCACGAGTACCAGAACCGGTGTGACAATGATGAAGAGAATCGCGAGCTGCACGTCTTTGCGCTCGATTTTCTTTCCGAGATATTCGGGTGTTCGTCCGACCATCAAGCCGGCGATGAACACCGTGAGAATGACGAAGACGAGCTTGCCGTAGATGCCGCTTCCCACGCCGCCAAAGATGATCTCGCCGAGCTGCATGTTCAGCAACGGAATGAGGCCGCCGAGCGCCGTGAACGAATCGTGCATCGCGTTCACCGCACCGCACGACGTCGCGGTCGTTGCGACCGCCCAAAGCGCCGAGGCCGCAACCCCGAAGCGAACCTCTTTGCCCTCCATATTTCCGCCCAGTACACCGAGCTGGTGAATCAATGGATTACCCGCGCCCTCGGCCCAGTACGCGACCCACAGGCCGCCGAAAAACATGATCGACATCGCGACGAACAGAGCCCAGCCTTGCCGCTGGTCCTTCACCATCCATCCGAACGTGTAGGTCAGCGCAGCGGCAATGACTAGCAACAGCCACATTTCGAACAGGTCGCTGAGCGGCGTCGGATTCTCGTTCGGCGACGAGGAGTTTTGCCCGATGAAACCACCGCCGTTGGTGCCGAGCTCTTTGATCGATTCTTGCGACGCCATCGGGCCGCCGGTGATTTGCTGCTCGAAGCCCTCGAGCGACGTCACACTCTGATACGCGTGGAAGTTCTGCGGAACGCCGAGGTAGACGAGCGCGAGGCCGGCGACGATCGAGATCGGCAACAGCACGTACAGGCACGAGCGCGTGAGGTCAGCCCAAAAGTTTCCGAGCGTCTTGATATTGGTGCCGGCGAGGCCGCGAATGAACGCGATCGCCACCGCGATGCCGATACCCGCCGAGACGAAGTTGTGCCAGGCGAGGCCCATCATCTGCGAGAGATAGCTCAGCGTGTTTTCGCCAGAATAGAATTGCCAGTTCGTGTTCGTGACGAAGCTGATCGCGGTATTGAACGCGAGATCGGGCGCCATCGGGCCGAACCCTTGCGGATTGAGCGGCAGCCATTGCTGCGTACGCAGCAAGATGTACAGGTAGGCAAAGCCCACAAACGTGAACGCGAGCACTGCGAACAGGTAGGCATACCACGTCATCTCCGCGTTCGGATCGATCCGGCAGAGGCGATAAATGGTATTTTCGACCGGCCCCAAGACCGGCGTGAGAAACGTGCGCTCGCCGGCAAAGACGCGACCCATGAACAGCCCCAGCGGCTTGACGCAGATCAGCACCAATGCGAAAAGAACGGCGACTTGCACCCAGCCGATGGCGGTCATATTCTGCTCCTAAAACTTCTCTGGGCGCAGCATCGCGTACGTCAAATACGCAAGACCGGCAATGGTGAGCAATAATCCTAAAATATCGTCGAATGCCATGGCTAGATCTCTTCGCAGCCGATCACGTATCGGTCCAGCATCACAAAGCAGACAATCGAGAGAATCACGATTCCCAGTTCGAGCATATCGTTT